>SVQZ01000056.1 GCA_015065105.1 Oscillospiraceae bacterium | reverse complement strand
CGTAGGTTTTCGTGAAAAGGGGACGTAGGCGTACTATGTACGGTAGAGCCCCTTTTCACGGAAAAGTGTGAAATAGCGGTGTGAACTCGACGTTTACACCGCTATTGAATAGTTATTCAACTTTATCGGGAGTTGTGAAGCTTATTTTCTAATTATTTTATTGGGCGTCTTAAACTTAAAAAAAGAATTTCTTCACACGTCCGACCGACTTTTTCGACAGTCTGAAAGGACATCTTCGGATGTCCTTTTTTGTATAGAACCAAATTGCTTTGTTTGGTATGAGTTGTTTGTACCGGAAAAAAAGAGAGATTTATTACGCATCGTTAACCGCTTTTATAAAAAATTAATATTTAGGTATTGTATATTTTCAATATTAATGGTATAATGTAATCAATAGATTTCGGAATAACCGAAATAAAGATTTTTGGAGGAAAATTAAAATGAGAAAAATGAGGATTTTAAGTGTTCTTATGGTCGTTTTGTTTATGCTTTCTTCCCTCAGCGTTGCGGCTTATAATCTCGATGATTATCTCCCCTACGACGGTGAAGTTGGTTCCGCGGTCGTTAAGAACTCCACCCCCACAGTTGACGGTAGTGTTTCCGCTTCCGAGGGCTACAGCGCTCCCGTTACCTTGAACTACAAGAATATGCCTACCTATTGGTCTGCATCCAGCCGTTGCATCATCAACGCAGACGTATATTTTGCATGGGATGATAACGGTCTTTACGTAGGTGCAAATATCACCGACCCCACCTTGCTTTTGAGCACAGGCGATGATAATGTTGTAGATAGTGAAAATGAAGAGTACGGCTTTAACGGCGATGTTTTCGTATTTGCTATCGACCCCTTGAAGGCTTGTTATGATATCGGTATGACATCTACCGGCGAAAGAACCGCTTGGTACTGTATGTCTATCGGTGAAAACGATGAGTTTATGTGCTATTCCACCAACCACATCGGTGCTTCCGGTGATATCACCAAACAGGTAAACGGTGCGGCTAAGAAGACCGGCGAAACCTCCTGGTCTGTTGAGTGCATGATCCCCTGGTCTATGATCTGTGACGATACAGATGCAGTTACATACGGTGACGTTAGACTTGACGAGGAAGATCTCGCAAAGGCAGGCGTTTACAGCAAGTGCGGCGTTATCTATATGGACAGAGCTATTGCTAACGAAGAGACCTTGATATTCTCCACTCAGGAGCATGAAGAAGGCGACATCTTTACTATCGCAAGAGCTATCTCCGTTCCCTTGGTTCATGAGGACGGTATGGATAGAAATACCGGCGGTGAGTCCTTACGTTCCTACGGTATCAAGCTTATGACTGCTGACTCTGCAGGTGTTGCTCCCGAATTCCCCGAGGAAGGTACTCCTACCTTCGATCCCGAGGAAAACAGCGATCCCGAGGAAACAAAGGAAACAAAGGAAACTATGGGCAAGACTGACGAAGAGGATGAGGAGGATGATATCCCCGAGGAGACCGAAAAAAGAGAAAAGGGCGATACCGCAACTACTCTTGACAATAACGGCGGAGGTATCTCTGTCGGACTTATCATCGCCATCGTTGCAGGTGTTGTTGTAATCGCTGCAGTTGTAGTGGTTGTTATCGTTGTTCTTAAGAAAAAGAAGAAGTAATTTGATTATATATAAGATAAAAGTACCGTAACGGTACTTTTATCTTATATAGGAAATTGCTATGTTTCGGGCACTGAAGAAACAAACTTATGTAAGATTCAAGCCCGATCATCGGTACGGGCCGGCGCCCGCTTTTTTTAATTTATAGGAAATTGCTCCATTTCGTGTGGGTTGTTTGCACTAAGGAATGGAGCGGAATTCGGTGCGCCCGGCGGCGCTTTTTAAAGGGAGATATAAATGAAAAGATTTGGAATTTTAATTTTGACGTTTATTTTTTTAGCTGTGATTTTTTCATTGCATTCTTTTGCAGACATGGAGTCTTCTTTGGCAGAAGTTGCGGTGGCGGAGGCAGAGGACTCAGTTACAGATTCTGTTTCTGACGATGAATTTTATTCTGATGAAGATGCTGCACATGAAAGCGCAGCGTCAGATACAGCAGTCATGCCTGTTGAGCATGAGTATGAAGAACACGAGCATGACGGACTCGCAACCGGTACGGTCTTGCTCTCTTCCGGCGGTATAGGCGGGATTTCGATTATACTATTGATAACCATAGCGGCATTGCTTTTAACGGGTATTCTGGTGGTTATTGTTATTATAGTGGTTGTTGTGTTGATTGTTAAAAAGAAAAAGAAATAATATAAAAGGGACTGAGAATGCAGCACGCTTCTCTGTCCCTTTTGTTTTACCAATATTGATTTTTTCTCTTTACGGAGTCCAAATTAAGCCATTTTATTTGCTAACTGTTTTCCGCCGAGGATATGGAAATGAATATGCTTTACCGTTTGACAGGCATCGTCACCGCAGTTTGAAACAACGCGGTATCCGTTGGTTATACCTGCAGACTTTGCGATTTCGGGGATCTTTTCAAAAATTGCCGCGATAACAGAGCTGTTTTCAGAATTTACCGCGTCAACAGATGCGATATGTGTTTTGGGGATCACCAAGATGTGAACGGGAGCCTGGGGGTTGATATCGTAAAAGGCAAGGATCTTATCATCCTCGTAAGCCTTTTTTGAAGGAATTGCACCTTCAACTATAGCACAGAATAAGCAGTCCATAATTTTTCTCCTTTATATTTTGTATTTTTGTTTATTGGTCCGTGTTGGATTTAAAACGGTATGTATAGGCGGTCGGACCCATATTGTTCGACTATCCTATAAAGCTTGTCCTATAATTTTTTTAGTTTTGCGAAGGTTGCCATCATCTTCTTTGTTCCGAAGTTGTCAAAGGCAACCTCATAGAGATAGTCCCCTGACATATCGGTAACAGAGAGCACCATTCCCTTGCCGTATTTGAGATGGGATACCTCGTCTCCCGGAGAAAGCTTCTCGGCGGGTGCCGCAGGCTTTGCAAAGGGATCTGAGCTGAAGGAAGAGAGTGATTTTGGCTTTTGCTTTGCAAAAGAGGGGGAAGTGAAGGATGAGGGAGCTCTTTGTGAGGAATGCACTGTCCCGAAGAAGTCGGAGAGAGGGCTTGGCAAAGCAATATGTTCTACCGTTGCATCAGGAAGCTCATCCAAAAACCGTGAGGGGGGATTATATTGGGTATGACCGTACATGAGTCGGTTTTTTACATATGTAGCGCAAAGCTCTTTTTTTGCTCTTGTTATGGCAACATAACAAAGTCTGCGTTCCTCTTCGAGCTCAGCCTGCTCTCCGATAGACTGATATGATGGGAAGAGGCCTTCCTCGAGTCCGGGGAGATATACGTTGTTAAATTCAAGACCTTTGGCTGAATGTATGGTCATCATAACAACGGCATCTGCAGTTTCGTCATAGTTGTCTATATCCGCAACCAATGCCGCCTCCTCAAGAAACTGTGCAAGAGTAGCCTCTTCGTGGCTTTCCTCAAAGGCTACCGCATTTGAGATAAGCTCTTCAACGTTTTGTAAGCGGTCCTCTGCAACCTGGCCCTGAACGATAAGCATTGAACGATAGCCGCTCATGTCGATGGTTTTTTCCACGAGGGATGAAAGTGTCTCGGTCTTTTCTATCCCGCGAAGATCGTTTATAAGCTTGGCAAATGCCTTAAGCTTATCCGATGCTCTGCCCAAGGCGGTATAATTATCAGCATTTTCGATTATTTCAAACATCGAAACTCCCTCCATCTGTGCCAATTTTTCAACGGCATCGACGGTAGTGTCGCCTATCTTACGCTTCGGTTCGTTTATTATTCTCTTTAATCTAAGGTTGTCTGCGGTGGATGATACAAGGCAGAGATATGCGATAATATCCTTGATCTCCTTACGCTCATAGAATCTCGTACCGCCTAAAATACGGTAGGGAATACCGCTCTTTGCAAATACGTTTTCAAGAGCATTTGACTGGGCATTTACTCTGTAAAGTATGGCATGATCGCTGAATCTGCTTCCCTGCTTAACGGTGTGGTCAAGTATCGTATCGGCGATATATCTTGCCTCCTCGGTCTGGTCTGTAAGCTGTTTTACCCTTACCTTTTCGCCTTCTTCGGCGGCTGTCCAGAGATTCTTTTCACGTCTGCCGCGATTGTTGGCTATAAGACGGTTTGCGGTTTCGATGATATTCTTGGTGGAGCGGTAATTTTGCTCGAGCTTTACTACTTTTGCCTCAGAGAAATGCTTGTCAAAATTAAGTATATTCTCGATGGTAGCACCTCTGAAACGGTAAATACTCTGGTCATCGTCGCCAACTACCATAAGGTTACGGTATTTTCCGCTCAAGGCGGCAGCTAAAAGGAACTGCGCCTTGTTTGTATCCTGATATTCGTCAATGCAAACGTATTTGAAACGGCGCTGATAATAATTTCTTATTTCTTCATTCGAATCAAGCAGGTTTACCGTACGTACGATGATATCGTCAAAGTCAACGGCATTGGCTTCTGTCATACGCTTCTGGTATTCTCGATATATACGTACAATGTTTTTTTCAAAATACTCACGTCCAAACTCCTTTTCATAGTCGTCGGGAGTAAGCATGGATTCCTTTGCGCGGCTTATTTTATTCATTACAGTCTTTGCCGCATATCTCTTATCGTCAAGATTCAGGTCCTTAACTATGGAATTGATTAGCTTTTTAGCATCATCTGTATCATAAATTGTAAATCCGGGGGTAAGACCTGCCTCAAACGGGTTTTTACGCAGTATTCTCATGCAGATATTATGGAATGTTCCAGCCCATATCTCCCCGGCTTCTTCACCGATAACAACAGAAAGCCTTTCTTTCATTTCGTTTGCCGCCTTGTTGGTAAAGGTGATACACATGATAGCCCAGGCAGGGCAGGGATCTTCAGCATATTTGACCATATAGCGGGAAAGCTCGCCCGAAGGCATATCCAACGCTCTTTCCATCTCAAGCGTATCCTCGTCGGTTGCACCGAAGGGTACGTTTGTGCTTTCATATGCTGTGCCGTAACGAATGATAGCGGCAATACGGTTTACCAATACGGTGGTTTTTCCGCTTCCCGCACCCGCAACTACAAGAAGGGGTCCTTTGACCGTTTTTAAAGCCTGCCTCTGGCGGTCATTGAGAAAGGAATATATTTTATCAAAGCACTTTTCTTTTACTTCTAAATATCTTTGTACGTTCAATTTTTATCCTCCGTAAAATTCTTTTATAATTATACTACAACAGGCTTATTTTATCAATAAGAAATGAAATAAAAAAATTTAAAAGAATCATATAATAATCATTTTTTCGTCACGTAAAATGAATATAATTATAGTGTGAAGCAAAAGGACATCACGGTGCCCGGCAGGGGTGCCCAATTACCGCCCCTTTGGGCGGACAAAAAATAACGGGGTACGGTATTGCCGTACCTCTTTTCAAATTTATAGGAAATTACTGTGCCTCGTGAGATTGAAGAATCGGTCAGGGTTTGAAGGATCGCCCTAATCACAAATTGTCGGGGCGGAATTGGGTGCGGCAACTTGCAGCTTTTTATTTAATGTATAGGAAATTGTTCCACTTCGGGTATTGAAGAAACAAGCTTATGTAAGGTTCAAGCCCGATCATCGGTGCGCCCGGCGGTGCTTTTTAATATTATAGTTATAGGAAATTGCTCCACTTCGGGTATTGAAGAAACAAGTTTATGTAAGGTTCAAGCCCGATCATCGGTGCGCCCGGCGGCGCTTTTTAATTTATAGGAAATTGCTTCATTTCGTGTGAGTTGTTTGCAACAAGGAAAGGTGCAGGTTGCCTGCGTTTCTTTTAAAT
>SVQZ01000024.1 GCA_015065105.1 Oscillospiraceae bacterium | reverse complement strand
CATGAGCCGCGAAGCATAGAAAAAGCATCTTTCCGCTTCGCTTCAAGATGCTTTTTCTATGCTTTTATTAAATTTTGTTACTTTATTCTATTTTTTATTTACCCCAACTATTGACACAGAGCCATAAGATTAAAAAGCCTGTGTGATAACAGGCTTTTTTTACGCATAAAATACCCTTGGGAGTTGATGCTATGAGCTTTGCAGGGCTTGTGTTTCTTGCATTTGGGTTAAGCATGGATGCCTTTGCGGTATCTGTTTGTATGGGAACGAAAAAGAAGTATAATGCAAGTTATCTTGCCGCTTTTCTTTTTGGGTTATTTCAGGGAATAATGCCTGTGATCGGTTATTTGTTGGGCTCGGGACTTAAAAATATTATAGTGGGCTTTGACCATTGGATATGCTTTTTTCTTCTGGCATATGCCGGCATTAAGATGATATATTCCTCTTTTGAAAATAAAGATGAAAATAGGGGACAAAAGATATTTGAACTCCTTTTATTGGCACTTGCGTCGAGCATCGATGCTTTGGGAGTCGGTATAACTCTATCCTTTTTAGAAGTTAAAATTATTTATTCTTCATTATTTATCGCTGTTGTAACCTACATAATGTCTCTTATAGGTATTTTTTCAGGCAGATTCTTCGGAAAAAGAACAGCGGATAAGGCGGAGCTGTTCGGAGGTATTATTCTTTTATTAATAGGTTTAAAAATTTTACTTGACCATCTCGGAATAATTACGTGATATCAGTTGACACGGAAAGGTAAAATGTAATATAATTATATATATTAAATTACCGAGGTGTATAATGTCGGATCATAAAAAAATAAATGAAAAAGAGGATTTGCTTTATAAAGAGGCTCGCTCTAAAATGGTTAATGCCATTGACGGTGCAGACTATGATGAAGCTATCGTAATGTTTAAAAAACTCGGTTCATACCGTGACAGCGAAGAGCTTATATCTGTTTGCAGACGCAAAAAGGAAAAACTCGGAGAAAAGCTTTCCACCGAGAACGTTGATTGGAATCTGAAATATAAAGAGCTTAGATTCAAAAAGATAAAAAATATAGGGCTTATTATATTAGGTGCTGTTTTGTGGGCTGTAGTTCTTATATTGCTTTTCACAGGCGGTCCCTCGACCCCTACAATGTAAGGAGCGTAAAATGCCGAAATACGAGCTTACCAATATGGTAATGGTAGAGGATAAGAAAAACGGTAAGGTACTTTTGCAGGAAAGAGTTAAATATTGGAAGGGAGTAACCTTTCCGGGGGGACACGTAGAGCCGGGAGAGAGCTTTACCGATTCCGCTATCCGTGAAATAAAAGAGGAAACGGGACTTGACGTCTTTAACCTGCGGTCTTGCGGCGTTATTCATTGGTGTAACAAGGATACCGATGACCGTTATATTGTTTTTTTGTATAAAACCTCTGATTTTTCGGGAGAGCTTATAGGCGAAACCGAAGAAGGCAAGGTCTTTTGGGCTGACCCGCAGGAGGCAGCAAGCCTGCCACAGGCAGAGAATTTTGATAAATATATGCCTATGTTCTTTAACGATGCCAATGAAGCCTTCGGACCATGGCGTGACGGTGAGGATATGATCATATATTATAAATAGGAGGACGTATGCCCTGTGCAATGATGCACCTTATGTGTGCGAGAAATTATAATGAAAATGCGGATATCGCATTTTATATCGGAAATCTTGCCCCTGATTGCATAGATGAAAGAGACTTTAAGGATAAGAACCATTTAAGAATTTATAAAGGTGACGAAAGGGAAGAAAAGCTTTTGGAATTAGCGTGTTCTCTCGATCTTACAGACCCTTTTCAATTTGGCGTCCTTTTACATCTTTATACCGATATGTGCTGGGACAGAGGTCCTATGGCAGAGCACAAAAGAAGTTATATTGGGAACGATTGGTTTCATGATTACCGTTGGGAGATAAGATATATAAGTAAGTATATGTACAAGCATTTACATTGGTCTATAAAGCTTTGGGAGGATATGAACGAAGCGGATGAGGTTGTATATTCTTCTATAGAAAATTATCCTTCTAAAAATATAAAAGCTTATCTCGAGCATAATATCATGGTACATAAGCTGCCGCCCGCTATAGAATCAAAGGCATTTCCGAATGAACTTGTTTTCCTTTTTTGTAAAGAAACGGTCGATAGCTTTAAGATTTGGCTTGAAAAAGAAAAAATTACTTTAAAACCATAACAAAACACTTGAAATTTAAACGTGTTTATGTTAAAATCAAATCGTAACAGAGATGTTAATTTTTTATATAAAGGAGTTTATATTATGAAATTTAAGTGTAAAGTTTGCGGACAGATCGTAGAAGGTGCTATCCCTGAAGCGTGCCCTCTTTGTAAGGCAGGTCCTGATAAGTTTGAAGAGGTAGTTGAAGACGGCAAGCTCGTATGGGCTTGTGAGCATGAAGTTGGTATAACAGAAGGCGTTCCTCAAGAAATAATTGACGGTCTTCGTGCTAACTTTGAAGGCGAATGTACCGAAGTTGGTATGTACCTTGCTATGTCAAGAGTTGCTCACCGTGAGGGCTATCCCGAAATCGGTCTTTATTGGGAAAAGGCAGCTTGGGAAGAGGCGGAGCACGCTGCAAAGTTTGCAGAAATGCTCGGTGAAGTAGTAACTCCCTCTACAAAGAAGAATCTTGAAATGAGAGTTGAAGCTGAATGCGGTGCTACAGAGGGCAAGTTTGAGCTTGCAAAGATGGCAAAGCAGAACAACCTCGATGCTATTCACGATACCGTTCATGAAATGGCAAAGGACGAAGCTCGACACGGCAAGGCTTTCCAGGGACTTCTCAACAGATATTTTAAATAATTATGGAAAACGTAATCATTTGCAACTGCAAGCAGGTTAAGTACAACGATATAGTTGCGGCACTTCACACAGAGAAGAAGTTTGACGACGTTCTTGAAGCCTTCAAAGAGGTTCAGTCTGTCACCAACTGCTCCACAGGCTGCGGCGGCTGCTATCAAAAGGTACTTGACGTCATTTCAAAGGAAATGATGGGCTGAGTAACATATTAAAAGGGACAGAGCTTATTCTGTTCCTTTTTTGATTTATAGGAAATTGCTTCATTTCGTGTGAGTTGTTTGCACCATGGAATGGGGCGGGATTCGTCGCGCGTGGCGACGCATAATGTCTGAAAGTGTTGAAAAATTTGTGATTCTATGGTATAATGATTCTATTGAATATTAAAAGAGCAGATATGTTTTTTATACTATTTTCGATATGTTATGAAAACTTGAAAGGATATTATGAAAAAGCTGTATAAAAAAAGGACCGTTATTGATATTGTCATTTTTATAATACTGCCGTTTTCGGTTAATATAGTTTTGGAGTCATTGAACAATAAAGCATTGTTCGGAGGATTTATTAAGCTGTTTTATGACCCATACGTATTTCTTACAAATACTCTTATTCTTATATTAATGCTGTCGCCGGGTATTCTGTTTAACAGATTCAGATATTTCTGGGCAGGGCTTGTATCTGCTGTCTGGATCATTTTAGGTACCGTAAACTATATAATTACCATAAACAGGACTCTACCCTTTACTGCATATGATCTCGGGCTTATAGATACTCTGCCTCTTATTATAAAGAAATATTTGTCCCCTTTCTATTTAGCCTTGGTTTGTCTTTTTGCGGTTGCGTTGATTCTTGGTGTTTTTATCGTATTTTTCAGAGCATTTTCCTCTCCCCGTGAAAAAATAAGTACGAAAAGGGTACTTATTTGCTTTATTGCTGTTTTTATAATTTCTTCCGCAAACCTTCAATTTGCTGTGGGTACAGGTGCTTTAAAGACAAAATTTCCCGAGCTTTCATCCGCTTTTAAGGATAACGGATTTGTTTATTCCTTTATGATAAGCCTCGTTGACAAAGGTATTGACAAGCCGGAGGATTATTCAAAGGAGCTTATAGATTCGATAAAGGAGAATTTTCACGAAACGGATATGGAAGAGGTGAAAACTCCAAACGTTATTTTTTTACAGATGGAATCCTTCTTTGATATTTCTGCCTTGAATAACGTAGAGTTTTCAAGGGAGGTAATTCCGAATTTTTCAAAGCTGCTCTCCGAGTGTCCGTCAGGACTTCTGAGCGTTCCCGTGATCGGAGCAGGTACTGTAAATACTGAATTTGAGGTAGTAACCGGTATGAGAGTTGCCGATTTTGGCGCGGGAGAATACCCATATAAAACAATACTTACCGAAATGCCTTGCGAAAGTTTGGCAACAAATCTTAAGCCTTACGGCTATACCTCTCATTTTATACACAACTATAAGGGAGGATTTTATGGCAGAAATACAGTATATGCAAATTTGGGATATGACTATTTTTATTCGGTTGAATATATGACCGATTATGAAAAAAACGAAAACGGCTGGGCAAAGGATAAGGTTCTTCTGCGTTATATAAACGAATGCCTTGACGAAACCGAAGGTGTTGATCTTATAACTGCGATTTCTGTTCAGGGACACGGTAACTACAGCGGTATCGAGGATTATGAACGCCATGTAAAGGTTACGAAGTGTAAAAACAAAGATGTGAGAGGTTCATATGAATTCTATGCAAATCAGCTATATGAAATGGATATTTTCCTCGGTGAATTGATCTCCTCCATCGAAGAAAGGGAAGAGCAGACCCTGCTTGTTATCTACGGCGATCATTTGCCGTCTCTTGAAATAAAAAACGACGACCTTGACGGTAGAGGCATATATGAGACAGATTATCTTATTTGGAATAATTTCGGCATGAGGTTTGAAGATGAAAATATATCTTCGTATCAATTATCCTCAAAGGTGCTGGCCAAGCTTGGGATCAATGAAGGTGTTATAAATTCCTGTCATCAATGCTATATCAATGATAGCGATTATCTTTCCAAGCTTCAGGCTTTATCATATGATATTCTTTACGGAGAGGCCCATGCCTTTGACGGGAAGCGTCCTTACCGTACTTCTGATATGAAGATAAACCGTCGTAAAATAAAGATTCATAATATAGAGCTCAAAGACGGTGAAGACGATATATATATTATAACCGGTGAAGGCTTTTCGGAAAATAGTTATGTAAGAGTTGGATATAACGTTACATATACAGAATACGTTGATGAAAACACTCTTTTATTTAAGATAAGAGGTCAAAACATCGACAGAGCAATTACTGTCTGGGAAAAGGATATAGGTGAATCTGAAAAGTATTTTTTCAATAAAGCAGAAAATCAGGGATGAGCAACTCAGCTCATCCCTGATTTTAGTTGTTTAGGTCTTATGTTAAGTCATAGAAGCTTGTACCTTCTAATATTACCCATTGATCCCCTGCTTTTGCAACGTAGAATCTTAAGGTGTCTTCAAAGTAATCATCTTCGCCTTCGATCTCGACCTCAGCCTTTACAACATATGCCTTGGTAACTTCGAGATCTTTTAGATACTCGATGAATTCATCATATTCTTCTGCGTCCTTTTCGGAAAAATCAAAGTCTTCATCCTTGTAGAATTCTTCATAGGCATCGATCAAATCGTCCCATATTTCCTCAAGATCCTCGAACTTTGCATCTGAACATTCTTTTGATTCAACTATTTCGTAGCTGAGATCCCAGTCACCGTAATAGTCTTCCATGCATTCATAGAAATAGTCTATTTCGGATTCCTTCTTGTAATCTCTCCAATCGTCATAGTCAAAATATTCGCCGTATCCGTATTCCATTTCATAATCTTTTTCATATTCAAAGAAAACGTCAGCTTCTATTTTGTGAATCTCATCCGCTCTTTTTCCGCTGTAGTATAAACCGAATTCGCCGCCAAAATAGGTATCCTCGAGATATTCGTCAACGTCATTGTTTTTGTCTTTTATGTAATCAAGATATGCTTTTACCTCTGATTCATAGCCGGGAGTTTTTTCAACAGATTCGTTTTTCTTGTCATCCTTGGCGTAATCCTTTGTGCTTCCGCCGCCTGAGGATTTGATGATAAGAACGGTAACCGTTACTATTGCACCGAGTATTAAAGCAATAACCAAGCCTATTATAACTGCGATCAAGCAGCCTATCTTCTTTTTCTTAGGTTTTGTATCTGCATTAACGGGGGGAGGCGGAGCCGCCGTGCTGTTGTCTGCGGCAGGCTGTACAAAGGGCTGGGCAGGTTCGGTTTTCTGAGCTGCCTGTGAATTAGTTACGCTTTTTCCGCAGTTGGGGCAAAAGCTTGCGTTGTCATTGATCTGATTACCGCAATTTCCGCAAAACATGGTTGAATTTCCTTTCAAATTTAATACTTATAAAATAATTTGTTTTTTACCCTTGGCAAGCTCAAATAGTATTGAGCATACCAGACTGAGTATGAGTAAAAATATAAAGAATACGGGGATTCCTATCCAGGCACTGAATTTTGTAATGTCTATATTTACCTGAATTATATCAAGAAAGAATACGTGGATCATATAGATATTAAAGGAATGCCGTGAAAACAGCGATATGATTCGGTTGTGCTTGAAGGGCTTTGCCTTCATGAAAAGACAGAATACCGCTAATGCAGATAAGCCTATAAATGCACTTCTGAAATCCGAAAAGCTTTCTATATGTTCATTGTGCTTTATTGAGGGCAGAAGTGTGAGAAGAATAGTTGCCGTAACGCATAGAGCCCATACTGTAACATAGATCCATCTTTTGATCTTTATTTCGTCAATATAATGACGGATTATATAACCCATTATAAAATAACAAGCATAGCAGGAGGCGCCGACAAGGGGTATCTCATATGTAATATGCATTTTAAAGGATTCAATAATAAAGCTTAATGTCAGAACAGAAATAAAAAGAACCGAAAAGTATTTGATAAGTTCTTTTGATGCGTCCTTTACGAGCTTTTGCCATAAGGGAACTGTAAGATATATTCCGAATATTACGTAAAGAAACCAGAAATGTACACGTATCGGTACTGCGAATATTTCATGAATATCGTAACGTTCGCCGAGATAGAAATAATCCCAGATAAGAAATACTATAGTCCATACAACAGTTTTTATAAGGATCGATAAAGCTCTTTTTGTGTTCTTTTTGTAATCGGTGTTCTGCTCAAGAATAAGAGCGCCGCTTATCATGAAGAATATAGGAACACTGACACGGCAGAGCCCGTTGAAGACCGACGCACAAATATAAGAATCAAAAGGCAAATCGGGATAAGCACGCATATACCAGTTTGAAATATGACCCAATATTACACCAAAACAAGCAAATACACGAAGGTATTCCAAGCGTTCGTCCCTTTGGCTTATCTTACTCACCCCATAACAAGTTGAACTTAATCGCAATAATTATATCTTATTTTTCAAATATTGTCAATATTTTTATTTTGGTGATATACCGCCATTGACAAAAAACAAAGGTTTTGGTATAATTGATACATCAAAATATTGATTCCGGAGGGAAGAAAAATGAAAATTAATATCTTTCGCAAAGCAGTAATAATCTGTATTATTTCCGTCATGCTTCTCACAATGTCGGTACCTTCTTTTGCTAATGTTCAGGTTACGGTTTTTGATGATATAGCATACGGTGCATGGTATGCAGAATCTGTAAAATACGTTTCTGAAAAGGGAATAATGGTAGGAACCTCCGATTCCTTGTTCTCCCCTGATATGAAATTCTCACGTGCACAGACGGTGCAGGTTCTTGCACGTCTTTCCGGTGACGATCTCAGCGGGTATGACAGCGTTGATTTTGATGACGTTCCCGACGGAGCATGGTTTACCTCCGCGGTCGCATGGGCAAAGGATAAGGGTGTTGCTCAGGGCGATGGCGTTAACTTCAAGCCCACAAAGGTTGTTACCCGTGAACAGCTTGCGGTTATGATAGCAAATTTTGCAGAAAAATACGGTATAGTCAATAAATACCCCGCAATGAGCAAAATGAGCGGATTCTCGGATGCTTCAAAGGTAAGCGATTGGGCGAAGGACGGTCTTGATTGGGCAATTTCAAATGCTATACTTTCGGGTACAGGTAATAAAACGCTCAACCCCCTCGGTACTGCAACAAGAGCTCAGGCGGCGAAGATATTCTATTTTGTCGATTATTTAATGAATGAGGGCATTGTTCCTCCGGACACAACCGATTTTGATGCTATAGAAATGAAAACCGTTGATAACCCTATGATTTTGTGCTGGGGTGACAGTATGACCCAGGGTTATCCGAGCTTCCTTAAAAGAGATTATAAGCTTCGTGTCCGTAACTGGAGCTCGGGCGGAGAAAAGGCTGAATTTATTGCTATGAAGCAGGGAGGTACCCCCTTCTACGTTGCCCCCTTTACCATTCCTGCAGAGCAGAAGGATGTTAAGATAACTCTTCTTGACGATACGTTCAGAGAGATCAATTCAGATGAAGGTTTTGCTTTTCTCGGCAATAACGGACTTTCGCCCGTTTATATAAACGGAATCAAGGGCAACCTTTATCTTAATGATGACGGAAATTACTATTTTAACCGTATGGATCCCGCTCCCTATACAGAGGTTTTGGTTGATCGTCCTACACGTATAGTTACCGTTGCAATGAAGAATCAGAACCTTAATGATATTCATATTATATTCAGCGGTCCCAGCAACGGTTATGAGTGGAACGAATCCGATAAGCTTATCGAAGCCCAGTCTGATATGATAGAGTATATGGGTACCGATAAATACATCATTATCAGCCTGACAAGCTGGTACTATCTCCCTAACGTTGATAAATTCAATGAGGGTCTTGCAGAGTATTACGGTGAAAAATTCCTTGATTTCAGATCCTATCTTCTTACCGATGAGGCTTTTGAGGCTGCAGGTATTACTAAGACCGAGCAGGATATCAATGACATAGCCATAGGCGAGATACCAAGCTCCTTCCGTTCCGATAAGGAGCACGGAAATGATATTTTCAATAAGTTGCTTTCAGATCAGCTTTATATCAAAATGGTAGAACTCGGATATATTGAAGGTTAATTATTTAAAAGAGCCCGGGCGGTTAACCGCCCGGGTCCTTTATATTCTGCAGTTAAATTATGCTATTAATTTTATTTGATATTCTTCTTCCAATTGCTTGAAATCGGTCTGGCAGATCTTATCGAAGCAACAGCTTCGTTTAAAACCCTGTAATTATTCTGTGTACCTTCTGCATTGCAGGTGTAATTTGCCGCCCTGTCAGAATCAATACCGATATCAGCCGCTGCGTTTATTGCATCTATATTTGCACCGAGAAATAGAAATTCCCATCCCGATTCCTTCTTTGCCTCTATGAGTTTTTTGATCTGTAAAGCAGAATATTTTGTACTTGCGTTTTCCATACCGTCGGTAGTGATAACGAATACTATGTTTTCGGGTATGTCAGATTCCCTTATATATTTGTGTATCATTGAGATATGCTCTATAGCTTCTCCTGCGGCATCATAAAGTGCGGTACATCCTCCCGTAGTATAATCCTTTTCTGTTATTGCCTTAATTTTTTCAATGGGAGCTCTGTCGTGAATCACAGATGACGTACCGTTGAAAACGTATGTTGATACGTAACACTTGCCGTCAAGCTTTTTTTGCTTTTCTATCATAGAATTAAATCCGCCGATAGTATCTGCTTCAAGACCGTGCATAGAGCCGCTTGCATCAAGGATGAATACTAATTCTGTGATATTGTTTTTAATAATTTTCATAAATCAAAACCTCTCTTTCATTTGATGACTTGATTATATCATCAATGAAGAGAGGTTTGGTCGCTTGTCAGGAGACTTTTAATATCCTTTTGTTGTTGATATTATTACAGAGATTCCCGCTTCGCTTGTTATATCATAAGAATTCAGACCCTTGGGAATAAAGTATCCGTCGCCCTTTTTTATAGGCTCGCCGTTAATATACCCCTTGCCGTCAAGACAGAGAATGTGACGGAAGCTGTCGTTTTCAAAGCTCTTTTTACCTGTGAAGTCATATTTGTCCACGGTGAAAAATCTGCAGTTTGCAAGGTTTGCTTCGCTTGTTTTTCCAAGGGAATAGCGCTCGGACTGTATATCCTCGTCGGTTATATCCTTTATGGTATCAAGAGATTCATTTATATGAAGCTCTCTCAGCTTTCCATCGGGGCCGGGACGGTTATAATCATAAAGACGGTAAGTAATATCGCTGTTTTCCTGAATTTCAGCAATGACGATGCCCTTGCATATAGCATGGGTAAGACCGCTCGGAATGAAATATACTTCTCCCGCCTTTACAGGTACGTAACGAAGATGATTTTCGAGTGTGCCTTCTTCTATAGCCTTTTTGGTTTCATCGCGGTTATAGCTTTCATTAAGGCCGTAAACAAGCTTTGCATCTTCACTTGCCTCAACAATATACCACATTTCTGTTTTTTCGGGATGTACCTGAACGGAGAGAGAATCATTGGCATCAAGAAATTTAACCAAAAGAGGAAAATCGGACGGGTCACCCAAATATTCCTTAAGGGTCATACCCTTGTAGGCACCGTTATCAATTACTGAGTTCTCTTTTATGCGTACCGAAAGCTCCCAGGTTTCTCCGAGATCGTTTCCTACAAAATCTTTGCCGTAGTTATTTTTAAGAGCAGTTCCGCCCCATACAACGCCTTTTTTATAAGGTATAAGCTTTAAAGGATAAGCCTTCATTTGAAAATTTTTCCTTTCATTATCTGAATAAATTTATTATATCAGAAAATAATAATAATGTAAATACGAAATAAGGAGATTTTGCAATGTCAAAGAAAAATAATAAAAACAACTTAAACGGTATGAACAATACAAACACAAATAATAACGCGAACGATAACGCGAATAATCAGAATAACAATAATTCCTCCAATAAAGCGGATAACAAGAAGCAGAATAACAACTGTAAATAATTTGAAAAAAGCTCCGATTTCCGGAGCTTTTTTTGCATTTTTTCATATATTGATAAAAAGGAGTGATCATATGGCAAACACAGAAACAGGATATTTAAGAATAGCTGTAACTACAGCAAAAGGCTCGTTACCCATAGAGGGGGCAGAGGTAAGAATATACTCAGGAAGCGATGACACAGTAACGTTGATAAAACGTCTTACGACCGACCGTTCCGGTAAGACAGAGCTGATAAGCCTTCCAGCACCTCCGTTCTCGCTTTCTCAAAGTCCGGGCAGTGACGAGATACCATTTGCAAAATACATAATAGAAACAGATCATCCCGGTTATTATACGGTACAAAATATAGATGCACCGGTATATTCGGGAGTAACATCGATTCAAAACGTTGCACTTGTACCGATATCTTACGGCGATGAAATCCCATATGATGACGTGAGATTCAACGAAAGCACCGTACCTAATTTATAAGGAGATAATTATGGCAGAGCTACCGTTTATACCCGAAACCATAACCGTTCATTTAGGACCGCCAAACTCCTATGCGGAGAACGTAACGGTTCCGTTTGCACAATACATAAAGAACGTGGCATCAAGTGAGATATATCCTACATGGAACGAAAATGCGATCAGAGCAAATATTTATGCACAGATATCCTATGCTCTTAACCGTGTATATACAGAATATTACAGAAGCCAGAACTACGATTTCGATATTACAAACGATACGTCGGTGGATCAGTCCTTTTCAAAGGGCAGAGATATTTTTGAAAACATATCACAGATAGTTGATGAGATTTTCAATAGCTATATCAGAAGAAGAGGCAGCATTGAACCCTTGTTTGCACAATACTGTAACGGCACGACTTCTGTATGCGACGGACTTTCGCAATGGGGGAGTCAGGAGCTTGCAGAAAACGGACTTACGCCCTTTGCGATACTTCAAAACTATTACGGTAACGATATCGAGCTTGTTGAAAATACTCCTGTAGAAGGAATAGAGGTTTCTGTACCCTTAAGACCACTTGAATTGGGGTCTTCGGGTAATGACGTAAAGCTGATTCAGACAAGACTTAACCGTATATCAACAAATTATCCGGCAATACCTAAAATTGCAAACGTAAACGGCTTTTTTGGTCAGACAACAGATGAGGCTGTAAGACGATTTCAGGAAATATTCGATCTTACGCCGGACGGCAGGGTAGGAAAAGCCACCTGGTATAAGATACAGTTTATATATAACGGTATAAAGCAGATAAATTCACTGGGATCCGAAGGGATATCGTTAAACGAGATATCAAGACAATTCCCGGAGGTGCTTGGAGAGGGGAGCAACGGAGATTTTGTTAAAATAATCCAGCTTCTTTTAGATTATGTTTCGGTTTATGAAGAAACCGTTCCTCTTATAGCTATAACAGGCTATTACGGGCCCGAAACCACAGAAGCGGTAAGAGCATTCCAGAGCAGCTACGGGCTTATTCCCGACGGTATTATGGGTGAGAAGACCTATTCGGTTTTATACGATGTATATCGCGGTATTATAGCCTCGATCCCGCCCGAAATAATATCAGAGAGTGCAGCTCCTTATCCGGGAAGAGAATTACAGTTAGGTGATGAGGGAGAGGATGTACGTACCATACAGGAATATCTGAATTATCTTTCTCAAACTTATCCTGAAATACCTTATACAGAGCCTACCGGGGTATTCGGTACCGATACCCTTGCGGCTGTAAGCGCCTTTCAAAATTTGTTTGGTATAACGCCAAGCGGTATAGTAGGTGTGTTGACGTGGAGCAGCATAGCTGAAATTTATACAGAGGTAAGTCTCGGAAACATTGTTGCCTCGGGACAATTTCCGGGTTTTGATATAGATTGAGGTGTATTATGTACGATATTAACGATAAAAACTCAGCTGTGAGGGAAATACAGACCTATTTGAATACAGTAAGCCGGGCTGCAGGCAGAGATCCCTGCGTTGTACCCGACGGAATATACGATGAAAAAACAAGGGAATGTGTACGAAGCTTTCAAAGACAGAACGGTTTGGATGAAAGCGGAACTGTGGATTACAATACCTTTGAGCTTTTATACAGAGAATATCTGTTGGCTCTTGAAATTACGGATAACTGTTTGTTTTTATCACCCGATAAATTAGATGGCGGCATAATAAAAGAAGGGGAGAAGAATGAGCTTGTACTTATCATTAAGCTATTGCTTAACACCATAAGAGCCGAATATACCGATCTTCCCGAATTTGAAGATTCGGTGGTCTATGATACAGGAGCAAGTAATGCTGTAAAATACATACAGCAAATATATTCGTTGCCTGCGAACGGTATTATTGACAAAAAAACTCTGAATGCCATAATATCCGACTATAATAAGTTTAAAAATCTTGATACGTAACAAATTGTTTACAAAATCGGATATAATTTGACTTTCTTTGACCTTGACTTTCTCTGACTTTTATGATATATTAAGGTCAGAGAAAGTCAAAAAGGAGGATCGTCCAATGTTGATGAGTGATATTATAGCAAATATGATCGAAGAAATGATAAGAGAGAATGAAGGTATTCTTGAACTTAAAAGAAACGATCTTGCAGGAAAGATAGGTTGTGTTCCAAGTCAGATAAACTACGTTATAACCTCCAGATTCACTCCGGAAAAGGGCTATATGATAGAAAGCAGACGAGGAGGCGGAGGCTACGTACGTATCACAAAGATTCAGATGTCAAAGGACGAATACCTGATGCATTTTTTCCATGCTATAGGAGAAAGCCTTGATATACAAAGCGCCTATGCGTTTACATCTTCCTTAAAGAGCAATTCAGCGATTACTCAAAGGGAAGAAAATATTATAAGATCGGCATTGAAATATGCTGTAAACGATATTCACCGTGCCGATATGATGAAACATATCATATTGGCAATATTAAAGCAGGAGGTATAAAAATGAAGTGCAGCAGATGTAATAAAAATGAAGCAACTGTATTTTACAAGCAAAATATTAACGGAGATATAAAGGAGTTTGCTCTTTGCTCCGAATGTGCAAGCTCTCATGAGCATGATATATATGCGCCTTTTGTAAATCTGAATCTGTTCGGAGTCAAGAATATTCCTGTGAGTGAAAAGAAACGATGCAATCTTTGCGGTTCTTCTTTCGATGATATCAGAAGAGAGGGTAAGGTCGGATGCGGTAAATGCTATGAAACCTTTGAAAAAGAATTGCGAAGCACCATTAATTCAATACACGGAACAAGCCTTCACGAAAAGAGGATCCCTAAAGAGATAAAAGAAATCAACGATGAGATAGAGTCCTTGAAAAAAGAGCTTAAGGCAGCAATTGAAAATGAAGAATATGAACGCGCGGCAATTTTACGCGATAAAATAAAGGAAAAGGAGGGTAATTTATAATGATACGTGATTTGGATACGGTAATTTCGTCAAGAATACGTTTTGCAAGAAATCTTAAGGATTACCCCTATACATCCCGTCTTGATGAAAATGGCGCAAAAGAGATAATAGACAGAGTTTCAAAGGCATTAGGAAATGAATATGAAGCTCGGAACTTTGAAAAACTTTCTCACAATGAAAGAATGAGTCTTGTGGAAAAACATGATGTTAGCCTCGATTTTGTGCGTTCTGTGCTCCCTCGCGAGCTTTTTGTAAAGGATGATACCAAGATTATGGTATGTGAAGAGGATCATATCAGACTGCAGGTTATAAAAAACGGATCTTCTCTTGAGGAATGTTATAATGAGGCTGTTTGTACAGACAAGCTATTAAACGAAAAGCTTAATATAGATTATAACGATACCCTCGGCTATCTTACGCATTGTCCTACAAATCTCGGTACCGCCATGAGAGCATCGGTAATGATGTTTCTTCCCGGTATCAGCATAACAGCTAAGCTTAAATCCATAGCACTTCAGCTTGACAAGTTAGGGCTTACCATACGAGGTATGTATGGAGAAGGCAGTGAGCCGGGAGCATATATCTATCAGATCTCCAACAGAGAAACTCTCGGTATAAGCGAAGAAAAGGTTATATCAAAGATTAACGATATAGTGACCCAGATAACCGAAATAGAACGAAAAACAAGAGATGAATTAAAAAAGAGAAACGGCATCAGTCTTGAGGATAAGATATCAAGAGCAGAAGGTACGTTAAAGTATGCAAAAATGATATCCTCAAAGGAATTTTCCGAGCTTTATGCCCTTATAAGAATGGGCGGTGATCATGATATCTCAAGGCTCGACAGTCTTTTTTGCGAGGTTATGCCTTACAGTCTGTGCGTGAATTACAATAAATCGTTAAATGAAAGCGAAAGAGATATTTATCGTGCAGAGTATATACAGAAAGCTTTTGGATAAGGAGGGCTTTAAATGTCAGAAAGATTTACAAACGGAGCGCAGAATGCGTTAAATAAAACACTTTTTTATGCAAGAGAAATGGGACATACCTATATTGGCTCCGAGCACCTCTTGCTTGCCCTTATAAGCGAGAGCCAAGGTGTTGCGGGAAAGCTTCTTGAACATAATGGTGTTGACTTTGAAGCAGTTAAGGAAATGATCGTTGAAATATCGGGAAAAGGCTCTGCCTCAAACGTAACACCAAACGATATGACTCCGAGGACCAAACGTATAATTGAAAGCTCTGCACGTTATTCGGTACAGTTCGGACAGAATTATATCGGTACAGAACATCTTCTTATTGCGTTATGTAATGAAAATGACTGTGTTGCGGTAAAGATACTTGAATCAAAGGGCGTTGACGTTGACGAGCTTGTAAATGAGATAACTCTTTTTCTTGAGAGCGGAGATATGAACGATTCGGGTGTGACAAGATCGACACGTCCCAAAGACCGCAGAAAAGAAAAGAAGGATACGGGAATAAAAGACTGTCCCACTCTTTCTCAATACGGAAGAGATCTCTGCCGTGCGGCAAAAGAAGGTAAGATAGATCCTATAATCGGCAGAAACGATGAAACAGACCGTGTTATACAGATATTATCAAGAAGAACTAAAAATAACCCCTGTCTGATAGGTGAACCGGGTGTAGGTAAAACGGCTGTAGCCGAGGGACTTGCCATAAGAATAGCAAAGGGTGACGTGCCCGAAAATTTAACCGATAAAACTATTGTAACCTTAGATCTTTCGGGAATGGTAGCAGGTGCAAAGTACCGCGGTGAATTTGAAGAAAGACTTAAGGGTGTTATGGGCGAGGTTGAAAAGAATCCGAATATAATTCTTTTCATTGACGAGATACACACTATAGTCGGCGCAGGCGCTGCGGAAGGCGCTGTTGATGCGGCGAATATAATAAAGCCTGCACTTTCAAGGGGCGAGATGCAGCTCATAGGCGCAACAACTCTTGATGAATACAGAAAATATATTGAAAAGGATGCAGCTCTTGAACGCAGATTTCAGCCTGTTACCGTAGGAGAACCTACCGAGGAAGAAGCAATAGAGATTTTGAAGGGACTTCGCGATAAGTATGAAGCACATCATAAGGTAAAGATAAGCGACGAGGCTATCACAGCTGCCGTAAAGCTTTCGGTACGTTATATCGGCGACAGATATCTTCCCGATAAGGCAATTGACCTTATAGATGAAGCATCCTCCAAGCTTCGTATCGGTGCGGTTACAGTACCAAAGGATATAAAAGATCTTGAGGAACAGATAAAGAATCTCAGCGTCGAAAAGGAATCTGCTATTAAATCGCAGAATTTTGAAAAGGCAGCCGAGCTCCGCGATAAGGAAAAGCTCTTAAAGGAAGAGTATGAGGAAAAGAAAAATTCATGGAAAGAGGATTCTGCAAATAACGATCTTTGCGTAAGTGAGGAGGATATTGCAGAGGTAGTTTCCAAATGGACCAAGATCCCCGTAAAAAAACTTGCTGAGGAAGAGGCCCAAAAGCTAAAAAGTCTTGACAAAATTCTTCATACGCGTATAATAGGACAAGAGGAAGCAGTTTCTGCTGTTGCAAGAGCGATCAAAAGGGGCAGGGTAGGGCTTAAGGATCCAAACCGTCCTATGGGCTCATTCATCTTTCTCGGTCCTACAGGTGTTGGTAAGACCGAGCTTACAAAGGCTTTGGCGGAGGTACTGTTCGGTGACGAATCCTCGATGATACGAATCGATATGTCTGAATATATGGAAAAGCACAGCGTTTCAAAGCTTATAGGTTCTCCTCCCGGCTACGTTGGCTTTGACGAGGGCGGCCAGCTTACCGAAAAGGTACGCCGTAAGCCCTATTCGGTTATACTTTTTGATGAGATAGAAAAGGCACATCCCGATGTATTCAATATTCTTCTTCAGATACTTGATGACGGAGTACTCAGCGATTCTCAAGGCAGAAGAGTAGATTTTAAGAATACCATTATTATCATGACTTCAAACGTCGGAGCAAGTGCGATCACCTCAAAGAGCTCGGTTTTAGGCTTCGGAGATCATAGCGATGCTGATGATGAAGCAAAAGCATCTCAAAGAGTTATGGAGAGCTTGAAATCTACATTTCGTCCCGAATTTCTTAACCGTATCGATGAGATAATCGTATTTAAAAAGCTCACCGAACCCGAAATCAAAGAAATTACCGCTTTAATGCTTTCCTCACTTGAAAAGAGAATCAATAAGCTTGGCATAAATATAGTTTTCGGAGATGACGTGATCGAGCTTGTGGCGAAAAAGGGCTTTGATCCGGTTTACGGAGCGAGACCTATCCGCCGTGAGATACAAAGAAGCGTTGAGGACGAATTTTCCAATGCCATGCTTGAAGGCATTATAAAGGAAGGGGATTCCGTCATTTCATCTGTAGAGGATGGACGGATAGTATTCAAAAGCGACCGATGAGTAAAAATTTTAAAGCAATATTACTGTGTTTTCTTGTATTTATACTTCTTTTAAATCTTATATCCTGTAAGGAAGAGCCGGATGTGCATATCAAATTCTTTGAAAATGATTCGGCGGCACTTACAAGCTTGTCAAGAGCTGTTTTAATAAACGTATCAATAAATGATGCAAAAGCTGTAACCAAGTATTTAAAATCGGAAAAGGTCGAGCTTGTTGATGCTCTTATTATGGGTGATATGAGCGCCGATATCCTTGAAGGAAGCTCTCATATTCTTAAAAATACTGACGTTGATAAGATCTATACCTCGGCTGATATTCCGGAAAATGAAGCTTATGACGGCTTTTTGGAAGCTTTGGACGAAGCTGCTATAGATCCCTACTGTGTTGAAGGCTCCTTGTCCTTTGGCGCGGGAGATACGAGCATACGTGTTTATGCTTCTGTCGATGATCCCGAGGCTTCGCTTATAACAAGAATAGTTTGTAATAAGAAAGCATTTCTCTTCCTCGGCGGTGCGGATGATAAGCGTATTTTTGAGTTTATGAGATATGATGAAAACAAATACGATCTTATAAAGCTTTCATACGATGGCGAAACGGGCAGTGCTCTGTCTGAGCTTATCGAAAAAGCAGGCCCTGATATTTTGATTTGTGCAAAGGATTCTCCAGATCAAAAGGATATTGCCAAAAAAGCAAAGTGTGATATATACGAGTTAAATAAGGATATTTGCTTTGAATGTAACGGTAAAAGAATTAAAAAAGTGTGAGTTTATACTCACACTTTTTTCTCTTTGTTTTTGAGGATCAAGAAGTAGGTCGTGCTTGTTATGATGCCTATAATCGTTGATATCGGAACCGCCATGCCTATAAACGTAAGGTTTCCGTTTGTTAATGCTTTCATGATAATAGATGCCGGCATTCTTACGAGAAGCGCCGTACCTACACCCTGGCACATAACAAAAAGCGTTTTGCCGCATCCGTTGAAATAGCCTATGTAGCTGAAAAGGATGCAGGTGAGGGTAGTATCGATAGCAAAGCCGCGCAGATACGCTGCGGCCTCCTTGATGTATTCTGCTTCGGTCGAGAAAAGAGAAGCGGGAAGATTTCCGTAGAAGAAAATGAATACAGAAATAAGAATACCGATAGATGCACCGCCCGCCATGCCGAATGCCATTGCTTTTTTTGCTCTTTGCGGCTTTTTCGCACCAACGTTCTGGGAAACAAATGCCGCCATGCTCTGCATGAGAGAGCTTGGTATAAGCATAATGAACATAAGAACCTTTTGTGCTATGCCATAGCCCGAGCCCGCCGCAAGACCGATATCGTTAATGATAGCGCAGATTACAAGGAAGGAAAGATTGCTCAATACGTCCTGTGTGGCAATAGGAGCTCCCATCTTAAGAACACGGAGCGTTCTTGACGAGAATTTGATGTCACTTATTTTAAATGTAAAGGGAAGGGGTATCTTTCTTATAATTATCAAGGAAAGAATAACGCTTACCGCCTGCGCTCCTACCGTTGCTATAGCCGCGCCCGAAACACCCATATCGAATATAGCAACAAGTATAAGGTCCCCTATGATATTTACAACGCAGGCGATTGCAACGAACATTAAAGGAAGTCTTGAATTGCCTATCCCTCTGAAAATACCGCTTAAAATATTGTATGAGAATATAAATACCAATCCTGCACCGCATATTCTTACATATGTAACTGTACCGTTGAGAGCAGGTGCTCTCATTAGCTTTGCAAGAAGCGGGGCCGCGGATACAACGAATACCGTAAGAACAACGGTCATGCATATAAAGAGAGCCAAGGCTCCGCCGATAGTCTTACCTACCTTATCGTTTCGCTTTTCACCTATATACTGACCTATAAGCACTGCCATACCCATGGTAAGACCGGTTATAAGAAAGTTGAAAAGATTGATTATGTTTGTACCTGTTGCCACAGCGGAGATCGCTTCTGCATCGGAAAAACGTCCGACTATAAGCATATCAACTGCTCCGTACATTGCCTGTAAAATGAGTGCACCGAGTACAGGCAGCATAAAGCCTATAAGCTTTTTAGGTATAGAACCCTCGGTGAAATCGTCTTTATTAGAAAATTTTGCTTTATCCTTCATTGTAACCTCAGTAATAAAGGCTAATCCCTTGCGGGATTAACCTGTTTATTCGTTTTCAAGAGCCATGAACATATCAACTCTTGTCTTGTGACGTCCGCCTTCAAAGGGGGAATCAAGGAATTTGTCAACTATTTCAAGTGCAACTCCTTTGCCTAAAACTCTTGCACCGAAGCAGAGCACGTTTGCATCGTTGTGACGTCTTGTCATTTCGGAAGAAAAGGTATCTGAGCATACGGCTGCACGAATTCCCTTATGCTTATTTGCGGCCATGGACATACCGATTCCCGTTCCGCAAATAAGAATGCCTAATTCGCATTCTCCGGTCTGGATAGCTTCACAAACCTTATGAGCGTATTCGGGATAATGTACCGAATCGGTGGAATGTGTACCAAAGTCGATATATTTTATCTTCCTTTCATCAAGATGCTTTAATACGTCTAATTTAAGCTCGTATGCCGCCTGATCACAGGCAACGGCAATAATTCTTTCAGCCATTTTCCTTTATCCTTTCATTTCTTTCACGTTCAGCCTGGGATGCTCTTAAATATATCGGCTGTACCTCGCTGTCGGTGAATATATTTTTATTTTGTTCGTAGTTGTTCTTTGCACAAAGAGCAACGCTTACAGCGCTTTGTAAACGGAGTCTTACGGGAGTTTCTGTAACGTAAGGTAACGATATGCTGTTAAGTGCAAGATCGTATCCGTCACCTGTAAAACGTATCGGAGTATTGTACTCCTTCAACATATCTTCAAGCTCTGATACGGGTATGAGCATATCGTCGGTCATACGCTGTCCGTTCTGAAATATAGCGGTATATACCTGATTTCTTCTTGCATCCATTACAGGACAGGCTATCCCCTCAAAGCCCTTAAGATTATAGGATAATGCTTCAAGAGACGATACTCCCGCTATAGGCTTATTCTTTTTGAAGCAAAGCCCCTTTATAAGAGAAATACCGATTCTTACACCGGTAAATGAACCGGGACCTGCACTTACCGCAAACAGATCGATGCTGTCAATATCAAGAGATGCGGCGTAAAGAGCCTTTTCAACAAGAGGTAACAGCGTTTCGCTGTGAGTATGTCCGTTATTTACAGTAAGCTCCGCAAGTATTTTGTTATCGTCGATTATGGCAGCCGATGCCGCAACTGCCGTTGAATCTATTGCAAGGATCTTCATTTTACGACTTCCTCAATTGTAATCATGCGTTTTTCTTCCGAGTCGGTCTTGTTTACGGTTACCCTGTAGTAGGAATCGGGAAGGGAATATTCGATATTCTCACACCATTCGCAGATAATTATACAGTCGGTATAATCGTAAAAGCCTATAGAATAAAGATCGTCCTCGCTTGAGATACGGTACATATCAAAATGACAGACCCAGTTATCCTCTCCTTGATATTCATTGACAATGGTATAGGTGGGGCTTGATACGTATTCTCCCGGAACAAGGTATGAGCAAAGACCCCTTGTAAAAGAGGTCTTGCCCGCACCGAGATCACCGTACATAGCAATAAAATCATTATTCTTCAGTTTTTTTGCAAACTCGGATGCAATTTCTTCGGTTTCCTTCGGAGAATTGCTTATAAATGTTTCTTTGTACATCAGTAGGTATAAACGATAGCTTTGTTCTGATAGTCTATTGTACAGCTGTAGCTTGTCGAACCGCTTACAAGGGTGGCTGTGTTGCCTGCTACGGTGAAGCCGTTGCTTGTAAGTGTTTCTGTATAGTTTGAAGCATCGTTGTCGAAATTAGTTCCGCAAACGTATAATACCTTAAGAGTATTTTCGTCCTCTTCCTCAAAGAAATAGATCACGGAATCTGTTTCAAACTTGGGGAACTGAGATGGAACGGGAGCGGGATCGTTGCGGTAGATATCGATGGAAAGATAATAGATATCGCCTGCATCCTCGGGATAGATATCAAGAAGAATATCGCCCTTACCGTAATAGCCTACGATCTTATCATCGGCAATATAGCCTTCTGCTTCAACCTTTTCTATCCACTTGAGGTAATCTGCCTCGGTGGTATCAAAGGTAAGCGACCAGAAATCACAGTCCTCGTAGTCTTCATATGTTGCCGTGTACATTTCTGTATAGCTGTCAAAAACGGGAACCTCATCGGGGATAACGTCGGGCCAGAGACCCGATTCCTTACCGCCGTCAGATATTACCTGCTGCTCGGGGAGAGTTTCCTGGGGGATATAATTACCCTCTTCATCGGTCTCGTCAGTATATACTATACCTGAAATTCCGGTATCATCGCCATCTTCAACTATTATGTTGGGCTCGATCACTTCACCCTCGCCGTTGGTCTGAGCTTCGGTTGTACCGTCAACTGTTTCTTCGATCTTTGTTTCCTTTTCGGAGTTCTTCTTTTTCTTTTTTGAATCCTTGTCTTTACAAGCTGTCATCGTAAGTACAAGTGCAAGAGCCAGGAGAACAAGTAAAAATTTTTTCATTTTAATAATTCCTTTCTCGTTTATTCTTTGTAGTTTTCAATTATTTCATAAGCCTCAAAGAGCTTTTCTTCGTATTCCTCCTTCTTGGCATAAAGCTCGGCAAGAAGGATATGGTCTGTTGAGGCGGCTTCGATCTGTTCATCGAGCTCCTCAAGCTGTTTTTCAAGTACTGCGCTGTCGGTAAGCGCTTTTTCATATTGCTTTTTTTGCTTGCGCAGTTCGGACTGCTGTTTTTTTGCATTGATGAAATCAAGCTTTGAGGCAGAAGGTGTATTATCCTTTGCTAAAACAGCTTCGCCCTTTTCAAAACGCTTTTTAAAGGCTTCAAAATCGCTGAAGCTGCCTTTGTAATCATAAACAGAACAAGGCTTTTCAAGATTGAAGCAAAGCATTCTTGTTGCGAGCTTTTTGATAAAATAACGGTCATGGGAAACCGCAATTATCGTTCCGTCGAACTGCAGTAAAGCATCCTCCAACGCCTCACGGCTTGAAATATCAAGATGGTTCGTGGGCTCGTCAAGAATTAGAACATTCATTCTCGAAAGCATCAGCTTCGCCAGAGTAAGACGTGCTTTTTCTCCTCCGCTTAAAACAGAAACAGGTTTGATGACGTCCTCGCCCTTGAAAAGGAATAGAGCAAGAGCGTTTCTTACCTCTGTCTGTGTAAGATCGGGATATGCATTCCAGAGCTCGTCGATGACAGTATTCGATTCATCAAGCTCCTGGTTTTCCTGATCGTAATACGCATACACCGTATTCATACCCCAATAAATACTGCCTGAATCAGCCCTGAGCTTTTTTGCAAGTATCTTTATGAGAGTTGATTTACCGCACCCGTTCGGACCTGTTATAAAGGCATGGTCGCGCCGCATTACGGTAAAGCTTACAGAATCGAAGAGAGCCTTTTGCCCGTATGACTTTGAAAGGTCCTTTACAGTCAATACCTCGCTTGCTCCCTCGCTTGATTTACTGAAGGATATCCTTACGGTATCAAGGGGTGCACTCGGCCGGTCCAGCTTTTCCATTTTATCAAGCTGTTTTTGACGGCTTTCTGCGGCAATGATATTCTTCTCTCTGTTCCAGCGCTTCTGCTGTGCGATATACTCTTCGATACGCTTTATCTCTTTTTGCTGATTCTTATAATGCTTTTCCTGTATCTCTCTGTCCTTTTTCTTTTTCTCCGTAAAGGCTGTATAGTTGCCCCCGTAGAGCGTTGCGCGCTTATTTTCGATATCAAGGATATGGGTAGTTATCCTGTCAAGGAAATATCTGTCATGGGAGATGACAAGCACGGTCTTTGGATAAGAGATCAAAAATTCTTCAAGCCAGTTAAGGGCATCGATATCAAGATGGTTGGTAGGCTCGTCCAACATCAGAATGTCGGGCTCGCAAAGAAGAAGTGAAGCCAAAGCAACTCTTGTTTTCTGACCGCCGCTAAGGGTAGAGACCTTTGAAGAATGCATTTCGGGAGGGAATCCGAGGCTTGTAAGCATACCTGCGGCACGGCTTTTGTATTCGTGGCCGCCGTTTTTTGCAAAATCCTCCTCGGCATTAACGTATGCCTGAACAAGAGTGGTATCATTTTCCATTCTGCACTTAAGGTCCTCAAGATCCTTTTCCGCCTTTATAAGGGGAGAAAATGCCTGAATGAGAACCTCCTCGTAAAGGGTGTTGTCACCGGATACGGTTGCGTTCTGTGTGAGGATACCTAATCTTTTTTTCTTGTCTATGTAAACGTTACCCTCGGTTGGAGTATATTCACCTGTAATTAATTTGAAAAGGGTCGATTTACCTGCACCGTTGACACCTACAATACCGAGCTTATCACCGTCATTAAGACTGAAAGAGATATTTTCAAGCAGAGTATCAACGCCGAAGGAAAGACCTAACCTTTCAACAGATAAACAAATCATAGATCCTCTGAAATATAATATAATAAAATACAAATTATATTATATCATTTAAAAGAAATAAAGTCAAGGTCTGCCCTTGACTTTAATTCTATTCAGAAATAATTTACACCTTTGACGCGATCTCCCTTTTCAGCTTGGATATGATTTTTTTCTCCAGCCTCGAAATATAGGACTGAGATATACCCATCCTGTCCGCAACCTCTTTTTGGGTTAATTCCTTACCGCCCCCAAGGGCAAACCTCATACAGATTATCTCCTTGTCGCGTTCGTTCAAATGAGAAACAGCATTCAGTATTATCTGTCTGTCCTGTTCGCTTTCAATATTACGGTAAACGCTGTCCTCATCCCCTCCGAGTATATCCGAAAGAAGAAGCTCGTTACCGTCCCAGTCAACGTTAAGGGGCTCATCGATAGACATTTCACTTCGTTGATTACTGCTTTTACGTATATACATAAGTATTTCATTCTCTATACATCTTGAAGCATAGGTTGCAAGCTTTATATTTTTATCGGGCTTAAAGGTGTTTATCGCCTTGATGAGTCCTATTGTCCCGATAGATATAAGATCTTCAATACCTATACCGGTATTTTCGAATTTCTTTGCGATATAAACGACAAGCCTTAAGTTATGCTCTACAAGAACGGCGCGTAAAGACAGATCGCTGTCCTTGTTCTTGACAATTTCCGCCTCCTCCTCGGCTGAAAGCGGCATCGGCAAAGTATCAGGGCCGTTTATGTAGAAAATATCTGTGGTATTCTTTGTTATAAGATTAATGAATCTGTTGAACAGCTTTATCATATTTACCTCCAAATTATAAAATTTCGGCAGGAATGATGCATTCCGCTTCTCCGAAGCTTTTTGTGTCGGTCGTGCAGGCTATACAAAGCTCCTTTCTCTCGCCGTTGACCTCGGCCTTATCCGGAATAAGCCCGATAAGAACGCTCCTGCCTCCTATATGTGATACGGGTATGATCCTTACTCTTTTTGAAAATTCAACGTCACAGAACTCAAGAAGCCCTACCTTGTTATCCCTGAAGAGAGGACGGACTCCCAATGGCAATATTCCTTCAAGCTTTTCGTATGAACACACAGCCACCCGCAGACCCCCTGCAGGCTCACATAAAAGATTTCCCGAATCACATAACCCGTCAAGCTCGATGCTCTGTCCTTTATAGGTGACCTTCAGTACGGCTTTTTTTGATGCCGCTTTTCTTTTAATGATGAATCCGCATATATAGGATATTATGACCGATAATAGGGCTAAAAGAATAAAGCACCAAAGGGGAATATCGTTGTACATGGTGTGAGTACTGCCGTTTATCATAACGCTTCTTCCCGCAATACCGTTATTGATCAGCGTATATAAGGCGGTCATGCTTCCTCCCAAAAGAAAGCTTACAGAATAATAAACTATAGTGTTACGTATGTGAGAAATAATTGAGCTGAAGCCGAATATTATATAGCACATAAGCATCGCAACGGCAATATTGATAATAAGCGAAAGTAAAGGAAAGCCGCTTTTAAATATGCTTATTACACCATACAAAGCACCTATTCCCGAAGCAAATATCATTGCCCATGCTCCGCTTTTTCTGTGAAGGAGCAGCGAGGTTATGTAAAGAGATAAAAAATCCATCGAAAAGTTGACAATGAATAGAACATCGCCGTATATAATTTGTTCCAGAAGTCCTCCTCCTTTAGCTGATTTTTATTAAATTATACCCCTAAACAAATGAAAATTATGTCAAAACGGGTAATGTTTAAAATATATATTGCTTTTTTTAAAAATCAATGATACAATAAAATGATAAGAAACACAAAGGAAGTGTATGAAATGGCAATACTTAATATAATAACTGAAGAAGATGAAAGACTCCGTAAGAAAAGCAGAGCCGTGGATGAAATAACTCCCCGTATCATCACCCTTCTTGATGATATGCGCGAGACCTTAATAAAGGCTAACGGTGCGGGTCTTGCGGCGGTGCAGGTCGGTGTACTGCGCCGTATAGCCCTTGTGTGCTATGAAGAAGGAAATATAATCGAGCTTATAAACCCCGAGATCATCAGCGCAGAGGGTGAACAGGATGAAGTCGAGGGCTGTCTTTCCTTGCCCGATAAATGGGGTCTTGTTAAACGTCCCGAAACCGTTACCGTTAAGGCGATGAACCGCAGCGGCGAGGAGTTTACCGTAACAGCCTCGGGTCTTGGCGCGAGAGCCTTTTGCCATGAGATAGACCATCTTGACGGTATTATTTATACAGATAAGGCATACAGAATGCTTACAGCTGAAGAGCTTGAGGAACTGTACGAATAAGGAGAAGATATGAAATTAATATTTATGGGCACCCCCGATCTTGCCAAGACCGTTCTCAAAGCGCTGACAGCGTCTGATAATGAGGTGCTTTGCGTTGTTACCCAGCCTGATAAGCCGAAGGGCAGAGGCTATGAATTAACACCTCCCCCCGTTAAGGTGTTTGCCCTTGAAAATAATATTCCCGTATATCAGCCCGAAACTCTGAAAAACGGCGAATTACAGCCGGTCATTGACGAATATAAGCCTGATGCTATCATCGTTGCGGCATACGGAAAGCTTTTGCCTCCCTATATTATCGAATTCGGCGGTTACGGCTGTATAAACGTCCACGGCTCGATCCTTCCCAAATACCGCGGTGCGGCTCCTATACAGCGTGCTATAATGGACGGCGAAAAGGTTACCGGTATAACTATAATGAGGATGGATAACGGTCTTGATACAGGAGATATTCTTACTGTGGAAGAAACCGAAATAACCGAAAATGATAATTTTGAAACTATGCATGACAGATTAGCTGAGCTCGGCGGTTCGTTGCTCGTGCGTACTCTTAAAATGCTTGAAGAGGGAAGTGTTATACCTCAAAAACAGGATGACAGCCTTTCAAATTATGCAAAGAAAATTGAAAAATCCGATTGTCTTCTTGACTTTAACGATGATGCTTGCAGTCTATGCTGTAAAATAAGGGGGCTTTCTCCCATACCTCTTTCCTTTGCATATTTGAACGGAAAAATGGTTAAATTTATTGATGCGGAGTATTCGGATAAGACCTATGATATTGAACCCGGAACGGTTGTTTCTCTTGATGGCGGTAATATCCGAATCGCTTGTAAAAATGGCAGTATTCTTTTAAAGAGGCTTTTGCCCGAGGGAAAGGGAAGAATGAATTCCTCTGATTTTATAAACGGAAGAAGAGTTTCTCTTGGTGACGTGTTTAAAAGCACGAAGGAGTAATTTATTATGTTTTTTATCGACTATTGGTATATACTGTTTGTGATCCCCCCCATGCTTTTGGCGGCATGGGCATCCGCAAACGTAAATTCCACTTATAAGAAATATTCAAAGGTAACAAATCGTTACGGAATGACAGGCTTTGATGCCGCGAGAAAGATTCTTGATAAAAACGGTCTCTACAACGTAAGAATTGAAAGAGTAAGCGGTAACTTAACAGACCATTTCGACCCCAAAGCAAACGTTGTACGTCTTTCCGATTCTGTATATTCAAGCACAAGCGTTGCCGCTGTTGGTGTTGCCGCTCACGAAGCGGGCCATGCGGTTCAGTATGCGGAAAAGTATGCTCCGATGGAGATACGCGGATCTGTACTGCCCGTCGCGAATATCGGCAGTACGGCAGGCATATGGCTTGCAATATTGGGCATAGTTCTTTCAATGGAGCTTCTTTCCTATATCGGAATAGCCCTTTTCTCTGCGGTGGTTCTTTTTCAGCTCGTGACCCTTCCCGTTGAATTCAATGCGAGCAGGCGCGCTGTTGCCGCACTCGAAGGCGCATACCTTTCGGATGAAGAATTAAAGGGTACCAAGAAGGTTCTCAAAGCGGCGGCATTGACATATATTGCCGCGTTGCTCGTTGCCTTAGGCAACCTTTTAAGACTTATTACAATGGTGAACAGGAGAAGAGATTGATAAGCGCAAGAGAAGCGGCATATATATCACTTTCAAGGTGCTTAAAGGATAATAAATTTGCAAATCTTGAAATAGACGCCGCAATAAAAAAACACGGTCTTTTCGGAGCAGAGCGCTCACTTTTCACGGTTCTGGTTTACGGTACGATAGAAAGGCTTTTGACCCTTGACTTCTATCTTTCGAAATGCTCCGATAAGCCCTTGGATAAGCTTGATCCGCAGATACTTTGTATTCTGCGTTTGTCCGCTTATCAGATATTATTTCTTGATAGAGTTCCCGACCACGCTGCTGTCAACGAAGGCGTTGAGCTTGCAAAAAAATATCTTCATAAGGGCGCGAAGGGGTTTGTTAATGCGGTATTACGCCGTCTTATTCTAACACACTCCGATATCATACCGCCGACTCTTTCTGTGAAATACAGCATTCCGGAATGGATAATAGAGCTTTGGACGGAGCAGTACGGTCAGGATAAAACTATTGAAATACTCGAAGGAATGAACGGTGTGCCGTATATGACTCTCAGAGTAAATACTCTTGTTACCACAAGGAAAGCGGCACTTGAAAAACTGGCTGAATACAATATCGAAGCACAGCCTTGTGAACAAAGTGAATGCGGTATAAATATCCTTTGCGGAGTATCATTTGCCGAAATAGAGGATGTTTTGGGAAAGGGCGCCTTTGTACAGGATGAAGCATCTCAGCTTACTGTTGAAGCTATAGGAGCACTGCCCGGAGATTTTGTCATAGACACCTGTTCTTGCCCCGGCGGTAAAAGCTTCGGAATTGCAATCGCTATGAATAATAAGGGAAAGCTCCTTTCTCTCGATCTCCATGAAAGCAAGCTCGGGCTCGTTGAAAAAGGCGCGGAAAGACTTGGTATATCAATAATATCCACCCGTGCCCATGATTCAAAAGAGCCGTTATCAGAGTATATCGGTAAAGCTGATAAGGTTCTTTGCGACGTACCTTGCTCCGGACTTGGTGTTATGGCAAAAAAACCGGAAACGAGATATAAGGAAAAAGCTTCGGTTCTGAAATTGCCCGAGATACAATATGCAATACTTAATTCCTCTGCCGAATATTTGAAGCCCGGAGGAACCCTCGTTTATTCAACTTGTACCTTGAATAAGCTTGAAAATGATAATATTATTGAAAAATTCTTATCAACTCATTCTGATTTTGTTCTTGAAAAAATGGCTACGCTTTTTCCCGTAAAGCATAAAAGTGACGGTTTTTTTCATGCTAAATTGATTAAAATCAATGATCAACTTTCATTGAAAATTGAGTGAATTTTTTCTCATTTTAACGGTGTAAACGATTTGTTTGCACCGTTTGTTTTATATTCTTATTTGTATATAAATAATAAATATATATATTTAATTTGTATAAAACAACAATTTTGCTTTAATCCCCTTGAAAAACGTAACGTTTTATGGTAAAATATACTCGTGTAACTATACCCATTTTTATGCCGTTACGAAATGGATATAGGTAAGCACCGAAAATCGTTTTTTTCGGTGCATATACACAAAGCCGATTTCGGCACTCCGAAAGTCCGCGGAAACATATCACCCAATGCAGGGGCGGAATCCACATCCGCCCGGAATATAATGTTGTTTCAAGGATTTATAAACGGATCGATTTTATTTAATATCTTTATCAGACTATGGTTATGAGCCTTTACCTTCCCATAAAAGGAAAGGGGGAGCGCTTCGGCGGTGGATGAGGTGACTGCCTTTTCTGATGCGATATGTAATGAAATTTGTTTGTTTATATACTTTAACCACGTTATTTGATGCAAGGTTCTGTTTGCCGCAAGAGGGCTCAATACCTATCCGTGTGGCAAACGCCTTTGCCGACAAACGGACGGATATGGGTTCCGCTTCTGTTCGCACAGCCGAACAGAATGAGGAATAGAAATTTTTGATATAGAATCAGGCGGTTTGATGCCGTTAATAACAGCTTGATTTCGTATCTTGTTTTTAAACTCATTATATGGACGATATCGGAGAACGCCGAAACGTAAGGATGTCTCTGAAGGCATACCCCAAGGCGGTCTCTCTCGCCTTGCTTTCCGATTAATTTCAAGAGATATCCAACCATTGGAAAAAGGAAAAACAAATAACGGAGCTTTCCTTTGAACTGCGCAATTCAAAGAAATATGAATTCTGTATTTGGTTTCCTCTCTTCCGATTCAGAATTGCTTGTCATCAATATCTGCAGAATTGATGAACGCGATTCGAAAAAACAAATAACATTTCATGAAAGGAGAAAAACATGAAAAACATTAAAAGAGTGTTATCAATGCTTATGGTATTGATGATGCTTGTTGGAATTATTCCCATGACGGGGATTACTTCGAGTGCGGCTTTAGAGGCTTATTCAACTCATATAGCAACATATACTATAACGACCAGCGAAAGTGATGTTTATTATTTGCCGAATAAAAATTCATCGGCAGCAACAAACATAAGCGTTAAGAGTGATTTTACGCCGAGTCCTATTACTTCGAAGTATTATGGAAATTTCGTTATTAAGGTTTTCGGCACAAAGAATCAGAATGCTACTTTGAACAATTTGTCAGCTGAACTTTATACAGATTCCGGTACACTTGTTACCTTTGGTCTTGCTGGTGTTCCTGGATACTCTGTAGGCGAAATTATGAAAGAAATTTTGACAAATCTCTACAGACCGGGTTATGAACAAGGCGGTTGGTATAGTTTTGCCGGTGTTGGTTTGAGTACCAGTGATCTTCCCGGGCAGGGTGTTGTAGCTGCTTATACTAATGGCGGAAGTTTCACCATTGTTCCCCAGTGGGAAGAATGCTCACATAGTTATTCCTGGTCCACAATCACTTCGGCAACTTGTACAACTGCAGGTTCGCAGAAAGGTACATGTACGAAATGTGGATCAACAACCACAAGTACTATAGCGGCTTTAGGACACAACTGGGGTTCTTGGTCAACTACCACTGCACCTACCTGTGTAGCTAAGGGTGTTCAGACACGTTCTTGTTCAAGATGTTCGACAAAAGAGACAAAGGAAATCGCTGTTGATACAAATAATCACAGCTTCGGTGCTTGGGTCAACTCAGGCTCCGGCTTCCAGATCTACAGATGTACAAGAAACAGCCCCTCTCAGTGTTATTCCTATAACGCAAAGAGATTTACTGTTACCTACAATGCAAACGGCGGCACTGCAGGTTCTGCTACTACACAAACTGTAGAATATTCTACAACTTCTAACACAACAACATTTAATACGGCAGCAAATGTTGTTCCTACACCTCCTGCAGGTAAGAGCTTTGTAGGCTGGTCTACAAGCAATACTGCAACCACGGGCGCAACCTCCTTTACAGCAGGTGCAAATATGACCCTTTATGCTGTATATGGAAACGAGGTTTATGATCTTGTACTTAATGCAGGCGGAGGTACCTTCTCCGACGGTAAGACTACCAAGACCATTAAGATCAGCTACGGTCAAACCTATTACGATGCAATGGGCGGTACGTTCCCCTATCCCACAAGAGATGGTTATGTATTTCAGTACTTTGATTATAATAACGGTCAATTTGGTTTGACAGAGAATAACTGGGCTACAGAGCCTTACGGACTTTATTCCGGTGCTACCATGACCGCAATATGGGAAGAAGCGGCTACCCCCGTTGATATCACCTTCTACGATAACGACGGCACAGGCAATTCCTCCGTTGCTTCCTACAACGCAGGCGAGACCTTCGGTGAGCTTCCCGCTCTCACAAGAGACGGTTATGTTCTTGAAGGCTGGTACGATCAGGAGCACGGCGGTACCCTCTATACCGAGGACTCCATCGTTCCCGAAACACCTCTTGCTCTCTATGCTCGTTGGTCTATTGAGCAGAATGATACTCCTCCCGATGATGTAACAGTATTCCAGTTCCATCAGAACGGCGGTCATATCCATGACTATGCTGAATACGTTAACGGAAACGGTGTACATCTCCATGATCCTTGGATAGAGAATACAGGTGGTTTGGATGATAAGTGGAATCTCGGTCAACCCGCTGGACAGGGCGGAGTGTATGAGGTAACACATCCGTATCTCTATTATGCTCACATGTGGACCATGCAGGCTCCTTATTATTATAGAGATAACTATAAAATTGATGCAACAGGAACACAATTAGTTCCGATTGATCCCAATGCTGACAATTTCGGCGAATACAATCATGCTAACTGGAACATTATCTACTCATCCTTTAATCTCATAAGCAGACCCGACCACATATTCCTTGGTTATGACGTTTATATCGATGATGGTGACGACGTATTTGATTCCGGTGACACAAAGCTTACAGCAATGAATATGAAGGGCAAGGAAGACCTTGCAAATCAAAAGACTGTGGGCGAGGGTTATTTCCCCGATTTTGACGGAGACGGATATTTTGATTATACCGATTACTCCAGCCAATATTATACCGGAAACGGAAATGACGCAGGTACGCAGACCATTATGCCTGCATCATTTGTAAACGAGCACGTTCATTTCGTTGCTCGCTGGAGAGAAGGTAAGCTTAACGTTACCTTTGATCATAACGGCGGTACCTTCAACGGTCAGGAATCCAAGACCTATCAGATAGGCTCCGGTGCTTACTACGCAAATGAGATGGCTCCCGATACGCTCCCCACTCCCGTAAAGGATGGCGCAGTATTTGCAGGCAGCTATTCCGTATGGACGGGAGATCCCGGTAAGAGCACGAAAATATTCTCTCTTACCGCAAACAACTTTAATAACGCAGTATGTACCTTCGGTCAGGACGTTACCTTCTATGCTGACTATGAATACTGTAATTTTACAGAAACCATTAAGGCAGCAACCTGTACCGAACCGGGTCTTATAACCCGCGTTTGTGACCATACGGCTCCCGGACACGCAAATCATAATTATACCGAGACCGAGGTGATCGATGCTCTTGGTCACGATTATAAGGCAACCGTAACTCCTCCTACCTGTACGGCAGAAGGATATACAACCTATAAATGTGAGCGTTGCGGTGACACCTACGTAGGTGATAACAAGAACGCAAACGGTCATAAGGACGGCACGCCCGTTCAGGAAAAATACGTTGCTGCAACCTGTACAACTCCCGGCAGCTATGAAATGGCAACCTACTGTACAGTCTGCGGTACGCAAACCAACAGAACATATCATACCATCGAAGCACTTCAGCATGATTACGATGTAGTTGTAACAGATCCTACCTGTACAGATCAGGGTTATACAACCTATACCTGTAAGCGCGGCGATGATAGTTATGTAGATAACTATACCAATGCTCTCGGCCATGACTGGGGTGCTTGGGAAACCGTAACAGCTCCCACATGTACAGAAAACGGTCTTGAAAGACGCGACTGTACAAGATGTGATGCTTACGAAACAAATGTACTTACCGCTACCGATCATAATTACGAAGCAGAGGTTACCGATGCTACCTGTACCGATGACGGTTATACCACCTATACTTGTACAAACTGCGGTGACACTTATGTTGTAGAAGGCGAAGGCGCTCTCGGTCATGACATGAGTGATTTCGTAACTACCGTCGAGCCCGGTTGTACAACTCCCGGTGAGGAGACCAGTACCTGCTCAAGATGTGATTATACAGAAACAAATGAGCTTTCTGCTCTTGATCATGACTATGAAGCGGTTGTAACAGATCCTACCTGTACAGATGACGGTTATACTACTCATACCTGTACACGTTGCGGTTACAGCTATACCGACAATGAGACCTCCGCGCTTGACCATGATTGGAATGAGGGTGAGGTTACAACCGATCCTACCTGTACAGATAAAGGTGAAAAGACCTATACATGTAATCGTTGCGGCGAGACTTATACCGAAGAAGTCGAAGCTCTTGATCACGATTACGAAGCAGTTGTAACACCTCCTACCTGTACGGCTGACGGTTATACCACCTATACCTGTAGCCGTTGCGGTGACAGCCATACCGATGATACCGTTTCCAAGGAAGGTCACGACCTTGGCGAATGGTACACTGTAACCGAGGCTACCTGTACCGAAGATGGTCTTGAGCGCTGTGATTGCTCCAAGTGTGATTACTACGAAACAAGAGTAGTTGAAGCTCTTGATCATGATTACGTATATCATGATTATCAGGATCCCACTTGTACCGAACCCGGATGGGAGCCTTACGAAAGCTGTTCAAGATGTGATTACACAAATTATTCTGAAATACCTGCACTTGACCACGACATGGGCGAATGGGGTATTTACAAGGATGCTACCTGTACCGAGACCGGTATCGAGCGTAAGCCTTGTGTAAGAGACGGATGTGAATACTATGAAGAACGAGTAATCCCCGCAAAGGATCACAATTACGTTCTTATCGGTCAGCATCCTATAGTTGACTGTGAAGAAGACGTTATCGGTGTTTACGAATGTACCAACTGTCAGGATAAGATAGAGAAGGCTATCCCCGGTACTGCACAGCCCCACGATCCCGGCGAAATGATCAAATTCAATGTAGTTGATGCTACCTGTACCGAAGACGGTCATTATGATTACGTTATTGAATGTAACCGTTGCGGTCTTGAGATCGAGGTTGGTTACGACGTAATTATTCCTGCAACAGATCATGATTTCAGCGGCGAATGGTATGTCGCAGTTGATCCTACCTGTGAAGGTGTTGGTGAAATGAGAACCGACTGTCTCAACGGATGCGGCGAATATTCAAGCGAAGAGATCGCGCCTATCGATCATGCTTGGGACGAGGGCGTTCAGACCACCGATCCTACATGTACCGAGCCCGGCGTGATCACCTATACCTGTCTCAATGACGCAAGTCATACCTATACCGAAGAGGTAGAGGCTCCCGGTCATACGATCGTTGAGGTTGAGGAAAAGGCTCCCACATGTACAGAAGCAGGTCATACTGCATACGAATACTGTACAGTATGTGATTACACAACCTTTGAAGAGATCGCTTCAACCGGTCATACCGAGGTTGAGATCCCCGCAGTTGAACCTACCTGTACCGAAACAGGTCTCACCGCAGGAGTTAAGTGCTCCGTATGTGAAGAGATCCTTACTGAACAGGAAGTAGTTGACGCTCTCGACCACGATATGGGCGAATGGTATGTTACCAAGGAAGCAACATATTTTGAAGCCGGTGAAAAACGCAGCGACTGCTCAAGATGCGAGTACTTTGAAACCGAAGAGATCCCGCAGCTTGTGGATAACGTTGATCCTACAGTAACTCTCACCGAGGCTGACAATGATGTTACCGACACCGTAGTTGACTACGATAAGGACGGAGTCAAGGTTGAGATCAATGCAGTAGATAACGAATCCGGTGTTGACACCGTAACCTATGTAGTTACCAAGGACGGCATTGCAGGCGAAAGCACTGTTTATGATGAAGAGTCCGGTGTAGTTCTTACCAAGGACGGTGAATACACAGTTACCGCTACCGTAACCGATAAGGTAGGTAACGAGACCGTAGTAACAAGCGACCTTATCATTATTGATACCGTTGCTCCCGTTATTGCTCCCACAGTTGTTGACGATTACAGCGATGTAGTTGTTAACGTAAGTGACAAGTATCTTGACGCTGTTACCGTGAACGGTGAAGCGGCAGAGCTTGACGAAAACGGAAATATTACTCTCCCCAAGACCGAGGACGGTAATAAGACCTATACAGTAGTTGCAACCGACAAGGCAGGCAACGAAACAACATATACCGTAACTGTTGTTGATGACGATACTGCTCCTACAGTTACTCTTACCACCTCCGCTGAGGAAAATGTTAATGACTATAATCCCGACTACATGAACGATAATGTGATCGAGGTTATCATTGGCGCTTCCGACAACGAAACAGGTGTTAAGGAAATTACCTATATTATTAAAGATGCCGAGGGCAACGTAGTTGAAGAAGGCATTTATGATGATGCAAACAGACCTACTCTCGACAAGGAGGGTGTTTACACCATAACAGCTTCCGCAGTTGATAATGACGGTAACAGCGCTTCTGTTTCCACAGGCAGCACAATTACCGTTGACCGTACCGCTCCCGTATTTAACGGTGTTGCTGACGGCGGCAAATATTGCGGCGGTTCTGTAAGCTTCAGCATTGAAGAGACTTATCTTGCAGGACTTTATACCGAGTCCGATAGTAATGTTCTCAGAGGCGATAATGCTTACACATATACCGGTAATGCAAACGGCAGAGTTTACACAAGAACCGCAAAGGATCTTGCAGGAAACGAAACCACCGTTGTATTTACTGTTTACACTCATAACTATACCTCTGAGATAACCAAGGCTCCCACATGTACCGATGTAGGTGAAAGAACCTATACATGTCAGAATGATTTCTGCGGACATACTTATACAGAAGAGGTAGAAGCAAACGGCCACGTTGAAGGCGAAGCAGTTGTTGAAAACAACGTAGAGCCTACCTGTACCGAAAACGGTTCTTACGATCTCGTTGTTAAGTGTACAGTATGCGGTGATGAGCTTGATCGTGAAACAGTTACCGTTGATGCTCTTGATCACGATGTAGTGATCGACGAGGCAGTAGCTCCCAAGTGTGAAGAAACAGGTCTTACCGAAGGCTCACACTGTGACAGATGCGGCGAGGTTCTTGTAGCACAGGAAGTTGTTGATGCAACAGGCCACGCATACGAAGTAACCGAGCACAAGGATGCTACCTGCACCGAAGACGGTTATGACGTTTACACATGTAAGAATGATGCAAGTCATACCTACACAACCGAACTTACAGCAACCGGTCATACCGAGGGCGAAGCAGTTGTTGAAAACAATGTAGAACCCACCTGCACCGAAAACGGTTCTTACGATCTCGTTGTTAAGTGTACAGTATGCGGTGATGAGCTTGAACGTGAAACAGTTACCGTTGATGCTCTTGATCACGATGTAGTGATCGACGAGGCAGTAGCTCCCAAGTGTGAAGAAACAGGTCTTACCGAAGGCTCACACTGTGACAGATGCGGTGAGGTTCTTGTAGCACAGGAAGTTGTTGATGCAACAGGCCACGCATACGAAGTAACCGAGCACAAGGATGCTACCTGCACCGAAGACGGTTATGACGTTTACACATGTAAGAATGATGCAAGTCATA
>SVQZ01000023.1 GCA_015065105.1 Oscillospiraceae bacterium | reverse complement strand
GTATTCGGTTAATTCATTATCATCCATAGGGGTAAGTTCTGTGTTGCCGCTACGAATTAAACCCATTTTTAGATGGTCTATTGAAAGATAGGGGTATTTATATTTTTCAAGCAGTTTTTGAGCAAGTACAGTTTTGCCTGTATGCGATGCTCCGGTAATTAAAACAATCATTATCTCACCTACAAACTCTTATTTATCGAACTGATTATACCACAAAACTATGAATTATTCAACCGAATACAAAAATCGCCCCCGACAACCGTTTTGACTGCCGAGGGCGGTATTTTTACCACGGGTTTCTTCTTAAACAGTTTTGTTAAGAAGTTCATTTCGTGCTCTCCTTTGCTGTGCGGCAGGAAGCGATTAATAATCTGCGAATGTTGCCACAAAGTTACTCGGCATATTGATATGTGGCAATATCTATTCTTTTAGTTTCATACATCAATTTCAACCAACAACTAGTTTCGTTAGATTCTTTCAATGCAATTTCCAATTTTGCTACAAAGTCTTTCTGGCTCTGTGCATACTGAGCTTCGTGGATATTTGCACCAACGGATGTGCCTGCTCTTGCAAGCCGGTCGGTCATGTAGGAACTTTTTGGCGCAGTTACCCCATCAACAAGATTAACAATAGCAACGGCAAATTCAAAAGATAGATCAAGCAATTTGTTTTCTGACATAAATGCACCTTCTTTCGTCAAGATTATACCATAAGATGCTGCGCTTTTTAATGATATATCGCTGATGCGATATGATATACGGCGTTGCCGTATGATATACTTGCTTCGCAAGCATGATATAATATCCGTTCCTTCATATGCCGAAGGCATATATCATCGCACGAAGTACGATATCATATCGAAGATATATCACCCGTTCCGCAAGGAACGGATATCATTGAAAAAAGTCACCTTTGTCGGAAGACAAAAGTGACTTTTTTCATGGTGCCGGAAGCGGGGGTCGAACCCGCACGGTATCGCTACCACCGGATTTTGAGTCCGGCACGTCTGCCAATTCCATCATTCCGGCACATTTACTTTGGTATTATAGCACATTAGTTTAAGAATTGCAAGAGTTTTTTTAGATTTATATTGTAATTTCTTTTTTTCGGTATTATAATATATCTTGAGGTGATAATTAATGAAAGTTTTACTTATAAATTCAAGCGGAAAGGAAAAAGGAAGCACATATACTGTACTTGAATATCTTTCTGAAGAGCTTAACAAAAGAGGTATTGAGACCGAAATATTCTGGCTCGGTTCATCTGTTGACGGCGGCTGCAGAGGCTGTAAGGCTTGCTCAAAACTCGGCAAATGCGCCTTTGATAAGGATTCTGTCAACACCCTTTCCGAGAAAGCCGCAGAATGCGACGGATTCATTTTCGGCTCACCCGTCCATTACGCGGCAGCGAGCGGTAACCTGACCGCGGCACTTGACCGTGCATTCTATTCCGGCGGAAGAAACTTCGCATTTAAGCCTGCGGCGGCTGTTGCTGTGTTAAGACGCGGTGGTTCAAGCGCGGCACTTGATCAGATAAGCAAATATTTTACAATAAACAATATGCCCATCGTTCCCTCAACATATTGGAATATGGTTCATTCCTCAAAGCCGGGTGATGCCGTAAAGGATGAAGAGGGTATGCAGACCATGAGAAATCTTGCTCAGAATATGGCATGGCTCCTTAAATCTATAGAAGCAGGCAAAAAGGCAGGTGTCGAACAGCCTGTAGCCGAGAAAAAGGTAAGAACCGATTTTATTCGCTGAAATCAATAAATTTTATATCTTTTTTGCGCTATTCATAATTTAGCCATATATAAAAGCTATAATATAAATTGGAATATAATAAAAATTACATACAAGGAGGAAAAACTGATGTTTTTCTTTAAAAAGACCGTAGAAGAAAAAATTGAAAAGTGGGTTGAAGACAGAAATGCCGGAAAACTTATCAAGATGGCAACAAGAGACAACAACCACGTTAACCGCGCAAAGGCATATGATGCTCTCGGTAGAGTAAGAATCAAGGAATGTCTTGAAACTCTTCTCGACTGCTTCAAGCTTGACGAGACCGACATCGTAAGACACGCTGCTGCAAGAGGTCTCGCTCAGCTTGCTACAAGAAAAGAATTTGATGCTATCCAGCACTTTATCGATGACGAACAGAATCCCAAGGTTAAGGAAGCTCTTAAGGTTGCTTTGCTTGAAGCAAAAGAGCGTACTCCTCGTTGGTAAGAGGTGACGGATATGGCAATGGGTAAAAAGAATTGGGTATTCGCAGACGGTGAATTACCCCCGAAGGACGGAACAGAAATTGAGGCTCATGAGTCTCTTATGATACTCAACCTCAACGAAGATGTTGCTACTGTTAAAATGACTCTTCTTTTCGAGGATCGTGATCCCGTTGAAAATATTACCATCAAGGTTGACGGCAAGCGCGTTAAGTGTAACCGTCTTGACAGACCTGTGGGTGAAGAGGGTTATCAGATCCCCTTCGGTCAGTACGCGATGGTGCTTAACAGTGACCTTCCAATATTTGCAGTATTCGGTCGTCTTGATACACGTCAGGCAAATATGGCATTCTATACAGTTCAGGGACATACATACGAGGACTAAAAATGATTACAAGAGAATTCAAGAAAGATAAACTTACAGTTAAGATCATGGACTCAAGACTGTCCATGGGTAAGGTTGCAGCAGCTGATGCCGCAGCCGAAATCAAGAAATTGCAGGCTGAAAAGGATGAGCTTAATATCATCTTTGCGGCTGCCCCCTCTCAGAACGAAACTCTCGCGGCGCTTGTAGCCACAGAGGGCATCGAATGGAATAAGATCAATGCTTTCCATATGGACGAATATATCGGACTTGCAAAGGATGCACCCCAGGGCTTCGGCAACTTCCTTGCAAGAGCTATCTTCGATCTTGTTCCCTTCAAGAGTGTGAACTACCTTGCTCCCGATGCTTGTGATCCCGAAGCTACCTGCAAGAGATATACAGAGCTTCTTGAAGCGCATCCCATTGATATGATCATGATGGGTATCGGTGAAAACGGACATATCGCCTTCAACGATCCGCCCGTTGCAGATTTCAATGACAAAAAGCTTGTTAAGATAGTCGAGCTTGACCCCATCTGCCGTCAGCAGCAGGTAAACGACGGATGCTTTGCTTCCCTCGATCTCGTTCCCACCCATGCTCTTTCCCTCACGATCCCCGTATTTATGAAGGCAAAGAAGCTTATCTGCTCTGTTCCCGCTCCCACAAAGGCTGACGCGGTTTATACTACCTGTACCTCGGATGAGATCAGCGAAAAGTGTCCTGCAACCGTTATGCGTTTACATGACGATGCAACCCTCTACCTGGATCCCGACAGTGCGGCAAAAATTTAAGTAAAGAATAAAGAACAAGGCTGTCGCTGACAGCCTTGTTTTATAGGAAGAATCATGACAAATCCTTTTTCTTTTTCGGATACCAACAAACGGTACTACACCTTTGACTATATGATGCGTAAGCGTTTTGGCTCAAAATGTGTTAAGATACCTATAGATGCAGGCTTTACCTGCCCTAATATCGACGGCAAGTGCGGAAAGGGAGGTTGTACCTACTGTACTCTCCCACACCGTAATTCCGATATGCGCGGACTTGATTTTGAAACTCAATATCTCACCCAAAGCGAAAAGCTTTCTTCAAAATGGCACGGCGCGCTCCGGCTCCCTTATTTCCAGGATTATACAAATACATATGCACCGATAGAACGCTTGAAGGAAATATACGAGAAGGCGCTCGCATTACCCGAAGCTATCGGACTTGATATAGCCACAAGAGCAGATGCCATAGATGATGAGTGTCTTGAGTATTTAAAAGAACTGAACGAAAGGACCTTTCTTATCCTTGAATTGGGATTACAGACAATTCATGATAAGACAGCCTCGCTTATAAACCGCGGTCACAGCTATGAAAAATTCCTTGAAGCATATGAAAAGCTGAAGGAATTAAACGTGTGTATCCATATTATCAATTCCCTTCCCGGCGAAACAGAAGAAATGATGCTTGATACCGCCCGTGAGATAGCAAGACTCCATCCCTTTATGTTGAAAATACATATGCTGTACATAGAGGAAGGAACTCCTATAGCCCAAGAATATAAAAACGGCGGATTTGAGCTTCTCAGCCTCGGGGAATACGTTGAGGTGACCTGTAAACAATTGGAGCTTCTGCCCCCCGATATATGTATAGGAAGAATTACAGGAGACGGGCAAAAGAATACTCTTATAGCACCGCAATGGTCGAAGAAAAAATTCGTTGTTATGAACGAAATAGACAAATATCTGTCAAAGCACAACTCTATGCAGGGGATTTTGTACAAATAGTACAAATTTCCCTGCTAATTTTTTACCACACCAAGGTCACAAATCGTTAATATTCCTATTGCAATTTATTCATTTATAATATATAATAGATGTATGCATAATTTAATAATAAATGTGTAATTAAATATAAGGAGTATATACAAATGACAAAGTACACCACAAAACAGATCCGTAACGTTGCGCTCTTGGGCCACGGCGGAAGCGGTAAAACTTCTATGGTTGAGGCTATGCTTTACATGACCAAGGCAACCGACAGACTTGGTAATACCGCAGACAAAAACACAGTATGTGACTATGATCCCGAGGAGATCAAGAGAGGCTTTTCTATTTCCTCAACAACATCCCCCATTGCATGGGAGGATTCCAAGATCAATATTATAGACACCCCCGGCTTCCTCGACTTCGCAGGTGAAGTGCATCAGGCTCTGCGTGTTGCCGATGCAGCAGTTATCACCATTGACGCACGTAACGGTGTTGAGGTAGGTGCAGAGATAGCATGGGAATTGGCAGACGAGTTCAAGATCCCGAAGGCAATCTTTATCAATAAGTTCGACGATCCCGAAGCAAGATTCACAAAGCTCTTTGACGAACTGCGCGAAAAGTTCGGTAATATTATTTGTCCTCTTCTTCTCCCGATGAGAGGTTCGGACGATCAGATCAAGGGCTTCCTTAACCTCCTTGATGACGTTGTATTCGTATATGACAAGAATACCGGTGCTCACACAGAGGGTCAGATTCCCGCAGAGTTCCAGGCAGCAGCTGATAAGTATAAGGATATGTTCCTTGAATCCATCGCTGCAACAAGCGACGAGCTCATGGAAAAATACTTCTCCGGTGAGACCATAAGCTTTGAGGAATGTGTAGAAGGCGTACATCAGGGAATGATCGATGGTACCGTATGTCCCGTTATCTGCGGTTCTGCAACAAAGCTCTGGAGTATTGAGGCTCTTCTCAATATCATGCATGAATCCTATCCCCGCCATACAGCGAAGAAGGTTGAAAAGATTTATGACGGCGATGAAGAAAAGGATCTTCCCATCGCTGATACCAAGGAAACTACAGTATTTGTATATAAGACCGTTGCCGATCCCTTCGTAGGTAAGATGTCATTCTTTAAGGTTATGACAGGTGAGCTCAACAACACAATGACACTCCGTAACGTTAACCGCGGCGGCAATGAAAAATTCGCACACTTCTATACCATGATCGGTAAGAAGCAGACCGAGGTTGACAGTCTCGCTTGCGGCGATATGGGTATGATCCCGAAGCTCGTTAATACAAACACCAGCGACACACTTACTTCCGGTTCAGCTAACTGGTTCTTCAAGAAGGTAAGTTATCCCACACCTTATATGGCTATGGCTGTATCTCCCAAGGGTAAGGGTGATGAAGATAAGATCGCTTCCGGTATTTCCAAGCTCCTTGAAGAGGACAGAACTCTTAAATTCGAAAATAATGCAGAAACCAAGCAGCTCGTTCTCTCCGGTATCGGCGATATGCATCTTGACGTTGTTACCTCCAAGCTCAAGACCAGATATAACGTTGAGGTTGAGCTCAGTGCTCCCAGAATAGCATACCGCGAAACCATCAAGAAGAAGGTTCAGGTTGAAGGTAAGCATAAGAAGCAGTCCGGCGGTCACGGTCAGTACGGTCACGTTAAGATCGAATTCGGACCCGGCGAAGCAGAAGGCCTTACATTTACAGAATCTGTAGTAGGCGGTGCAGTTCCGAAGGGATACTTCCCTGCAGTTGAAAAGGGTCTTTTAGAGGCAATGCAGAAGGGTGTTCTTGCCGGCTATCCCGTAGTTAACCTTGCAGCTAACCTTTACGACGGTTCTTACCATGACGTTGACTCCTCCGAAATGGCATTCAAGCTTGCTGCTTCTCTTGCATATAAGGAAGGTCTTCCCAAGGCTAACCCCATACTTCTTGAGCCTGTTGGTGCTCTTACCGTTATCATTCCCGACAATCAGCTCGGTGACGTTATCGGTGACGTTAATAAGCGCCGCGGTAGAGTAATGGGTATGGAAGCTTCTGCTGACAAGAAGGGCTACCAGGTTCTTGAAGCTGAAGTTCCCGCTTCCGAAATGGTTGATTATACAATAGCTCTCCGTGCTCTTTCTCAGGGTAAGGGCAGATTTGCTTTCAACTTCGTAAGATACGAAGAGGTTCCCGCAGCAGTAGCACAGAAGGTTATTGAAGAAGCTAAGAAGAATGCTGAGGAATAAATCGAGCGTTAAATAAAAATAAAGAAACTGATCCCCCGTAATGAGAATTACGGGGGATTCTTATTATATTAAAAAGCGCCGCCGGGCGCACCTATGATCGGGCGTGAACCTTACATAAGCTTCTTTCTTCAGTACCCGAAGTGGAACAATTTCCTATAAATTAAATAACAAAACGCCTTCTAAAAGGCGTTTTGTTCAGGTTAAATATATTTTAGGAAGTTACTATAAAGCGTTTCAGGAAATCACGTTCACAGTAACCTTAAAGCTCTTTTGACCGGATACAGTCACGGTAACCTCTGTAGAACCAAAGCTCAAGGGAGTTATATTTCCCTGCATATCTATATGTATGATATTAGGATCGTAACCTGAATAAATTACCGGATACTCATATTGAGTAAAGATTACTTTGTCGGCTGTAGTATCGTTATAAGCTTCTCCTATAAGACCGCCGCAGGTAGTCAGAATACCTCTTATTGCACTCTGATGATCCGAGCCGGCCTTTACGTTTATAACATCACTCCAAGCTTCAAAGCTATAGGCACCGGAAGATACCGTATCGCTTCCCTTTTCTCTTACTTCAACGGTAAAGGTTACGTAATATTTGTCATATGTAGCCGCAACAACGGTTTTTCCCGTTTTAACAGCATTACCCGTCATACCGTTAAAGGATACAATACCCTCTTCGTAAGCCGAGAACTCAAAGCCTTCTGTATTTGTAATAAGAGTCCTTCTCATTTCGTCATCGAAGATATACGCATTAACGTTGAAGGAGCTTCCCTCTTCAATTATATAATAATGCGATTCTGTTGTAATGCCGATATATTCTTTTTCACCTTCATACGCTTTGAAAAGTGTACTATCGGTTGCACTCTTATCCTTCAAGGAAGGATAGGCTGAAATATTTAAGGTTACGGGAGCGATTCGGGTCGCCCAGCATCCCCACTTCTGACCGTAAGCATAAGCAATATAAAGCTTGTCAGTGTTGCTGTCAAAGGTACCGTCGGGGCCTGCCGAAATACCGTTATTCATAGCATTAGACTTCATGTTGGCTGAGCTTCTGCTCGATTCAATAAAATCAAATCCGTCCTCTGAGGTAAAGAGCGCCATATAACACTCGTTACTGTTACCGTTAACGATTGCCGCCGCTACAAAGAGTCCGCTTGCTCTGTCATATTTAACGTCTGCCGCCGCCTGACCGTAACCCCATTTAAGACAACGCTTACCCTCTGTTATAGTCAATGGCCAATTTTCATTTGAGGCATCGGCGGTTGTAACATAAGTATATTGACCGCTCTCGCATTTCAAGGAATAATAGATGTATAACCTATCTTCAACCACAACGAAGCTTAATTCACCCATACCCCATTGATCGCCTCTGCCGTTATAGGTGATAATAGGTTCAGGCAAACCGCCCCATCCCTTACCATTCCATTTTTCATAAGGTCCGTCGGGATTTTTACTTCTTGCAACAAATCCGTGGTTGGTATATCCGCCCTTATCAAGAGTGGAGGTATATCCAAGATAATAATAACCGTTAAAATATATTGCCGCAGGATCGCATACAGATAATCTGTCCTTTGAAAGTCCTGTAGGAGAAAGCACTATCTTTTCCTCGCCCCAGCTCTTTCCGCCGTCATCCGAATGCTTATAGCTAAAGTAGTCAAGTTCGCCGGATACAGAACTTCCGGTGCATGAGAACCATGCATCCATACTGCCGTCTTCGTTAGTTATTATCGTAGGACCGTAACGGTAATTATAATCGGTATAATTACGGGGTGTATAGATATCCCAGCCTGTGGAATCAATACTCATTGTAATAAACTTATTTATTCCGTAATTATAGTCAACAAATGCAACTGCAGGCATTTTATGAGCATTACACAAAGTACGGTTTACAGGTGTTGTATGCTCCGTATTTCTGCCGTATCTTACACCGCAAAGCTTAAAGCTTCCCGCATCCACAGTAAGCATATTATAATCCATTATGATCTCACCCTCATGGGGGATCCAATGAAGCTCGCCGTTAAGTTCAACGAGTATCTCCAAGCCCTTAACGTATCCGCTTAAATCGCTTGTAGTAAGTGAAGCACCGGTGTTCTCAAAATAGAGATAAGCTTTTGAATTTCCTTCGTAAATCACATCACTCAATACAGGACCGCATACATCGTCAATGCTGCCGATTCCGTATTTATCTGCCTTAACAACGTCTGCCGCTCTGTAGGATAAAAGATGCTTTATGGGTAAATGCAGAGAATCGTAATAAGAAGGGTCAAAGAAAAGATCTGACGTTGAAACAACGTAAGTGTTTTCGCACAACTGCGGAACAGTACCAAGCTCGCTTCTTACACCGCCGAAGTCAACGTAATTGTTTGAATTGTTGTTTGAATAACAAACCGGTAATTCCATAATATATACGGGGAAATCGTTATTACCGAAAACACTTCTGAAATATGAGAAAAGCTCGGATAATTCGATTGCATAGTTATCAGTAGTTAAACCCTGTGCATCTCTTGTATTATAGATATCGTATTCACCGTGGTACCATATAATACCTGCGGTTGAAAAATTCTTTAAGGGATTAATGAGCTGATTATATGCATATCTTGTTTTAGTATGAGCATACTGATATTCATTCTGTACATAATAATAAGTACCGCTTGCCGAATCGTATGCTTCATTACCCCATTTATCCGCAAGGCTGTTTGGCGCAAATGACATAAGCATGGCATCGGGTACGTCTATTTCGATCACACCTATAGGTACATCGGTTACCTTTGAAAGATTATAAGCAAACATATATCCCAAAGCGGAATATGTTTTTCCTCCGTTAACTATATCCGAAGGAGTCATCCATTCTGCACCGTTATAAACGTCGGTATATTCGGTCGTTGTTCCCTTTGCCATTTCGCCGGTCATATTATTATATGAATTACCCGACATTCTGAAGAATCTGATATTACGGCTCTCATCATAGTCAAGGTCATAAACACCGCTTGCTCCCGCTTCCTCAATATCCTTTTCTGTTTCGGCAATGCTGTAGCTTACGTTATCTCCGCCCATAAGGTAATAAACGTCACCGAAAAGGATATTATTAAACTCAAGGTGTCCTTCCGCACAGCTTACCTTAAGCTGTGTACCAACCGCAGAATACGGGAAGGTCTTATCAAAGCTTGCCGTCCAATTACCCGTTGCATCAACCTTTGCCATTACACGCTCGCCGTTTATCTCGCACAAAACGGTCGTACCCTCTTTGGATTCCGCCGTACCCCATACCGTAAGCTTTTCATCCCGCTGGAGCACCATGTCATCCTTAAAGGCATTTGAAACGTGTATTCCCTTTGCAGTAGGTATATTGGGGTCAATTACAGTAACTGTATAATAATTATAGCTTTCGTCATCATACTGAACGCAGAAGGTATATGTTCCGGGATCAAGCTTTAAGGATATTTCTCCGTTTACGATACTTGAAGGCTTCAATGCAACAGAACCTGCTGCTTTTTTAATTTCGGAGGAGGTTGTATATTCTCCCTTTGCATAACGAAGCACTTTAAGACCGTCAAGCTCAGTAAAGGTAACTGTATCTTCATTCTGTGTAAATACGGGGACTTTCTTTTCAACATCATACTTATAAATTTCGTAATAACCGTTATTATAAGCAACTCCAACAGTAACTCTTCCGTTTTCACGGTACTGAACGGTATATGGAGAAGTGCTTCCTATAGTTTTAGCTGTAAAGGCACGGCTTCCCGCCGCTCTCTTGATATCACCCATAGAATTATAATCGCCGTATGCACTTCGAACGACCTTTACGTCATCTAAATTAGCTATTTTTATCTGTAATCCGTTTTCGGTAAATTCGGGACGTATTACTTCAAGGGTAATATACAAATAAGTATGGGGGATACTTGTATCGTTATGCCTTATAAGAATCGTATAATCTCCCGGGTCTTTTACCGTATAACTATATTCGGTTGCATCTCCTATCTTCTTTGAAGAAATCTGTACCACCATATTTTCTTTTACCTTGGAAAATACGGTCTGGCTGCCCTTGGAAATATAAAAATCACGAACATCGTCCAATCCGTGTACGGTAATTATTACTCCGTCGGCACTGACACTTTCCTTTGCGGTTTCATTATCAGCCGATAACGATATGCCCGTACTCAACAGCAACGTTCCCAGTAAAACTAATGCTAAGATTAATGACCTGACCTTCATTTCGTCCTCCCGAAATTAATAAATGATTTTAAAAAAATATATCGCCCTATCGCATATACTAATTTTTTAGTACACACAACATTATATATACATTTTTTTAGTATGTCAAGCCATATCCATATTTTTATAGTATAATTTTTCTATAGAATACATTAATACGAGGTTCCGATGAATAAAATAAGAAAGTTAAGAGAAGCAATGTCATTACGTCAGATAGATGTTGCGAATGCTACGGGAATTGATCAAAAGACCCTATCTAATTACGAAACCGGCAAAACAAATCCCGACAGCTATGCTCTTATCAGATTAGCAGACTTTTTCAATGTTAGTATTGATTATCTTGTCGGCAGAAGCTTCACCGAAAAAAATTCAAAGGCAGAGATCATCAAAAAAATCGACTCTATATCAAAAGAGCTCAACGATATAAAGCAATTAATACAATAATGCTCTATATCGTTGAGTTAACACAAAAAGCGCCGCCGGGCGCACCGAATCCCGCTCCGTTCCCCCTGCAAACAACTCACACGAAATGAAGCAATTTCCTACACATTAAAAAAACGCCGCCGGGCGCACCGAATCCCGCTCCATTCCCCCCTGCAAACAACTCACACGAAATGAAGCAATTTCCTACACATTAAAAAAGCGCCGCCGGGCGCACCGAATCCCGCTCCATTCCCCCTGCAAACAACTCACACGAAATGAAGCAATTTCCTATATATCAAAAAAGCGGGCGCCGGCCCACACCGATGATCGCGTATAAAATTTCTTAAAACCGCTTTGTTTCAATGCCCTAAGTGAAGAAACTTAATATACATCATGGTCTGCAGCAATGATCGGGCATAAAGCTTCTGAACACCCCTTTATTTCAATGCTCGAAGGAAAGCAATTCTCTATAACAAAAATCTCCCTGTAAATTTCATTACAGGGAGATTTTTATTATTGACTATCCATCTTAGGGCAGCCATCCTCTTTCCATTGGTTGTATTCCTCCAATGAACCCTTCCAGGTAAATATCTGGCTGTTGAACATTCGGTACCTTTCACCGTCGCCTCTCAGTATTTTAATATCATAACGGGCTATATAATTTTCCTCGGTAAGATTCTTTTCTTCGTATCTCCAGAAGTTACCTGTATGTATCGGCATCATTTCGCCCTCTGCCGAAACGGTATGATACTCTGTTAAATACAAATCGGATTCAAGAAAATCACCCCATTTGCATTTCATACGAATGATTCCGACACCTTCTGCAAACCAATATTCCTTTACACCGTAATCGGTAGCCTTATAGAAGCCCTCTTTACAGCGGCTCGCCTCGGGATCACACATAGTCACAAGATGAAGTGTATTTTCAAATACACCTGCAGGAGTCTCTGCCCGTCCTCCCTTCTCGGCATATACCGTAAGGTCTTCTTCAAGATTATATATATTTTTATGATCAAAGGTCTCCTTATATCCCGGTTTCCATTTTTCATCCCATATAGTATCAAAATAAACCATAAGATATCGCCAGGGCTTTGCACCGAATATTCTGTTTTCCTCATGGCGTGTACCGTAAGGACCCAATACAGCCCAGAGATGCACACTTTCTATATATTGTATCTTATCATCATGAAGCCATACCTCGGAAATATTTGCAGAGGAGGGGCAGAATCGCCAATTTGCTTTTTTCATAGGAAGTATCTCTCTGATACATTCAAGAACGTGCTCTGCCGATTCGGTAATATATTTATCATCACTTATCAGAAGTATTTCTTCGAGCTTATTTACCGCTTTTTCATACTCATTATCTTCACAAAGCGCGGCTACAGCCTTCATCATAAGATCGGGAACATCGTTTATATCATAGAGTTCACGATCGAGGGCTATATAATTGAGTGCGGAAACTGTAACACATTCCTCCTCGTCACCCATTTTGCCCTTTTGCTCTATAACGTATTCGTGACGTTCATAAAAGCAAACAGGAGCTTCACTTATATAATTCCAGCGATTGCCCACCTCTAAGGGTAAAAGTCCGTTTCCACCCTTAATATCGTATGATAAAAGTACCTTTGTACTGTAATAGTACCTGCCTTTTTCACTTATCTTAACAATTCCTATACCGTATTTATACCATATATTGAACTTCTCACCGTCATCATTTTCCCTTTCAAGCTGAACACAATCGGAGAAAATACCTGCAGGGGTCTTAACGGTATCGGCAGTTGATACAATTCTCCTTACTCCGCATTTTTTGCCTGATTTATCAACCATATTCTCTTCCCTGCCTGCTTCAACGGGAATAGTACGAGGAAAGAACCAACGGTCTCCGCTCCAACCGGCATTAAGAAAGATATAATTGATATAAGGATATAAAGGTGAATCTGTATAACTGAATCCTGGCTGATTCATAAAATAGAGATTCCCCTCCTTTACAGACCATGCCTCAGCCGTTACGCTGACAGATCTTACTTTTTTATCATCCCGTAAAAGCTCCAAAGCCTTTTTGGACGTAACAGCATTGGCATAATAAGAGTTTATCTTACCCGATCTTTTGAAAAGCTCAATAGAACGCTCGGTTGCTTCCTTGGCTTTTTCGATACCCTCATCGGTTCCGTTATAATAATATTTGCCGAGCCAAAAATACTGTGATGCTATAGCTTCATCCTTTTCGGGACTATCGGGGTATTTTTCAAGCTCGGGCAATACCCTTTCAATAGTATAACTTATCTGACGTTCATGGTCATCCCAAAAATCCAAACATATATCTATGAACAGATCTGATGCCCTCTTTACCTCTCCGTATTTAAGATAAAGGGCAAGCGCCTCCTCGGTATATTGTGCCCTGTCATTTTCAAGAGCATGATCTGCGCTTAAAATAGAATACTTCTTTATGTCCTCCTTATCCGAAAGATTTTTTATAAGTTCTTTTATATTGGAATAAGCATTATCAAAGCCTATTCTTGAACCGTGTATCTCGAAATATTTTCCTAATTTTTCTATCTTCTCGGCAACCTCGGTAATAAAGCTGTCGGGAAGCTTTTCGTTTTTATTCATATTCTTCTCCTTTTTCAGCTTTTGTCTGATATCGTGAATACGCCTTTTGACAGTACCGACAGGAGTGTTTGTATGCTTTGAGATCATATCCAAAGTCATATTATCTATAAAATACAATATTGCAGTTTCACGCAAGGCGGACGAAAGTGAATATAATTCAGCCTTTATAGATTCTGTTCCCCAATCGGCAAGGAAGAGTGCTTCGGGAGAATCATTATCCGCTATAGTTATATTTTCGAGCTCAGTATAGTTAAATCTGTTTCGATTTATGTAATTTACAGCCTTGTTATTAAGAATACGCATAAGCCAAGCCTCAAGTTTGTTACGGTCACGAAGTGAAGCAAGCTTCAAATAACCGTCAATAAAGGTCTCCTGTACAAGGTCCTTTGCGGCTTCACTATCCTTCGTTATCAAAAGAGCTTTAGCATAAAGCTTTTGCATATATCCTGCGACTATAACAGAATATGCATCTCTGTTCCCGGACAACGTTTCAACTACAGCATCCGATAGCTCCTTCTCCATAATCACCCTCCTTTCATTCTTATTTACCGCGGTTTCATATATTAAGACACTTTTTTATCCGAAAAGGTTCGTTAATTTTAAAAATACATCCGAAAACCGGATGTATTTTTTAAATATAAGAACTAATTATGCGTTCTGCCAATTCTTTAAGCTTATCCTGCACCGCTGTGGGCGAAACTATCTTTACATCCCCGCCAAATTGGCATACCCATGACAAGAACGGCGGACTTACCGTTACCTTAACGGTAAGCTCAAAGCATTCATCACTTACCGAAAGCATGGTTATATCGTTACCGAAACGGTCTATCATAACACCAGCCAAGCGTTTGTTACAAAGAAGGGTAACAAGCTCAGGCTTACCCGAAAACATTCCGAAGGTCTGCTTTGAATAAATTGCAGAATCAAATTCTGCAAAGGTATCCTTACCTCGTCTCTCGATTTTTTGTTCGGTTATTTCTATCATCTTATCCACACGGAAATGACGTATCATTTCACCCTCTGCATCATAGGAAACAAGATAATAGTTTTCGTCATCCCAGGATAGCGCCCAGGGGGAAACGCGGTATATTTTTCCGTTATGACGAAGATTCTTTTCCTTTTTATAATTCCATTCAAAATACTTAAAGGTTATCTCGTGATTATTATTCATGGCGCTGTGAAGTTTATCCACGTTATAATATATACTTTCGTTCATGGTCTTAACTCTTCCCGAAACGTAAACCTGGCGGTTCAGCTTATTCGAATCGTATTTACTAACCATACTTGAAAGCTTACGTATAAGCTGTTGGCTTTTCTTTACGGTTATAAACTTTGATGACTGTACCGCATCAACCAGCAATTTCAATTCCGCGATCTCAAACTCCCGGCTTGCCATATAATAATGCCCCTTGTCGCTGACTATATCGAATCCGTAATCAGTCAGACATTCTATATCCGCATATACAGTCTTTCTTTCACATTTTATATCCTGCCTTGATAATTCTTCACTTATCTCCAAGGTTGTAACAGAATGATTTTCATCGGTTTGCTTTCTTAAAATATCAAGCAGATATAATAATTTTGCCTTCTGATTTTTAGACTTTGCCATTTGATCACCTCAAATATATTATACAACATAAAAATAATATTTTCAAGTCCGTTTTTTTGGACACCTTGTTCTTTATAATAGTATTGTAAAGAAACACAAGGAGGCAAAAAAATGAAAACTTTCACTTTCAAAAAAACACTTATAACCGTACTTTTTCTTATCACTATCGTATTCGTGGGACAGCTTGTTTCAAACACGCTCGGTTATATTTCCGCCGCCGATTACATAGAAGAAGGAAATTACGCAGAGGCAAGTGTAAAGCTTGAAAAATTAGACGGATTTCGCGATTCCGAGACCTTAAAGGAATACTGTGATATCATGAGTGAATATGACAGCGCAAGCTTTACAAGTGTTTATCACAGCTACAGAGGATTAAAGAATATTTCATCCGAGCTTGATAATCCCCGTCTCTCAACAGAGTTTTTAAAGACTATGACAGAGGTTGAAACCATCTACAACAATTATAACGTGCTGCTGTATGCAAATTAAGTAACCGATTCTTCAATCTCACGAGGCACAGTAATTTCCTATAAATTGAAAAAGGCTCAAAAGAGCCTTTTTCTTAATTCATATTCTGATATATACACGAAGGGATCTTATCCTTGTATAGTTCATAGAATTCCGTATTGGTAACAAAGATTATTCCGCCCTCTGTTTCCGCCATATACTTGATAAAAGCTTCGAATTCATCATAGAAATCCTCCTGGTCGAGCTCATAACCGTGTCCCCAAACGTAGAACAATGCATCTCTTGAAGGCGTAGCCTCTACAAATCGTTCTGCCATTTCCATAAGTCCGGGGGCGAAAATGTGGCACGAAGGATGCCAATCAAGGAAATACTCGGGAAGATTGTAGGTATAGGTGGGAGCATAGGCACGCGCAAAACGGATACTCGTCTTTTCATAAACCGTTTTAACCGTATAAGGAGTACGTGTATCGTCTCCGCCCGGCCAAGCCATACCAACGGGTTTTGTACCTGTAAGCTCTTCGATATCATTCGCGCAGCCTTCGATCTCTTCCACTATTCTCTCCGGATCATTGTCAAATTCCTTTAATGTAGCATGGTTTTTACTATGACCCAAAACGTCAAATCCGTCATATATACCCGATTTTATCTCTTCTGCAGTAAATCTTTGATGCTTTAACCAAGGCTTACCTATAGATTCACCTACCCAGCTCCAATTTACACCCAAAAGACCTGTGTTGATATTAAAGCTGCAGCAATCCAAGCCGTATTTCTCCAATATTTCTATTATCCTCTCGTCCTGGGTAACACCGTCATCAAAGCTCAGAGTAAAGTACTTTTTGGGAAGTAATTCGGTCAACTTTTCGGTATTGTATTCAACAAATGCGATAGCAGGCATACCGATAGAACTGCAGAGATTTATCTGACTCGGGAATACCGCTTCGGCAATTCTGTTATATCGGATACCCACAAGGTTGAAGGTACCTGCATCTATTGTAATATTATCCTTACCTGTTATAATGGGGCCTTCGTGAGGAAGCCATACCATCTGACCGTTATGAATTACACATATCTCAATACCTTTAAGATAACCCGTATTATCCGAGGTCCGAAGTCCGTCACCTACGTAATCGAAATATACTTTAGCCCTTGATTCGCTTTCATATACCATTTCACGGAATACAGGACCGTGGATATACTCCATATTTTCGCATCCGGATTGTCTTGAAAGAACAACGTCTGTAAGCCTGAATGCCTGTAAATGCTTTATATAGGGATGAATATTATTCTGCCAGGTATAATGATACCAAAGATCCGATGATGAAACGATATAACAATCATCCAATATCTGCGGTATAGTACCAAGCTCGGTCTTTACGGCATCAAAATCCATATAGGCGTTTTGAGCGTTATTACTGAAGGTGGTTGCAAGCTCTATCATATATACGGGGAAATCGCTGTTACCGAAGTTACTTCTGTAATAGGTCATAAGCTCGGCAAACTGGGTAGCAAAGCTGTCCGCATATATACCCTGAGCTTCACGGGTATTTGCATAATCGCTTTCACCCTGATACCATACGATACCTGCGATAGAGAAATCCTTTATGGGATGTATCTGCTGATTGTATGCAAAGCGTGTTTTCCATTGGGGTGCATCTGCACCGTTAAGGTTATAATGATGGATGCCGGTTGCTTCATCAACCACATCATCTCCCCATTTATCCGCAAGCTCATTGGGAGCAAAAGTCATTAAGGGATGGCCTGATGCATCTATCTCTATAACACCAACGGGGATCTCGCTTCTGCTGCTCATATTAAATGCAAAAACATAACCGAGAGCAGAGAAAACATTACGGTCTATAGTATCTCTGTCATACTGGGGTGTAGCCGGAGTAAAGTTGGCATAGGCTTCAACCTGCTTACCGATATCACTGGGCTTTTTCCAGTATTCTCCGTTAAAAACATCAATGAACTCGGCAGCCGTTCCCTGCGCGTAATCTCCTGTCCAGCTCAGATAAGGAACGCTTGACATTCGGAAGAAACGGATATTTCTCTCATCGCTGTAATCTATATTCAGCTGATTCGAGATCTTATTAAGGTTAAGATCAATAAGAAGCTGACCTATACTGTAGAATACGTTCGACTGACCTATAACGTAATATACGTCGCCGAAAAGAATATCACGGATATAGAGTACACCCTCCGCACAGCTTGCCGTAAGTACGGTTCCGGTAGTACTGTAGGGGAAGGTCTTTGCAAAGGTTGCCTTCCATTGTCCGTTTTCATCAACTACACCTACCGCCTTTTCACCGTTGATCTCACAAAGAACTGTAGTGCCTGCAGGAGACTTTGCCGTACCCCATACACTTAAAGGTTCATCTCTCTGAAGCACCATATTATCAGAGAATGCGTTGGAAATATGAATTCCGTATGCAGTAGGCGCAAGGGGGGCTATCTCAAAAGTATAATAGTTATAGCTTTCATCGTCATACTGAACACAGAAGGAATAAGTTCCGTACTCAAGCGTGATACTGAATTCATTATTTGCTATCTCTGTTTTTTTGATCGTAACAGAGCCTTCGGCATTCTTTATTTCGGACGAAGTAGAATAAACACCCTTGGCGTATCTGATATTCTGTAGATGATCAAGGCCGCCAAAGGTAACCGTTTGATCATTTCTTGTTACCGTAGGAACTCTTTTTGTTACATCATACTTATAAAGCTCCTCATAGCCGTTGTTATATACAACACCTACTGTAACTCTGCCGTTTTCACGGTACTGAACAGTATATTCTGTAAGTCCCTTTAATACGTTTTTTGAAGAAAAAGCTCTGCTTCCCTGCGCTCTTTTTATTTCACCGACGGTATTATAATCACCGTAAGCGGTACGGATGACCTTAACACCCGTGAGGTTTCCGACCTTTACCTGTAAGCCGTTATTCTCATAGGTAGGAGTGGGAACGGATATGGTTACGGGGAAGAAGGAATGAGCTTTTGAGGTATCCTTATAACGTACTGCTACGGTATAATCACCCTGCTCACGGACCATATAGGAGTATTCATTTTTGCCCTCTATTCTTGAAGCTGAAATACTTACTACCTGATTCGTTCTTGCATCGGAATAATTATCGTAATTACCCTTTGCAATAAGATAGTCCTTTACCTCTTCAAGATTATAAACGGTAATAGTTAAGCCATCCGACAAAACCTCCAAAGCCAAAGGCTTGAGCTCAACTGTCTCAATATATTCCATGCTTTCTGTTTTTATCCAGAAGCTATAGAAACCGCTTTCCAAAAGCTCTAAGGAGAATATTCCGTCAACAGCCGTTTTTTGAATCGATCTTTGATTCAGAGTTATGGTACCCTCTGCATTCTTGATGGAATTTGCATCATAATAGATACCTTTTGTGTATCTGATATACTTAATACTATCCGCCTCTGTTACAGATACGGTATGCTCATATACTGATATTTCGGGAGTACCCTCTGCTTGGAGTCCAAAAGGAATGATAGTATTTGAAAGCAGGGTCAGCGTAAGAAGTAAAACTAAAAACCTTTTCATTCTGATACCTCTTGTTTCCATGAAGGAATTTCGTCCTTGAACAATTCATAAAACTCTGTATTTGTCACAAAGAATACGTCATCCGCCTGACACATCATTTTGATAAGGGCTTCAAATTCATCATACAGATCGTACTGATCAAATTCGTAACCGTGTCCCCACAGCATAAAGAGGCAATCCTCTGTAGCCGTTTTTTTAGCAAAATTCTGTGCCAAAACAGGCATACGGGAATCAATGATATGACAGGTAGGCTGCCATTCCATAAAATACTCGGGCAGATTGTAACTGTATGTACCCGTTGTACCTCTGGCAAATTTACAGCTTGTATTGTTTGCAACTATATCTACAGATTTTTCGGTACGGTAAGCATCTCCTGCCGGCCAAGCCATACCGATGGGTCTTGTGCCTGTAAGTGCTTCTATATCATCGAAGTTACCCTCAACCTCTAAAGCAAGCCTCTCGGGGTCGTCATCAAGCTCCATAGGAGAAATATGCGTTCTTGTATGACCCAAAACCTCAAATCCGTCATAAACTCCGTTTCTTATCTCATCCTCGGTAAATCTTATATGGGGAAGCCCCGGGATACCTACAGCTTCTCCAACCCATTCCCAGCTTACACCTAAAAGACCTGTATTGATATTAAAGCTGCAACAGTCAACACCGTATTTTTCAAGTATTTCCATTATTCTTACGTCCTGGGTGATTCCGTCATCCAGACTAAGTGTAAAATACTTTTTAGGTGTAACCTCATCGTAATAATCATAATTGTAATCCACAAAGGCTATAGCAGGCATTCCGTAGGCATTACAAAGATTCAGATTATAAGGGAAGGTATAATCGGGATGACCGTTATATCTTACACCAAGGAGCGTAAAGCTGCCTGTGTCAACTACAACCTGATCCTTGGCTGTAATAATATAGCCCTCATGAGGTAACCAGATCTCATTTCCCGAAGGATCAATGATCTTTGCCTCTATACCTTTGAGAATACCGCCGTCAGAGGTCTTGAGTCCGTCTCCTACGTGGTTAAAATAAAGGGTTGCACGGTTTCCGTTATATTCAACGTGATCAAGTGTGGGACCGTGAACGTCATCCATATCACCTGTGCCGAATTTATCCGCCATAACTATATCGGCAAGACGGCAGCTCTGTAAATGCTTGATATAGGGATGAACGTTATTGAACCACTGAGTATCGAACCAGAAGTCTGACGATGACATAACGTAAGAATTATCAAGGATCTGGGGAATAGTACCAAGCTCGGTTTTAACCGAGGAGAAATCCATATAAGAATTTGCTCCGTTATTGCTGAAGCAGGTAGCATATTCAAAAATATATACAGGGAAATCATCGTTACCGAATATACTTCTGAAATAATTCATAAGCTCGGTAAACTGAATTGCAAACGTGTCAATATAAACGTTGTGATTCTCTCTTGTGTTATACCAATCGCTTTCGCCCTGATACCATATGATTCCCGCAGTTGAAAAATGACGGAGGGGATGTATCTGCTGATTATATGCATATCTTGTTTTAAGATCTGCGCTCCATACGTGGTCATATCTGTAATGATACGTTCCCGTATATACGTCATACTCCTCGTGGCCCCACTTTTCAGCAAGGTGGTTGGGAGCAAAAGTAATAAGGGGATGACCTGAAGCATCTATCTCGATAACACCTACCGGAACGTCGGTGCGCTCGGTCATATTGTAAGCAAAGGTGTAACCGATAGCGGAAAATACTTTTGAGCTTACCGCATCACGGTCATAATGCTGAGTAGGGGGATCAAAGCTTGCATAGGTACGCATCTGATTCTCGATATCCGAGGGCTTGAGCCATTTAGCGCCGTTATACACGTCCTCGTAAAGGGTGGGTGTGCCCTGCGCCATATCTCCTGTCTGAGTTTTGTAATCCTCTTTGGATATTCTGAAGAAGCGCATATCACGATCGTCATCATAATCTATCTGAAGCTGATTTGAAAGACCGTTGAGCTTAAGGTCTATCGCAAGCTCGCCTAAGCTGTAATAAGCATTGGACTGTCCGATAATATAATAAACGTCTCCGAAAAGTATGTTCTTATATTCAAGATAACCCTCACCGCAGCTTACCTTTAAGGTAGTACCCTCGGTGGTATAGGAGAAGGTATTTTCAAATTCCGCCTTCCAATTGCCGTTTTCATCAACTACAGCAACTGCTTTTTCTCCTAAAATCTCGCAGAGAACGGTAGTTCCCTCCTCCGACTGAGCACTGCCCCATACCGAAAGCTTTTCATCGCGCTGAAGGATCATATTATCCGAAAAGGCAGAGGAAACGCATATTCCCTTTGCGGTGGGAACGATTATCTCTTCTTCACCCTCTACGGTAATAATATAGTAATTATAGCTTTCATCATCATACTGAACACAGAAGGAATAGGTTCCGGGTTCAAGGGTAACGGTAACCTTACCGTCAATTACATCCGTTTTCTTTACGGTAACAGAGCCCTCTGCATTCTTGATCGAAGCGGAGGTGTCGTATTCACCCTTTGCATATCTTATATTCTGAAGCCCGTCAAGAGCACTAAAGGTAATGCTGTCCTCGTTATGTACCACCTCGGGAACTCTCTTTGCTACGTCATAATGATATATTTCAAAATAGCCGTTATTGTATGCCACACCAACAGAAACTCTTCCGTTTTCGCGGTACTGAACAGTATAGGGGGATCTGTTGCCGATAACCTTTGCATTAAAGGAACGGCTGCCCTCGGCTCTCTTGATATCACCCATGGTATCATATTCACCGTAAGCGGTACGGATGACCTTAACACCTTCAAGATTGCCTATCTTTATCTGCAACCCGTTTTCGGTATATTCGGGCTCGGTTACTGTAAGCGTTAAATGAAGTATTTTATTCTCCTTTGTTGTATCAAGGAAACGGACAGCAACGGTATAATCACCGGGATCGCGTACAATATAGCTGTACTCGCTTGCACCGTTTATCTTTTCGGAAGAAACGCCTACCAACTGATTATTTCTTGTATCCGAATAATTATCGTACGTACCCTTCGCAATAAGGAAATTACGAACACCCTCAAGATTATGAACGGTTATTGTAACACCGTCCGAATCCGCATATACGTCAAGAGGTTTAAGATCAGCCTTAAGTATGTAGGTTGAATTGTCGCTCATTTTTACCCAGAAGGAATAGATGCCGCTTGTACTTAAAGTGACAGAAAATACACCGTCCTTACTGTTATTACCAACCATTCGCTCGGTATAGCTGACACAGTCTTCGGCATTTTTGATGGATTGAGCATCATTATGATCGCCCTTGGCATATCTGATAAAGCTTATGTCATTAGCCTCTGTAATACTAACGGTATGTTCATATACCGAAAGTACGGGAGCATCTACAGCAAAAGCCGCCATTGGGGCTGTAACAGAGAGTAAAAATGAGATAACCAGCAGATATATTATCGGTCTTTGGGTCTTCATGGTCTTTCCTTTCAAATATTGTTATAATAATTGTTCCCTTTTAAATACGTACTTACCTGATTCAATACCAAAATGCTCGGATATAACAGGGCACTTCACCTTGAACAGATAGAATATCTCTCTGCCCGATACGTCAAGAGACTCGTAGTTTCCCTGTCCCTTTGAAATAATAATATCGGCTGAGTTGAAGATTTCTTTAAACTCCTCGGTTGCTTCCTCCAGGATCGTACCCGGAGCGCGGCTTCCGCTGGAGATGATCTTGGCATAAGGCTCAATTCCCGAGCGTTTTGCAATATCAATTGTTGCATCGTTAATGGCGGGACATTCACGGACCGCATATGTTATCTCTGCCGGAGCCAATGCCTTAATAAGCAGAAGATCAAAATAGGTCTCGCCCGAATTATCGGCTAATATAAGAACCTTCTTTGCAGTTCTGAGCTTTTCCCGCAAAAGCTCAATATCGCAAATGCCAAAAGGAGTTTCGAGCTCCTTTGCAACACTCTCGTCAAAGGATGCACCGGGATTTGCAGCCGCATCAAGAGCGTTTCCGCAGGCGGATGCCTTGAGTGACCAATAAAGCTTATCCTCTTTTTTTGAAACATATTCCTCAACTAAAGGAAAGGTAACTCTTGCGGTCTCCATATCCTTTTCTTTAACCGAATAGTAAGGATCGCATCCTGTCATTTCACGAACCAGACCGTGAAGATAGCCCGCAATATGGGGAGATGAAGGAAAATCCTCATAACGAGTCATCGTTTCAAGAGCCTTCTTGAATATTTCATTCTTCAGCTCATCTCCGGCACCCGACATTTCAAGGGCCTCCTCGATCTGACGGAGCAGACAGGGTAAGCATTTTAAGATCAATTTCATATTTCTAATTTTTTGACAGTTTTTCTGCAAACGTCTATTTCCTCTAAAGTAGGAATAGAAGGCGCACCGCCTGTCTTGATCGTAGTAAGAGAGCCTGATGCATTCGCAAAATCAAGAATATCGTCAAGCTCTGCTGCTGTAAGCTCAGTTATTTCGGAAAGGGTCTTATCCTTTAAACGGTAAAGGATAGCGCCAAGGAATGCATCCCCCGCACCTGTGGTGTCAACCGTTTTAACGTCATAAGTGTACATAAAGCGGCTGCCGTTCTTATTGCAATAATAAGAACCCTTAGCTCCAAGGGAAATAAATACAAGAACTGCACCCATATCCATAAGCTTTGCCGCGCCTTTATCAAGATCACTCTCTCCCGTAAGAAGCTCAAGCTCCTCCTCAGAGACCTTAATGATATCTGCGATCAAAGCACCCTCGGTCATTCTCTTCACAGCCAATTCGGTGCTGTCCCAGAGAAGAGGACGGTAGTTTGGATCATAGCTTATTACAGCACCCTTTTCCTTTGCATACTTTGCCGCCTCAATAGTAGCGGTATATGCGGGATCATCTGTTAAAGAAACCGAACCGAAATGGAAGATCTTCGCCTCTTCAAGCTTGTTCTTATCGATCTCGTCCCAGGATAACATAACGTCTGCTCCCGGTTTACGGTAGAAGCTGAAGGATCTGTCGCCCTTTTCGTCCAGGGTAACAAATGCGAGGGTAGTGGGTATCTTCTTGTCAAAAAGAAGACCTGACGTATCTATTCCGTATGAAACAAGGGTATCGCAAAGGAAGGTACCGAAGGAATCCTCGCCCACCTTACCTATAAAAGCGGTATTTCCGCCAAAACGGTTAACTGCCGCAAGCACGTTTGCTACAGCGCCGCCGGGATTGCACTCATAAAGAGCCATCCCCTTTTTGCTTTTACCGTCAGGGGTGAAGTCTATCAAGACTTCACCCACGGTTACAACATCATATTTTCTCATGATCATAAACCAAGAGAAGCTGCACCGATGATACCTGCATCGTTGCCGAGCTCTGCTATTTTAATAACAGTCTTATCGTCATGAGCATTTGTTCCGTACTGGTCGCGGTCAACAAGAACCTTCAAGGGCTCAAGAAGATAATCGCCCTCACCGCAAACACCGCCGCCGATACAGAATACCTGAGGCTGGAAGATGTTAACTATATTAACCATACCGTATGCAAGATGCTCTATGTAATAGTCAACTACCTCTTTACCTGCCTTGTCACCCTGCTTTGCAGCATTAAAAGCGGTACGGCCGCCAACCTTATCAAGGTCGCCCTCGCACATCTCCCACATAATTGTATCCTTGGTCTCGCGGAGCTTATCCTTTGTTATATTGATAAGACCGGTTGCAGAGGAATATGCCTCCCAGCATCCCTTTCTTCCGCAGGTACAGGGTCTGCCGTCATACTCTATGGCCATATGGCCTATTTCTGCACCGGCATAGTTAAATCCGGAATAAAGCTTGCCTCCGATAACGATGCCTCCTCCGAGACCTGTACCGAGAGTGATCATGATAACGTCATCGCAACCCTTACCCGCGCCTGCCTTTGCTTCCGCAAGAGCCGCCGCGTTTGCATCGTTCTCAAGATAAACCTTTTTTACGGGAATATGGCTCATAAGCTTTTCTGCAATAGGATAGTGGAACATTTTAATATTGTTGCAGTATTTCACAACACCGTTTTCGGGGTCAACAGTACCGGGAGCGGCAATACCCACATAAGCGATATCGTCAAATGTGATACCAACTCTTTCAACCAAGGACTTGCAGAGGTCTGCCATATCCTTTATTATCTCGTCGCTGTGTCTGCCCGCAAGGGTAGGCACCTTGTCCTTTAAAACAATATTGAAATCTTCATCAACTATACCGATAGCGATATTGGTACCGCCAAGGTCAACACCGATATAATACATATTTTTTCCTCCAAAATTTGTTATTTGAAACAGAAAACGATGTTCTGTTTCCCAATTCATTAAATATCTTATACAGTATATCACATTTTTAGAAAAAAGTAAATAATTTTGTCATAAATCTCTTGATTTTATTATGTATTTAATGTTATAATTTGCTTGTCAGTTTATATTTATAAGAGGAAACAAATATGAAATGTATTAAAGGCGGTATTATTGTATTACCGAAGGCTGCCGTTGAAGGAAAAGCGGTGCTTTATGATGAAAAAATTTTAGGTATAGTTGATGAAAAGGATATCCCCTCCGATGCAGAGATCATCTGCGCAGAAGGTTGCTACGTTGCACCCGGTCTGGTGGATGTACATATTCACGGCTATATGAATGAGGATGCCTCAGACGGCAAAGTTGAAGGTATCCGCAAGATGGCAGAGGGTGTGCTTAAAAACGGTGTTACCACCTTCCTTCCCACTACCATGACAGTATCGATGGACGAGATCAACACGGCACTTGATATCTGCCGTTCCTTAAAGGAAGAATCCAAGAGCTGGAAGGGTGCATATATTGCAGGTGTTAACGCAGAAGGTCCCTTCATCAATGCGTCCAAGAAGGGTGCACAGGCGGAAGAGCATATCAAATCCCCCGATGCTGATTGGGTCATTAAGAACAGCGATATTATTAAACTCGTTACCATTGCTCCCGAAACCGAAGGAGGATACGAGGCCATAAAGAAGATAAGAGAGAATTCCGACGTACGCGTTTCGGTAGGTCATACAGATGCTACATTTGAAGAGGCTAACAAGGCATTTGAATGCGGTGCAGATCACGTAACACATCTCTTCAATGCACAAACAGCTCTTCACCACCGTAAGCCCGGCGTAGTTGGCGCAGGTCTCGCAAGTGATGCTTACGCTGAACTTATCGCAGACACATTCCACGTTCATCCCGGACTTTTCTCCCTTGTTGCAAAATGCAAGGGTGACAAGCTTGTACTTATCACCGACTGTACCCGTGCAGGTGGTATGCCCGACGGTGAGTATTCTCTCGGAGGCCAGCCCATCTTCTTAAAGGGTATTCAGTGTCTCTTGGCAGACGGAACTATAGCAGGCAGTGTATTAAAGCTCAACGAAGCTGTTCGTAACGTTCTTAACAATACAGACCTTTGTGTTGCAGAGGTTGTAGCGGCCGCTTCCCTCAATCCCGCAAACTCCATTGGTATGGGTGATACAAAGGGTTCGCTTGAAGCGGGCAAGGATGCTGATATTATTATTGCAGATAAGAATTTTGAAATAAAGAAAACTATTATCCAAGGAGAAGTAAGATATGAAGCTTAAGGTAGAAGCAATTTTAGATAAGGGCTTTAAGCCCATGATGCTCGTTTACCGCGAATTCACAGAAGGCGCAAAGGCGGCAGGCGGCTCGAAGCTCGTTATCGGTATCGAAAGAAACAAAGGCTATATCAGCGCATTTGAGACAGTTATATATCCCGAAGGCACAGGCCATGATGAAGAAAACTACGAGTTCATCGAAAGAATAGTTAAGTCCCTTCTTTGGGTTCGCGGAGGTCATAAGGTTATCATTGCAGGCTCCAAGCTTATTGCAGACAAGCTTGGCGAAGCTTATTCCGTAAACGGTGCGCGTGCATTTGACTTTGACTTTATGGCAGGTGTATATGAAACTCCCTTTACCGTAGAGTACAGAGATATCGCCGATGCTCCCGTAACTTCCGAGAGTGCAACTCCCGTAGGCCGTCATCTTGACGGTTGCCGTATCGGTTTTGATGCAGGAGGAAGTGACAGAAAGGTTTCTGCAGTTATTGACGGTAAGAGCGTTTACAGCGAAGAGGTCGTTTGGTTCCCCAAGATCAATTCCGATCCTCAGTATCACTATGACGGAATACTTTCCGCAATGAAGTCTGCGGCAGAGCATATGCCCAGAGTTGACGCTATCGGTGTTTCCTCTGCAGGCGTTTACGTTGACAACAAGATCATGGTTGCTTCCCTTTTCTTAAAGGTTCCCAAGGAAGAGTTTGATCCCAAATGTAAGAATATGTATATCGACGTTGCAAAGGAATTTGGTGACGTTCCCCTTGAGGTTGCAAACGACGGTGACGTTACCGCTCTTGCGGGTGCCATGGATCTCGGAGACAATAACGTTTTAGGTATTGCTATGGGTACAAGTGAGGCAGGCGGTTATGTTGACGGTGCCGGTAACATCACAGGCTGGTTAAACGAGCTTGCTTTCGTTCCCTGCGACTTCTCCAAGGAAGCTATGGTTGACGAGTGGTCGGGCGACTACGGTTGCGGTGTTAAGTACTTCTCTCAGGATGCTGTTATCAAGCTTGCTCCTGCCGCAGGAATCGAGCTTGACGAAAGCCTCTCCCCCGCTGAAAAGCTTAAGGTCGTTCAGGGCTTAATGGCAGAGGGCGACGAAAGAGCTGCAAAAATATATGATACTATCGGTGTTTACTTCGGTTACACCATTGCATACTACTCTCTCTTCTATGATATAAAGCACGTTCTTATCATGGGCAGAGTTACCTCGGGCGAGGGCGGTGTTATCCTTCTTGACCGTGCAAAGGAAGTTCTCACAAAGGAATTCCCCGAGCTCAACGAAAAGATCACACTCCATATCCCCGACGAAAACAGCCGCCGCGTAGGACAGTCTGTGGCTGCTGCAAGCTTACCCGAAATAAACTAATCGTTGATTAGTTTATCAATGATGAATGAGAAATGATAAATAAGGAATTGATGAAGATTTCTGCACTTTACGTGCAGAAATCCTCCAATTCTTTTATCTATTCTCTCTTATCTATTATTTGAAATTGTACCCTCGCGGTACAATTTATTTATATATGAGGAGAAAACAAAATGAATATAGATTTCAGAACAGAATACCCCCGCCCGCAGTTTGTACGTAAAGAATGGATATGTTTGAACGGAGTATGGGATTTTACAATAGACGACGCTCACAACGGAGAATATTTAGGATATCAGTTAAAAACAGAATTTGACAAAAAAATAAACGTTCCATACTGTCCCCAAAGTAAGCTTTCGGGACTCGGTATAACCGAGTTTATTAAGGGCGTCTGGTACACACGCAGTTTTAATATTCCCGCAGAGTGGAAAGAAAACGGCAAACGCACGATTATTCATATCGATGCCTGCGACTATTTTACGAAAGTGTTTATCAATGGTAAAGCGGTAGGTACACATAGAGGCGGTTATACCGGTTTTTCATTTGATATTACTGATTTTATTACCGAAGGTGAAAACAGAATAAGTGTTAATGCCATCGATGATGAAAAAGACAAAAAAATCGCCAGCGGCAAGCAGTCAACAGAGTTTTCATCCTACGAATGTTTCTATACAAGAACTACAGGTATATGGCAGTCTGTATGGCTTGAAAACATCCCCGCTTCCTACATAAAGAACGTTAAAATGACACCTAATGCAAAAGAAGGTGAATTACGTCTTGAGGTGAGTACCAAAAATGCAGAGCTTATGACCTTTAAGGCAGAGGTAAGTTTCAAGGGTGAGCATATTATAACCGAAGAGAGACAGATAGATTGGGATAACGCTGCATTCAGCATCATGATTCCCGAGAACAAAAGATATCTTTGGGATACAGAAAATCCCAACCTTTATGACGTTAAGTTTACTTTGGGAGATGACGTAGTTGAAAGCTATTTCGGTCTTCGCGATATAGCACTGCGCAAGGGCGTTACCTATCTTAACGGCAAGGCTATATTCCAGCGCCTTGTTCTTGACCAGGGCTTTTATCCCGACGGTCTTTACACCGCTCCCTCAGATAAGGAGCTTGAAGCAGACGTGCTTCGCGGTCTTGAAATGGGCTTTAACGGAGCAAGACTGCACATGAAGTTCTTTGAACCACGTTTCTTATATCACGCAGATAGACACGGCTATATGGTATGGGGAGAATACCCCTGCTGGGGTCTTGATACCTGTAACCATGACACGATTTTTGCAAGTATGCCTCAGGAATGGCTTGAAATGATACTCCGAGACTACAATCATCCTGCGATCATCGGATGGGCGCCTATGAACGAAACAGGTTATCAGGTTGATCACGAATGCACTAAGTTCCTATTTGATCTTACAAAGGCCTATGACCCCAACCGCCTCTTTATCGGTGTTTCGGGCTGGGCTCATGTTCCCGGTACTTATGATATGTGCGATACCCACGACTATGAGCAGGATGTAAAGACATTCCGTGAAACCTATCTGCCACTTGCCGAAGGCAAGGCTATAAGCATACCTGACGGCTACACTCGTTGGAAGAAAATGATGCTTGAAACAAATGAGGTTTGCTTCCTTTCCGAGTTTGGCGGTGCTTCTTGGGTTATAGATGACGATAAAAAGGATGCAGATTGGGGCTACGGTGATGCTCCCAAGACCGAGGGGGAATTTATCGAACGCTACCGCGGTTTATGTGATGCTCTTTATCAGAACAAAGCCATTGGCGCTTTCTGTTATACGCAGCTATATGATATCGAGCAGGAAATCAATGGTCTTTATACTTATGACAGAAGACCCAAATTTGATCCTAAAGTTATCAGCGAAATAACAAAGAGAAAATCGGTGGTTGAGGAATAATATCGTTATTCGACATTCACTGAATCAAATAATATTAAAAGCTTTTCGCAGTTTTTGCGAAAAGCTTTTTTGTATTATATATTAAATTTGTCGTTATCTGTGCAGATCTCAGCCTAAAAAAGATTTAACCGTCATCTGTTTTTTAATAACATTTTCAGGAAAAACCGTTGCTTTTATCAGTTTTTCCGGCTCGATTTCTAACGCATCGGCAATATTATAAAATACATTCAAAGAAAAGCTATATGCTATATTAGGCGCTTCGATATTACTAAGCAAAGGGAAAAAGAAAAAATGTTATTAACCTTTGTGAATTCAATATTGAATAACAATTTCACCAAAGCAAAATATAATTGACAAAAATAATAGATTATAACATATACACAAAAAATTATTACATCTATCCGCAAAATTTTTTCGTGCGCAACTTATTTTAAAACAAGCAGAGGTAAACCTCTGCTTGCTTTACGTTATAAAATTTAATTAACCGAGATAGCCAAGGGCTACAACCTTTTCGGCAACCATATTTGCCATTATATCATAGCCTAACTGATTAAAATGAATATAACCCCTTTCTCCATTAGACTTTTCCTTTTCCAAAAGTGATTCGGGGATCCAGCCTTTAGCAAGGAATTCAAGATCAAGAGGGGTAGGCTCTATTCCGTGGTCGGTAAGAACCTGCTCTGTTGCCATATATTCTTTAATATCGAGGTAATGCTCTCCCCAATATTCCTTAAGCATTTCGTTTGCAAGATCTGTGCATTCGCTAAAGCTTGGAATACCGAGATAATTGTTTGCGGTAAAACCGACAATGATAAACTCATCAGTTCCCGCATAATCAACCATAGCCTGCTGGTTCGCAATAATATCATCCACCAAGCTAAGATCGGTAGCGCCATCCAGATCGTTAGAACCCGACCATATAATAAGGATATCATCCTCTCTTGCATCACTCATAGGATGAGTAATGATCTGTGTACGTTCGGTAATTCTAACCTCTTCACCGGGTTCGTTACGCATGAAATAAATATTAGAATTCCATCTTGTACCCTTACCGCCGTTCTCGTCAGTTATCTTACCCTTAACTCCGGCTATCTCTACGTCATTAACTCCCTCAAAGCCGTGAAGGCAGAAGGGGGATACCTCGATACTGTCCTCAAGCATGGGAAAGAGCGCAATGGGTGTACAATCGGTTGGAATAACCATATCATCTACATAAAGAGGAATAGCACCCTGACGCATAGCGATCATATCAGAGGTTTCCGAGCCTATTCCGTAATTTATGGTATCAATGCCGAGATATTCTCCCAATCTCTCGGGATAGGGGGTATCTACTATATCCACAAATCCTGTTTCAATTCCCATTGTAAGGCTATCGCCAAAACAAACTATTCTGCTTTTTGATATTTTATGCGCTCTCATGAGAACAGTTGCAAGTTCAGCTCTTGATGCGGCGCCCAAAGGATTAAACTCTGCTTTGTCATTTCCTTTAAAAAGTCCGAATGCAGCAGCATATTTAACACCGTTAACCGCCCAGGATGATACCGTTTTACCATCTGTAAATTTTTCGAGTTCAAAGCTGTAATTTGTTTTTTGCCCCTTATACTGTGCGTATCTCACAAGCATTGTTGCCATTTGTTCTCTTGTGATATTTACACCAAGTCCAAAAGCAGTGTTCGATATACCCAAAGCTATGCCGTTAGCCCTTGCCCATTCTATAGCTTCGCTATACCATATACCCGCTTTAACATCCTTAAAGGGTGTATTTTTTGAAGACTCCGTGTATGCATCAAGACCCGCACCGTCAAGGTTAGCCAATGCACAAACGAACTGCTCACGGCTGACCTTACCCAAAGGAGAAAAGGAAGAATTGCCCACACCCTCCATAAGTCCGTTTTCATAGCAATACATACAACTGTCATAGTACCATCTGTCACCATACAGATCGGTAAAAACCGTCTCCTCTTTCCCTTCTGAGTTAATACCGAAACTCAATACGGGAATAAGGATTACAAATGTTAAAATAACCGCTATAAATTTTTTCATAATATACGCCTCTCTTTTTTAATTTATAGGAAATTGCTCCACCTCGTGAGATCGAAGAAACGGACAATCGCTAAAGATTGGGGCGGAATTGGGTGCGGCAACTTGCCGCTTTTTTATTATTATAACACCATATTAAATAAATTTCAAGAGTAAAACAGATTACAATGTATAAACCAACGGTTTAATATTTAAACCGCAATTAAACAACGCGGTTATTGAAAACCAAAATAAAAGACTATATAATTATTATAGATCAAGCGCTTGATACTTCATATAAAAGGAGTAAAAAATGGAAATAAGAATTACAGAACAGTTGAAGAAATACCGTACCGTGAAAGGCAATACACAGGAGGATTTAGCACAGTATTTAGGTATTTCCACTCAAGCAGTATCAAAGTGGGAACGAGGCGAGGGTTACCCCGATATTACACTTTTACACAAAATAGCTTTCTATTATACTATTACGGTTGACGAGCTTTTAGGTGTTGACGAAATTAAAAAGCAAAAACGAATCGACGAAATAACCGACGAATATAATCGGATCCGTTACCACGAGCCGCAAGACAAGGATTGGCATATAGATGAAGGAATAGAGCTGATAAGATCTGCACTAAAGGAATTTCCTCATAACGACTTTTTTTCACAGCTTCTTGCTTCCGACCTTTGGTGGAAAGGAAGAACTTCTGATAACAAGGAAAAATATTTTGAAGAAGCAAGAGAACTATGTATCGATATTTTGTCACGTCCTACCGAACAACGTTGGCGAAACTGTGCAAACGAAATACTATTGGTAATTTACGCGGATATGGGACAAAAAGAAAAGGCGCTTGAAATTGCTTATCAGATGCCTACACCGAGAGGAAGTATGGAATATGCCTTGAGTTATATTCTCGAAGGCCATGAATTAAGAAAACGTCTTGAAGAAAACGTTAAGCTGTTTAAAGATCTGTTATACGAAACACAAAATAGATTAGACAATTTTAAATAAAACCAAAGGAACCTGCAAAACAGGTTCCTTTGGTTTATTTTAAATTCATTAAACAGATATATACACATTAGTCAGGCTTATGCCAGCTATCAGGATCCTGGTTATACTGCCAGTCCTCCGGCGCGTGAAGTCCAAGACTGTTAAGGTCAGCAATATAAACAGAACTTAACTCTGTATATCTATTGAAATCCGCATCCTTACCGCTTGCCTTATAATCACGGTACGCAAGCTGACATTCGATATATCTTATACACATAGAGAGAATCTCAAGATTATTTCTCTGTTCATCGGTATCACATAGCGCAAATGCCTTATCAAAAAGCTCTGCCATATATTCATATCCGTATTTGGAGCGCCACTGTTCTTCGGTAATTACTACATCCCATTTACTGGTATAGCCGCTGTTATAACTCCAAAAATGGTTTTCCTCGGAAAGCTTTTCTGTAATATCAATATATTCACGTATATAGCTCCAGCCGGGGCCGTATGCAGCCTTGAGATAATCGTTGATCATATTGGAATAATCATTCCAAGACATATCGTTATCATAATACATCCTTGAATGCAGGTATGCCCTCATTATTTCCATGTCAGCGCTGTTACCGTTAAGACCACAGGTACGAAGCCATGTTACATTAGGATATTCACGTATGAAATCATATTCCTGCCATGTGCTGTAGATATTCGGAAAAGGAGTATGCTCAAAAGAATCTCCGGTGGCAAACTGATGCAAACAAACATTGTCAAATATCTTACACCAGCCTGCTATTCTCTTAACATAGTCAACATTTCTCGGACAGTCGGGGTCAATTTTAGCATGAGAAGCACAGGCGCTGTCATCTGTCTTGACAAAAACTACACAATTTTCGGGAGGAGTAACATCCTTGGGAGCAACGTATTTATGATCTCCGTATTTTTCAAAGTAAGCTTCATATACACCTGCCTTTATCTCATTTACTGTATAAGGTGCGGACTGAGTATGTCGATAAGAGAAGGATGCAAAATGAACGTTGGGGTACTCCGCGCTGTAATAATCTGATACATATGTAAGGATCTGAACGTAGGGACCGCTTCTGCCCCATACTCTGTATGCGGCAAGGCATTGTTCACATTTACAGTAGGTTGCAGAATCATCCTGATTAAGCCATACTATTGCAAATTTATCCTTATCGTCACCCAAGTCATCCTCAAGATGAAGACCAACATTCTTTATGATAGTATCGATCTTGTCATCTGCGGTAAGACAAGGATTAGAGTGAAGATAATGTACCTGATGATGACCGTAATCTATGATATTACCCTCATAGCCGCATTCACCGTTACAAGCAAGGGCGGGAAGGTTATGGCTGGCATTAACGAAAACTCCCTCTCCGAAATTGCCTAAAAAGGGATCATCACCGCCATCTATAAAGTTACTTGTATATTCATAATAAGAATCTCCTTTAGAATAACAACCGTCCTCTATAGAAGCGTTTTTGATGGATGTATAGGAGAAAAGGCCCTGACCGAAGTATTTTACTCCTAAAATATCATCAAGAAACATATTAGCAGCGTAATACGTACCTAAGAATATTTCGTTACTTGCCAGGATAAGATGGTTTCCCTGCATCTCGTAAATATATGTGTAATCACCGAAACCGTCACGATTTACGGTAACTATTCCGGAATCTTCACGATTAGTCTTACCAACAAGTATTTCTTTTGCTCCCTCTGTATAAGGACGCTCTGTATCAGAATACACTGCAAGCTCTACACCTACTGCATTTTTTATACCTTTAAAAAGATATTCGGCAACCTCGATGGCACTGTTACTCTCGTTATCATAGGTATTGGTAACGCCGTATATTATTACAAATTCGGAAATATCAGCTCCGCCAAGCGTAAAGCTTCCTACAGGTGTTTCTCCTCCGATATTCTTGATGGAATAATTCATAAGTATCTGAGCAACCTGCGCTCTTGTAGCCGCTTTTTGAGGAGCCAGGGTAGGCGCGCCGTTAACGTTTGCGCCTGTTCCGTTGATAAGCTCAACGGAAACCGCCCACATTACCGCTTCCTTAGCCCAATCTGCCGTCTTGTTCTTGTCACCGAAACGGTCAAAGGAAGTCTGCTTCACATCCATTTCACCGTACCGGTCCTTGGCATATCTGTAGATCATAGTTGCAAGGGTCTGACGGTTAAGAGTTTTTGTAGGCATAAATTCTCCCTTGTCATTACCCTGTACGTAGCCTTTTTCACTTGCCCAGTTTACGGCAGCTGTCATCCATGAGCCTGTGGGTACATCCGGGAAAGAGCTTTCACCGTTATATTCGGATTCATTCGCTCCCGAAAGACGGAAAAGAGTTGTGGCTAACTGAGCTCTTGACATTGCATTTGCAGGAGAAAACAAGGTTCCCGCAGTATTTGTTCCCTTAAAAAGACCGTTAGCATAGCTGAAACATACTGCTTCATAAAACCAATCTGTTTTTTTAACGTCTATAAAGGGAATATTTTCATCAGCCGCACTTACGTTTACCGCAGGAACGACAGATACAAGCATTATAACTGTAAGTAAAAATGATACGATTCTTTTCATTGTTTTTCCTTTCTTACCATCTGTTGGGGGGGAGTTCGAGATTTCCGGAAGGCTCATCATGCATGCCATCCCACTTTATATCATGAATAAGTATCATTTCATAAAGCTCTCTGCTTACCTCTTTATATGCGGTACGTGACGCCGTATCACCGTTTGTATAATCCTTTTCATATCTCGCGGTCTGCCAGAGGTAGATCCAGGACAAGCGGTGTATCTTAATGCGTTCAAGATATTCAGCATTATCAGCTTCAGCCTCTGCCTTATCCCATATAGCATTGATCTCTGCCGCCGCATCATATACCAGCTCATAATCATACATAGTCTCGATCTTGGCATGAGTACTTGTACAACCAACATTACCGATATCATTTATTAAATCGGCATATTCTCTGACATGCTTCCAAGCATCACCGTAATAAGCCTTGAAAAAGCCGTTGAGATGATAGTTATATTCTTCCTCGCTCATCATAGGATCACGCCACAGTCTCTGGAAGAGATATGCACGAACCTCCATAAAGCTTGCCTGACGACCGCTTCTTCCGTTAAGGAAACCGCCCTTAACACCATTTTTATAGAATGCCTGTGCATTTGAATGAATAGAGTCGAGGTCAAAGAGGGGTACCATACAATCTCCGAAGGAGCCCGTATGATCCCAAAGATACATCTTATTTGTTATTTCACCCCATTTTTTGATATAGGATGAGAAATCCTTATTCATCTTACAGGTAGTATCGCTGTATTCGTGACAGGGACAAAGCTCGATTGTATTATAGTAAAGAATAACGTTATCATGGAACTTGAAATCTGTGGTGGGCGGCATATCGCTCCAGTTGTATGCCCATGTTGCAAATTTTACGTCGGGCTCCTCTTCCTCAAAGGCCTCGGCTACCGTATTTACCAAGCGGAAGAGAGTTCCGCCTCTTGTTCCCTCTTCACGGTAAACGGCTTTACAAGCATTACACATACAAATGCTATCGCTGTCATTCTGAATAAGACCGATAAGATTAAGCTGAGCATCCGATTCCAAAAGTTCACGAACGTTTGCTATAAGAGATTCTATATTGTCGGGATCGGAATAACAGGGATTTCCCCAAGTATTATCAAAGCTGCTGCCACTTTCTTTCCATTTACCCGTAAGAAGGTTTCCAAGCTGATGAGGAAGTCCGCAACCCCAGCTTTCGTAATAATCCGTACCCAGATAGCCTTCTTCACCTATGGAATAGATGTACATTCCCATAGATTCAAAGGCGGTAGCATCAACGTAATTGTAACCGTCATCAAAGGATATAACGGGATCGGGAGCAGCTGTGATGCCGTCACCGCTGAAATAGAATTCAAGTCCGAAGGCTTTTTCAAGGAAATAATATACTGCGTTATAGCTTCCCATTATATTATGGTGACTTCTGTCTTCGGCGGTATTAAACTCTGCGCTATCATCAATACCTGCAATAACAAGATAATTTCCCTGTACATTGCAAACAAACTGCTGATCAGTATCAAAGGCTCTTCTTTCTACTTTAACAAGACCGGCAGTCTCACGGTTTGTTTCGCCTACAAGTATTTCATATTCTCCAACATCTGATGTATCGGATACTACCGGTAATTTAATACCTATGCTATACTCGATATACTTTGAAAGATCCTGCGCCGCCGCTTCAACATGATCGAGAGAGGAAGCAGGATATACTATTGTATAGAGCGAAAGATCGTTGCCGTTTATCTCATAACGGGGCTCAAGATAAAGGAAATTTGAAAGCATCTGGGAGCAAGCGGCTCTCGTTGCCTTGTTTACGGGGTTAAGGTAAAGCGTTCCCTTAACGTCGGCTCCTGCGATGACCTTATTTGATACCGCCCATGCCATTGCGTCCTTTGCCCATTCGGATACCTTTTCGGCATCGGCAAAGCCTGCAAAGGCAGCGTTGTCACTGCTTACGTCCATACCCTTATATT
>SVQZ01000002.1 GCA_015065105.1 Oscillospiraceae bacterium | reverse complement strand
CACCGTAAACATTGAGTTCACGGTGCTTTTTCACACTTTTCCGCCAAATCCTCTCTACCGTACCAAGTACGCCGACGAGAAGATTTGACGAAAACCTACCTTCGTTTTTCAAAGTCTGCCAGCTTGTCGATAAGTTTATCGACAAGCTGAAAGGACTGCAAATGCAGTCCTTTCATATTATATTCTTCAAATATGGATCCACACCTAAAAGCTCACAGATACTCTCATATTCTTCAAGCTTTTTCTTCTTTTGAGCTTCGGTAATTTTAGGATTCTTATTCGCACGGATAAGCACATTTTTAGGTGTTTCCTCGGGATCGATAAGCTCAAGTGCCATAACGTCATAGCCGCAGGCCTCAAGCATAAGACAGCGAAGAGAATCGGTTGCCGCATCGCAGAACTTCTGCTTTAATATCGAATGGGTAAGCATAAAATCAAAGCCTCCTCCGGTAGGCTTTATCTGATGCATCATTTCATGATGACAGCAGGGTGTTGACAAAATGACCTCTGACCCCGATCTCACAGCCTTTGACAGAACTATATCGGTCGCTATATCACAGGCATGAAGAGACACGGTAAGATCCGGAGCTCTTTCGGGAATAAAATCGTTAATATCTCCTGCAATAAAATTAAGTCCCGTATAACCTAATTTCTTTGAAACAGAGGAACAGTATTCTATAACGTCGGCTTTAAGGTCAACACAGTCCATTTTAACCTTCATGGAACGAATAACAGTAAAATAGTAATATACTGCAAAGCTCAGGTAACTCTTTCCGCAACAAAGGTCAAGAATATATAACTCCTTATTCTTATCAAAATCCGCCGCCTCCGAAAGAAGCTCAAGGAATCTGTTTATCTGCTTGAATTTCGAACGCTTTTTATCGAACACACGTCCATTTTCATCCTTGACTCCGAGCTCAAAAAGAAAATCTATCGGCTCTGTTGAAGAAATGATATGCTGCTTTTTACGGTCATGACCCGAGACCTCCACGGCCTCGCCCTTATCTTTGATTCTGTCAAGCACGGTGACCTTTCCCTTGCCCGATACCTTTATCTGACATTCTCCGGCGGTGGTTATTATATTCATCTGCTTATACTCGTGACCCACCATAAGCACCAGAGCATCGGGGGCTTCCTCCGCCTTGATATTACGCTGAACAGCCTTACCGTCGGTATAAAAGCTTTCGATCTGGAGATAAAGCTCGTTTTTTATGGTAATAAGCTTTGCAACGCTTTTTACTATGCCTTTATTTACAGCCTTACTTAAAACTATTTTCTTGAGTATCCTTTTTGAAATAACTCTTTTGAAAATTTCCAACATTTTGATTTTCCTTTACTTGACAAATATTTTTAAAAGAAATATAATTATATTCAGATATTATTTTTGAGAGGTACAAATGGAACAGAAGGGTATTATTATCAAGGGCTTGGGCGGATTATACGATGTGCTCTGCAACGGTGAGATAACACAGTGCAGGGCAAGAGGACTTTTCCGTCATGAGAATATTACTCCCTACGTTGGAGATACAGTGACCTTTGAGGACGAGTATATTACCGATATTTCAGACAGAAAAAACAGCCTTATACGTCCTCCTATGGCAAACTTAGACACACTCTTTATCGTGTGCGCCGCAAAGAAGCCTTTACCCGTACCTCAGACCATTGATAAAATGATATCTATAGCCGATTTTAAGGGCATCGAGCCCGTCATAATAATAACCAAAAAGGATCTTGATGCAGAGAATGCAGAAAACCTTGCGGAAATCTACCGAAAAATAGGCATCGAGGTGTTTATAACCGAACCCGATTCTGATAAATCCGATCTTCTTGCTTACTTCAAGGAAAAATGCAATTCAAAGATATCTGCATTTACAGGAGCATCAGGTGTTGGAAAATCGACCCTTCTTAACGCTCTCTTCCCTAACCTTAAGCTGGCAACGGGTGACGTCAGCAGAAAGATATCAAGAGGTAAGCACACCACCCGTCACGTTGAGCTGTATCCCTTAAACGATCTGTTTGAAAAGGATTACAAGGGCTTCATCGCAGATACACCGGGCTTTTCCATGCTTGATCCCACCATATATGAGGATTACACGGTTGACGAGCTTCCCTATACATTCCGCGAATTTGAAGAATTTTTGGGCAACTGTAAATATACAAAGTGTACCCATACAAAAGAAGAGGGCTGCGCTGTACTTGAAGCGGTGAGGGAAGGTATAATTCCAGAATCCCGTCATCAAAGCTATACCGAGCTCCGCGATATATTAAAAAACATACATTCCTGGGATAAAAAGTAACCTTTTCCTTTCCCCTTGCATAAAATTATATTAAAAGAGTTCTTCTCTTTTGATACTTATGCGGGAGGAAAGGTTTTTTATGCGTTGTTCCATAAGATCTTTATGCAAATTCGCAGGATACACGGTCTTTGCATTCGGCGCCGGAGTCTTGGTTACGTACTTTCTGCCCTGTTCAATTCTTGTAACCGTTGAAGCAATAATAATAATTGCCGCCGGCACCGTCTATCTTCTAAACAAATAGCAAGGAGAATGCTTTTATGAAAATAGTTGTTTGGAAATCGCCGAAGATGCTCGTTCCTATACTTTCGGGACTCTTTAAGATCAAGAAAACAAAGGTCAAAAAATAACTCAAAAAGCTGTTGCCAAAGCAACAGCTTTTATTTTTACGGACCGGTGCTTATTACGAGATCTACCGGCTCTGTAAATTGCGCATCGATATACGCCTCAGGACTTTGGCTCGAAACCGTACCCTCATCATAGCTGTTAGATGCCTGTTCTCTTACAACTCCTACCTCAAATCCGGCTTCCTTCAATTTGGTCTTTGCCTCTTCGAGAGTAAGTCCTGTTACCAAAGGAACCTTTCCGGAGGTGTTTTCGGGGCCGTCGCTGACAGTAAGAGTTACCGTATCGCCCTTATATACCTTATCACCGGGTGCGGGACTGATACCTATTACCTCGCCCTTGGGCTTCTGACTGAACTTATACTCAAGCTCGCATTCGAGACCCAAAGCAATAATGTCTGCCTCTGCGTCATCGGCATCCCACATTGTATAGTCTGTTAATGAAATAGCCTTTTCTTTACCGAGACTGAGCGTTACTCTGATATCGCAGGCAAGCTCGCCCTTCTTCATCTTTCTTTCCTCACCTGCAGCGGGAGTCTGTGAAACTATCTCATTCCACTGCTTGTCGGGATAGTCGCTGCTGTAGGTCTTGATTATCTTAAAGCCCTTTGATTCGAGCTGTGCAAGGTATTCGTCGGTAAGAATATTCCCTTCAAGATTAGGAACTTTAACGGTGCTGTATTCCTTTTCCGCATCAATATCTTTGAACTGCAGGAATTGGGGTAACAGCTCGGGAACAAATTCGTTCATAAGGAAAACTCCGCATCCCGCAACCACAACGAAAAATGCAAGACATACACCCATGATAATAGGAAACATACTCAACGAATCTGTATTTTTACTCTTTTCCTTGGAGGGCTTTTCCTTTTTATTTACAACCTTTTTCTTCATATCCTTATCATCTTTTTTTGTTTCTGTGCGCTTGGTCTTAAATACGTAATCGGGAGCCGCTTTAAGCTGAAGAACGTGACGAAGCATCTGGGATGCATTCTGGAAACGGCGTTCTCTCTGCTTTTCCATGGCAAGCATGATTATCTGCTCCAGGCCCTTCGGAATATCCTCCTTTATCTCATGGGGAGGCTTGGGTCTGTTATTTACCTGCATCAATGCAACCGAAACGGGGCTTTCCGCATCAAAGGGGAGCTGTCCTGTAAGCATCTCATACATCATAACACCAAGAGAATAAAGATCGCTTCGCTGGTCTATCTCCTTGCCGCTTGCCTGCTCGGGGCTGATATAATAAACTGTACCTATCGCTTTGTCGGTCATTGTAACCGTTTCGGCATTGGGAAGCTTCGCGATACCGAAATCGGTAACCTTTATTCTTCCGTTTTTAAGAAGCATTATATTCTGGGGCTTTATATCTCTGTGGATTATGCCCTTTGAATGAGCGTGCTCAAGAGCACGCAATATCTGCTCAATATAGTTTATCGATTCAGCGGCACTCAAAGCACCCTTCTGGGACATATAGCTCTTAAGAGTTATACCGTCAACTCTTTCCATAACTATATACTTAAGATTATCCTTAACCGAAACGTCATATATGCTTACAATATTGGGATGTGAAAGCATGGAAACGGCCTTGGACTCATTTATAAAACGCTTTACAGACTGAGAATCGTTGGATATCTCATCCTTAAGCATCTTAAGAGCAACTATACGGTTGAGTTTTGTGTCGAAGGCCTCAAACACTACCGCCATACCGCCTATACCGAGTATTTTTGTTATTTTATATCTGTTGTCAAAAACCTGACCCACATATTTTTCAAATGAATTCATTTTTCTCTCCCTGTAATTAAAGGATCTTGATTAAAATGATCGTTATATTGTCTGCACCGCCGTTTGCGTTTGCAACGTCAACAAGCTTTTCGGTTTTGTACGCAAGCTCCGCTTCGTAATCTTCGTCGTCATAATCTCCGCTGTCGGTGTACATAATTTCGAGAAGCTCGTCATCCGAAATAAAATTGTACAAGCCGTCAGAGCAAAGGAATATATACGAACCGCAGGACGGAAGAATATGCTCCATCACGTCGCTTTCAACCGCAGGCTCAGTACCGACAGCTCTTGTAAGTATATTCTTTCTCGGATTATTTGCCGCCTCTTCCTTTGTGATATGCCCCATATCAACAAGCATCTGCACGTAGGAATGGTCATGGGTCAGCTGTGTGAGCTCCTCACCCTCAAGACAATACAGTCTGCTGTCTCCAACGTTTGCAACGTAAAGCTTATCCTCAACGGCTATCGCCGCCACAAGGGTGGTTCCCATGTTGGCAAGCTCAGAGCTTTCATGAGCTCTTGAATATACAGCCTTGTTTGCCGCAGATACAGCGTCAGCTAAAATAGAGGTGAAGCTCAAGCCCTCTGTATTACAAAGGTCGGTATTGACGTCTATATGTTCAGAAAGCGACTGCTCGATATATTCGGCAAAGGACCTTATGGCAAGACTTGACGCAATATTACCGCCGTTGGTACCGCCCATACCGTCGCAAAGCACGAATACCACAACGTTGTCGCAGAGTCTCATGGTCAGAAAATTATCCTGGTTTGTAGATCTCATTTTTCCTATATCCGTTTTGCCGTAGAAATACACTGTATCACCTCCGTTACAATTATTCAATAAGATCAATTCTTTGCGCTCCCTGCACCTGCACGAAGCTGTCCGCAGGATGCGTTTATATCAGAGCCCAAACGGCGCCGCCTTGTGGCATTTACACCGTTTTGCTCAAGTATGGATACAAAGGTCTGTATGCTCTTTTCGCTTCCCTGCTTAAAGCCTCTTTCCTTTACTTCGTTTACAGGAATAAGGTTTACGTGGAAGGGAGCTTTGTCAAAATATTTCAAAAGAAGCTTTGCTAATTTTTTCGCATGAAAGGGCGAATCGTTTTTACCCTGAATAAGGGTATATTCAAAGGATATTCGTCTGCCCGTTTTGTCAAAATATCTTCTGCACGCCATAAGAAGCTCGTCAACGCCCCACTTGTTATTTATCGGCATTATCTCGCTTCTCTCCTCATCGCTTGACGCGTGAAGGGATATGGAAAGGGTTATGGGATAGTTTTCTTCTGCCAGACGGTCTATTTTATCAACAAGACCGCAGGTGGAAAGGGATATATGGCGGTAACCGATATTAAGTCCGCCCTTTGCCCCCACAAGAGTAAGAAAACGTATAACGTTATCGTAATTGTCAAGGGGCTCGCCTATACCCATCATAACAATATTGTCGATTCGCTCTCCGAGATCCTTCTGCGCCGTGATGACCTGGGAAAGAATTTCACCCGCACTTAAATCTCTTGCTCGGCCTCCCAAGGTAGAGGCGCAGAACTTACAGCCCATACGGCATCCTGCCTGACTTGAAATACAGATACTGTTACCGTGCTTATAGCGCATAACAACGCTTTCAATCAGCTGACCGTCATACATGGCGAAAAGATACTTTACCGTACCGTCGATAGCAGAAACAAGCTTCTGCTCTATTTTCGGATAATTAAGAACGGTAAGCTCATCGAGCTTTTCTCTTGTTTTTTTTGAAAGGTCGCTCATCTCTTCAAAGCAAGCACCCTTATGAAGCCATGCAAATATCTGTTTGGCCTTATACTTTTTTTCACCTATTGACACAAGCATTTCTTCAAGCTCTTCAATAGTCATGGAAAGAATTTCTTTTTTCATAAATATCAGTATAACACAACTGAATAAAAAATGCAACTTTTTATAAGAATATAATATATAAAATTTTCAAAAATATACTTAAAAAAATATTTACATATCATAAATAATGTGATATAATCAATTTATAAGGGAAGGTTTTTCCCAAAAGAAACGAAAAGGGAGAGAAAAGTTATGAAAAAGAAGAACAACACCCTTGTAACAGTTATCGTGGTTTTGGGCGCAATTGCAGCTATCGCTCTTGCCGCAACAGTTATCTACAAGAAGTATAATAAAAAGCTTCGCAAGGCAAAGACAGACTCATTCGATTTCGCAGACGACGATTTCGATGCCGACGAGTTTGATGATATCTTCCTTTCTGATGACGATCAGGAAGAATTAGAGTTTTAATTATCATACGGGGTGTTGCCGCGGCGACACCCCATAGTAATAATCATTACATATCAAGGAGACAAAAACCGTGATAAAGAAAAATGCCTTTATAGCCTTCGAAGGCACTGACGGAAGCGGAAAAAGCACGCAGATAGCTCTTTTAGCCAACGCCCTCGAGGAGGCAGGCATAAGGGTCGCTCTCACCAAAGAGCCCACCGACGCAGATATAGGAAAGCTCTTGCGCAGTTATCTCAAGGGTGAGCGTATAACAGACCACAGAGCCATAGCGCCTCTTTTTGCGGCGGACCGCCTTGACCATATCACCGCAGAAGGCGGAATACTCGATCTTTTAAGCAAAGGGAATACCGTGCTTTGCGACAGATACTATCTTTCCTCCTATGCATATCAAGGGCTCAACTGTGATATAGACTGGGTGATCGAGGTAAACCGCAAGGCGCGTGAGCTTGCAAGACCGGATCTTCATATCTTTCTCGATCTTCCCTGCGAAATATCGATGGAAAGAGTGAAAAACAGAGGCGAGACCGAGATCTTTGAGCAGCTTGAACAGCAAAAAAGGATAAGAGACAATTTCTATATGCTTTTTGAAAAGCTTAAGGACGAGGAAAACATTTTGATCATTGATGCGTCAAGATCTCCCGAGGAAATAGCGAAGGAGATCAGAAGTAAGGTTTTATGTACAGAATAATGTTCGTTTGCCACGGAAACATATGCAGAAGTCCGATGGCGGAATTTATACTCAAAGACATGATAAAGGATTCCTATGATAAGGAGCTTTTTGTAATAGCCTCCTCCGCCACAAGCACCGAGGAGATATACGGCGGCAGGGGTAATCCGGTTTATCCTCCCGCAAAGCGCGAACTTGCCGCCCACGGTATAAGCTGTGAAGGTAAGAGTGCGATACAATTAAAGCTCTCGGATTATAACAAATACGATATCTTTGCCGTAATGGACTCGGCGAATTTAAGAAATGCAAAACGTATTTTAAACGGTGATCCCGAAAATAAGGTAGTAAAGCTTCTTTCTTTCACAGAGAATGAAAGAGACGTCGAAGACCCATGGTATTCAGGAGATTTTTCGGGAGTTTACAAGGATATCACCGAAGGCTGCAAAGCACTTTTAAAGAAGGTAAGAGATAACTGATGAAAGGTCTTGTTCTTGAGGGCGGAGGACTCCGCGGAGTTTTCACCGCCGGTGTAATAGACGTATTTTTGGAAAAAGGAATAGAGTTTGACAAGGTAACGGGAGTATCTGCCGGAGCCTGTCATGCCTGCAGTTATCTCGCAAAGCAAAAGGGCAGAGCCTTTTCGGTATGTACCGATTATCTCGACGATCCCGAATACTGCAGCTTAAAAAGTCTTGTTAAAACAGGTAATCTTTTCGGTGAGCAGTTCGTTTTTCACGACATTCCCGAAAAGCTATACCCTGTGGACAACGAGGAATTTAAAAGAAGCAAGACCGATTTTTATGTAAGCGTTACAGACTGTACAAGCGGGAAGGCGTGTTATCCGAGGATAAGGGATCTTTTCAAGGACGTTGAATGGATAAGGGCATCGAGCTCCCTGCCCCTTGTTTCAAAGTTCGTTTATATCAATAAAAAGCCGTATCTTGACGGCGGTATTACCGATTCGGTTCCGATAGAATTTTCTATGAGCTTAGGCTGTGACAAAAACGTTGTGGTGCTGACCCGTGACCGTAATTACCGTAAAAAGCCCGAAAGTATGCTTACGGCAATGAGACTTAAATATGCCAGATATCCCGAGCTTTTCGAGGCTTTAAAGCACCGTCACGAAAGGTATAACGAGGCTCTTGATCTTATATGCAGTCTTGAAAAGGAGGGCAAGGTATTCGTCATTGCCCCCGAGGTACCTTTAGCTATAGGCAGGACCGAAAAGAACAAGGAAAAAATGAAATTGGGATATAAGCTGGGCAGAAAAGCCGCACTTGTTAATATGAAAGCATTAAAAGACTACTTAGACAGCTAAGTAGTCTTTTAAAATTTATATCACAACAACGGGTTTAATAATGTCTTTCGGCTTATCCTTCATCAAAAGCAATGCCTTTTCAACATTTTCAAAGCCCTCGAAATGGTGTGTCAAAAGCTTTGTAGGATCGAGCTTACCGTATTTGATAAGAGACGCTAATTTTTCAACACGGCGCCGTCCGCCCGGCATAAGTCCGCCCGAAATAGATTTATGACCCATACCGTTACCCCAATCAAGCCGTGGGATCTTAACGTAATCCCCCTCACCGAGATAATTTACGTTTCCTATTTTACCGCCCGGCTTTAACATTCTTACCGCATCAATAAAGGTATCGTTATCTCCGCCCGCAACTATCACGCGCTCAACACCCTTATTATCCGTTAAATGCATCACCTGTTCAAGAATAGAGCCATTACGGTAATTTACAATATCGGTCGCTCCGTATTCCTTCGCAACCTTAATACAATCCGGACGCGAGCCCACCGCGATAACGCGGGAGGCACCCCTAAGACAGGCTCCGGCAACCGACATCAGCCCTACAGGTCCTATACCGATGACACATACCGTATCCCCGTATTCAACTTCGGCAAGCTCTGCCCCGTGAAAACCCGTAGGTATCATATCACACAGCATTACCGCCGCCTCGGGCGAAACCCCCTCGGGCAGATGTGCCATATTACCGTCGGCATCGTTCACGTGAAAATATTCGGCAAAAACCCCGTCCTTAAAATTTGAAAATTTCCAACCCGAGAGCATACCGCCCGAATGCATCGAATATCCGCCCTGAGCTTCGATCGAATTCCAATCGGGAGTAATTGCAGGAACCACTACCTTATCACCAACGTGAAAATCCCTCACCAATTCTCCGACCTCGGCAACCACTCCCACAGCCTCGTGTCCGAGTATCATATCCCTTCTTTCGCCCAATGCTCCCTTCCATACCGTATGCACGTCCGAGGAACAGGGGGATATGGCAATAGGTGTTACCAAGGCATCAAGCGGACCGCATTTCGGCTTGTCCTTTTCTATCCATCCAACCTCACCTATCTTTTTCATTGCAAAGCCTTTCATATATGACCTCCGAAAATATATTTTTTTATATTATTCTCTGAATAAATATAAATATACAGTTGATTCAGAGGAAAAGATATGATATAATGAAAAAAATACTTGAATGCTTTTGATATGAGCCGGGATATAAAAGACATATCCGAAAAGAAAGAGAAAGAATTATTAAATCTATAGTTTTGAAAGGAGAAAACTCATGAAATGTCCCAACTGTCAAACCGATATTCCCAATGGTGCAAAATTCTGCGGAAAGTGCGGAATTTCAATACAGCAGGAAAGCGTTAAACCCGAGCCTGTAAAGGAAGAGCCTGTACTCATAGAAGCGCCTGTTCCCGCAAAAATAAAGAAACCCTTCTGCTTTGCGGCATTCCTCTTCTTTCTTTATCCCTTATTCAATATTTCATACAGTTTTATACTCTCATTTTACCGGAATATACTTAACGGAAACGTTAATTTAACAGGTATCAAAAGTTGGTTTATCAATTATTTCTTTAATAAGTACGATATATTGGGTACTGCATTAATGTACATAGAGTTCTTTCTGTTTATCGCAATAGCCGTTATGCTCTTTGTAAAGCATTCGGGATTCGGTCTTACCGCAGGAATCTTCCTGTTAATGATTCCCAACATAATTTATCTCATTAGATATATTATCGATTATCTCACTTCTTCAAGAAGTTTTAATTATATGGCATTCCAAGGATTATGGTTTTTTACTGTTATAGGATTATATATTACTACAATACTCTGCCTTGGTTTGTTAATGATCCTGACAATTCCCGTTGCGCTGAAACGCCCGAGAAGCAAGCTTATGATCCTTTCCTTTGCACCGGGGCTCATCTTCTGCCTTTACACAGTATTCTATACGATAGTCCGCATTTTTTATTATTCCAAAAATCATTTCGGAGCAAGCGGCATGTTCTGGCTTCCTATATTTCTTGAGGCCCTGGCGTATCTCGGTCTCGGCATCTGGATATACAGAGTTTCGGGTAAATACGGTATTGCAAACAAGAAAGAATAAATTCAAAAAGCACGTTTTCAAACGTGCTTTTTGTGACCTTTTTCATTAAATTGCTACTTTATGGTCAGGAGGTGAAAATATGTCATTCAAAAAAATAATCGTATTGTTGACCGCTGTTATGTTGATACTGTGCGGGTGCGTACAAAAAAATATTCTTGAAAAAGAAACGAAAACCCGTAAAGAAACAAAAGCAATTCAAAAAAATGAAAAAACAAGCTATACGTCACCCGTATCATACTCAGATCTTTCCTTTTACGGAGAAAATAAGGCTTTTATACCTTCGGAATCTACAACCCAAGGCTTAGCGACAGGTGATATCGCTCCATTTTACGAATCATTTACAAAGGACTGTGCTTTCATAGAGGGAAGGGTTACAAGCCTTTATGAAAAGACCTATGAATACAGTGTAAGAAGCTCAAAATTTTCGGAAAATGACAGAGCGTATTGCTATACCGTAAGCGTGATATATGAATTTGAAATTGAAAGAGTGTGGAGCGGTGATTTTACCGCAGGAGAAAAGATTCTTATTGAGGATATGCAATTATTCTGCGGCGAGCAGTTTTATATGAATAAGGGCCATAAATACCTCATTCCGATAAGAGATGTCGGTGAAGATATTGCAATACTTGCCCTTAATGCAGATACCGCCGAAGGCGAAACAAAACGTCAGACCCCTTATTCTACAGAATATCCTTATCATCCGCAAATAGAAAAGACCGCCGACGGATACTATTTCTTTTCGGATGACTGGACCACCCTTGCAAGTGAAAAAGCAATAAAAGTTGAAAATGTTGATTTTGAATACGGAAGTGTCTATTACAGAGATAAGATGCTCCTTCTTGATTCAAAAAGCTTTGAAGAAAATATCAAAAAAATGCTGTTGCAATGACAAATTTACCGATGTAAATCAAAAGCATAATTCTTAAAACGTTAAAAGCACCGCCGGGCACACCGGATTTTCCCCTCGCACAAAGCAGGGCGGTTTACAATAATATAAAAACAGAGAATGGATCGTATAAACCACACACGAGCATTCTCTGTTATTTTTATCTTACTTTGGAATCCGAGGATAACTCTTATTCGTTCATCATAGCACGTTTAATAACGTTTTCCTGTAAACCGCGGTCGATCTCAACGAACTTTGCGGAGAAACCGCCGACACGAACGATAAGGTCTTTATGATTTTCGGGATGCTCAAGAGCATCAAGAAGCTCTTGGGGATCAACAACGGTAGAGGTAAGCTGCTGACCGCCCATTCCGAAATATGCCTTCGCAAGAGCAACGAAGTTTGCTCTTCCCTCTTCGGTATCAAAGAAGTTTTTATCGAATTTAACGTTAAGGATAAATCCGCTTCCCGCATTCCAATGGTCGAATTTAAGAACAGAATTAAGAATTGCGGTAGGGCCGTTATTTGCACAGCCGGGAACAGGTCCGGTACTGTCAGCGATGATGGGATCATTTGCCTTTCTGCCGTTGGGCATTGCGGCAAGCTGTCTTCCGTAGCCTGCGGCACGGGAGAAGGGACTGCATCCGCCTGTATAGATACCGCCGCGGTATGTATTCGTTCTTTTAAGAACGGTAAAGAAGCGGTTAAGCATTTTTGAGGTTATATTATCTACCTCTTCGCAGTCATTACCAAACTTTTCGCAATTAGCAAACTCGGTTCTCAGCTTTTCATAACCCTCAAAGTTTGCTTCAAGAGCTGTGATAAGCTCATCCATTGTATATTTCTTTTCGTCAAAAACAAGCTTCTTTACCGCATAGAGGCTGTCGCCCGCATCGGCAATGCCCTCTGCAAGTATCTGGCCGTGACCGTAGAGCGGTCCGCCGTTACGGTAATCCCTCGCCTTTTCTATACATCCCTCGATAAGGCAGGAACGAAGGGGATTGGGCTTATACTTTGCTCTGTGTGCCTGCGCGGAGTTCGCCCAGGTGCAGGCAAGGAAGGTTGCGTATTCAAGCTGCTTGTAGAACGCATTTTCAAGCTCTTCATAGCTTTCAAATCTACGGGCATCACCGGTAGTAAGAGTTTCAACATTACCGTTAAGCGCATTCTTTCCGTTATGAAGTGTATATTCAAGACACTTGGCAAAGAAGACCTCGCCGTCCTCAAGACCCATATGGCTCTTACCGAAAATATCTATCTGATTACAGCCGTTCATGCAGTATTCATGGCTGTGTACAGGAGGAATACCTATAGCTTCAAGGGCGGGGCAAACTATCTCGTCGTTATAAAGGGCAGGCATACCGATACCCGAAGCGGTAGTTTTCGCGATCTGTTCCCAGAGCTCCTCAGATGTATTTCTGTGAATACGGAGAGTAATATTGGGAGTTTCATATTTCTTTTCAGCCGCTAACTTAAGGATATCAAAGGTAAGCTCGTTTGCAGTATCATTCCAATTTTCATCCGAGCCTGCAAGACAGAGATTCCATGTACGGGTATCATGGAAGGTCTCCCAAAGACGCTCAAGCATTTCAGCTCTTTCTTCCTTATCCTGCTCTACCGCATAGCAACGGTACATATATTGGTCAAAGCGTCCGGGCGAATCAACTCCGTCGAAGGAGAAGATGAACCAGAATGCAAGAACTGCGGAATTAAAATCGTATGCAGGCTCACGGGGAATCACCTCAAACGCTTCGGCAGTTCTTTCGTATCTTCTCTTTTCCTTGGGATCCTCAGATTCAAATGCAAGCTTTTTTGCAAGCTCACGGAATCTGTCGCCGAAATTATCTATCGCATCAAGGGTCTTTTCAAGAGCACGGTAGAACCAATCCGAATCGTACGTATTCTTTTCCTTTGCATCTGCAATAAGCTTACGGATACCGTTGGTACCAAGGTTTATAATTCTGCCGAAATCGGGATTGGAGTGGCCTTCCCATGTACCGCCCCACATAGCTCCCGAATCGCGCATCTGCCCTTGCCACGGAGTATAGTTGTGGCGGTAACATCCGTCGTGGAAAAAGCGGAACTCTCTCCAAACCTCGTCGAGATAATCGGCATGCTCGGGATTTTCTTCTTTTCTCTTTTCGTGTCTGTCGGCACTGAAATTATAATCAAGGGAATATTCGTAGCTGAAACCCGCGCCGCCGCTTACGTGGCACCAAACATGAGGAAGCAGATGTCTGTTAAAGGCGATCTCAATATTCTTAGAGCCTTCGAGAAGTGCATCCGCAATGCGCTCCGCAAGCTCACCGTCCTTGTTTTTGAAAAATCCGTATGCTAACGGGTCTAACTTAAGTCTTTCGTCCATAATTGCCTCCTTGGCTCTGAAAATAATCGTATATTTATATTATATCACAGCTTTCGGGGTTTGTAAATAAATAAATCTTGAATATTCTTACGATTTTCCTATATAAAATACCTCTTCTTTTTATACAGTCGGAAGCCGCTTAGTTTCGTGTAAGTTGTTTTCACCGCAAGAAAAAAGCGGATTCCGGTACGCCCTGCGGCGCTTTTTTAACAGATACACACAAAACCGTTTTGTTACTTTTTTTAGAAAACTGTAGAATTTCTTTTCATTCTGTGTTATAATGATAGTGATTACATTATAAGAACCGAACCATAAATATAATACAGGAGAAAAATAATGAAAAGATTTTTATCGCTTGTTTTGGTATTTTTGTTTGCGGCGCTTTGCCTGCCAATCTCCGTTATGGCAGACACTCCCGCATTCTCCGACGTTCCCGAAGATGCTTATTATGCAGAAGCGGTTGCATGGGCGGTAAATAAGGAGATAACAACAGGTACGGGCAACGGTAAATTCAGCCCTGCAACAAGCTGTAACCGTGCCCAGGCAGTAACCTTCTTATGGCGCGCCGCCGGTTCGCCCGAGCCCGGCTCTGACATAATGAGCTTTAATGACGTATCCGAGGATGCCTATTATTACAAGGCTGTACTCTGGGCAGTTGAGGCAGGTGTTACGGCAGGCACAGGCAACGGAAGCTTCAGCCCCGTAACGAATTGCAACCGAGCTCAGATCGTTACCTTCCTTTGGAGAGCCATGGGTACTCCCGAGGCAGAAGGTGAAAACCCCTTTGCCGACGTAAACGAAAACGCCTATTATCTCAAGGCCGTTCTCTGGGCGGTTGAAAATAGTATTACAACAGGTACGGGTAACAAAAGCTTCAGTCCCGCAATGAACTGTAACCGAGCTCAGATCGTTACCTTCCTTTACAGATGCTTTAAGGAAGCTCCCCATGAGCATTCATTCGGCGAATGGGAGATCACCCTCCCCTCAAGCTGTCTGACCGAGGGTATCCGTACAAGAAGCTGTGAATGCGGTGAAACAGAAACAACAGCCATTCCCGTAACAGACCACAGCTTCGGTAATTGGGAAGAGACCCTTGCACCTACCTATGATACCGAGGGTGTTGAGGTGAGAGTATGCGGTGTCTGCGGTACGGCCGAAGAGCGTGCTCTTCCCCTGCTCGTTCCCGATCCTTTCGTAATAATAAGTAATCCTGAAGCCGTTGATGCAAATATCGGCGACACCGTTACATTCAAATTCGAAACCGCAGGCGGTAAGCCTTCCGTTAGCTATCAGTGGCAGATAAAGTACGGTGCCGATTCTGATTTTACTGATATTTTCGGAGCAAATGACTCCGAATACAGCTTTACGGCAAATGAAGAACACAGAAAAAACAACGCAGAATTCAGATGTGTAGCCGCCGACACGAAGGGCGGGATCCTTATCTCCGAAACCGTTTTCGTCAGCTTCCCCCTTTGGTTTGGTTATGAGGATAAGGTCATTGATATCGAACCGAACGGCAACAGCGTTCTTAATGCCGACGCCATGGGCGGAAGCGCCCCCTACACCTACGAATGGGAGGTATATGACTGCACAGGCGGTGAATGGATCTCTGTTTCAACTATTGAGCGTTTCGAATTCGGTGAATCGGATGCCGATTCCTTTACCGTAACCGTATCGGGCTGTATAGCGGAATACTATGATACATTCCGTTGCAAGGTTACCGATTCAAACGGTGATTTTGCTTATTCTCCCGAAACAAAATTCCTTCTCACCGGTTTGGCATTCGCTAACGATCTTCCCGATGAGATCCGTGTCACCGACGTGAGAGAGGACGTTTATCTTTATATCAAATTAGCTTCCGATTTCGGCATACCGCCTTATACCTACAAGATAGAATACTACAGCGACAGACGAAACAAATGGTCAACGATTAAAATCGAAACAAAAGACTCTTATACCATGAACGAAACGTTTTTATCCGATAAAGAGGACAGAGATTATAACGGACGTTATCGTATAACAGTAACAGACAGCTCAGGCAATAAAATAGTATCCAACGAGGTTTCTGTTATTTTTTCTTAATATTCCCCTTTAAATGCAAGCGCCTGATCTTGCTGTTTTCCTTAGCGCAAACGGCCTGCACGAAGCAGAGTGTTTTCCTATAGATCAAAAATGCACCCGTCCGAAGATGCTTCGCAAAGAAGCTCCCTTCCGTCGGGTGCTGTTTTTTCACTTAGTATTAAATAATATCTTCTCTATCCCCTCTGCAACGCCGTTCTCATCCGAATCGGTACGAAGAGCAGCATATTTCCAAAGCATCGAGGGAGCATGGTTCATAATAACCGAGGTCTCGGCATACTCAACCATTTCAAGATCGTTTTCGCTGTCTCCGAAAACTATTATATCACTGTGGGATACCCCGATCTCCTTTTCAAAAATCTTCAGCCCTGTAGATTTTGTAATCCCCTTCGGCGATATCTCGGAATAACCGGAAAAACAGCAGAGTTCAACGTCGGAAAAGAGAGCTTTATCCCTTTCGGGCATGGGTCCGGCGATCTGAAGGTTGGTTATACGAAGAGAGTCCGCCGCCAAAAGGTGCTCATAAATATCAACAAGCCATTCGTTTGGTCTGTTTGAATATACCCTTTCAACTCCTTCCCAGAGTATGCGTACATCCTTTTCGTCACAGTATTTAAGGGCACGTATAAGCACGTCGGATGAAAGTGTATATTCAAAAAGTACTCTTCCGTTATATTCCATGTATCCCTTACCGCAGATCATTCCGTCCCATACGATATCATAAAAAACCTCATCGGGGACGTTCGCTTTACTTCTGCCGGTATGCAAAAATATCTTATGTCCTGCGGCCCTTGCCTTTTCAAGAGCCTTTATGTTAGCTTCGGATATTTTACCGTTATATGCAAGAGTTCCGTCATAGTCAAAGAAAAGATATTTCATTGTTTTGCCTTTTGCTTTCTTTAATTTCATGCACAGCGACGTATTTCACAAATCCGTCAAGGAAGCTTGTTTTATTGAAAAAACCTCATCTTTCGATGAGGTTTTTTCTGGCGGAGAAGGAGAGATTCGAACTCTCGCGCCGATTGCTCGACCTACACCCTTAGCAGGGGCGCCTCTTCACCGACTTGAGTACTTCTCCGTATTCGCTGAACAAAAGGTATTATAGCATATCATTTTCGATTTGGCAAGGGGTTTTTGAAATTTTCTTAAAAAAAGATTTTCATTTATAATATTATCATTGACTTGATTTGAAACATAATATATAATATTCTCAATTACAAAAACAAACGAGGCATAAAAATGAAAAATAATGCTTATTTTAATGGGACCTTCGGAGATTTTGACACAATGACCGTTCCGATGTCGGAGCGCTCAATATATTTCGGGGATGCGGTATATGACGCAATTCTCGTTCTTGACCGCAAGCCCTTCACCCTTGATATGCATCTTGACAGACTCTACCGAAGCTGCGAGCTGACAAGCATCAGCTTTAATATGGACAGAGAAGCACTTAAGACAGAGATAGACAAGCTCCTCTCTATGGCGGATATGGGCACAACCATGCTCTATATACAGGTTTCCCGCGGAAACGCTCCCCGCAAGCATGAATTTCCCGAATCGGTAAAGCCAAATCTTCTTATGTTCGTAAAAAGCTGCCCGCTTCCCGCAAAGGACAAGCGTGCATCCCTTCTTTCTATGGAGGATATGCGATTTAAATACTGTAATATCAAAACCGTAAATCTTCTGCCCAACGTTTTTGCCGCACAAAAGGCAACCGAGGAGGGCTATACCGAAGCACTTATGCATAGAGGGGAGCGCGTAACCGAGGCAGCTCATTCAAGCATTCTCATAATCAAGAACGGCAAGGTCATAATGCCCCCTCTTGACGAGCTTATCCTTCCCGGCATAACAAGAGCGATAATCAAGGAGCTTTGTGATAAAAACGGTATTCTGACAGAGCAAAGAGTATTTACCGTAAACGAGGTATTGGATGCAGATGAAATCCTGCTCTGCTCCACCACAAAGAACGTTATCCTCGTTTATGATATAGACGGCAAGGCTGTGGGCGGAAAGGACCGGGCAACCGCCAATAAGATCCAAGAGCTTTTCCTTAAAAAGATCTATGATGAAACAGGAGTTATACTTTAAATATAACTCCTCAGCTTGTCGATAAACTTATCGACAAGCTGTCAGGCTTCGAAAAAGGAAGCGTAGGTTTTCGTGAAAAGGGGACGTAGGCGTACTATGTACGGTAGAGCCCCTTTTCACGGAAAAGTGTGAAATAGCGGTGTGAACTCGACGTTTACACCGCTATTGAATAGTTATTCAACTTTATCAGGAGTTGTGAAGCTTGTTTTCTAATTAATTTATTGGGCGTCTTAAACTTAAAAAAAGAATTTCTTCACACGTCCGACCGACTTTTTCGACAGTCTGAGGAGTTATACTTTAAATATAACTCCTTTTATATTGACATAATTTGCGTTTTAATATATAATTTTATTATTACGAAATGAAAGGTAATAATTATGTCAAACAGACCTTTAGCGGACCGGATCCGTCCGCAGAGCTTTGACGATATGGTTGGTCAGAAGCACCTTTTCGGAGAAAGGGGTGCTATACGCCGTATAGTTGAAAGCAACTACCTCCCCAATATGATATTCTGGGGTCCTCCCGGTACGGGAAAGACCACCGCAGCAAATATAATAGCCGCACAGTCGGGTATGACTCTGCGCAGTTTAAACGCAACCTCCGCTTCCCTTTCTGACGTACGCGAGGTAATTGCCGAGACCTCCTCGCTTTTCGGTGCAGGCGGCATTCTGTTATATCTTGATGAGATCCAGTATTTTAATAAAAAGCAGCAGCAATCCCTGCTTGAATACATGGAGGACGGAAGGATAACTCTTATCGCCTCAACCACCGAAAATCCCCATTTATACGTTTACAACGCTATCATTTCAAGAAGCGCTACCTTTGAATTCAAATCGGTGGGTACAGACGATATAATCCCCGCATTAAAGCGGGCCCTTGACATTTTAAACGAAGATTCGCCCGTAAAAAAGACTGCGGACAGTGACGCCCTTACATATATCGCAGAGATAGGTGCGGGGGATGTAAGACGAAGCCTTAACTATCTTGAAAACGTATATCACGTTTCCGACGACGTTATAACCGCCGAGGGAGTAAAGACCTTTGCACCCAAGGTCGTGGGAAGCTTTGATAAATCGGGGACCGTTCATTATGACATTCTTTCCGGAATACAAAAGTCTATCCGCGGCTCTGATCCCGATGCAACAATATTTTACGTTGCAAAAGCCCTTGAGGGCGGAGACCTTATAGGAGTTTGCAGACGTCTGCAGGTCATAGCAAGCGAGGATATAGGCCTTGCATACCCTCAGGCGGCATCGATAGTACGTGCCTGCGTACAGTCAGCCTTTGATCTCGGTATGCCCGAGGCACGCATACCTCTTGCAAATGCGGCAATACTGCTTGCAACCGCACCCAAGTCAAATTCCGCATATCTTGCCTATGCCGCGGCGGCAGAGGATATCGAAAAAGGAAAGGGGCAAAACATCCCCGACCATATGAGACCCTCTAACCGCTACGATAACTATAAATACCCCCATGATTATCCCGGTCATTACGTAAAGCAGCAATATCTTCCCAACGATCTTTTGGGGGCAAAATACTACGAATATGCAGAGAACAAGACCGAGCAGGCCGCAAAGGCATATTGGGATAAAATTAAAAATTCGTAAATATTACAACGGCTTTCGGTAAAGGAAGCCGTTGTAACTTGCATATAATGTGTATATATGCTATAATATGCCAAAATCTATAGAAAAGAGAAGAAATATGTTTGAATTTATCAATGACTTAATAGGCAGATCAAACAACATAATATCAAATTATATTCTCGTTGTAATTTTGCTTATAGGCGGTATCTATTTTACGGTACGTACAAAATTTGCACAGTTCCGCCTTTTGCCCGAGCAGTTACGTGCGGTAACCGAAAAGCCAAAGGATAAGAACGGGGTTTCATCCTTCCAGGCTCTTATGGTCTCTACTGCATCAAGAGTAGGTACGGGTAATATCATAGGTGTTGCCACCGCCCTCTGTCTCGGCGGTTACGGCTCTGTTTTCTGGATGTGGGTAATTGCAATAATCGGTTCCGCATCCGCTTTTGCGGAAAGCACCCTTGCACAGATCTATAAAAAGAAAGGCCCCGATGCAAGCTACGGAGGTCCCGCGTATTATATTCAGACCGCGCTTAAATGCAGGCCTCTTGCGATCATTTTCTCTGTTTTACTAATACTCACCTACGCAGTCGGCTTCAATATGCTCGCCTCCTTTAACCTTCAGTCAACATTTGCGGTATATAGCTTTTATGACAAAGGCGTCACCCCCTGGATAATAGGCGGAGCCGTTGCTCTTTTGGTTGCTTTCTGTCTTTTCGGCGGCGGCAAGAGGATCCTCGGTGCAACCTCTTTTCTTGTTCCCATAATGGGTGTTGCGTATATTCTTGTTGCTCTTCTCGTTATCTGCCTGAATATAAACATACTTCCCGAAATTTTAAAGAAGATATTCACCGAAGCCTTTGATTTCAGATCTATCTTCGGAGGCTTTACCGGCTCCTGCCTTATCTACGGTATGAGAAGAGGTCTTTTCTCAAACGAAGCAGGCGTGGGCTCAGCTCCCAATGCTTCCGCCTCCGCAGATGTTTCCCATCCCGTAAAGCAGGGCTTGGTTCAGGTGCTTTCGGTATTCATCGATACAATTGTTATCTGTTCCGCAACCGCATTCATGTGCCTGGGCTCGGGAGTAGCCCCTGCTGCGACCTTTGAGGGTGCCGACTACGTTCAGAAATGCATTCAGAATGCCTTGGGCGGTTTCGGACCTGTATTCATCACCGTTGCGATGGTACTCTTTGCATTTACTACACTTATAGGAAATCTTTTCTATGTTGACAAAGCCTTCTTCTTCATGTTCGGCCGTGTTCCCGGAAAGCTTTTCAACAGCATATACTATATTATTGCGTCCTTGCTTATTTTCGCAGGCGCAGGACTTAAAGCGGGTCTTTTATGGAATATCGCCGACATTCTGATGGCTCTTATGACCTTCATCAATATTCCTGTTATCATTATACTCGGAAAATATGCATTCAGAGCATTGAAGGACTATGAAAAACAGAGAAAAGAGGGTAAAAATCCCGTGTTCCTGGCAAAAAATATAGACCTTGAGCATAAAGTTGATTATTGGAACTGATTCAAATCATTACAAATTCCCATTCTCCATTATTAACATTAATAACTATTATTATTAATAATTTTATGTTAAAATAACTTGTCGAATATCATGAAAAATATTCAAAAAACGAGGTTATTTGAATGTATAATGAATTAAAAAAACAACCCCAAAAGGAAAACAATACAGAAAAGAAAAGTAAATTACATACAATAAAGAACAATTGGAACGACAACTGGAAAAACAAGCTTATAACAATAGGTTATTTCATGCTTACCTTCATTTATTTAGAGCTTGTTCTCCATTTCTCGATCTTCAAAAGTGCAGATGCAAGAATAGTATATCCCATACTTTTCGCAGCTGTTTCGGGCGGAATACTCTATTTTATCTCTACCCTTGCTACCGAAAAGGTAAACAGGATCATAGGTCTTTTGCTTATCATACTTCTTGTTGTATATTTTGAAGTACAGTTCGTATTCTACTGTGTCTTTCAGGAGCTTATGCCTGTTTCTTATTTTACTATGGGAACAGGTGCAGTTACCAATTACAGCGAGCAGGTATTATTTGCAATAAAGACTCATATCTTTCCCTTTATACTTCTTTTATTGCCTGTTCCTGCAACAGCAGTGCTTTTCTTTACCAAGGTCATCAAAACAAAGCGGGTAACACTTATCCAGATACCTATGGTAGCCGCTATAGTTGCGCTGTTTACCATTTCCGCCGTTATAGTGTTACACACACATAACACCTCCCCCGCTTCGGCATATGCAATTCTTGTAGGCACCGATACCTCAACCACCGTAAGCGTTAAAAACTTAGGTGTTGCGGTTACGGCAGTTCAGGAATCAAGAGGATTTTTGAACGCAGGCAAGAGCAACGTTGTATTCCTTGAAACAAATCTTGACAACTACGGCGATGCGGACAGTCCTAAAAATCTTTTGGATATCAATTTCACAGAGCTGAAAGACATGACCGACGATGAGCAGATCAAGCATATCGATGAATATCTTTCAACCATCTCCTCGACCTCCAAGCATGAATACACCGGAATAGCAAAGGATTATAACATCATATCTCTTTGCGCCGAGGCATTCTCACCATTGGTTATAAGTGAAGAGCTTACTCCCGCCCTTTATAAATTGAGCAACGAGGGATTTGTATTCAAGAATTTCTACAATTCATTCCCGAATACCACGACCAACGGAGAATATACCATGTGTATGGGTCTTCTCCCCAATATGTCAAGAACGAAGGTATCCTCAAGCTTTGACGATTCTATCGGAAACTATCTTCCCTACTGTCTCGGAAACGCTTGTAAGAATGCGGGCTATAACAGCTATGCATACCATAATTATTTCGGCACCTTCTATGACAGAAATATTTCCCATTTGAATATGGGTTATGACTTTAAGGCAATAGGCTGCGGTCTCAACATGGAGGTAGGCACACCCTCCTCCGACCTTGAGATGGTAAAGGCTTCTATCGATGAATATTTGGCAAGCGAGGAGCCCTTCCATGCATACTATATGACCTACAGCGGTCACTATCAGTACAGCTGGGATAACCAGATGAGTGCAAAAAACAGAGATAAGGTAGAGCATCTTCCCTATTCCGATGAAGTTAAGGCATATATTGCCTGCAACCTTGAGCTCGAATATGCACTTCAGGAGATCCTTGCACGTCTTGAAGAATCAGGCAAGGCTGACAATACAATGATCGTTCTCACAGCAGACCATTATCCCTACGGTCTTACCATAGAGCAGTACAGAGAATTGGCAGGCTATGAGGTTGACGAAGCATTTGAAAAATACCGTAACTCCTTTATCTGCTACGTTCCCGGTATGGAAGAAAAGATCGGAACAAAGGCAGTTGAAGTAAACGACTATTGCAGCTCCGTTGACATTCTCCCCACTGTATTGAATCTTTTAGGCATAGAGTATGATTCAAGACTTTTGGTAGGTAAGGACGTTCTTTCCGATGCACCTCATATTGCCGTACTTTCAGACCAAAGCTATATCACTTCGGAATTTAAGTATAATGCAACCACAGGTACGGCTACAGCCCACGACGGCTCAAAGGTAGATCAGAGTACAATAAACGAGTATAATAACTACGTAAAGAATATGTTCAGACTTTCAAGTGCAATACTTGAAACAGACTATTATGCACACGTATTCAATACCACATCCGAGTATGCCTCTGCGGCAAGCGTAAACTATACCGATATCTCCAGCGTTTATATCGAATCCGCAGTAAACTTCATGGTCAACAACGGCTATATGGAGGCAGATTCCAAGACCGAATTCGGTGCAGGCCGTTCAGAAGCATACACAACGGTTATCGATATTCTTTACCGTATGTCCGGTTCTCCCGCAATCGAAAACAATACCGAATACTCCGATTCCCTTGCTTGGGCAATCTCGATCGGCATAACCGATGACATAACCTGGAAGGATGCCTGTATCTCTTACGGGGAAATATCCTATGCAATGTTTAAGTATCTTGAATATTACGGATTTGACGTTAACTCAAACATCGACGCAGAGACCATTGATGAGCTTTGCGCCGAACATCCCGAGGTTCCCCGCCACAAGATGGAAGCATTGCACTACTGTATAACAGAGCAGCTTCTCCATGCGTCCAATCACTCCAAGTTCTACGGAATGTATGATGATTCAGCATCAAGAGGACAGTTAGCGGTAAATCTCCAGAGACTTTACTTTATATGTCATAATGACAACGCAAATACAACAGAACAATGATTCCGATCCACCCGTTTTAAATAACGGGTGGATATTTATTTTTAACGGTTGATATTCTAAAAGATGTGTGTTATAATGAAATTTGACAATACACTTGGAGGAATTACCATGGAAATCAGACAGGCACAGCGCCTTGATTATTTTAAAACAGGAATATTTGCGGCTCTCAATGCCGAAAAGGACAAGCTTATCAAGGAAGGAAGAAAGGTATATAACCTTTTTATCGGCACCCCCGATTTTACTCCTCCGAAGCATATAATCGATGCTCTTCTGGAATCCGCAAGGGATCCGGAAAGCTGGAAGTATTCGCTTCGCGAATGCGACGAGCTTTTAGAAGCGGTATGTACGTATTACAAAACAAGATTTAATACCGAAATAACCCCCGATATGATAGTTGAAGTTAACGGAAGCCAGGAAGGTATGGGTCATCTGGGTCTTGCGATATGCAACAAGGGGGACCTTGTTCTTCTTCCTGATCCCGGTTATCCCGTATTCGAGGTGGGCGCTTATTTCGGAGAGGCACAGATAGAATATTATCCGCTCACAAAGGAAAATGATTTTATGCCCCGCCTTGATCTTATCGATCCCGAAATTCTGAAAAAAGTAAAGTACATGGTAGTCTCTTACCCCTCAAATCCTGTTGGTGCGGCGGCATCAAAAGAGGTATATTACGAGCTTATCGAATATGCAAAAAAGTACGGTTTTATTATTATAAACGACTGCGCGTATTCGGATATTATCTTTGATGAAAGAGAAGGATTTTCCTTCCTTTCCCTCAAGGGCGCAAAAGAGGTAGGCGCTGAATTCTTCTCCCTTTCCAAATCCTTCAACGTTACGGGCGCGCGCATGAGCTTTCTTATAGGTCATAAGGGTATTATAGATGCTATGAAAATGCTTCGCTCCCAGTATGATTTCGGTGTATTCACCCCGATCCAAAAGGCGGCAGCAGCGGCATTAACAGGCCCCCGTGATATGGTAAAGGAGCAATGCAAGGAATACCAGAAACGCCGTGACGCTCTTTGCGGCGGTCTTCGCAAATTAGGCTGGAATATCCCTGACAGCGACGGAACCATGTTTGTATGGGCGCCGCTTCCCAAGGGCTTTACAAGCTCCGCGGATTTCTGCACCGAGCTTGCAAAAGCCACCGGGGTTATAGCAACACCCGGATCAGCCTTCGGGCCTCACGGTGAGGGCTACGTACGCTTCGCCCTTGTATTACCTCCCGAAAAGCTCGAGGAGGTAGTTAAAGTAATCGACGAAAGCGGCTTCTTAAAATGAAAAAAGTAATATTCTTAATTACTGTTATTACTTTTATATTCCTGCTCGGCTTCAGCGTATCCGCAGAGGCAGAGGTCACAGGAATAGAAGTGGAATCGGGCAAGATCACCTGTCTCGAAAACGCATACGGTGAATTTATAAAAAAATTAGATCCCGAAACGGGAAGCTACGAAGAGATATATTATTATGATTTCATCATGCCCGACGACATTATTATGAGGATCACCTATTCGGACGGCTCATACAAGCTTTCGAGTATAACAAGGAGTGTTGACGGCATTATGTTCAAATGGTTCGGTAACTATCAGATAACCGACCCATGGCTTGTCGGCAAGGATAATTACATAACCGTTGAATATCTTGATCATACAGCAAAGCTTCCCGTTGAGCTGATCCCTAATCCGATCGAATATATAGAGACCCTGACTCCTCCCGAAAGAGAGTATATATACGGAGACGACAGCTACGGTTTTTATAACGAAGAGGAGGACAGCTATCTCTTCTGGCCTACCGATCTTTACGGTTTTTCCTTTGTTATCCATTATAAGAACGGTGAGGAAAAGATCTGCACCCCTCCGAATGACACAACTTTGATAGACGGCTACAGGTACACCATATTAAGCCCGGATATCCCGGTAAAGCCCGGAATCCATAAGGTAAACTTTTATTATATGGGGCATACTGCCGAATATACAGTATCTTTAAGAGAAACAAGATTCCCCGACGTTTCAAAAGACTCATGGTATTATGAGGGTGTTTCATATTGCTTCGAAAGGGGTTATATGAATGGAACAGATAAAGGACTCTTTGCACCCTTATCAAAGCTTACAAGAGAACAGTTTGTTCTCATTCTTGCAAGATATGCAGATGCGGATCTTACCAAATACGAAAGCCGTGCTCCTTCGTTCAGGGATATAAAACAAGGCGAATGGTATGCTTCTGCCGTCGAATGGGCAAGAGATTCAGGTATAATGCTCGGAACAGGACAGGGATGCTTCGGCAAGGGTAAGGCTATAAGCCGCCAGGAGCTTGCAACGGTACTTTACAGATTTGCATCTCCCGAAAAAAATACCGACAGTATTCTTCCCTGCTATACAGATATGTACGAGACGGCGGATTGGGCAAAAGACAGTATTATTTGGGCAATTTCCTGCGGTATTCTCGGATCTACCTCCGAAAAAGAAAATACTATCAGCCCCAAAATGACTGTTTCAAGAGCGCAGGCGGCAAAGATATTTATGAGTTTTTCAACAATAGACAAATAATATTAAAGCAGAGAACGACTGTTCTCTGCTTCAGACTGTCGAAAAAGTCGGTCGGACGTGTGAAGAAATTCTTTTTTTAAGTTTAAGACGCCCAATAAATTAATTAGAAAATAAGCTTCACAACTCCTGATAAAGTTGAATAACTATTCAATAGCGGTGTAAACGTCGAGTTCACACCGCTATTTCACACTTTTCCGTGAAAAGGGGCTCTACCGTACATAGTACGCCTACGTCCCCTTTTCACGAAAACCTACGCTTCCTTTTTCGAAGCCTGACAGCTTGTCGATAAGTTTATCGACAAGCTGAAGCAGAGAACGACCGTTCTCTGCTTTTTGTTATTAAACTCAAGACTTTGTATGGTTCACTTACAAAGTATCATTCCGAAATATGTAACGGTATCCTTACCGTTAATATATTTCATACCGCAGGATTTAGCCAGCAACGAAACGTTTATGCCATGTCCCTCAAGAGAAAGAAAGAGCTTTTCGGGGAAACGGCAGGGAGAATCGGGATACGTACATTTTTCACATCTGATACAGGCTCCGTTACAGAGCACGAGATACTTTTGGCTGTCTGCCCCGCAAAGAAGATAAAGCTCATCACACAGCTCTCTGAATCTTACGCCCGCATCAACCATTCCCTCATAATCAAAGGAATCCTCAAGCTCATATACCGAGGAAAACAAGAGAGCTTCTCTATATCCGTTACATCTTTTTCTGCATTCCTCCGCATCTCCTATAGCAGGAGGGCATGCCCAGGTCTTGTTGTACATACGGCAGGCTCCGTTATTGCAGAGCTTTTGTATATCCTCGCTGAATTCCAGATTTTTAGGATCTATAAAGGCATATTCCTTTATCCCTCTTTCAATTAATGCTTTTTCTGTAAATACCTTCATTTTAAACCTCTCGTACTTGATAACTATATGATACTATATTTTTATTTAAACTTCAAGTGCTTTTTCGACAAAAGGATCACACAGCTACAGTTTATAATGGTCATAAGAGATACGGTCATATCGGAAAGCTCCCATACCGCTTCAAGTCTCATCACCGCACCGAGAATACAGGTAAGACAATATACCGTTATATAAATCTTTATACAGATATCCTTCTTCGTTATAAACCGTATGCTTTCAACTGCATAATAGGACCAGGATATAACGGTAGAAAAGGCAAAGAAGAATATCGCCGCGGTAAGCAGATACCCCGCCGCTTCTCCGTAAAAGGCTTCAAAAGAGGATATTGCAAGCACCATACCGTCCTTTGAAGGAATGTTTTCGGGATATATTAGTATGACCAGCGCGGTAAGAGTACAGATAACAACGGTGTCAACAAACACCTCTATAAGTCCCCAATAGCCCTGTGCCTCGGGAGTAACCGACTCGGCTGTTGCATGGGCGGTAGGAGCAGTACCGCACCCCGCTTCATTTGAGCCTATACCCCTGACCACACCGTAACGAAGCGACCTCATAAGCAAAAATCCCATAATTCCCCCAAATGCGCAATCCCTTTTAAACGCATCTTCTATTATACGGGAAAAGATATCCGGAATAACTTTTACATTCGCAATTATCACACAAAGAGATAATAGAACAAAGGAAACAGAAAGTATGGGAATAAGCTTCATTGTGATATCGGCGATCCCTTTTATGCCCTTATATATTACGGTATAGGAGAGTAGTGCGATAACGGCGCCGGTAACCAACGGCGGAATACCGATGCGGCTCTCGGCAGCCTGCGATACAGCATTGACCTGTATCATATTTCCTAAAGTAAAGGAGGCAATAATACAAAGAAGAGAAAAGAAGAGCGCTAACCCCCTTTTACCCAAGCCCATCGATATATAATATGCCGCTCCTCCGTGATATCCCCGAACGTCCTTTACTCTGAACTTCAAGGCAAGAACGATCTCTGCATATTTGATTATCATGGCGACAAAGGCGGAAAGCAGCATCCAGAACACCGCGCCGGCGCCCCCCATATGTATTGCTGTGGCGACCCCCACTATATTACCCACACCGAGCGTACCCGCAAGAGCTACAGTCAGAGCGCGAAAGGAGGAACGGATACCTCCGCCGCTTTCTGCTATTCCCTTAACTATTTTTACAGGCGAAAGCAGACCGCTCCCCCTTATCCGAAGAAAAATAACAAGGGCACAAATAAAGAGAACGGCATACACCGCGGGTGAAAGAATAAATTCATTCAAAGTTTTTACAATACTCATTTTATCGCTCCTTTCTTACATTATATTTATATTTAAGAAACTATTGCATAAAATGTTAAATATGTGTAAATACAAGCCTAAATCTATTGATTTTTATTACCCTTGTGGTACAATTACTTTTGTGTTTGGCACTCAAAACCCGAGAGTGCTAAATCATATAATATTGAAAACAAGTGTTTAGGAGGCATATTATGAATATTAAACCTTTAGCTGACCGTGTTGTTATCAAGATGGTAGAGGCAGAAGAAACCACCAAGAGCGGCATTATCCTTACCGCAAGCGCTAAGGAAAAGCCCCAGGTTGCAGAAGTTGTAGAGGTTGGCCCCGGCGGAATGGTTGACGGCAAGGAAGTTATTATGACCGTTAAAAAGGGCGACCGTGTTATAACCAGCAAATACTCCGGTACCGAGGTTAAGATCGGTGATACCGAGTTCATAATCGTTAAGCAGAACGATATTTTAGCAATAGTTGAATAATTTACGGAGGTATTAAAAAATGGCAAAGGACATTGCATACGGAATAGACGCGAGAAACGCGTTACTTGCCGGCATTGATAAGCTGGCTGATACAGTTAAGATCACAATGGGCCCCAAGGGCAGAAACGTAGTTCTTGATAAGAAGTACGGCGCTCCCCTTATCACCAATGACGGTGTTACCATTGCAAAGGAGATCGAGCTTGAGGACGCTATGGAAAACATGGGTGCACAGCTCGTTAAGGAGGTTGCTACAAAGACCAACGATGCAGCCGGTGACGGTACAACCACAGCTACCCTTCTTGCACAGGCTTTCGTTCGCGAGGGTATGAAGAACCTTACCGCAGGAGCTAACCCCATGGTACTCCGTAAGGGTATTGCAAAGGCAGTTGATAAGGCCGTTGAGTGTCTCGTTGCTAATTCCCAGAAGGTAAACGGCACCGCTGATATCGCAAGAGTAGGTACTATCTCCGCAGGTGACGAGGTTATCGGTACTCTCATTGCAGACGCTATGGAAAGAGTTACCTCCGACGGTGTTATCACCGTTGAGGAATCCAAGACTGCTGAAACCTACTGCGAGGTTGTTGAGGGTATGCAGTTTGACCGCGGCTACCTCTCCCCCTACATGGTTACAGATACAGACAAGATGGAAGCAGTTCTCGATGACGCATTCATCCTTGTTACAGATAAGAAGATCTCCAACATTCAGGACGTTCTTCACCTTCTTGAGCAGATCGTTCAGGCAGGCAAGAAGCTCCTTATCATCGCTGATGACGTTGAAGGCGAAGCTCTTACAACTCTCGTTCTCAACAAGCTCCGCGGTACCTTTATCTGCGTAGCGGTTAAAGCTCCCGGCTTCGGTGACAGAAGAAAGGATATGCTCCGCGACATCGCAATTCTTACAGGCGGTGAGGTCATCTCCGATGAGCTCGGTCTCGACCTTAAGGAAACTCAGATCACCCAGCTCGGCCGCGCGCGCCAGGTTAAGATCACTAAGGAAAACACAATTATCGTTGACGGTGCAGGAGATACTGCAGAGATCAAGAACCGCGTTGGCCAGATCAAGACAGCTCTTGAAACGACCACAAGCGACTTCGACCGTGAAAAGCTTCAGGAAAGACTTGCTAAGCTCGCAGGCGGTGTAGCGGTTATCAAGGTTGGTGCGGCTACAGAGGTTGAAATGAAGGAAAAGAAGCTCCGTATCGAGGACGCTCTCAACGCTACCAAGGCAGCAGTTGAAGAGGGTATCGTTGCAGGCGGCGGTGTTGCTTACCTCAACGTTATCGAAGATGTTAAGAAGGTAGGCGAAAACCTTACAGGCGACGAAAAGACCGGTGTTAATATAGTTCTCAAGGCTCTCGAGGCTCCCGTTCGTCAGATCGCTGCAAACGCAGGTCACGACGGCGGCGTTATCGTTGATAAGATCCTTACCAGTGGTAAGAATTCCTACGGCTTCGATGCATACAACGAGGTTTACGTTGATATGGTTGAGGTTGGTATCGTTGACCCCACCAAGGTTACACGTTCTGCTCTCCAGAATGCGGCTTCCATTGCTTCCACAGTTCTTACCACAGAAGCTGTTGTAGCTGACAAGAAGGAAGAAGCTCCCGCAATGCCCGCAGCAGCTCCCGGTATGGGCGGCATGGGCGGTATGTATTGATCGGCAAGCTGCCGCAGCCACGCTTCGGGTGTTAAGTAAGCGAATCTTGTTTATTCAGTTCCCGAAATAAAACAAATATAAAGGCTTCCGAAAGGGAGCCTTTGTTATTAACCTCTTGTTTACAACTTTACTATTGACAAATGTAAATCTCTATGATATACTGTGTAATGCGTTTCGCTTTACACCTAAAAAAGGAGAGATATGCCGTGGAAATGGATAAGAATGTGAGTATGTCTTTACTCATTGATTTTTACGGAGAAATGCTTTCCGATAAGCAGAGGGAGGCCGTTGAGCTTTATTATAACGAGGATCTTTCCTTAGGCGAGATCTCGGATATAACAGGTCTCACCCGTCCCGGAGTGCGTGACAGATTGGTAAAAAGTGAAGCAATATTAAAAAATCTTGAAGATAAATTAGGTCTTTTACGCCGATTTGAGGAAATGAAGGAAGAGATCTCCGATATTGCAGATCAGCTTGAATCGGGAAAGGCCGATCCGAAGGATATAATCGAAAGGCTGAAAAAGCTTTCATAAGGAAGGAATATTATGTTTGGAAATTTATCAGATAAATTATCCGAAGCCTTCAAAAAATTCAAAAACAAAGGTAAGCTGACCGAAGCCGACGTCAAGGAGGGTATGCGAGAGGTAAAGCTCGCGTTGCTCGAAGCTGACGTAAACTTCAAGGTCGTTAAGGAGTTTGTGAAAAAGGTTACCGAACGTGCCGTTGGTACAGACGTTCTTGAAAGCCTTATGCCGGGTCAGATGATAATAAAGATAGTAAACGAGGAGCTTACCGCTTTAATGGGCGGAACCCAATCCAAATTGACTATCTCCTCTGCACCTCCCACAGTTATAATGATGGTCGGTCTGCAGGGCTCCGGTAAAACAACACACAGCGCAAAGCTTGCAGGTATGTATAAAAAGCAGGGAAAGAAGCCCTTGCTCGTAGCCTGTGACGTTTACCGTCCTGCCGCTATCCAGCAGTTAAAGGTCGTTGGTGCTCAGCTCGATATACCTGTTTTTGAAATGGGAGATAAAGCAAATCCCGTTGATATCTCCAAGGCGGCTATCGAATACGCAAAGAAAAACGGAAACGATATGGTATTCATTGATACTGCAGGTAGATTGCATATCGATGAAACCATGATGCAGGAATTAAAAAACATCAAGGATTCGGTAGATCCCACCGAGATCCTTCTTGTAATAGATGCAATGTTAGGTCAGGACGCGGTTAACGTTGCGGAAAGCTTCAATAATCTGCTCGACGTAACAGGTGTTATCCTTACCAAGCTTGACGGTGATACCCGAGGCGGTGCGGCACTCTCGGTAAGACACGTAACGGGCAAGCCGATAAAGTTTATCGGTACAGGCGAAAAGCTCGATATGATCGAGCCCTTCCATCCCGACCGTATGGCTTCAAGGATCTTGGGTATGGGCGACGTTCTCTCTCTTATAGAAAAGGCAGAGCAGACCTTCGATGAAAAGAAGGCAGCCGAGCTTGAGAAGAAGATGAGAGAAAACACCTTCACCTTGGAGGATTATCTCGATCAGTTCAAGCAGATAAGAAATATGGGCTCTATGGAACAGCTCCTAGGTATGATGCCCGGAGTTAAGCCCGGTGCATTAAAGGATGCAAAAATTGACGAAAAGGCTCTTTCAAGAGTCGAGGCTATTATTCTTTCCATGACACCCAAGGAAAGACATAATCCCGACATTATCAACTTCCAACGCAAGCGCAGAATCGCGGCAGGCAGCGGCAATACCGTTGAGGAAGTAAACAAGCTGCTTAAGCAGTTTGAACAGACCCGCAAGATGATGAAGCAGTTATCAAGCGGTAAATTCGGAAGAAAAGGTAAGTTCAGACTTCCTTTCTGATATAGATAAAAAACAATATATATTTATTTTGGAGGAAAATCAAAATGGCAGTTAAAATCAGACTTAAGAGAATGGGCGCAAAGAAGGCTCCCTTTTACCGTGTAGTAGTTGCAGATTCCCGTTCTCCCCGTGACGGTAGATTCATCGAAGAGATCGGTTACTACAACCCCATGACTAACCCTGCGGAAATCAAGATCGACGCAGATAAGGCTAACAAGTGGATCGCTGACGGCGCTCAGCCCACCGAAACTGTTAAGTCTCTTCTTAAGAAGTCCGATATCATCAAGTAATTAAAGGATGATGGCGGATTTTAAGACGATCCTTGCCGACATGGTGAAACCCATAGTCGTATATCCCGACGAAGTGGTTATAACTGAAGAGGAAAAGGGTGACACAGTTACTCTTACCCTTAACGTTAACCCTTCCGACATGGGTAAGGTTATCGGTAAACATGGCAAGATTGCCAGAAGCCTTCGTCTTATCATGAAGGCTGCCGCTACCCAGTGCGGTAAGAAAGTAAACGTTGATATAAGATAAGGAGCGAAAAATCGCTCCTTTTCTTTTTTATATCGGGAATTAGAACAAAAAGCTTTACATAGCCTTCATGCCCTGCTTCACTGCAGGTCTGAACCGTTGTTACGTCAGTTATAGGCATTAAGTAATCCTACCTTATAATCATTTGCAATCTTCTGTCTTTCGTTTGAAAGCTGCTCACTTTCAAGAATATAATCGTAAAGTGCCTGATACATTTCCATGTCCGCATCCTCTCTGTATCGGTAATTGTCCTCGTAGAACTCCCTGTCCTCAAAATAATCCTCCATGGAATCTCTGTATTTTTCATATTCGGCATCATCAAATTCACTCAATGCCGAAAGCTTGTCCTTAATGCTTTTCTCACCCGCAGTATATCTCTCAAAGGCTCTTTTTTCAAGCTCGGGGATAATATCGTTAAGCTTTTCAAGATACCCCTGATACGCCTGGCTTCCCGCAGTAACGGCATAGGAGTTTCCGTATCCTCCCGTAAGAGCCGAAGCGGAAGCGATCGTGTCCCGCATTGCGCTTTCCCCTTCTCTTTTATATTTATCCGCATACTGCTTATAGATCTTGTCGGTATTTACGTTATAGTCAAAATCCTCTCTCGAAAGATATTCGTTTATAACCTCTTTGGCAAGAGAAGCGTATTCAGAATCATATTTTTCCGGCCTTTCGGCAGTCCCCGATGAAGATGCGGGGCTTTTGTTTTTGCTAACGTAGTAATCGTTATTTCTGCTCATCGCTGTTTTCTCCTTTTATTTTTTTCGAAAGATCCTCGCAAAGATTTTCCTCGTCGATATTTTCAAGAATATAGGAAAGCCTTTCGGCAAGATAATCGAAATATTCTATCATCTGCTTATGATCTGCTCTTCTGTCTATTTTTTTGAAAAAGCTGTCAGCCATTCTCCTCTGCCTCCTCGATCTCCTTTGTTACCGTATATAACACAAAATCTCCCTCTCCCTGCATCCTTATTCTGAAATAATCACAGCGCCAAGGAAAAAGGGTAATATCACAGCAACCCCTTTTGTGGGGAGGAAAGCGGCCTATATGCTTATAGCTTCCGCCGTTATAGGAGATATAAAGATCACTTGCACCCTCTGCTTCTGTATCGAGCTCGATTTGTCTTACGTATTTACGGTTAGACGTATTGTAAAATATATCTCCGCTTTCCCAAAGCCATTTCGTATCTGCCGAAATCGGATCTTCTGCGTTAAACTCTCCGGGAATTCCGTTAAAAAGAGTAAAGGCGACGGGCATACCCTCATGCTCGCATATTTCAAGGGTAGCATCGGGATATTTGATATATCCGTAGGTGTGTCCCCTTTTGTAACGGTGCCAGACGTTGCGCTTAGTATCGTAAACCAGATGAACGCTGCCATTTTCAGATTCTCCCGAAAGGAAAAGAAGATCACCCTCCCCCTCCATGGATACAGAGTAAAGCTCCTTTATTAAACTGCCTAATTTTTCCGAAACACAAAGAGGTCTTGAACCCGAATATGCATATATACCGTCTCCCGACTTATAATACAGGATATCGTTTACAACACATACCCCGTTGGGTGAGTCGGAGCTTACGCCTCTGTAGGAATAGCTCTGTAAGGAAAAGCTTGAGGGACGGCTTCCGTTTATTACGATCATTTCGTTTTCCTTAAAGAAAACGGGGGTACCGAGATATGATACCGAAGCGGTAAAATCACCGGGAGTTGCTACACTCACAGCATAGCTGTCCGATGCAATACCCTCAAAAACATTCCAGTTACGGGCATTTCCTAACTCGCAGGCATATATCTCTCCCCTTTCGTTACTGCACCCCCAAACGCGGTTGGCATTACCCAAAACGAAATCGAGCTCGGGCATTCCTGCGGATATCTCAGCCTCGAGAAGATAAAGATCATTACCTGCATTATCTATATAGGGGTCGTCATATCCGTATATATCGTTACTTGGAAATTTTAATGAGGTAAGGATATTGAACATATCGGTAAAGGTGGCTACAGGCTCGGTTATATACCTTCCCTCTTCATCTACCGAATCTATACGAAAACAGCGTTCAAGATCGGGAAGACTTCTGATGCTCCATTTCCAATATCGAAGTCCTTTTAACTGTATATAGTCACCCTCCTTGAATTTTCTGTGATCCTCGGCTATATCAACACGAAGACGGAGTGAAGGTATATAATCCCACTCGTTTGAAGCTCCTTGAGAATCCTTTGACACCAGCCGGTAAAAGCTTAAATAACGTACAAAGCAGTCTCCTACCGATGCATCCGAGGGAAACGGACTGTCCTCCTGTCCGCTGCCGAATCTTCCTATTTCCGAAAGATCGTCATAAACAAAGCTGAGCCTTACCCGCTTTCTTTTTCCGCCCGATCCCTTCTTTTCATACTCTGCAAAAAAAGAATATCCCATTTCATCAAGAGTATTCGTTTCGGGATCAAACTCATATCTTTTATCCTTATTTATAAAAAGAGTCTTTTTATTGAAATTCAGAATATTTGCGCTGTTATACGCTTCTCCGAATTCAAAGGACGTAATATCCTCATCCTTAAAATTTAGAGTACAATACTTACCGTTACCGTACACCACCCCGACACCCTCATTATAAAAAAGCAGGGTGTTATTTTCTTTGGCATAGGGGAAGCTTTTCACAATATGACTTTTCGGCATACTTGAAAGCAAGGGAAAATCCTTACTGCACATATTAAGAGCATCATAAAGCTCGCCGTCAGCACATACCCTTTGACGGTTGATCCCCTTAAATTCGCTTACGGTGTGTCTCTTGGAGCGGTACTGTACAAGCTTTGGCAAATACATCAGAACCACCTCATTTTTGATCTTTGCTTTGGCATATTGCCGCGGTTATACCAATCCGTAAAGCTGCTCATAAGGTTATTGTAAAGCAGCATATTATTGGTATATCTTTTTATATCTCCGTTATGAAGATCTATCTTGGCGAGGATCCTGTAAATGTAGAGCTCGCAAAACATTTCGGGAACGCTGACTGTATCCGAATCCAAAGTAACCGTATAACAGATATGTTCACCCTCATGACATGAAAGAATATTTTCATAAATTTCCGTCTCTATACGGTTTATTTCATCGATGAAATCATATCTGACCAGATTACAACCCGGTCTTTGCTTTTCGACATTACTGATTATTTCACCTACCGTCATATTATACTCCTTTCTTTAACAGAAGGGAGGGCAAGCCCTCCCTCCTCTCACAGTTCTTAAAGTACCTCTTCCATAAAAGCAATGGCGTTATCCTCTGCGATCTCAGCATTAAGCAAAACGTCATATGCACAAAGAGGAATCTCCACCTCAAAGCCGCGGCGGATCCTCCAATTAAGGTCTCCCACAGAAACGAAAACAGATTCGTCCTTTCCGCTGATACGGGGAAGCTTTATCTTAACTGTTTCGGTTGCCTTATTCATACTCTTTCTTTCCTCCTTTTTTAGTTAGCCTCGTCGGTTTCGCTGTAGGATGAACCGCATTCAACGCGAAGAAGTCTTTCCTCGTAAAGAATAGCCGCTGCGTGTGCCGCCTTCCAACCAACGGTAGAACGCTGATTCAAGGGGTCTGCTGTTCCTGCGGAGCCCTTTGACTTAACGATCATCTCCATGGCTCCGCCGGAAAGTTCAACTCTTCCGTAAGCGTCTCTGCCAAAGAAGATACAACCGTAAACAGCACAGCCCTTAGCACCGCCTTCACCGGGATAAATGTTATCACCCGACTTAAGGGTAACCGCTGCATCAAGAATTATCTTGTTTGTACCGTTGAAGCCGGTAACCTTGTATTTTTCGCCGTTGATAAGCACGTATCTGTTTACTACAGAGCTAAGACCCTCGATAGTACCTACGGTGATAGTATAGGAAGAAGATACATCGGAGGAAACGGTGAGATTTCTTGTAACACCGGGAATAAGATCCCCACCCTTGAATATGGGGGCCTCATTGGATTCGATAAATCTTACACCGTGAAGCTCACCTATCTCGCCGTTGAAGATCTCGGTAACAGCAGCGTACTTGTGAGCTTCTATCCAGCCCTCGGACTCGCGCAGATCCTCGGAAACAGAAGGATGGATAATAGCGATATACTTGCCGTTTATCTTGGGTGTCTTATTCTTCTTAAGCTTGGTAACTGCCTTGTTTACAACAGTGGAGGTAAGCTTTGCGCTTGAATCAAGCTCATAACGGAGGCTGACGGGCACCTCAACACCGTCAACGTTTCTGGGCGCAAAGGAAACGTTAGTGCCCTTGCATATCTCATTTCTTGTAAGAGTATCAAGGGTAAGGCCGGCCTGGGTTCCGTGCTCCTCGGTGCAGGAGAGGATAACGTCGTCAACGGCGGTAAGATCGAGCATATCGGATACGGTGGTATAATCGCCGTACTGCTCTACCTGAGCCTCAACACTCTTCATGTTCATTGTATTACCGTCGGGAGTAACACCTTCCTCGAGAGGTGTTGTAGCCTTGCCGAAGGTGTCGAACTTTCTCCACTCTACCTTCTTTCCGTTACCCTCGGGAAGAGACTGTACCTTACCGAACTGATTAAAAAACAGCTCTTCCTTTGCGTTTTCAAGAAGCTCAGTATCGTAATACTCCTTCATTGCGGGACTTAAATCGTTTCCCGATTCGTTTGCAGCTGTTGTCTGTACGTTTGCATTGGCAAATGCCTGAATATCAAAAACTAATTCCATATCTTTTTCCTTTCTTTTTCGCAGAGCTACCAGACTATTCTTTCGCCTCTGCGTACTCTTTTTTTAATATCCGCCCTGTCCGCTTTGGACAAGGACTTAGGATCGCGGTTTATATAAACGGCACTTGCGGCGCTTTGAGCGCCCTCCGCCGGTCTTGCCGCCCTTGATGCTATACTGCCCGCCAGACGTTCTTCGGTCATTCTTGCCGTATCCTTTATAACGCCGGCTATTATCTCATCATGATGCAGTATCTCAAAGGCCTTTTTGGGATCGTTATCGGTAAGCTTGAGTATTCTTCTGAAATCAGGGTTGGAAAATTCCTTCTTAATATCAAACTGCGGATACAATTCCTTTGTTTCATCACAGCCCTTTAAAAGCTTTGCCATAGTGTTTCCGGCATTCTCCGAATTAACCAAGGGGGGAGCGTTCTCCTTTTTTTCACGGGTATCTGCACCCTTCGCATCAACGTCGCCCTTTTCCTTTCGGATATGCTCCTTAAGCTCTGCGATTATCCCGTCAACCCCTTCTGCCTCTATTCCGAGCTCGTTTTTTAATTCTGTAAGAGCAGAGGTGATATCTCCGAGATTTTTCTTTAATTCCGAGTGATCCTTAAGTCTGTTTTTGACGATATCCTCAACCCTTTTGCTGTATTCATCGCGGTATTCCCCGCGTATAAGCTCGTCAAAATCAGTTTTTATGTTCACTGCTTCCCCTTCGGCGTCAAGGGTAGGTTTACCGCCCGTATTTTCATTTTTCTCCGCCTCCTCGGCGAAATACTGAAGCCTGAATCTATATTTCATGCTCTTTCCTTTCTGCAGTCTCTCCTGCGTGTCTCTGTATATTCTCTTTGATCAAAAGATTGTCGGGATACTCTCTTGAAATCATCCTTAATCCGCCTATTATAACGTCAAGGATCCTTTCCTCTACAGGATCTCTGCTTACTGCCTTGATCACCATAGCACCGTTATTCTCGGTATAACCTCCGTTATGCTCCGCATAGGTAAAAGCCAAGGCTGATACCGCGGCACAAACTATATCCTCTCCCTTGCGGGCATAATTTGCATGACCCGAAAGCTTTAACTCTATACGGCTCTTGTCATACTCTGCAATTATCACGGTATCACCCCCTCTGCACTCACCGCTCTTGCCCGTTCTACAGCGCTTGCTTCCTTCGGAAGAGTCACCCTTTTGGCAGGTAACACAGCCCTTGAAAGCTCACTTTTTCTCTTTTTTTCATAATTTCCTGTTATACGGGCAACAACGCTGTCCTTATGGGCAAAATCCATCATTTCAAGACAAGCTAAAGCGCTTTGAGCTCTGTCCACCTCGAAAAAGCCCAGATTGTAGAACTGAAGAGCAAGCTCATTTTGAGACATTTTCGAATAAGGATTACACTTTTGTGCGTTTATTTCAATATCAAACAAGGGGAGACGCATACCCATATCCACACCGAAGCTCTCGCCCTGGCTCCTGATGGTTATACCCTTATTTGAATAGGAGGTAAATTCATTTTCTCCCGTTTTTCCTATGATTCTGAAAAATCTGGGAAAATCGTAGAACTGTCTTATAAGCTCAACGCATTGTATGATAACGAGACGGTAGGCACGGTATGCCGCTCTTGTGGAATCTCGCGAAAGCTTACTTCCCGCCTCCTGCAATGCGGCAATGGCAGAGGCGGCAGTAACACCGCTGTTTATACCGCCGTTGGCAGAATCACGGTTTCCGAGAGTCTCCTTTATCTCGTCTATCTTGTGGTTAAGTATATTAACGTAAATACTGTTGATGGGGTTGACCTCTATCTGAAGAATGCTGTCCTTTGCAAGATTACCGTTGGTATGAACAAAATCCTTCGTCCAATCGGCAAACTCCTCCTCGTTTACACTACCGTCGCCTCTTATAAAATATCTCGGCTTGGAGGCAAGCATGGCATTGTTTACAATAGAACGGCTAAGGAGGTCTATCTGCATCTGGGTATCCTTTGCAATGTCTATATACCCGTAACCGCAGGGGGTACCCTCAATAGAAAATAAGGGATCGAAAACAAAGGGATAAAGGCCGTGGTCATACCAACCGTTCGGATACTGATCCGGAAGATTCTCTGTTGAAAACAAAAGCGTATCTCCCACGAATTTACAGTAATGAAGCACCGTTCTCTGATTTACCGTCTTCTTATAATACCAATCGACCACAGCACTTTTTCCGCTCACGTCAACGTTATCGTCATAACGGTATTTTGCGATCTCCGTTGCATCCGAGCCCATTCTCCCGGAAAGCTCGGGATAAAGAGAAACAAGGGTATCGTTATCGCAGAGATTTACATAAAACAAATTCTTTGAATCCTGGATATCATTTACTCCTCCCTCCCAGAAAAGAGAAAGAATATCTACCTTTTTGATAGAGATATCGCCAAGTCCTCCGTTTTTACCAACGTCCCAGAATATACCGTAGGCTCCCGTTCCCTGCTTGAGCTTATACCATTGAACGTCTGAATACACGCTTTCAAAATCGTTTTGCTCAAGTATAAGAGGAACTACAGAAGAAAGCTTTTTTGCCTCCTCGCTGTCATCAGGCATACGGGGTAGTATTATGGGCTCGGGATAGGAATCCATCGTTTCTGCGTGCTTCGAAACGATGACGTTCCAGAGCCAGGCAGAGGCAGGACTGTATTCATTTTTATCCTTACGCATCGTTTCCCAATGACGAAGCTTCCACCAATCCTCGTTTGAAATTATCTTTTGCTCAAGATTTGTTTTATCTCTCTTGTATTTCTGAAGAGTCTGCCGGGCAAGAAGAATTTCCTCTTCCCCTATAGGTAGCTTCAGGTCTGTTTTTTCTTCTTTTTTAAATTTAAACATCATATCCTCCTCATTTTGTTTTTTGCGGCCGCATTCATCAAATTTAAGGGGTCGTCACAGGGCTTTGATGCCGTGTGCAAAGCGGTGGGAGAGATAGGTCTCATCATACAGAAATAACGGGCCTCATCTGCACAATGGTCCTCCAGCGAGGAATCAAGATCCTCGGGATTAACCTCGCTGAAGGTCAGCAGGGGCAGAGTTCTGATAAACGCCTTACAGTTATCAAAGATATACATCATGGGATAACCCCGGCTGTCAAAGGAAAGACGGTAATGCATCTGCATCCAACCGGCTATCCGCTTGTTATCTCCCGGGGTAAAATAGATTCCGTAACGGGCAGCGGTATCAGCTACGCTCTCTCCCCGCGATGTATCCCATATAGAAGGATCGGCAACACCCTGTATCTGCTTGCCCTTAAGCCAGGGATGCTCACTTTCCACCCTTGCGATCTCTTCAAACTGTCGGTCGGGAGTCCATTTAACACCCTCATTTGGATTCTTGGTACAGCCGTAAAGCTCAAGGATACGATAGATAATACCGTCATAATCAACAGCCCACCATGCACATGAAAAGGGCTTATTATAGCCGAAGTCGTAGGAACGGTAGATATTCCACCCAAAAGGGACTTCAAAGGCCGGTATAACGTGGGTATAACGGCGGTCGTCATAATGTTCGGGATCATCTCTGAAATCCTCAAAGAACTGACCCTCAAAAATATTCCAGTCGCCGTATCTCCATGCGTCCTTAAGCTTTGCGGGAAGAGCGTCAAGCTGCTTTATGTAATCGGGGTCGGCATCCATAAGAGCCGTATTATCGGTAACAAGGGACTGAATAAAGAAGTAATCCTTCGGATTTTCCCCGTCCTCATATCTACGGTCTATAAAGAGCCTCTTTATATAAGAATGACCCTTTCCTCCCGGATTGCAGGTGTAATATACACGTTTAGGGTAATCGTTCACCGCACGTACGCAGGCACATATAGCTCTCATCTGAAACTCGGAAAGCTGTGTAGCCTCGTCAAGAAAAATCACATCGTATTCCACACCCTGCAGTCTGTCAAGATCCTTATCATGTGCACAGTAAGAAAAGCTTATGGTACTTGAATTCTCAAATGTCATAAGCTTTTCCTTGTCATTATATTTTACCGAGCCCGCAAGCTCACGGCGGAGTATGTTGATATGGTTGTTGTAAAGCTCGGGATAGGTCCGCCTTACAATAAGTATCCTTATTCCGGGATAGTTAAAGCAAAGAAGCTTTGCTTTGGCTCTGACCGCCCAGCTCTTACCTCCGCCTCTTGCTCCGCCGAAGGCTATATACCTGTGAGAATCCTGCATAAATAAGACCTGCTTTTCATTCGGTTTTCCGATAATATGTCTTTTCATTTTGCAAGCTCCCTCGCCTCATCGCTGAGTATCACCTCAACTCCCTCGGCTTCCTCCTCCTGCATATCCCTGCCTTTGAGCTCCTTGATCGTTGCCGCCAGCTGCTTTATGGCAGTTCTGTCTATAAGACCCTTCTTGATGCATATCTCTTCACTCTCCACTACCCTCTCAAAAACAGCCTTTTTGCCTTCCTCGTCATATTCGGTATTCTTTTCCTTGATATGCACCGTTGTAACGTAGCTGTCAAGCTCGTCAATTGCCCTTTCAAGCTTTCGGATAAGCTTAAGCGTTACCTCCTCAAGCCTTTTTTCACAATACTGTGCAGAATTTCTGAATTCCCTTCTCTGTTCCGCCCAACCCTCTTCCCTTGCAGTCAAAAGGATCTCGGAATAATCCGCCGAATATTTTTTTGCAAGAGCCTTGTAGCTTTCACTGCCCGTTACGTAATCGTTTTTTATCTCTGCAAACAGATGCATCTCACCACCTCGCATCTATCATAACATACGATTTTGCGTTTCGGTAGGGTACCCCCCTGAAAATCGTTCCCCATAAATCGACAGCAAAAAAACACCCTGCGTTTTTTACAACGCAGGGTGTAAAATTTATTTCTAAAATTTAATATATATCCCTTCTTTTGAAGGGTAGGTATCATAGCTCACATAAGGAAGCTTTTTGCCGAAAACAGAGGAACAAATATTAAGCTCCCGGGGCAGAGAATCCTTATATTGCCATCTTTTTCGTGAGGTAAGGTCAAGAGATACGGCAGTTTTGTCCGCATATTCCAGCACAAGCATATCATTCTCCAGAAAAAGCCCGGAAACCTTTTTCTCGTAGGAAAGAGCGCCGCAGAAATCACAAAGCTCCTCCGAAAATTCCCAAAGCATTCCCTTTTCTGTTGAAACATAATAGCTCTTATGCCTTTCATCATACCACAATGATTCCGGCATATCGCCGTCACCGATAAGTATCTCATGCCTTTGCGGACGCTTTATCCTGCCCTTGCTTTTTTCCTTACCGTAAAGATCTATTTCAGCATCAAGAATAAGCTCACCGTCATTATTATGATCAAGGGTATAAACCAAAAGCCTTTTATCTTCGGTTATATCGATAATTCTCGTATGAGCCCTTTCGTCACGGGTACAGCAGGTCATAACTCCCGAAGAGATATGTACAACACCCTCCCTTTCGGTAATGGCGCTTTCATAATCGTGGCCCATATGAAAATGAGCGCTTACCCAGACTCTGATCTGAGGATTATCTCTCAAAAGCTTCACCCAACGCTCCGCTTTAAAGGTCTGGTCGAGATACGTGTCAAGAGCCGCATTATGCATCGGTCTCTCACAGCGAAGACCCGAGCCCGCAACGGGAGCATGGGCGATCATAACACAGGGGATATCTCTGTTCTTTTCTATGACATCTTTCGCCCACTCATACTGAGCGTCCGAAATATAAACGGTATAGGGTGTAATAAAGCTCTCATACGGCTGACGCTCTATCGAAAGACAGACGAAGAGCACACCGTCAAAAATATAGGAGATATAAGGTGACTCTTCAAAGACCCTTCGGTAGGTACTCTCGGGGTCATATTCAAATCTGTTGTCAGGCCAGTATTCAACGTCATGGTTGCCGTAGATAAGATGAAAGGGACACCCCGCCATTGAAACGTATTCCTTTGTTTCGAGCAATCCCGCCTCGCTTCTCATCTGCGAACCGCCGACATCACCCATTACAAAGGAAAAATCCGGCTTATATTTCCTTATCTGCTCCATCTTGAAAGAAAGCTCTTCAACCTCCGCTTTCCAATACTGGAGGTCTCCGATAATTGCAAATCTCATAGATCACCTCATGGGAAGGTACGTCTTTGTACAGGTCTTTGTATTAGTACGGATAATACTGCTATTGCTGTCAGGCATACTGCCGTTTCCATATATTCGGTTTATTTAAGACTGCAAGAGATCAAGCATTCCGAAGCCCTGGGAGTTTTTTGCACCGAGCCCCGTATTATAAATAAATTCAAGGCTCTCGCTATCCCCCGATATAATAAAATTCGTTTTGTAGGCATTTATCCAGGTTCCCTTATAATTCGTTACCGTTTTCTTGTAATTACCGAAGGTATCGATAGATATTCCGGAAGCCTCTTTACCTGTAAGAGCAGAATACTTCTTTATAAAATTCTCCTTTAAACCGGGCAGAAACTCTTCATCATCCGGCGAATAATATACAGTCTTACCGTCCTGTGTTCTTTTATGCACTATCACCGGAGTCTGCGCGCAAAATTCCGCCCTTTCGCTGTTGATATGAACATTGCCGAGCTTCATATCCGATAAACCGAGCTCGGTATCAAAAAGCTTCATATACGGAAACCTCTCAAAGCTTCTCTGAATATCATCGCAAAATTCATAGGAAAAGGATCTGAGCTCAAAGAATAAGGATTTTCCAAACACCAGCTTTTTTTCTTTCACCGAAAGATCGCCGTTGACCGAGCCGAAAACAAAGCCCTTGAAGTGCTTGCTTGTATATCCGACGTCATGAATAAAATCCGATCTCCCTATCTCACCGAGCTTTCTGTATATACCGCTTTGAAGCTGATGATTGTAATTAAAGGGCAGAGAAAAGCCCGGCTCGGTTTTAAAAAATAGCTTTATCTGCATCTCAAACCTGCTTTAAATATATAGAATAACGTGAAATTAAGTTATAGATCAATGCGCTGCTCTTACAATGCCCGTCACCGTAATCAATTCCTATAAGGTAATGTGCGACGCTATATCTAATAGGTTTTTTCCTTGCCAGTTTTCCATTTTTCCTCTATAAAGTATCAATTCCTATAAGGTAATGTGCGACATTGCATACTATGCACCGTCAAATGCTTCTAGATCTATTGTATGGCCAATGTTGTATCAATTCCTATAAGGTAAGGTGCAACGCACGAAGTAACTATTTCTGAAATCCGTTCACTTCGTGAGAGTAGAAAACCTGGATTTCTTTTGTATCAATTCCTATAAGGTAATGTGCGACGTATCTTTTAAGAGGAGGTAAATACATCATGAAGATAAAGAAAATAAGGATCGCGTATCAATTCCTATAAGGTAAGGTGCGACTTGATGAAGATTCTATCCTTGAAGCTGCAAAGCGAAAGGGTATCAATTCCTATAAGGTAATGTGCGACGAATAAATTATTTTGGAGGCATGCAAGATGAAAGATTGGACAAGTATCAATTCCTATAAGGTAAGGTGAGACAATAATAAAAAATATAGCACACTAAGCCGCACATTGTAAAAAGTATCAATTCCTATAAGGTAAGGTGAGACAACTGTAAAATCAAGGGTTGTCGATAGTATTATACAATAAACACTGTAAAAAGTCAAGGAAAAGTCGGTCAGTCAAATTTAGAATATTCAATATTTAAGCCGATATAAAAAAAGGCTTTATGACCGACCGACTTTTTCTGTGTAAAAACCGTTTTTTAGCAGAAATATCACCCTTTGGGAGCTAACTTACCCTTATAAATACTCGGCAAACCGATCGACCGACTTTTTCCGGATTTACAGATTGTTAAGCATAGAAGAGTCTGAATATTCAAACAGAGATAAGGCTTTACCCCACTCAGATAACATTCGTGTATTCGTTGGATACTCCCAGCTGTTCTTTAGAAGTGAATTTTAAATTTTCAAATTCATATATTATTATGCTGTCCGTTTGCGGAGAAATTAAAGGCTTAAGCTCCTTTTTCAACAGCTTCAGTTGAGAGCAGGTTAAGCTCCCTTCAAAAACAGACTTTTGAATATGACGAAGATATTTTTTACAAACCTTTCTTACCTTGGATATTTTAACGGTGGCTATATCATACGTTAAAATAATATACATTCTTTTGCCTCCCGTTCAATAGTACTTATATGGTATATATGCCGTACCGTTATTTATATATTCGATAAGCTTCTGTATTTCTATACGTATAAGCTCCATATAACTGAGCGTTTTGTCTGATACGGTTATTTTTTCATAAAGTTTTTTATAAAATGCCGATACAAACATCCTTTTTCCGTTATAGTTCAAATACACCCCTTTGTCATCCGAATACGTGAAATCAAGAATTTCATTTAACATTTTTTATTTACCAATTGAATATTCTAAATTTGACCGACCGACTTTTCCTTGACTTTTTACAGTGTTTATTGTATAATACTATTGACAACCCTTGATTTTACAGTTGTCGCACATTACCTTATAGGAATTTATACGTAGAGAGTTCTTTGTTTGCCTTTGCCATGTGAGTGTGTCCTGTCGCACATTACCTTATAGGAATTTATACTTAAGCTTATCAAAGCTTTTCTGGTACGGATTATAGGTTCTGACTTCATCAGCGTCGCACATTACCTTATAGGAATTGATACTATCATGCATATAGATACACCGAACATTATATACACAATATTCGTCGCACCTTACCTTATAGGAATTGATACGTATATTAAATTTCTTACCACATATTGCACAAGTATGTCGCACATTACCTTATAGGAATTGATACAAGATCATCCCGAGTTTTTCTAACAAGGTTTATAAAGAACCTTATTAGTTTGTAAATAGCTAATCCTATTCCAAATAGGAGAATTATGTCGCACATTACCTTATAGGAATTGATACGGAACGCTTTGGAGCTTTACTTTTTGTTTCACTATTTGTGTTACGTCGCACATTACCTTATAGGAATTGATACATGGCCGCTGCATCTTCGGTTTCACCATCATTTAAAACTCCTGTCGCACTTTGTCTTTAATACTTTAATTTTTATATTCATCAAAATAATAAAAACAAAATTACCCGTCTGCGAAAAAACAGCAGACGGGTTGTTTTATATATACAGAAAATTTAAATTTCGACTTATATCGGATTTATTAATCTGCAATACAAATTTTCGTAACAATATTGACATTTTATGTATAATGTAGTACACTAAATAAAAACGAGGTCGAAAAAATTAGCTAAAATATACAAGAAAAAATCTAACGTTAAGAAAGGATGTAAAATGAATTTCAAAACCGTTATTGAGTTAAAGCAGCATACCCCCCTCATTCATTTTCAGGCGAATGAATCGGGAGCTACCCTCAGAGCAAGCGAAGTCAAGCCAAAATTGGACAAATTCATAATTGAACGTTTAAACGGCAAGGTTCCCGAGAACTGGCTCGTCGGTTTCGGAGTAAAGGCAGACAACTCCAAGCTGCCCAAAGCCCTTAATTATAAGCTCAGATTTGAATACTCCGAAAAAGTTGAAGATATCGATCCTCCGGAACGCGGAATTTATTACGGAAACATGGGTAAGGATTCTATAAAAGCAAGATTCGTTTTCTGTAATACCTGTACAATGACTCTCATCTGCTTTAATTCCGAACTAACCGAAGTCATTCTCCACAATATCTGCGACTTTTTCATTGTTACAAACTTCGGAAGAATGCAAAACAAGGGCTTCGGAAGCTTTACCGTTCAAAAGATAAATGATTACCCTTCTGCAAAACCGGATAATATACCGCAGATTCTTTGCCGTAAATATAATTCAAGAGCATGTTACGGATTTTCTGTTAATGATAATGATCATTTCAAAAGAACCACTTTTGATAAGATCAAAATCCTGTATTCTGTTATGAAATCGGGATGCCGAATAAATGATGATTTTGAAGGGTCCTTTCTTTTCAAATATTTAGAAAATATAAATAACGAATCAACCTGTATAAGACCTTGGAAATATTCCAGAAGAATAAACCAAAAAACGGCAAATGATCATAGGTACGTCAGATGCCTGCTCGGCATGGGAGAAATTATCAGATTCAAAAAGGAAGGCTTCACCGTTCAGATAAGCAACACAAGATCTAATAAGGATAATCTGAGAATAGAAAGGCTTCCCTCTCCTGTCTTTTTCAAAATAATAGAAAATAATGTTTATATTATCGGCAAAAATATAAATCAACGTATTTTAAGCAACGAAGAAATACAGACCTTTAAATTTTTCAATAAAAAAACAAATGAATTTGTTTCCATGAAGACCCCGGATAATTTTGACACAGACAATTTTTTGGAAGCATTCTTTAATAATTATTTCCCTGTTTCGAAAAATAATGAGAGGTATTCTCGCGTATTTCACGGATATAATAATTTTTTCGCGGAGGAACGTAACGATGGCTGAATATATCGGTATAACCATAGGTCCTATCTTTGACACGTTATTGCTTGCTCATTCCCCTGCGGCGATGTGGTTTGCCAGCAAGATGTTCTCGGGACTGACCGAGACAATATGCCGTAACCTCCCTTCAAATCCAGAGGTAACGATATTATCGCCCCATTTCAATAATACCGTTTACAAAGACGGCATCGGAAGATATCACGACAGAATCATCATTAAGATCGATTCAGCTATAGATATCGAAAATATTATTCTTAAATCGGAAAATGAAATGGCAGAGACCGTTACAACAGCTCTCGGGCTTATAAAGGATTCCGAAGAGTATAAGCATACGGTGGAATTTCTCAAGCAGTATCTCCAGATTCATTGGACGACCCTTCCGGAAGATAAAATAAACGGCTCTGCATTTTTAAATATCTCAAAGATCCTCGATTCTCTTGAACAAATGCCCTCTCCTAACATCAGCGAAACCAACGACAATCCCTTCAAGCTGATATTCAAGGGCAGGAAGTTCAGAAATGATTCTGTCAAGAACTACGTTGCTAATGCCTATCCCCATCTTTGGCTGTTAGATAAAGAGCAAGAAAAATTCCGTGATATCGTAAGCATTGCCGGTACAAAGGACGGCTTAAAAAGAAGTGAGTACTTTGCGGTAGTTGAAGCGGACGGCGACGGAATCGGTAACTACATAAACAGTATCGGAGATGAAAATGTCAGCGATTTTTCGAAAAATTGCTTTGATTACGCACAAAAGGCGCACGATCTGATAACAGAATTCGGCGCAATGACGGTATATGCGGGCGGAGACGATCTGCTTTTCATTGCCCCTGTATATAGAAATGAAAAAACCGTATTCGATCTTTGTCATGATATACGCGAAATCTTTAAAAATACCGTGGCAAACAATAATGATTCTCCCTCCGTTTCCTTTGGTATTGCGATAAGATACGAAAAATTCCCTCTTTACGAAACTCTTAACAGCAGTATCAACGCACTTTATGAAGTTAAAGAATCGGTACCCGGAAAAGATGCAATGATGATAGATTTTATGAAGGGAAGCGGACAGGGTATAAAGCTTCTTATACCCAATGATGAATTCGGATCCTTCAAAAGTATTCTTTCCTCTTATTACGCTCCGGCACTCAATACTGATGACAAAAACAAAGGCATTCACTCTGTAATTTACGCGCTGGAAAAGAATAAAACCTTATTTAACAACGTCATCGGAGATGAAACGCTTTCCTGCCTTATGGACAACATATTTGATAATACCGCCCATAAGAAGTTTGAAAACTTTTTATCCGGAATAAAGAAAAACATCATTGATTTTAAAAATTCTCAGCTCTGCGATCTTTCTTCGGCTTTATCAAAAGCCGATTCGATCAAATCGTTTATTAAAGGTCTCGGAGCCGCGGATGACGTGTTCGATTCCATCATAACAGAGATCGGAAAATACAATGATGAAATTTGCCTGAGCAGTACAACCGTCGTAAAAGAGCGTATTGATAAAGCGGTATATGCCGCAACGGATATAAACAGTTTAACGGATGAAGATATTAAAGAAATATCCTCCCGTTTCTTTGAAAATATCCTCTGCCGAAGACGTATAATGCTGACAGACACAGAGCATAAGGGCGATTACGTAAAGGCTTTTGAATCTATCTTAAGGCTCTCGAAATTCTTCATAGAAAAGGCAGGTAAATAAGAATGAAATATCTCATTAAGCTTACTCCTTTGGAGCCGTACTTTTTCGGAGGCGAAAACACCTTCCGTATAGCGGGAGCTTCAAGCCTTATCAGTGAAAGCTATTATATATCCTCTCTTCCTCTGCCCTCGCAGACAACTATTCTCGGTATGCTGAGATACGTTCTTCTTGAGCAAAATTACCTCTTGAATACCGATAGAGTTTATGAGGACAGAAGCAAACAAAACGAGCTGATCGGAGAAAAGGCATATATGGTTGATGCCGATAACCGCTTAGGAAAGATACGTTCGGTTTCACCCTTGTTTATTATGGATAATAAAGGGGAAAAATACATCCCTGCCCCTTTAAACCACGATGCCGTACACTCTTTTTATTCCCCTCTTGAAATGTCAGATACCGTGATATCCACCTCTCACGGAAGCATACATGTCCCCAAAGATTACGACATCAAGAGCCACGGAAGATTCTTGGGAGAAACAAGCTATATGCGTATATCTGATAAAGCTATTGTTTCGGATATATTCGAATCTTGCGAAAGAGTGGGAATAGATAAGAATAAAAAGGACGAGGCATACTTCAAAAAGCTGTATATGTATCTTAAAAAAGAATATTGCTTTGCTGTGGCAGCCGAGCTTGATACGAAAATCTCCGATACCGTTTGTTATATGGGACGTGAAAAATCCTGTTTTAAACTAAACGCAGAGCCCCTTTGCGATTCTTATGATATAACAAAAGAGATTGAAGAGGTCTGTGGTGACGGAGTCTGGTATGCTTTTTCCGATCTCTTATTGAAAAAGCATATAAAATATACCGATTACTCGATAGTTAAAACAGGTACTTTAAGAACCCTTTCTTCAAGCTACGATTCAAACAACAAATTAAAAATAAGACCGAGCGAGAAGCTTTATAACGTTATTAAAGCAGGCAGCGTATTCTATTTTGACGTTGCAAGCGAAGATTATTTTTATAACGATACGTACGGACTGAATAAATTGGTTAAATTAGGAGGCTAAGATATGTACACAAAAGCACGTATGTACACAAAAATATTAAAATTAAGATGTTTAACAAATCTTTACGTTGGAAACGGTGATGAAAACTTTGATATTATTGACAACAGTGTGGAAAAAGATCCCGTTACCGGTTATCCTACCATCAATTCAAGCGGAGTTAAGGGCGCATTCAGAGAAGCATTCAGAAATACAGGCTTCGATGATTTGAACAACGTTTTCGGTGCAGAGGGAGACGGTGCTCCCGGTAAGCTTAAATTTTTAAGTGCAAATATCATTGCACGTCCCATGCGTTCGTCAAAGGGTACCAACCCTTACGAACTCGTAACCACACAACGTGCCATTGATATATTCAACGATCTGTCGTTGTCCTTGAACGCGGGCATCAGTCTTAAAGCTGATCTTGTAACGAACATCCCCGGCAACAACTGTGTTGAAGGCATTACCTGCCCTGTCACAAACGGTCTGAAAGATGTTTTCGGAATCAACCATCTCCTTGTTATGAATGACAGCGATTATAGATCTATATCACTTCCCGTAATAGCAAGAAACAAACTTGAAAACGGTAAAAGCGATAACCTTTGGTATGAAGAGATCGTTCCTCATCAGAGCGTTTTTTACGTTACGGTAACCACCTCATACAGTAACAAGAAGCTTCTTAACAAGTTTATCAAACATTTAAAAAAGTTAAACGTAATTCAATTCGGCGGTAATGCAAGTATAGGCTACGGACTTTGCGAAGTTAGTGTATTGGAGGAGAAAACAAAGTGAACAAAAAACGTATAGAGGAGCTTATCCCAAAGGCATACGAAGCTTTAAAGAATGCCGGAATCGCCAAGCTAAATGAAGACACCAAGCTCACCGAGATCAGTAAAACATTTCGCGGATATATTTCCTCCTTCGGTGCAGCTATAGCAATGGGCAGTCTTAAGGCAGCCGTTGCTTTTTACTCTAAGCAGGAGGGCGCTTTAAAAAGCAGAGATACGTTGATCAAGATCATCTACGTTCTTATAAACGATAATTTGAACGGTACCGATTTCAACAATATCCCCCAAACTGCATTATACGATTATGTTGACAAAGCACCCAATGAATCCGAAGTTAAAGAAGAAATATATAACGCGGCTATAGCTTTAAAGCTTGCTATGAATCTGTATAAAATTGTTTAAGGGAGTGAATTTTATGGAAAATAATAATTCACAAGAAAGTGAATTCAGATTTGAAACAAAAAATCTGCATTACGCATTCAACGTTGAATACTATGATAACGTTTCTTTTACAAAACCGTTTTGGGACTATAGAGCAAATAAGTCAATTATAGTATTCAACAAATATGAAGAAAAGAGATCGGATTTCTTTGCTTCAAGAAACAGGGCATTTTTAAAAATCTCGCCTCCGAAATTATCGGTTTATAAAAACGATGACTACCGTTTCTCATTAAAAACCGCATATCCCGGTTTATTGATCGGTTTAGGATATGCTCACGGTTACGGAGGAAAGGGAGAGATCGGGCTCGGATTCAGTTTTGATTACGTAACCGGTTTGCCCTATATACCCGGATCTTCGATCAAGGGAACTTTAAGAAGCGCATTTTCCCACAAAGACTATGTTTCATTAGTCTTAAGAGAAAATTTGAAGCTTACCGGTGATGTCGATATAGAAAAGCTTGAAGAAGAAATATTCGAAGGTGTCGTTGAGGAAACCGTTAATAATAAACTGCAAAAAAAGAATCTGCCGATGTGTCAAAGAGATACGTTTTATGATTCTTATCCTGTCGTTACCGATAATAATTCAATAATAGCTCTTGAAGCAATAACTCCTCATGGAGCGGATGAAACGAAAAATCCCGTTCCGTTAACTCTTGTTAAGGTTAAACCAAACGTAGAATTTGAGTTTTCTTTTTCTTTACATGACGGTATTATAAGTGCTGAAAATAAGAAAGAGCTTTTCAAAATCATCCTGAAGGATTTCGGTATAGGTGCCAAAACCAACGTTGGTTTCGGGGTACTTTCAGACGAAACTAAAAAAGCTGACTAAGAAACAAATGAAGTATTTAAACGACAAATTGTTTATAATCGATGCGGAAACCGACGGTCTTTACGGTGATGTACTGAGCATTGCCGTAAAGGTATGTTATAAAACAAGGGAAATAGATTCTTTTTACGGCGCAAGAAACATCAAAATTGATGAAATAAGTGATCCATGGACAAAAGAAAATGTTTTTGACACTTTAAAAAATGCAGAAATGTTTTTTGACTCGTCAGAAGAACTGCTTAGTGCATTTTGGGAGTTTTATCTAAAATATTATAAGGATTATTCTGTTTTAACCGATGTTCCATACCCGGTTGAAAGCGGTATATTTTATAAGTGTATAATGCTTGATCGGGATCAAAGAATACCTTATTCTCCTTTTCCCGTCTATGACCTTGAAAGTATGCTGGTAGCACAAAATCATGAAAAAAACTCAAACAGAATGAAGTTGGCCGGCTATGAGCTTGTTTCACATGATGCAATGAATGATGTTGCCGCTATTTTCAAGATAATTAAAGATAAAAAGTACTCAGGTGCTTAATTCTTTAATAATACAAAAAGTCCGTGATTTTGCTAATATCGCGGACTTTTTATTGTTCTTCAAAAAAAATCGAAAAAAATTCAAAAAAGGGGTTGACATTTACTTTAATGTGTGATATACTCATATCCGCACTGCAAGAGCGGTGTTTGATATGCGAGAGTGGCGGAACTGGCAGACGCGCACGTTTGAGGGGCGTGTGGTTCACACCGTACGGGTTCAAGTCCCGTTTCTCGCACCACAAACAGTCTATCCAAAGGATAGGCTGTTTTTGTTTTATACGGTAAAAAACACAAACAGGCGCAAGCGAGAAACACTCTTTCAACAAGCAGCTTTTTGTCAGAGTATTTACAATTACAACACAATTATTCCCTCTGCCCTCTTGTAATTTTCTTAATTTTTTGATATAATATATATAATTATACTTATGTAAAGGAAACGCTTATGAAGGAGAAAATAAAACTCGGGGATATTGTGGTAATATCATTGGTTTTTATTGCCGCGCTTACCCTGTTTTTCTGCTTTTCGGCACCTAAAAAAGAGGATGCCGGAACACTTTCGGTAAGCGTAGGAACGCAAAAAACTCAATATCCTTTGGATAAGGACGACGAATTTGAAATAGAATCAGGCTCATACACTCTTAAGATTGAGGTAAAAAACGGTTCTGTCAGAGTAAAAAGCTCCGATTGCCCCGATAAGACCTGCGTCCACAGCGGCAGGATATCGAAAAAGGGTCAGCTTATCGCCTGTGTTCCCGCAAGGGTCATCCTTGAAATAGAGGGGAAGGAGGATGGCTATGATTTCGTCGCGGGTTAAGCGTCTCACCCTTGATGCAATGCTTCTATGTGTTGCAATGATGCTCTCTTATATAGAGGCGATATTGCCCCTTTCTCTTATCGTTACGCTTCCCGGCGCGAAATTAGGGCTGGCAAACGTTGCGGTAACTCTCTGCTTCTTTGCAATTTCACCTTTTGACGCGGCAATAGTCAGCTTTACACGTATATGTCTTACCGCCCTGCTTTTCGGTAACCTAAACTCCTTTTTCTTTTCTCTTTCGGGAGCCGTTCTTGCATATTTCGGTATGGTTATTTCCATGATATTGAAAAAGCATTTCAGCTTTTACGGTATTTCTGTGCTGTCGGCATCCTTACATAACCTCGGGCAATGCGTTGCGGCAGCAGTAATATTGGAAAACCCCGGAATTTTTTCATATCTTCCGTTACTTCTTATATTTGCCCTCATATTCGGACTTATCACGGGAGCTATTATAACTCCCCTTTCAAAGCTTAGGGTATTTAACCATGCGTAAATTTTTACTTATACTTATCTCTCTTATATTCATGTTAACGGGATGCTCCTTTGAAAAGGGCTATGCCGTCCGCGATATATACGCAATGAACACGGTGATATCTCTTAACATTCCCCAAAACACAAAAAATGCCGAAGAGCTTTTATCAAAGGCTGAGGAGCTGATATATTTTTATGAAAACTCCCTTTCTGTAACAAAAAAGGAAAGCGAAGTGTCTCTTTTCAATAAAAGCAAGGACAAGCTTGAGCTTTCGCCCGATGCCTTTTCTCTTATATCAACAGCTCTTGACGTTTCAAAGAATACGAACGGAGCTTACGATCCTACCTGTCTTTATCTGACAGAGCTCTGGGATATAACCAACGGCGGATATCTTCCTACAGATGAGGAGATATCCTCTGCACTTAAAAAAACCGACTATTCCCTTTTGTCCACAGAAAAAAACACTCTAAAAAAAGCATCCTCCGATATCAAAATAGACCTCGGCGGTGTCGCCAAGGGCTATTCTCTGCAAAAAGCCGCAGAGCTTCTTGCAAAGGATACCGAATACGGAATGATCTCCTTCGGAGGTAACGTAGGCGTATGGGGAAAAAAGCCGGACGGCTTAAAATGGGAAATAGGTATCAAGGATCCTTTTGATACAAACGATGTCATCGGCTATTTCAGAATAGACGGAGGCTACGTTTCCGTTTCGGGAGATTATGAAAGATTTTTTGAAAAAGACGGTGTAAGATACCATCACATATTTGACACAAAAACAGGGTATCCGGTAGATAACGGAGTACACAGTGTTGCGGTATATACCCGCGACGGTGCGTTGGGAGATGCACTCTCCACCGCACTTTTCGTAATGGGCTTTGAAAAAAGCCTCGAGCTTTACGAAAGCAATATATACGATTTTGAGGCTCTTTTCGTAACCGATAACGGTCTTTTTATGACCGAGGGAGCTAAAGAACTGTTCACGGAGAAATAATATGAGAATTGAGAAAAAAGAAATAGACAAGCAGTATGGCTATATGCACAGGATAAGCTCACTCATCGGAGAAGGTAAAAAGGTATATGCCCTCACCTTCGGCTGTCAGCAGAACGAAGCGGACAGCGAAAGACTTATCGGTATGGCAAAGGAAATGGGCTACAGCGTTACAAATGAAAAGGACGAAGCGGATCTTATCATAATAAACACCTGTGCCATCCGCGAGCACGCAGAAAAAAAGGCTCTTTCGATAACGGGACAGTGTAAACATTTAAAAGCAAAGAACCCGTCTCTTATTATCGCCATCTGCGGATGCATGGTAACCCAGAAGCACCGCGCCGAGGCTATAAAGCACAGTTACCCTTACGTTGATATACTTTTCGATACCTCCATGGTATATCGTTTTCCCGAAATACTCTATACAAGGATCACAAAGCAGAAACGTCAGTTCGCACTCGATCCCGAAAGCAAGGGTAATATTCCCGAGGGACTTCCTCAGCACCGTGAAAACCCCTTTAAGGCATGGCTTTCGGTTATGTACGGCTGCAATAATTTCTGTACGTACTGTATCGTTCCCTATGTACGCGGAAGAGAAAGAAGCCGCTTAAAGGAGGATATTCTCCGTGAAGCAAAAGAGCTTGTATCAAAGGGGTATAAGGAGATAACGCTTCTCGGACAGAACGTTAATTCCTACGGAAAGGATCTTGATGAAGACTACGATTTTTCAGATCTTTTAAAGGATATATGTGCTATCGAAGGGGATTTCATTATCCGCTTTATGACAAGCCACCCGAAGGATGCCACCCATAAGCTCATCGATACCATGGCAAGCGAGGAAAAGATAGCAAAGCATTTCCATCTTCCCCTGCAGGCAGGCAGCAACCGTGTTCTTGATAAGATGAACCGTAAATATACAAGAGAAAAATACCTTTCCCTTGTCGGATATATGCGTGAAAAAATGCCGGATATCGGGCTCACTACCGATATTATCGTCGGCTTCCCCACCGAAACAGAGGAAGAATTTGAAGAAACTCTCGATATTCTCAAAGCTGTCGGCTTTGACAATATTTATTCTTTCATCTATTCGCCCCGCAAGGGTACACCTGCCGCAGAAATGGAGGGTCAGATTCCCGATGACGTAAAGGGCGAAAGATTCCAAAGACTTTTAGACACACAAAACGAGATCTCAATAACGAGAAACAGAACGTATGAGCAAAAGCCCACAAAGGTGCTTGTAGAGGGCTGGAGCAAAACAGACAAGACCATGCTGACAGGCAGAAACGAAAAGAACCGTCTCGTACATTTCAAGGGCGGCGAGAGTCTTATCGGAAGCTTTGTCAACGTTATGATAACAGAGGCAGAGACCTATTCTCTCTTTGGAGAACTTATTTAAACGGAGGAATTTAACATGACCCCTATGATGGAGCAGTATTTAGCTGTTAAGGAGGATTATAAAGATTCAATACTTCTCTACCGCCTGGGCGATTTCTATGAGATGTTCTTTGAGGACGCAAAGACTGCATCCAGGGAATTAGAGCTTACCTTAACAGGAAGAGACTGCGGAGAAGCAGAACGTGCCCCTATGTGCGGTGTTCCCTACCATGCGGCAGAGACCTATATCGGAAGACTCGTGAACAAGGGCTATAAAGTCGTAGTCTGCGAACAGACAGAGGATCCCTCCCAGGCAAAGGGGCTTGTGCGCCGCGAGGTAACGAGAATAGTAACTCCCGGTACCGTTATCGGTCAGAATATCCCAAGCGACACAAAAAACAATTATCTCTGCTCGATATGCTTTTTAAAGGGTGAGATCGGTGTTTCCTTCGCCGACATCTCAACAGGAGACATGGCGGTAACAAAATTTGAGGGCAAGGATTGTATCACCCGTCTTATAAATGAACTTGCTGCATATGCACCCGCAGAAGCGATAATGAATATAAGACGCTACGATGCTCCCGAGCTCAGCATTTTTCTCGACCAGAGATTAAATGCCTTCGTAACCGATTCCCAACATGACCGCTTTGAAATATCAAAAGTAAAGGTACTTATCGACAGATGCTTTAAGGACGAAGCGCTTGACACTCTTCGTTCGGACGCAGTGCTCTGCTCTTCGGTAGGCGCGCTCATAGATTACATTTTAGAAACACAGAAAACAGAAATTTCCTATATCAAAGATATAAACATATACCAAAGCGGCAGATATCTTGAAATGGACTCCAACACCCGTCGCAACCTTGAGCTTTGCGAAACCATGCGCTCAAAGGAAAAACGCGGAAGCCTCCTTGGGGTACTTGATAAGACCTGTACCTCTGCAGGCGCAAGAATGCTCAGAAAATGGATAGAGCAGCCCCTTGTAAACACCAATCAGATAGTAAGACGTCAGAATGCAGTTGAGGAATTATTCGCAGATATGATGCTGCGAGACGAGATATCCGAGCTTTTAAGAGGAGTTCTCGATCTTGAAAGACTTATGTCCAAAATAGTTTACGGTTCTGCAAATGCAAGAGACCTTAAGGCTGTTTCTGCTACTCTTTCGATAATTCCGAAGATAAAGGAGCTTTTATCCAACGGAAAAAGCAACGAGATAAACAGTATATACAATAAGCTTGATACTCTTGAGGATCTCTATAACCTTATCGAACGTGCCATAGTTGAAAAGGATCAGCCCTTCTCGGTGCGCGAGGGCGGAATGATACGCGAGGGCTATAACGCAGAGGTTGACCGTCTCAATGCCATAAAAAACGGAGGCAAAGACTATATCAGGGAAATCGAAGCAAGAGAGCGAGAAGCAACGGGTATTCCCAAGCTCAAGATAGGATATAACCGTGTATTCGGCTACTATATAGAGATATCGAAATCCTATACCTCCATGGCGCCCGGGACGTATATGCGTAAGCAGACTCTCACAAACTGTGAGAGATATATCACCGAGGAATTAAAGGAGCTTGAATCATCGGTATTGGGAGCCTCCGACAAGTTGGCTGCATTGGAATACCAGCTATTTATGGAGATATGCTCCGAAATATCAAAAACCGATAACGTAAAGCGCATACAGACCACCGCAGGCGCACTTGCCACCCTTGACACCTATCTTTCACTCGCAACCGTGGCGGCACAAAACAATTACGTACGTCCTGAGGTAGATTACAGCGACGTTATAACGATAAAAGAGGGACGCCATCCCGTAGTTGAAAAATTCACCCGTGACGGATATTTCGTTCCTAACGACACTCTTCTTGATACAGCCCACAACCGCATGATACTCATTACAGGCCCCAATATGGCAGGTAAATCCACCTTTATGCGTCAGGTTGCTCTTATAACGTTAATGGCTCAGGTAGGATCATTCGTTCCCGCACAGGAAGCAAGGGTGAGTATTGTGGATAAGATCTTCACCCGTGTGGGCGCAAGCGATGACCTTGCATCGGGTCAGTCCACCTTTATGCTTGAAATGAATGAGGTTGCGTATATTTTGAAGAACGCAACCAAGCGAAGCCTTATTATATATGACGAAATAGGCAGAGGTACATCTACCTATGACGGTATGAGTATCGCAAGAGCGGTAGTTGAATATACCTCATCACAGAAGATAGGAGCAAAAACTCTTTTCGCAACTCACTATCATGAGCTTACAGCTCTTGAAGGGGAAGTAGAGGGTGTAAGAAATTACAATATAGCCGCAAAGAAGCGCGGTGACGACATAACCTTCTTAAGAAAAATAGTAAAGGGAGCAACCGACGAAAGCTACGGTATAGAGGTTGCAAAATTAGCAGGGGTTCCCAACCCTGTTATCAAACGCGCAAAGGAAGTTCTTACAAATATCGAAACGGAAAACAAGCGAATTCCCGAATTAAAAGAGGATGATAACGAATTAAATCTCACCTTTGAGGATTTCGCAAAGGACGAAGCAATACATAAGCTCAAGAACACAGATCTTAATATCCTGACCCCTCTTGATGCATTGAATCTTATAGCGGATATCAAGAAGATTTTAGGATAAATAAAAACGAAAGGAGATACAGCCAATGGGCATAATAAATCAGCTTGATTTTAAGGTAGCAAACCTTATTGCGGCAGGCGAGGTAGTTGACCGACCCGCATCAGCTGTAAAGGAGCTTCTTGAAAACGCTATAGATGCGGGTGCAAAGAATATAACCGTAGAACTCAAGCGCGGCGGTGTTTCCTTTATCCGTATAACCGATGACGGATGCGGCATGAGCGAGGAAGACGTTTCTGTTTGTATCCTCCGTCATGCAACAAGTAAGATAAAATACGCGACCGATCTTGACGGCATCACGACCCTGGGCTTCAGAGGCGAAGCTCTTGCGGCAATTTCCGCCGTATCAAAATTGAGAATAATGACCCGGCCTCACGAAGCGGATATGGGAACGGTACTCGTAAGCGAGGGCGGTACCGTAACCTCGGTAACTTCTGCAGGCTGTCAAGTGGGTACCACTGTAATCGTTGAAGAGCTTTTTGCAAACGTACCCGCAAGAAGAAAATTCTTAAAAAGAGATGTAAGCGAGGGTATGGCTTGCTGTGCTGTTGTGGAAAAGATAGCTCTTTCACATCCCGAGATCTCATTCAAGCTTATTACAGACGGACAGCTTCGCTATATGACCGACGGCAAGGGCGATCTTTACGCAACGATATATGCAGTATTGGGAAGAGAGTTTTCAAAAAAGCTTATACGGGTAGAGACCCTAATGGAGGGTATTTCGGTTTACGGTTTTATCGGTCAGCCGGATAACGTCCGTTCAAACAGAAATTTTCAGAACTACTTTATCAACGGCAGATACGTACGTTCAAGAACTGCAATGTCAGCCATGGAGCAGGCATACGAATCCTTTATCCCGAACGACAAATTCCCCTGCTGTGTGCTAAATATAAAAATACACCCCGCCTTTGTGGATGTTAACGTTCACCCCACAAAGCTCGAGGTTAAATTCTCTGACGAAAAAAAGATATTCGATGCGGTCTATTGTGCCGCACGTAACGCGCTTGAAAATTCGGTACACCGTCCCGAAATGAAGATCGAGCCTTCTTCCTTAAGCTATGAGGATATAAGGCTCAAAAACGCTTTTGTTCCGATATATGACCATGCCGACAAGGTGCTTTCTCAAAAGCCCGAGCAAAAGGTTTTCTTTGAGCCCGAGGAAAGGCCTTCCGAAACACCCGAACAGGAAACGGTATATATTGCCGAATCCGAGCCTGAAAAGGATTTTTCGGTAGAGGTAAAAATGCCTGTAATAATCGAAGAACCCAAAGTCTTTACCGTAGAATCGGCTCCAAAAGAAAATGAAACTGAAGAAATACCGAAAGAAGAAAAAGAAAATGCACCTATAACATATTCCGAAACTCCCCTTACACGCAAGGTCGAAAAGAGTGCCATACCCTATTATAAGATAATAGGAGAAGCATTCAACTCTTACGTTTTCGTAGAGCTTGCGGATAAAATGCTTATGATAGATAAGCATGCCGCCCACGAGCGCATAATCTTCGAGCAGATGAAGCGGAATATGCAAAAGGGCGACGTATCTTATCAGATGCTGATGTTCCCTATAGAGTTAACTCTTTCTCCGAATGAATTTGCAGCAATAGAGGATAACGACGAGGACATCAGGTCGATAGGCTTTGATTATGAAAAGAATGCAAGATCCTATACTCTTTCGGTTACGGGTATTCCCGCACAGCTCACCGAAGAGGCTGCAAGAGATATGCTTGAAATTTTAGCTCAGCAGCTTTCTCTCGGCATGGGAGACACAACAATAACAAGAAACTCTTTCCTTGAAAGAGCGCTTTATCAGGCATCCTGTAAGGCTGCTATCAAGGCAGGCAGAATAGAGGACTCTCATCACGTAAAATGGATATGCGATAATCTCCTTTCTCTGCCCGATATAAAATTCTGCCCCCACGGCAGACCTGTTGCCATAGAGCTAACAAAAAAAGAAATGGAAAAACAATTCAAGAGGATATAAAAATGGGAAAATTCACATTATTAACACAGGAAGGAAGGGCACGCAGAGGTCAGTTTGAAACACCTCACGGCACTATCCAGACCCCCGTATTCATGAACGTAGGTACTTCTGCCGCTATAAAGGGCGGAGTTTCCACAATGGATCTTCGCGAGATCAACTGTCAGGTAGAGCTCTCCAACACCTACCATCTTCATATCCGTCCCGGCGACGGTCTTATACATGACCTCGGCGGCATCCACAAATTTTTTAACTGGGATAAGCCTGTACTTACAGACAGCGGCGGATTTCAGGTATATTCCCTTGCAAAGCTCCGCCGAATAAAGGAGGAGGGTGTGTATTTTGCGTCCCATATGGACGGCAAAAAGATATTCATGGGACCTGAGGAAAGTATGCAGATTCAGTCTAATCTTGCATCCACCATCGCAATGGCATTCGACGAATGCGTAGAAAATCCCGCCCCCTACGATTACGTTAAAAAATCATGTGAACGAACCACCCGCTGGCTTCACAGATGCAAGGCGGAAATGGCAAGACTCAATCCCCTTCCCTCTACCATCAACAAGGAGCAGATGCTCTTCGGTATAAACCAGGGAGGCACATACGAGGATCTTCGAATCTCCCATATGCAGGAGATAGCCAAGCTCGATCTTGACGGTTACGCTATCGGCGGTCTTGCCGTTGGCGAGGAGGCAGAGGAAATGTACCGTATCATCGATGCGGTAGAGCCTCATATGCCCGCCGATAAGCCCAGATATCTCATGGGTGTAGGAACACCCTGCAATATCCTTGAGGCGGTTTACAGAGGCGTTGATTTCTTTGACTGCGTTATGCCCAGCCGTAACGCGCGCCACGGTAATCTCTTCACCTGGAAGGGCAAGATCAACGTTATGAACGAAAAATATCTTCTTGACGACACTCCCATCGATCCCGACTGTAAATGTCCTGCCTGTCAGCATTATTCCAAGGCATATATACGCCACCTCTTCAAGGCAAGAGAAGTACTCGGCCCCCGTCTCTGCGTTCTTCATAACCTTTATTTTTATAACGATCTCATGCAGAAGATAAGAGACGCTCTTGACGGCGGATATTATACCTCATTCTATAATAAATATATAAATATACTCGGAGAAAAGATATAATGAAGCACTTTACACACAATGACTATCCTGTAAAGCTCCACGGACTGACAAAGGATTTCCGCAGACTGCCCGACGGCTTTCACGAAACACTAAACCACGTTGCCGCGACCCTTTCCTCCGGCTTCAGTGCCGGCGGCAGGGTAAGATTTGCCACCGACTCCAAAAGCATTGAGGTTTCGGTCTCCCTTTGTCCCTATGAACGGCTCGGTATATTTACCCTTTCGGGGCAGGCAGGCTGTGCGGTTTATTTAAATAATAGATATACAAAAACCTATTCCCCCGAAAATGACGGTGATACCAAATACCGCTTTGTTATCGAAAACAACGAGGGATATTCCGAAATAACGATCCTTCTACCCATATATACAACAGTAAGATCGATGGATATTGCCATTGAAGACAATGCAGAAATAAGAGAAGCGAAGGACTATAAAATAACAAAGCCCGTTGTCTTCTACGGCTCATCAATAACAAACGGTGTAGCGGCCTCATCCCCGCATAACACCTTTCCCGAGCGGCTTTCCCGTAAATACGGCTTTGATTACTATAACTACGGCTTTGCGGGCGGATGCAGAGGCGAAGTAGCTGTTGCCGACCATATCAACAAGATAGATATGACCATGCTTGTTTACGGCTACGATCACAACGCATCCACAGCCGAGGAATTAGAGGAAAGACATCAGCGCTTCTTCAAAAGAATAAGAGAGGTACATCCAAAGCTCCCCGTACTTATTCTCTCAAAGCCTGATTTTGCAAACGACCCTGTAAACAACGCTTTGAGAAGGGACGTTATATACCATACCTATTCAGAAGCTCAGCGCGAGGGTGATGAAAACGTATATTTCTTTGACGGAAGCTATGCTTACGGTAACCTTTCTATACGTGAATCGACCGCAGACGGCATTCATCCCATAGACTCAACCTTTGAACACTTTGCAAACATCTTATCTCCGGTATTTGATCTGATTTTTGAAAAACTTGAGGTGAAATAATGAAAAGATCGTTAGCGCTTTTACTCGCGGTAATCTTGATTTTAGTATCCTTTAACGGTTGCAATAAAAAGAAGGATAGCTCCAAGCCCTCCTCCCTTGAAAATGCAAGTAAGGTCACGGATTTTATAATAGGTGATATAACAGACCCGGATACTGTCCGTCCCGATCTCCAAAAGGGTGAATCAAGGGTGAGCTTTCTCGCTGTCGGTGACAATATAATGTATCATTGTGCCTTTACCGATGCTCAAAAGCGCGCAAATCAAGACTATCCCGAATACAACTTCATGCCTATATACGAAGAGGTTTCAGACGAAATAGCAAAGGCTGATATTTCGTATATAAATCAGGAGACCGTAATGGCAGGCAAGGAATACGGATACAGCGATTACCCCTGCTTCAACACTCCGCAGCATTTGGGAGACCAGCTTATAGAGATAGGCTTTGACGTTGTCAACGTAGCGACCAATCATATGCTTGACATGGGCTCTTCCGGACTTGAAGACACCATTGACTATTGGAATTCAAAAGAAGAGATAACCATGATTGGCGGATATGAAAATGAGGAAGCATATCTTGAGCCCTGTATTATAGAAAAGAACGGCATTTCCATAGCGCTCCTTTCCTATACCTACAGCACCAACGGGATCTCTCCCTCATCTGCTTCCGAGGCGGTAGTTCCCTATATCGATATGGAGACCATGCGTAAGGATATCCGCAGAGTCCATTCTCTTGCAGACGTTACTATGGTATCGGTGCATTGGGGAGTTGAAAACTCATTTACACCAAACGAAGAACAAAAGCAGCTTGCACAGATGATGTGTGACGAGGGAGTTGACGTTATAATCGGTACTCACCCCCACGTTTTACAGCCCATCGAATGGTTCGAATCTGATGACGGAAACCGTACCCTCTGTATATATTCCTTGGGCGATTTCGTTGCGGTAATGACTAAGGCGGCAAATATGCTCGGCGGTATGGCAAAATTCGATATAGTTAAGAAAAACGGCGATATCACCATTGAAAACGTCATTTTCGAGCCTACGATCCACCATTTCGGTCCGAGCTACTATAATTCAAAGCTTTATTTTCTGCGTGATTATACCGATGACCTTGCGTCAGTTTTAGGACGTGACTGCTACGGTATAAACACAAGCTATGAGGGCTTGTGCGATCTTACAAGAGATATAATAGACGAAGAATTTCTCCCCGAATTTCTTTTGAAAACAAGTGAGGAATAAAAATGAATATACATGAATCGGGACAGATGTATCTTGAAACGATACTCGTCCTTTCAAATCAAAAAGCAAATGTACGCTCGATAGACGTAGCAAATCATACGGGCTACTCAAAGCCAAGTGTAAGCCGTGCCATAGGAATACTTAAAAACGGCGGTCTTATAACCATCAATAAAGAAGGGTACATTCAGCTGACCGACACCGGAAAAAGCATGGCAGAGAGCGTATATGAGCGCCACGGTGTGCTTATGAAGGCTCTTACTCTTATCGGGGTATCCAAACAGACCGCGGAAGAGGATGCCTGCCGTATTGAGCATTATATAAGCGATGAAACTGTGGAAAAGCTCAAAGAATTTATAAACAAGCAGCGGCAAGTTGCCGCACCCAATTCCGCCCCGACAATTAGTGATCAACCGCTTCTTCGATCTCACGAGGCGGAGTAATTTACTATAAATTAAAAAGCGCCGCCGGGCGCACCGAATTCCGCCCCAACAATTAGTGATCAACCGATTCTTCGATCTCACGAGGCACAGCAATTTCCTATAAATTAAAAAACCAAAAAACCAAGGCAAATAAGCCTTGGTTTTTGCTGTCATTTTATCCTTTTTTATTCACTTTATTTACTGCCATCACCAATATGGGTATCAGAACTATCTGGAGGATTATTCCGGGAACAGCCTGAATAAAGGCACCCGCGAGGAATGCATCAAAGGAATATTCCGAACCTAAAAGTATTGTATTGACTATACCCAAAACCACTCTGCCCACAAGCATTGCACAGATAAGCGAAATATAGATATTATATACCTTTTTTGGTAAAAGCTTATATATAAGTCCCGCAAAAAGTCCGTAGCTGCAAAGCTCAAAGCTCATGGAAACCGCAGTTGGGAAAAGAGGGGGCATGCTGAAAAGAAGACTTCTCATAACAGGGGCAACAAGACCTACGGCAAGAGCATAAAAGGGGCCGCAAAGAAAGGCGCATATGAATACAGGAAGGTGCATAGGGCAAAGCATATTGCCTACCTCGGGTATCTGTCCGGTTAAAAAGGGTAAAAGAATACAAAGGGCAAGACATAGCGCCGAAACTACTAATTTATAAACTGCATTATTTTTCATTTTTTATTACCTCCATGCGATAGTTTTTCTTTGATATCAATTTGATATCGCACCTTTTTTCTATATTCGTTTCCTCAAAATATCTGTTTTCCAAGGGGATCCATTCTGAAATGAATCTTTCGTACATTTCAGGATCTCGTTTCTTTATACGTTCAGATTGCATCCTGGGATCCAGATCAATGAATATCTTTATATCATAGTGACGGTAAAGCTCGGGATGAAGGCTGTATGAACCCTCTATCACCGTTATCTTTGACCTTTTCTTTTCCTTGGGTTGCTCATAATATCCGCCGTGGCAACGGTATGGACGGCTTATATACCGTCCCTCGTTTACCAAAGGAACAAGCAGCTCACAGGCAAATCTTTCATAGTCAACGTTACCGCCCGCTTCCGAAAGCCTTTCTTTGGTTTTTCTTTCGGGAGGCAGAAAATAATCGTCCATATGTATAAGATCTGCCGAATATATCTGTGACAAAAGCTTACCGAGAGTACTCTTACCCGAAGCAGCCTTGCCGTCTATTGCAACTATACATTCTTCCCTTTTCTCTATTTCGCAAAGCAGGGGAATAATATCCGCATACTCGCTTAAAATAACCCGGTAACAAGGATGGTACTTCTCCCTGAACAGTTCCGAATGATGAAGCGAGGGACAGCCTTCTTCGATATGAGTTGAAATTATTCTCTCAAATTCTCTTTTATCAAATACATCCTTGCATATTTCGGGCAAAAGCTTTACGGCTTCTATATATTCGTCCTTTTTATCTTCTTCTTTTGCAGATAATATGAAAAGCTTTAAAAGGGTAGAACTTGAAATACCTGACTCCTTTAGTTTTGAAAGATATACACGGCTGTATCTGCCAAGATCCTCTACCGCGGTTTTGCTTGTATAATTATTTTCTCTTAATTCCTTTTCAAGCATGGCTTTGCATTTTGCTTCATCATATACAAAATGCCCGCACCCAAAAACACTTTGATATACCGCCTTTAAAACATCCTGCTCCCTGCTCTCGGGATATAATGCCAACTGCTGTTCAATAAATTCTTTCATCAAAACTCCAAAAGAAAAGCATACACCTATCCCTTGGGGATAAATGTATGCTTTCATAGCATAGTTAAAAATTATAATAATAACGCTTGGCGTTGAGATCCGGCTTCATGCCGAACGTCATTATTATATATTATCCGATCCTATTTGTCAATAAGTTCAAAGCATTTTAAAGGAATCCTTTAAATCCCCGTAAAGCTTGTTGTAAAGAGCATAATACTTCTTATATACCTCTGCATTTTCAGCATTGAAGGGAGTGGAATCCTTTTCGCGGATAAGCTCTGCGCAGGCATCGGGAACGCTCTTGTAAAGACCTGCCGCAACACCCGCAAGAATAGCAACACCGAGTGCGCCGCCCTCCTTTGAGTTATTGCGGGAAATAGGCATAGCAAAGCTGTCCGCCATCATTCCTCTCCAGAGCGAGGAGTTTCCGCCGCCGCCCGACGCATAAACTGTTTCGGGAGTAGTACCTGTCATATCCTTGATAATATCCATACAGTTTGTAAGGGAGAAGATAACACCCTCCATTACAGCTCTGAGCATATCCTTCTTTGTATGCATAGCGCTAAGACCGAAGAATACACCGCGGCAGTCGGGATCAAGATGGGGAGTTCTTTCGCCCATAAGATAAGGAAGATACACAAGTCCGTTTGCACCTGCAGGAACCGTTTCGGCTATCTTATCCATAATATAGTTGGGATCCTTATCTAAAAGTACCGCTGTTGACTTTTCTGCTTCAAAGAAGTTATCTCTCATCCACTTAAAGGAAAGTCCGGCACCCTGGGTAACACCCATGATATGCCAGCATCCGGGAACAGCGTGGCAAAGAGTATGAACTCTTCCCTTGGGGTCGATAGAAATTTTATCGGTATGAGCAAATACAACACCCGAAGTTCCGATGGTAGCAGAAATGATACCTTCGCGAACGATACCGTTACCGACCGCACCTGCCGCCTGGTCGCCTGCACCGCCTGCAACTACAGTACCCTCACAAAGGCCTGTAAGCTCTGCGGCACGCTTGCTCACACGGCCTGTATCCTCGCAGGATTCATAGACCTTACCTAACTTTGCTCTGTCTATACCGAGCTTATCGAGCACGTAGGGAGACCAATCTCTTGCGGGAACATCGAGAAGCTGCATACCCGAAGCATCGGATACTTCGGTTGCAAATTCGCCTGTAAGCATATATCTTATGTAGTCCTTGGGAAGCATGATCTTTGCACACTTCTCAAAATTTTCGGGCTCGTTATTCTTTACCCACATTATCTTTGAAGCTGTAAAGCCTGTCATTGCGGGGTTTGCGGTTATCTCAATAAGCTTATCCGCACCGATAATATCGGTCATTTCCTCGCATTCCTTTGCTGTACGCTGGTCACACCAGATGATGGAGGGACGGATCACCTCGTCATTCTTGTCAAGCATAACGAGACCGTGCATCTGTCCCGAGAGACCCACACCCTTGATATCCTTGGGGTCAACACCGGATTTTGTAATTACCGCCTTGATGCTCTCGCAAACCGCATTCCACCAATCACGGGGATCCTGCTCCGCCCAGCCGTTCTTGGGCTGATAGAGGGGATACTCGCAGAGTGCGGAGGCAACGGTATTGCCTGCCAAATCAAAAAGAACCGTTTTGGTACCGCTGGTACCGATATCACTACCGATAAGATACATAATTTTATCCTCCGTTTATAATACAAATTGTTTTATTGTTTTTATCGCACTTCCCTCGGGGTAATCCGAGACCTCACCGAGACCGTAGAAGCCGTTATTATCATATAGCCTTACTCTCCGACCAAGCTCATATTTACAGCCTATCTTTTTCTGATATACCTGTTGACCGCTTCGTGAGAGTCTTACAAAAAAATCGGGCAATTTAACTATCGGCAGCTCCTCAAAGAGACTTTCTGTGGGGAGAAGAATTTTTTCCTTTGTTTCATCATCCATTTCACGAAGAGCGTCTATAGTATAGCTGTTTTTTATATCAAAGCCGCCGGACGCCGTTCTCCGAAGCGATGACATGGTCGAGGGGCAGGAGAGCTTTTCACCTATATCCTCGCAAAGAGTACGCATATAGGTACCCTTGCTGCAATGGACCTTTAATTTATATTCCTTACCATCTCCTGCGGCATCTATAGAATATATCTCAATGTCTCTCGGCTTTCTTTCGACCTCTATTCCCTTTCTTGCAAGGTTAACAAGCTTTTGGCCGTCAACCTTAAGAGCCGAGTACATGGGAGGTATCTGCTGACCCTTTCCTTTAAAGGATCCGATACAGGAAAGCACCTTTTCTTTTTCGGGAATATCGCTTGATTCCTCTGTCAGATTTCCCGTTATATCTCCCGTATCATATTTTTTGCCGAGCAAAAGACCCGCCTCGTATTTCTTTTCGTCAGAAACGAGATATTCCGCCGCCTTTGCGGCTCTGCCTATGAGTATGACCAGAACTCCCGTTGCCATGGGGTCAAGAGTTCCCGTATGCCCCACCTTTTTGGTATTATAAAGCTTGCGCATTATATTCACCGCATCATGGGAGGTCATGCCGGCAGGCTTATCTACTATCAAAACTCCGGAGCATTCATTCATTTCTCTATACACTCCGATACTGCTTTAAGGATGATATCTTTGGCATTTTCAATGCTTTCTGCCTTGACAGATGCTCCCGAGGCACGAATATGTCCGCCTCCACCCAGGCGTTGGCATATCTCGGAGCAGTCAACGCTTACTCCGCTTCGCATCGAGACCTTAAATTCTCCCGGCTTTTGGCTCTTTTCCTTGATAACTATGCCAAGCTCCACTCCTTCTATCTCACGAGGAAGGGAATTGACAGATGCCAGAGCATCGTCATCAATGCCCTTTGCTTCCTTTATTTCATTTGTGAAGCCGATAAGAGCAACTTTGCCGTCATAATAGTATTCAAGGCTGTTGAGAGCGAACCTCATGGCGGCTATCTCGCCCTTTGATTTGTTCTCAAAGAGAATGGTGTTGATAGCTCCGAAATCTATACCGAGGAAAATAAGCTCTGCGGCAACGATATGGGACTTGGGCTGAACATTTCTGTACTTGAAGCAGCCTGTGTCCGAGGCTATTGCCGCATATAATGCCTCGGCAACATTTTTGTTGATACGGTTCTTTATTGTAAGAATGTCATAGATTATCTCACCGCAGGCGCCCGAGGTTTCATCCGCATAATTGTATGTTGCAAACTCTGTGCTTGTGCGATGATGGTCTATTTTAAGTTCAATTTTGCCCTCATATTTCCTGCCTGCCTCACCCATCAGATGAAGCTCGGCAGAATCTACCGAAATGATATGGGAATATTCCTTATCCGAGAGTGCTGTGGGATTTCCCTTTGTGATAAATTTGAGTCTGTCGGGAACATTGTCGGCACAGCAAACATCGATATTCTTCTCGGGATAAGCATACTTTATTGCAAAGGCAGAGCCCAGGGTATCTGCATCCGGATTTGCATGGGTAAGGATGAGAATGTCATCCCATTTCTCAAGAAGCTCGGATATCAAAAAGAGATTGGTGTTATTCTCCATCCTTTGTCTCCTTCGGAATAACAGAATCAAGAAGCTTTGAGATATGTGCACCGTGCTCTACCGAATTATCGCGGATAAAAGTAAGCTCAGGAGTCTGACGCATATTGAGCATTCTTGCAAGCTCGCGGCGGATATAACCGTTAGCGCTCTTAAGACCAACGGCAACACCTGTATCTCCGTCCTTTCCGCCCATGCTGGAATAATATACCTTTGCAAATTTGAGATCGGGAGTACAGTCAACCGACGTGATACTGAAAAAGGCAGTTCCCACACGGGGATCCTTTACTGTGGGAAGGATCTTCATAAGCTCCTTTGCCATTTCTTCGTTAACTCGTCCTCTTCTGTAATTAGCCATTTTTTACACAGCGGTTATACCGCTTTTCCTTTCAAAATCATATTATATATTATTTTAACATAAATAAATCGATTTATCAATATTTAATTTAAATTGATATTGAAAAAAGAAAAAATATAATGTATAATTATTATATACAGAAAATTCGACAGTTTGGGGAAAATATAATGGTAAAAATATTACATACAGCCGATATGCATCTTGATGCGCCCTTCTCCTTGGAAAATCCTTCTCTTTCCGAGGTAAGAAGAGGGGATCTGCGCAGTGCCTTCAAGGCATTAATGATGTACGTTGAGGATAACGATATAGATCTCGTGCTTATAGCGGGAGATATGTTTGACAGCGAATTCGTAACCAAGGAAACGGTTTCTCTGGCAGTAAACGAATTTGCAAGGCTCCCGGACTGTAAGTTCGTGATCTCTCCCGGCAATCATGACCCCTACACCCAGAACGGAGTCTATAAAAAAACAGAGTTCCCGGAAAACGTTTTTATATTCGCAGAGCCCACCCTTTCGCTTATCGCCTTTGACGATATAGGCGTTGACGTTTACGGCTATGCCTTCACAGGCCCTACAATGGAGCGCAATCCCTTTGTCGGAAGAAAGCCTCTTCATCCCGAAAGAATAAACATCCTCTGCGCCCACGGCGACACCTCCTCGCCTATCTCGAAATACTGCCCCATAACAGAAAATGATATTGCTGAAAGCGGCTTTGATTACGTGGCATTGGGACACATCCATACAGGCAAGGAGCCTTCAAAATTAGGTGACACCTATTACGCATACCCCGGCTGCCTTGAGGGAAGAGATTATTCCGAAGCAGGCCACAAGGGAGCTCTTACCGGCAGCTTTACCAAGGACGAAAACGGTTTTCGTGCCGAAATAAAAGCTGTACGTTTTTCAAGACGCCGTTATGCCGTTGAGCGAATCAACGTAACAGGAGCCGCCTCTAACGATGAGGTGGCGGAAATGATCTCAAGGGTAATAGTTAAAAATGGATACGGAGACGATACCCTTCTCCGCGTTACCATCGAAGGAAACGTTACCCCCGACCTTAAAATATCACAGAAAATAATCGAACGTCAGCTCAGAGAGCTCTATACCTTCGATCTCATAAACCATACCCTTCCTCTTTACGATTGCGAAAGCTTAAAATACGACCCCACCATCAAGGGTGCATTTTTTGAAGCTCTTTTACCTATGCTTGAAAAGGGTACCGCAGAGGAAAGAGAGCTTGCCGCCATGGCTCTTCGCTACGGGCTTTGCGCTATAGACGGCTCTGATATAATCGATTTTGAATAAAGGAGAGCTTCATGAATATTGAAAAATTATATATCCGTGATTTCGGCGGAACAAAAGAACGTGAATACTCCTTTGAAAACACAGTAAACATTATCGAGGGAAAAAACGAAAGCGGTAAATCCACCGTGGCGGCATTTATAAAATTTATGCTTTACGGCTTTGCGGACAAGGCAGAAAGGACCCGTTATTACAGCTGGGGAAGCAAAAGCGCGTCCGGCACGCTCACTCTTTCGGCAGATTCAAAGCGTTACCGTATAGAGCGTGAATATATAGAAAATTCGGGTGACAAAACCGTTATTGTCGATCTTGACACAAACACACCTGTTTTCGAGGGCCACTCCCCCGAGGACATCTTCCTTGGCGTTTCGGGAGAGGTCTTTGCCCATACCGCCTTTATCGGACAGGCATCGGGCGGCTATATCAACGGCTCAAAGGTGTCAAGCTCGATAGAAAACATCCTTTTTTCGGCAGACGAAAATATCGATACGGAAAAGGCTTTGAAAAAGCTTGATGCGGCAAGAGTCATGCTCCAGCACAAAAAGGGCAAGGGCGGAAAAATATTCGACCTCATCTCAGAGCGTGATGAATATATACGGCGTCTTGACGAAGCAAAGCAAAAAAACGCAGGTATAATCGAAAAGGAAGGAACTCTGAGAGAAACAAGAGCCTCCATAATTCAGAATATAGAAAAATTGGAGTCCCGCAAGGACCTTTTAGAATATTACGAGGCGGCAAAGGATTACCGTACATACAAGAATTATAAGAGCTTGAAAAAGAAGGTACAGGAGCTTGAAACGGTAATAGATGCTCTCAAAAAGAACTATACCTACGAGGGCTTCTTACCCGATGACGAATATATAGAAAGAATAAATACCCTCACTCAGGAGGCATCCCGCCTTGAGGAGACCGCAGACGAGCTTAACCGTGAGCTTGAACAGCAGCGCAAAAAAAGCCAGGGGCTTTTTGAGACCTCTATGTTTATCGAAAAGGTAAATGAAAACGGCGGTCTTGAGGAACTTACTCTTCGCTTTAAAAGGATAAGATCAAGAAGAAAAACAATGACTCTTCTTAGTGTGATCTCCTTCCTTTTGGGAATAGGGCTCGGAGCCGCAGGCTATTTTTCTCTCTCCCTCTTCCCGTCCTACACTCTTTACCTGTTCGGTGCAGCCCTTCTTATGCTGATTTTGGGAGTGGTATTCGTTATAAGCGGTACAAGACAGAAGATCAACGAAAATGAGCTTCTTGCTCTGCTTGATTTAGATACTGCAGAAGAATTCCATACTGCCATGTCCACCTTCGTTTCCAACGAAAATATGCTTTCTATCTTCAATTCAAGGATCAGCGACCTTGAGCAGAAATACGAAAAGGTCATGGAAAAGCACCGTGAAAAGCAGTCCGCTCTTATGGAGCTTGCGGTACGCTGGGGCAAGACCTCAGCAGAGGATGCCGCAAGAAAGGCAAAGGAGGTACTCCGTACCATTTCCGAAAATACTGCGGAAATGGAAAAATATATTATCGCAAGAGATTCTCTCATGAGCCAGGCAAGCGGACTTGATCCGGTCAAGCTCAAGGAGGTGCTCGGAGGCCGTCCCTATGACGAATCGGCATTCGATAAGGATGAGGTCACCGCGGCACAAAGAGAAAAGGAGTTCTATACAAAATCAACAGAGCTGTTGCGCCAGAAGGGCTCCGACCTTGAAAAGGAGCTCGCGGTACTCAATGCTACAGCCGAAGCTCCCACAAAATTGGGTGACAGCATAAACTCTCTTACAACAGAAATAGAACGTCTCACAAAAAAGAACGAAGCATATCTTCTTGCCTATGAAAAGCTCTCCGAAGCATCGAACAACTTAAGAGCGGGTATTACCCCCACCCTTGCGGCAAATGCGGGAAGTCTTTTGGGTAAGCTTACCGACGAAAGATACACCTCTATAGGTATCGGCAAGGATCTTGAGATGAGCTATGAGGCAATGGGTAAGCTTCATAAGATAAGCTATATGAGCGAGGGTACAAAGGATCTTGCTTATTACGCTTTGAGAATAGCACTTATTAAGGCTCTTTTCAAAAAGCAGCTGCCTCCGGTCATATTCGACGAAAGCTTTGCAAGACTTGACGATAAGCGCATGGATAATATGCTCTCTGCCATATCCGCTTTAAACGAAAACGGTATGCAGATATTCATATTCACAAGTCAGTCAAGAGATGCAATAAGAGCTAAAGCTGTCGGAATAAATGCCGCACATATCAAATTATAAAAGCGGCTGCCTGTCCGCACCGATGATCGGGCTTGAAGCTTACATAAGCTTGTTTCTTCAGTACCCGAAGTGAGGCAAATTCCTATAAATTAAAAAAGCGCCGCCGGGCGCGCCGAATCCCGCCCCATTCCCCCTGCAAACAACTCACACGAAATGGAGCAATTTCCTAAAAATTAAAATAGAACTGCCGCAAGTCGGAAATTTCCCGCCTGCGGCAGCTTTGTTTTTTTGAGGGACTTTACTCAGCAGCCCCGTTTATTACTATTATTCGGTGTAGCTTATCTTTATATTACCAACACCTGCATCAATATTGACCCTGCTTTCACCGTTTCCGAAAACTGCGTCATCGGCAACGCTCTCTCCGTTATACTTTACAGAGCCAAGACCCGAGTCGATATCAATTAAATAATCCTCCTCGCTGCCCTCAAGCTCAAGCATAAGATTACCAACACCCTGTTCAATATTGTTTCTTCCCGAAAGGACCGCTGTAAGATCAAAAGAGCCTACGCCCGTTTCAAGATCAAGGTTGGAAATATCCGCTTTTTTAATTTTGATCTCGCCTGTACCTCCTGCAATATCGCATCTTTCGAGTGCAACAAGCTTGTCTATCTTAATGTCACCTGCACCGAGAGAAAGCTCTATATCATCCGCTAAAAGCTCCTCAATAACGACCCTTCCTCCGCCTGCAGAAAGATCCGCCTTGTTAAATACGGTATCCTCGGGAACGGTAAGCTCTATAACTATATCCTTGTTATTTGAAAAGAATCTTCTCTGTTCCTCAATGATAAGTCTTTCTCCTCTTTGCTTTACGGAAAGGAAGTTATTATTGCTGACAACCTTAAAGCTGTCACCCTTTTGAATAAGAAGCTCTCCTGCACCGATATCGATCTCAAGACTCTTAATATCACCGTCAACAGAATATTCGCTCATATCTCTGTCAGCGGCTCTGTTACCTCCGGAAAGGAAGCTGAGACTTAAAGCAAGAGTGCAAAGGCTTGAAATAATACTTACCGCAAGAATAATTGCAGTTATGACCGCGATCCATTTTACTATTACCTGCCAGGTCTTCATCTTATGTCAACACCTCCGAACATACAGGTTCCGTTGATATAAACGGTTACCGATTCCTCGGATGTTACAGGTCTCTTTTTGTTCTTGGAGACTCCGCCGAAGATAGAATTTGATCTTACCTTGACCTTTGAGTTCTCGGGTAAAAGTATCTCAACTCCGCCGAAAACCGCACAAGCGTTTATAACGGCATCCTCTGGTATAGAAGAACCTCGAAGATCCAGCTTTGCCGAACCGAATATTGCGTTAAGCTCCGCCATATGAAATTCCTCGGAAACAAGGTTAAGGGTCTGGGAGGAGAAAACACCCGCAACGTTCACGGGGGAGTAACCTCTTGCCGTTTTAGATGCCATAACGTCGGCTCCCTTGTTTTTTAACGCAGAACCGAATATCATCCTTAAACCTATTATAATTATGATTATGGGAACGATAAGCTTTGCAACCATAGATAATCTTATTATACCTCTGCAGCAAAGCAGGAGCACGATTCCCGCAAAGAGTCCGATGAGATTAGAGGTCTTGTTTTCCGAGGTAATAAGACCTATTGCACAGGGAGCAATAATTATAAGAGTCCACCAACCGTCGAAAAAGAATCTGATATCAATAAAATCAAGGGCATTAAGAGAAAGCACCACACCGACAAGAACTAACAAAATGCCCCAAAGAACGGTATTAAGTCTTTTCATGAACACAACTCCTTTCTTTACCGTACTATACCCACATTATAAACGGTATTTATGAATAAATCAAGAATCCCCCCGACGAAATCGCCGGAGGGGATTAGTCATATTAACCAAGTACTGTTACGGGGATATAACCGACAGTGGGTCTGCCGGGAGCCTTTGCTTCAACAACGATACGGTTCATGCTGTCAACCTGTTCACCTGCTGTGATGGTGAAATCAATAACGGTGGGACGGTCAACGAGCTGATTGTACCAATGGCGCAGATATACGCTCTTGGGTGCGCAAACGCTCCAGCCCTCGGGAAGTATCCAATTGAACTCAATGTTTCTGGGGTCGGGCATACAGCTGATAACGGAAAGCTTTCCGTGAAGAGTACCGTTGGGAGCGATCTTGGGCTCACCGTCAAAGATAACGGTCGCCTTGGAATGAATAAACTCAACCTCGTAGGACCAACCGGAGCGTGCACAGATGCGCTTTGCTACGTCAGGCTTGGCGAGAGCGTCGATATCAAGCTCCTTGAAGTCCTCAACACCGTCAACAACGTCAACGTTTGCGTAGTTCGCACGAAGAACCTCGGGAACCATACGGAGAACTCTGTCTGTAAGCTCTGTACAGGTCTGAGGACAGCCCCATGTGTCACCGCGGTTGATGGCAACGGTTATAATGCTGTCACCGATATACTTTCTCCAGTCCTCGGGAATGGCAGCCATACCGCCCATAATACCGAGAAGCGCGCCGACTGTAGCACCTGTACAGTCGGTATCGTCACCGCAGTTGATAGCGATAAGCATGGACTTCTTAAAATCACATTCGCCCCAAAGAAGACCTATAACAACGAAAGCAATATTTCCGGGAGCCTGGAACCAGCCGAGATCGCGGTTTTCATTAAGCACCTTTTCTCTTGCTTCCTTCCAGGTGGTCTTTCTTGCGTAGCAGTCAACTACAGTCTTTACAGCCTGGGCAACACGGCAGTTTGCGGGGATCTTTGAAAGACCAATCTTGATAAGCTTGTGAATATCGTTGCATACGAATGCCGCAGACTCGATCGCAGCGGTAAACATCTCAGCATATGTACCCTCTGCCATACCGTGGTCAACCATAGCATCCTCAACAGCATACTTAATGGCGATGTCGGGACAGCCGGGAGTACAGCAGGCCCATACTTCGGAACGGATCCACGCACCGTTGGAATTCTTCCAATAGTTTTCATATTCACCGGAGAGAGGAGGCAAAAGGCCCATTATAAGGTTGCTCTTACCTATACCGTATTCGTTCCAGGTCGGAGGGATAAAGTTGAGCCAATATTCACCGAGGAGCTGACCTGTAATAGCTCTCGGGCCTCTTTCCTCAAGAGCCTTGAGCCAGATTATCTGAAGATCAAGGTCGTCATTGGGGAGAACCGTTCCCTCGGGAGTGGTGAAGCCTTCAATGTTAAGAAGCTTTTCAGAGCCCTCGAAGGGACCGCCCATGGTTCCGCCGATGTTTTTACCAACCCAGCAAGCGTAGATCTTATCTCTGAGAGTTGCTTTATTGTAAATGATCATTTTGTTTCTCCTATTTATACTTTATATTATATTTTCTTTGTTCTGATCTCTTCTTCAAAACGAGCCTTCATATCCTCGATAGTCATGCTGCCAAGATCTCCGTTTTCACCTCTTGCACGAACCGATACGGTACGCTCTGCAACCTCGTTGTCACCGATAGTGAGCATATAGGGAATTCTCTGAAGTCTTGCTTCACGGATCTTATAACCGACCTTTTCGTTACGCTCGTCAACCTCAACACGCATACCCATTGCCTCAAGCTCCTTCTTGATCTCGTAGCAATAATCGTTATGACGGTCTGCAATGGGGAATATTCTAACCTGCTCGGGAGCAAGCCAGAGAGGAAATGCACCTGCATATTTCTCAATAAGAAGCGCAAGGGTCCTTTCGTAACAACCGATAGAGGTTCTGTGGATAATGTAGGGATGCTTTTTTGTACCGTCACGGTCGGTATATTCCATACCGAACTTTTCGGCAAGCATCTGGTCGATCTGAATGGTGATAAGGGTATCCTCCTTACCGTGAACGTTCTTGATCTGGATATCAAGCTTAGGACCGTAGAATGCAGCCTCGCCTATACCGATCTTGTAGTTAATACCGAGGTCATCAAGGATACGTCCCATCATGCTCTGTGCCTCATCCCACTGCTCGGGTGTACCGATATACTTTTCTCTGTTATCGGGATCCCACTGGGAGAAGCGGTAGCTTACGTCCTCAAAGAGACCGAGAGTCTTAAGCATGAAGTTTGTAAGCTCAAGGCAGCTTCTAAATTCGTCCTCGAGCTGCTCGGGAGTACACATAAGGTGACCCTCGGAGATGGTAAACTGACGAACTCTGATAAGACCGTGCATCTCACCCGAATCCTCGTTACGGAAAAGGGTGGAGGTCTCGTTTAATCTTATGGGAAGATCACGGTAAGAGCGTGCTCTGTTGAGATATGCCTGATACTGGAAGGGGCAGGTCATGGGGCGAAGAGCAAAACATTCCTTTGTTTCGTCCTCGGCATCACCCATTACGAACATACCGTCGCGGTAGTGATCCCAATGGCCTGAGATCTTGTAAAGATCGCTCTTTGCCATAAGAGGGGTTTTTGTAAGCTGCCAGCCTCTCTTCTGCTCTTCGTCTTCAACGAATCTCTGAAGAAGCTGGATGATCCTTGCACCCTTGGGAAGAAGTATGGGAAGTCCCTGACCTATGAGCTCGCTTGTGGTGAAAAGCTCAAGCTCGCGTCCGAGCTTGTTATGGTCACGCTTCTTTGCTTCCTCTACCTGCTCAAGATAAGCGGCAAGCTCTTCCTTCTTGGGGAAGGCGGTACCGTAGATTCTTGTAAGCATCTTATTATTCGAATTACCTCTCCAATATGCACCGGTAGCGGAGGTAAGCTTGTATGCCTTTATTGCACCTGTGGTGAAAAGGTGAGGTCCCGCGCAAAGGTCAACGAAATCACCCTGCTTGTAGAAGGAGATCACCGCATCCTCGGGCAGGTCGTTGATAAGCTCTACCTTGTAGGGCTCACCCTTCTCCTCCATAAGCTTAAGCGCCTCGGCTCTGGGAAGAGTATATTTTTCAAGCTTGAGATTCTCCTTAATTATCTTCTTCATCTCACCTTCGATCTTTGTAAGATCTGCAGGAGTGAACTGAACCTCAGAATCGATATCATAGTAAAAGCCGTTGTCAACAGCGGGACCGATAGCAAGCTTTGCTTCGGGATAAAGGCGCTTTACCGCCTGTGCAAGAACGTGAGACGCGGTATGCCAGAAAACCTTTTTTCCCTCAAGGGTCTCGAAGGTAACGGGAGCAACCTCCGCGCCCTCCTCTACCTCTGTTGTAAGGTCAACGACCTTACCGTTGACATCTGCCGCCAACACTTCTCGTGTTATCAGCTCTTTTTCTTTTAAAACGTCATAAGCTGTTTTCATAGATCCTCCAATTATATTTTAGAATAATTATATTTAAAATTTAAATTGCCGCCGTACAAAACGAATCCCGCTGCTTTCTTCAATGCAAAGAACTCACACGAAACAGGGCATATTTCTATAATATAAAAGCGGCAAGTTGCCGCACCCAATTCCGCCCTAACAATTAGTGATTAATCGATTCTTCAATCTCACGAGGTGGAGCAATTTCCTATAAAGCAAAAAATCACTCCGGCAAAGATGCTGCATCTTTGTCGGGGTGAGGAAAAACATTTTATCCGCACGGTTCCACCCGAGCTTTTAACTCATTTGGTACGCTATGCAATTAAACTCCGGGTGGTACCCTTATAAAGCTTACCGACGGTGTTTCCAGCCACGACACCGCTCTCTGTACAGAACCGAATATAAGGACGTGTCCCTAAAAACTGTGAAAAAACTTAATTTTTTTCATCAATGTTTCTTGACAATTAAAAAAAATCGTGATAAAATTAATTCAAGTTTTTGTTATTATAACATTTTAATTTATAATTGTCAAGACATTGAGGAACAAATAAAAAAGAACTATGGCACCTGAAAGACCGAATCCAAACAAGCCTAAGCCGATGAAGATGCATTTAATGGATATGCTCGGCTTACTCGCAAAGAACAAAAAAACAAGGCTTAAAACAGACTGCAAGGTATATAACGACACGTTAGACCGTGATATAATGGCAGCCATCAAACGCATTGAAAAAGAAGAAGGCGCACTTCTTGAGATGCAGTACCCTTTGTCCGAGCCCGCAATGCTTCACGGTTATATGGGCTTGAAGAGTTATATTCTCAATCTGTACTACGAAAATGCATTCTGTGCAGAGTATAATGAAGAGGATATACGCTGGATAATTGAAACTTACTGCAAAAACAAAGAAAAGAATGAAGAGGACGTTGTAGTTAATCTTTATAACGTCATATATCTTAATGCCCTTTTCTGTGATTACCTTAAAAAGGAATACGGAACACTTCGCCTTGCCGAAAAGGATTGCAAATTGGCGCAGAACCTTTTGGGTTCCCTTGATACGGAATCGAGAGAGGATATCCTTTTCTCCTGTGCACGCCGTCTTACCACCGGAAGTATTGCATACAATAACAAGACCTTTTTAAAGTATCTTTCAAACATTTCCACCGCAATAAAGCGCAAAAATCTTGCTTCTTTCCTTACGGTTGACAGAACTTTAAAATAATTTTTGTAAAAACTATTGACAAATCAAAAAATAATGATATAATAGATGGGTAACTGCAAAAGCGGTTACCCGATCAAATAAATGCCAAGGGCAGTCAGCGCCCGTAAGCAGTATGGAGAAGTCGCGTAGCTGGTCGAGCGCGCACGATTGGAAATCGTGTAACGGTCATAAGCCGTTCGAGAGTTCGAATCTCTCCTTCTCCGCCAAGAAACCGTTGAATAGCCTTATTTTATAAGGGTTCAACGGTTTTTCTTTATTTTAATTTTCAGAAAGTTACCGCACATAAAAAAGCATAGAATTACATTAAAAAGCATAAAAGGTGGGGTAAAAATGGGGTACAAAAATCACATAGATAAACGCACGCGTGCATTCGCGTGCGTTTTGCTATTTAATAATCAATAACTCCAAGTTTCTTCAAGCTTCTTGCAATAATAACAAGACACTCGAGCTTCGTCTGTTCAAGCTTCAGATCAGAAGGATCGGCACCCTGAAAGATATTCTTATTATAGAGCGCCATAAGAGGCTTGTATGCCCAGGGAGCTTCCTTTTCGATCTCGCTCCAATAGTGCCATACTCTCGGCTTTGACTTTTCGATAGCATCATCTATCATCTTCTGTATTTCTTTTTTCGTCATTTCATTTTCCTCCTTAACTGTATATGTACCTATAGTATTCGGTATACCCGTGAACTTCGGTGTATTTACTTCATCCGTAACTTTGTTAGAAGCATTTCTAACTTCAAGATGGCAATGGCTGCCGAAGGAATAACCGGTATTACCTTCTATGCCGATAACGTCACCCTTCTTTACCCTCTGCCCCTTATATACTTTTCTTTCGGAAAGATGGCAATAGAATATCAGCTCTCCTGTGTCTGCCTTGAGACATACATAATTGCCCCACTGCCACGTAAGATCAGATTTATTCGTGACAATTCGGCTCTGTGTTACGGTACCATTGCACAAAGCAACAAGTTCTTTGCTTGATTCTCCGACGAGGTCAAGCCCAGAGTGAAAAGCCTGTGAACCGTTCAATACACGCAGACCGTATTTCGAGGTTACGCGGAATTTACCGCCTTTATATGGATTAAGCATTTGATCACTCCTTCTTTTCGTGCTGGGTACCGAAATAAAATGCTATCACAGAAGAAACAATTATCATCACATTATCTGCAGAGATGTTGCCCTTCAGTGCAAGAATAGAGAACACGAGCATCACAGCCAATGTCACAATGGTTTTTACTTTAATAAGATTTGCAAGATTTTTCCTCATGATTCAACCTCCCATGTTTTAACTTCCAAATAGATTTTGTCAATAAACGAGTTTCCTTTGAGCGCTTTATACGCTTCACATAGCATAACGAAATTCTCATATTCATACTGCCGAATAATCTTTGTATCTTTATGACGGTAATATATACGAAGCATTTCGCTGCGCAATTGGCACTTGGCACCGTTAGAAATTTTTCTCATACTTATAATAACGGGGATTATTACCCCCAACAAAATACCGATCTCGGTAATGAAGGTTGCTATTGATGATATAGACATATCATCACCCCCTATCTTGCAACCGACAGTATAAGCAGATATGTGCCTGCTTTAACTATCCTCGGTTTTGCTGATGTTCCACCACCGCATATATTCACGTTGCCACTGCTGTCAAGCAATAACGCCGAAGCGTTAGTATACAGTCTGCTCGTAAGCTTAGTGCTTATAGGCAGAGAAGACAACGTTATATTACTTGCAGATAATGCTGTCGGAGATGCACCATAATACGGTGTTGTGCCATTGTAATATAACGGCGAATTGCTCTGAATAATCCAATTTACTGTGTTGGGAACAAGACCGATAGCTTCCATAGGGATCAACAACGCCAACAATCCTGTATCATTGTAATGTTCCTTAACGAAATCATCACCGCTTATTACAGTTTGATTGTATTGATAAGGATCGGCAGCACCGAGATCGTTTGCCAACGTTATTCTCCTTACCACACTTATTGTAGGAATAGCCACATTTGCCGTAGCATAATTGGTCACATCGAATGTGCCGTTTGAAGATATATCCAATGTTCCCGAAGGTGTGATGCCCACAGGCACATTGACCTCGGCATATTCATAGGTAGATACATTATGTGTGCCGTTGGTAACTATCTGCTTTGTTCCTGAAGGTGTTACAGTTCCATTTCCCTTTCCAAAACCCGATATAAGAGTATCAACTGCATCACTTATATTCGTATCATTACTGCCCGTCTTTGCATTCGCTCTATCACGAATTTCTTTTAATTCATTGTATATAGTACCAAAGTTACTCATTATGCGTTTCCTCCTATAAGGTCTGCAAGGTCGTCGATATATGTACCAAACATTGTGTCAATTTCATCCTTCGAATAACCATCTGTAACATTGGCATACATGTTTTGTTGACTTGAAAGCTGGGCTGCAATAAATTCACCAAAGAGTTTCATACCTGCTATATTATGGTGCGTTTGGTCTGCGAGATAATATGCCGCATTGAGTTTGTTGATGCCCATGCCATAATATCCGTCTATAACAGGAAGATTATACTCAATAGCTACCTTACGTAATCCCTCAATAACATCAAGCAAAGTGTTGCCTTTTGCATTGGTATATGTGTCGGGGTATGAATAAGAGCCTTCACTTCCCCAATATCTAAATACGGGGACAGAGATGTAAAACTTAATTTGTGGATATGCTGTTAGCATCTTGTTGAGACCGTATCTTAATCCACCACATATCGACGTAATATCATCTATATCAGATGCATTGTCTATAGACCTATCACCACCTGCAAAGTCATTAGTGCCGTAGTGAAGAACTACGATATCTACATTAGAGAAGTCAATAACCCTAAGTTTCTCAAGCTGTTCACTCCAATGCTCAACAGTTGACACATTGTTGTCTTGATTTGTCCAAGTATTGCTTATTATAGAATCCACAAGTGCAGGAAAAGAGAAATAAGAGTAGGCACCACTTCCGAGTCTGCTCATTGATGTACCACCAAAACCGACATTATAGAGGTCTGCTCCTGTTATCTGTGCTGTCTTATACAAAGCAGATGTTTCGTCCCTTGTTCTTCCGAACAAGCTGTCACCGAAGCAAATCACCTTCTTTCCTACAAGGGGCTTCTCAGCTGCGTTAAATTCAAGATTACTCCTCGGCACTTTCAACGTGGGCTTTAACTCATATATAGGTTTCACATCATCCGTTATTTCTTCATCAATGGTTATGATGCAATCAAGGGATTCAAGCATCAATCTTGCATAAGCAAATCCGTTCCAACCGCCGAATGCTATTGTGGATGTGTCCCAAATTGCTGTGTTACCATTCACAACCAAATCACCATACGTGTTATATTGTTCGATGGTGTCAAGATTATACGTTATATTGTATGATGTTGATATGGTCTTGTTTTCGTCATACAAACCCCAATAAGTATTCGTTTTGTTGATAGATGATCTATCATTGAATTTGATGCGGAGTACCTGTCCCTTTTTAAGAGGTATAAAATTAGTAGTCCATACGTTATATGTCGCAATTACTTCCTCGCCGTTTCTTCCGAGATATGTTCTTGACTTGTAACCATATTTGTCAAGTATATTGGTATAAGGTGCAATAGTCTCACCTGTATCGCGAACATATTCTTCCTTCATCATGATTGCAGATGTATCTATATCCGCACCTTTACCCATATCACCTTTAGGAATTCCAAGATTAAGTATAGGATTTTCAGCCGTGCCTGTGATCGTTGCTGTAGCATTACTACCTTCGGTAAGAGTTGTTACTGTACCAATAGTAATATTAGGGGTCTTGCCCGTATCGCCTACACCGCCGGTCTTACCGTTTTTAACGGTGAACGTAGCTGTTTGACCGTTGCTTAAAGTTACGGTTATAACATTTTCTCCATCATCTTCATTTGACGTTATGGTTTGCTTAACTGATCTTACTGATATACCGTCCGAACCTTTAGCACCCGTAGCGCCGGATTCACCTCTAATACTTGGTGTAGTATGTGAAGTTCCGTTTGTGAAATGCAACGTCAATGTGTAATCTGCATTAAGTACAACAGAAGATATACCATTTCCATCTTTTCCATCGTTATAATCTTTACCCTTTAGAGGTGTATAACCATCGTTGCCGTCTTTACCCTTGAGAGATTCAATAAAATCCGCTTCAGTTCCTTCGTTCCCCTGTTCAAGCCATATCTCGTACGCAGATTTGCCGTCTGCTCCGCTGTCACCGCCTTCAGGTGGATTTTCTGTAAGATAATTATTAACAGCCGTTTGAATTTGCTCATCGGATATATTGCCACCAAAGGAAATCGTTTCGGTTACTGCTGTTACTCTAACTCCCGCCGGAATTCGGGTAAACGAAACTTTGTAGCAGCAACCTGCTTTCATTGTGTATAACCCTGTGGCCATCCATTTGCCTTCTGAATCAACAGACCAAATTGTTATATCTAACCCTTCGGCAACACACACACTTTCTATAGACGAAGGCACACCAACCGTGGAGTATTCTTTACACCTTGCATATAATTCATCTATATTGCTTACCGCATACAACGATTTTCCGTTTATACCCTGCTTTCCCATAGGAATGCCAAGATTCAATATAGGAGCTTCGGTAGTTCCCGTAAGTGTTGCTGTAGCCTCACTACCTGCATCAAGAGTTGTGACCGTACCTATAGTTATATTAGGTGTTGCACCTACTTCGCCGTTAAACTTGCCTGCATCGGCATCTGCGCGTACACTTGCCGCTGCTTCCGCAGCTGCCTGAATAACAGTAACCTCGTCAGCTGTAGGAGCTCGGCTGTTATCTCCGTGCTTACTCGGGCCGCGCTCTATGCGAACCTCCGCCTCCGTTGAAGTTATCGATGCAGAGATCTCTCCACCGTCAACACTTTCAGCATACACGGTAACACACATATAACCGGGAGACAGAACCTCATGAGGCACCGCACATTTGTTGACACCAACCAAAGGAACACTTATTACTGTGTTACCGTTTTTAAATTCAGCAGTGTATGAACCAAATCCTGCCCATTCATTTTCACGCAGATTTTCAAATAATGCTGTCGGCACATTAACCGCATTGGAAGCTACGGTATTATCATCAATACGCCTGAGTTTCTGACCGTCAAGCGTAAATCTTAATTCTGTTTTCATATCCTTTCCTTTCCGGAGGTGTTGCCACCCCCTGTCTTATTCTCCATTAAGGAGTTTCTTTTCTTCGTATGCTTCTATCCAGTCTTGAGCCTTCGCTTCAACATCGTCATAAAGACCGGTCATTTCAAGAAGAGCAAGAATTCTCTTCGTCTCAGCTCCGTCACCATCCTCATAGGCCTTAAGATATGGTTTCTTGTATCTGCTCGTGAACGAACTCCTTACACTGCTACGAGCCTCCTTTTCCACCTGACCCATAGGCTTGTTGGGATATTCTTCAAGCTGTGTGTCCGCTTTTTCCTCAATAAGACCGTCAACAATTTCGGTCATCTTGTCCTGATCTCCTTCGGTATATGCTTCTTCCACCATATAGAATTTGCCGTCCTTTGTCTGATACCAGTCCTCGTTTTCGTTTTCTTCCTTACCGTCTATCCAATCATCAACGATCGTCTGTGTATCATCGTATAATTCGGTAGCATCGAGATAATTTTGGATTCTTTTAGCTTCTTTAAGATCCCCCTCTTCATAGGCGTCAAGAAAATCCTCTCTTAACGAGCTCTTGATTTTCGATGCAAGTATAGATTCAATTTCAGCTTCAAGGCCTTTTTTAGATATGTTCGGGTATTTCTCCAACACATCCTTTCTTATTATCTCTCGGAGGTCGTCAAGTGTTTCATGCATCGCTCCGCGATCTCCTTCTTTATAAAGTAAATATGAGCCAAGGACAATATCTTTTTCGCTCATTTCATCTGTTCCCTTAGAAAATCCCTCTGCGATTTCATCAAAGAAATCTCCAAAAGAATCGTACTTCTCTTCATCGGTAAGTCGTTTATAAACGTTATAAGTTAATGCTTTGGCATCCCTATAGAAGTTTTTCAGACCTAATCCTAAAATGTTAGAAAGGTCTCCTATATAGTCAGCATAATCATCGATAGTCAATTCGTCCAAATCACCCTCTGCTACAGCTTTGGAAAATTTTCGAATATCACCGATAAATTCAGAAAGCAACGTCATATCCGGACGTTCAACATCCCAACCGTCTATTAACGACATCACGTCACTTGTAAACGGAAGCATATTCAAAGGATTCATATCTGATAGTAACCTTGATTTTAAGGCTTGTCCGTATTTTTTAGCATACGTCTCATCATCGTCATCGTCTCTTAGCGCCGCAACTATAGAATACGCCGCAGCACCAGCGAGAACGCTGAGAGTTACTATACCAACAGTTTTAAATGCTTTCGCCGTAGCCTTTGCTTTTTCGCTCCTTCCCTCAGTACGCGCTACTTTTAATATAGCATTATATGCCATGTTAACAGTTGTGGTCGGTTCGCCTTTGAAGGAGGTCGAGAATTTCACAAGGTCACTCTTAGACCTCATATAACCGCTTCGGGAATTAACAGAATCGTAAACCTGTGTATACATTATTACATCGGTAAACCTTATATCACAAGCTTCAAAAAACTCTTTGGAACCCTCTGCATATTTTTCAGATGCACGGATTTCATTTTTAACTGCAGCCCATATCGCACACCAACCGAACTTATCCATAAGCTCAGGAAACTTCATCGATGCATTATCAAGCTTTGTTTTCCTGTATTGTGCATCCGTAAAGAATCCTCTCACACCGGCCCTGCCATATTCGTTGGTACCAACATAATCATAAGCACTTTTTGAATATCCTATTTCATGACCGCCTATTTCCTTAACTATGGTAATAGGTGCATATTTTCTCATTTCTGCATAAGTTTTAGATATATTAAAATGATTGTCGTGATCGTAAATAGGTCTGAAGTGCAAAGGATTTATCATATCCATAGCACGTATTATTGCCGTAGGCTGCTGAATAGCTACAGATAAGCTATTCGCAACCGCTACTTTCATGCTTTTTGAAAATAAACTCATAAGGGGACTTATGATGCCCTTAGCTTGTGGACCTCCGTTTAGATCAGTTATATAATTCTGCAAATATGTATCCGCAGAGCTACCCAGTACACGTTCTATAATCTCCCTTGTAGAACTATACCCTCCTTCTTTTGACACATTGTTATAAACCCTCTGCAAGTTTTCTATCGGTAAGACATACGCATGATATGTAGCCATGCTGTTAAGGTGCTCGACACATACATCATCAAATGCTCTTAATATCATAGGATTATTTGCATTCGGGGTAGTAGGCTTTGCGGCTCCCATATTTTTAAGGGAAACCGTAGTAGGTGTCTTTTGTAATGTTTGTCTTACATTATCAAGGTATTCTTTAACCGATTGTATCGGCATATAGTATTTCTCGGTAAAAAGATCGATTCCATATAGTTCTCTTGAAATTTCATTACCTTTTTTACCGAAGTCAGACATGTACTTTTGAACAGACTCAACATACGCCCTTTGTTCTTTATTAAGTGAATTTATAATTTCGTTAATAACACTAAAACCTAAATTATAAGGTTTCTCTCCCTCCAAGTGTGTTCTGAATCGTTCAAAACGTTTTTTACCAGGCTTGTATTTTGTACCCTTACCATGTTGGACACCGCCGATTGCCATGTGATCTATAGCTTGCGTTCTTCTTGAATAAGCATATATGCTTAATATTTCACCGAGTGTTGCTGTAAATTTTCGTCCGTCCTCCAAGGTAAACGTCCGAGCTCTTTTCCAATCCCAAGAAGTATAGTGGTACTTTTTCCTTGTTTCTTGAATAAATGTCTTCACCTCGTCAAGATCCTTAGCCCATACACCGTCAGCATGTGCAGCATCCTTGTATAGTTCAAGATATTTTTGAGAACCGAGATATTCAAAGAAATATACCGGTTTCATTTCATTAACCTTGAAATCATTATAAGCATCACTTATCGCCGCTCCGGCAACTGTAGGATCCGCTCTTTGTTTTTCATTTTTCAAGATTTCACTCTGTACCCTATCAACCACCGTCTGTAATTCTTCTGTTTTGCCCTGCCTGAATATCTTATTTGCGGTGCTGATAGTATGCTTCACGGCGCTGAACACCTTTTTAACCTTTTCAAGTTGATATAAGGTCAGTTCGCCTCGTTTTACATTTCCAAGGCTTTGCTTAAGATCGTCTATCAAATTACTTACAACTTCCGAATAGGCTTGCTTTATATATTCATCCTCTGAATCGATCAATTTTTTATAAGCAGAAGACAGCTCGTCTATAGCGGCAGAAACATTTGTGTTTTCCAAGCTGTTTCTTTCACGTTCAAATACCTCAGCGAGCTTACCATCAAGCTCCTTGATCTTAAGGTCGATCTGTCTGCGTTTTTCCTTAATACTCGAGTCAAGCTCATCGATCTTCTTTTGCTTTTCCGAATAGCTCAAATCCGCATTTCGTTCTATAGACTTTACCTCTTCCTTTCTGTATTCCTTTGCATACTCTCTCTGTTCAAGCAGCTCTTTATACTCGGAAAGGAGCTCAGCTTCCTTTGCAGTAACGGATTTAACTCCGTTAAGAACAATATCAGAATTGCGAAGATACTCATCAAAGAGAAGTTTTCCGAGCTTCAATGCCGAGCCCACACTTTTCTCAAGATCAGGCTTTACATTTCGTTCCTTGGTGCCACGGTTAAGAACACGGTCTATATCCGAGATTTGCTTAAGTATATCCTGCTTCAAGGCTGTTTTTTTTCGTCCCTCACGATAATCCTTCATCAATCTTTTATCCGTTTCCTTTTGGGAGGTAGCCGCTCTTATACGTTCACGGTTCAAAAGATTTCTTAAGGCCTGTGTGCTCTCCAATCTTAAAAGCTGTTCATCTTGCTTGGATATACTGTCAGCAAGATTCCTTGCTTTTTTTCGAAGCTCATCCAACTTTTTCGTGAAAGCCTCGCTTCGTTTACCCTTGGCATACTGCATTTCATTTATCTCGTTACGAAGCTTAGCAAGCTTTACCTCAGCCTTATCCAATTCAATTATCTTTCTTCTGTATTCATCAAGAATTTCAAATTCTTCTTGGCTCTGTACAAAGTTTTCAAGTGCCGATACAAGCATTTCACGGCTTGTCGCTCTACCGGAACGGAAGGAATATGGAACCTTATCATTTCTTTCAGTATAATTAAACAAATACTTTTCTTTGTTTTTTGAATTATACTTTATCCCCCCATTATCTCGATCAAGACTCTTGACAAATTTATAAAGCTGTGCTATAGTATAGGTGTCGCCATTGGACGTCGGGGACATATCGGTATTATTACCGGGCAGGCCCTGTTCGATGGTGACATTTTCTATATTTTTAAAAACATGACCTTCTGTTCCATCAAGATTTTGTATAACCGTACTTACAAGACAATTTATACTCGTTCTATGACCATCGTTATATTTATAAAAATTATATAATCTATAACCATATAGCGAAGTATGTTTGTTATCAGTGTGCTGTACTTTCTCAACAGACATCAACACACTATTCGAAATTATTTCTCTCAGTGAAGGAACAACATCTATAATAGATTGTTCTCGTCCTGTGCCCATTTCTTTACTCAAACTTTCACTTACTATATCTTGATATAGAGTAGCAGTAATACCAAGTTGTTCGATTTTAACATCTGTTTTTGTATCTCCATAAGCAGTTTTAAATGCATCTTTTCCTGTTTTGAAAAAGCTTTCAAATCTTCCGTTATTAACTTTTCGCTGGACTCTATTTTTAGTTACAGTTTCTAAAGATAACGGGGTATTATCATTTCGAATAGTACTATCAAATAACGCGGATAATGGAAAATAATTTCCGAGTTTTACGCTTAAATCATCTAATCCTTTTTTAGCAAGTACACCACGCAACCCACCATAACCACGATTTGAATATTCTTGATACGAATCTGTGATTTTATATACACTATTTTCTGTTGAATTATTAAGGTGTTCACTTGCATCTACAAGTGCCGTCTCAAAGAGTGCATGAAGCTTTCCGATGCTGTCATTCATTTCAGACACAATTTGTCCCTCACGGGAATTAGGATTCATGCCCGCATACAATTTTCTTATCTTTTCCAAAAGCTGCTTAAAGTAGCTTTTTATTTTTTTGAAAAGAGTTAGATCGTTCGATGCAAGCTCGGAAAGATTCTCCAATATATCACCGTCCGCAAGCATGGTCTCCATAGAATCAGCAACAACCTCTTCGAAAGCTTTGTCATAGCTCAACTTTCTGTCATTTGCTTCGGCTTTTTCTATCTGTGCCTGTACAAGAGATTTAATGCTTACACCCTTTTCAGCATACTTATCAACAAGAAAATCTGCAAGTACATCAAATTTACCGGGAGACCACTCTCTTATGAAATGCGTAAGCTCATGAGCTACGGTATAGAGCATAACCCCCTCGTTTGAATTACCGGCATTTATATCAAGATATACCGTTGAATCTACATACCAGCCGTTGGGCGCTTTTTTAACCTTACCGTCAAAATCCTTAAATACCGTCTCTCCCTGTTTGTTTTTATATGAAGCATACAGATGAAATTCAACACCTGTTACTTCGGATATAAACTCAATAGCCTTAAGAGAAGCCTTCTGCCTTTCTGTCATAGTCGAGAAATCCACATGAAGATGTACATTACCTTTTTTACTGCGATATTCTGACTTTTTAACTCTTTTTGAATCTGCCTTTTTCTTATGGGCTGAAGCATTTTCATAAATACGTTTCATAGCAGCATAATCGAGTTTATCACCATAAAGCTTTTTCATATTTGAAACAGATTCATCAAAGCTTCTGCCTTCTATACCGGCATCATAAAAGTATCTGAAGCCCCTTGTATATATCTCCGGATCATATTTACCATCGTAATTATTCATATACGATTCGGCTTTTTGTGAACTGTAGAGCTTGGCTGTATCTATCATATATGATGTAGCACCGTTAGGAGAACCAATAAGATCCATAGATACAGTTTCAATCGAATCACCAACTTTGATTTTCACATTGCCGCGTGAAGCATATCCTACAATTTCCGCATCCCGTCCGTTATACATTACAGTATGCTTACCGTTAATCGCCGCACTCTCCTTCTGCTCTGAGCGGTACTGTGCCGCACGCATATCCCTCTGCGCCGCATCCAGCACACGTCCTGTAGCCTGATCACCAAGCACGTCAATATTGTCACTATTGTTCGCAACCACCTCCTCGGTGGAAACTCCCTCATAGCTCTGTGTATAAATGGGATCAAAGGCCGCCTTGTATTCGGCAACCGTAAGAGAAGAATTATCCGCCTTTGCGACCTCATACCCTTCTATAAAGGCATTCGCACCCTCAGTGCTGTAATCGGATGCTGCCGCAAAGAGCTCTCCTTCCTCGCCCTCGATCCTGAGCTCACTCAGCTCATAGTTACCATCCCTCGTCTGGACCACCATAGATCCGGCACCGTCCGAGCTTTCAATGCCTATGATATTGTCTCCACTGATATCAACACGGTTATTCTGTAGAGAATAGAGATCATCATAGAGCTTGGAGATCTCCGCACGGGATATATCCCCGCCCGAAACATAGCGGGAATATAAATCAACAACACGTTGACCAATTTCGGAATCTTCCTTGAATACTCCCTCTGCCTCCATATCAAGCGCTGTATTAACGATCTGAGGTATCATATCGTTGCCGACTTTTCCGTTATTTTTGCGAATCTCGTAGGAATCAAAAATATCTTCGTCATCAGGCTTATCGTAATTCATTTTTTCGCTCTGTGCCGGAGCTGCACCGACAACGGCCGTAGCCAAACGTCTTATTTCTTTAAGTGATATATCCTCATCATTATCAAGCTTATAATTAATACTATCCGCGAGTTTTAGTGTAGAAGAACCAACATCTGCAAAACCGGAAGACTTCCAATCGATTACAGAATCTACGAGTGACTGAATATTATCCCTGCCTTCTTGTGTGTCAGGATTATAGTCTTGTAGCTCTTCATCAGTAATTAGAGAAGAATTATATTTTTGCTCCGAAACATAACGAGCACCGCCAGCAGCACCGCCCATCACGGTACCCGATATACCACCGCCTAACATCTGAAATACACCGTCAACCAAACTGTCCTGTAACGCTATTGACTGAGCGGTAGCAAGGCTATAACCTTCTGATACATATGCTTCTACCGCGCGGTTATATTCAGAATTTTCCCCATTGATAAGATTATCAACGAAGAAATCGGCTGCAGCTGTTGCACCCTCTTCAGTAGCTTCAACAAAGCCTTGTTTGAATGTATTAATAAGCCATTTTTTGGCTGTATCTATTCCGATATCATCAAAAGCTTTTAAGTTACCCAAAGAGAATTTTTCAAAGAATGCTTCAAGACAACCCGATACGATACCATAACCTACAGCTTGCTCAATCGTACCACCGTTTTGAAGTGTTTCTACCGCCGTATTCGAAGCACTCGTAAGACCCATTACCAAAAGGCTCCATTCCGTACCTCCAGTTAAAGCTGCTGCTGCAACAAAATCTCCTATCGAGGTTCCCGTTTGATATAGGAAACTTGTAACATTTTTCCCGAACAAAGTCCAATCTGTTTCTTCTTCGAGTTCCTTGGTTACCGTACCACGAATTGTATTAGTAAAATTCATCATATAGAAAGAATTACTATTAAAATCTATAGGAACGTAATCAAGCGCATCCTCACCGCTGTTATGAACGTACTCTTTTGCTATCCCATACAAAGAGGAAACGCTTAAAAGATTAGTCGCTATACTCGCTCCGGTACGCCAAGCGCCCGCCCAAATTCCTTTAATTCCTCCTTGACCTACGGCAGATTCTATTTTATTTGTTCTATCTTCTGCCTTTTTTTCATTTCTTTTTCTCGTCTTGTATTCATGATATGAAGTAAAATCGTAACCGTATTTTTCAAATATCTCGGCATACTCCGCTTCTTTAGCTTTGCTTATCCTGTTATGTTCGTCCATATAGGATTCATAATCCGTAACAACATCAGACATTCTGACATCTTGTCCTATATTGCTTTCCTGAGTTTCATTCTTCAAAAAGTAATACTGGGATAAAGTCCCCTCTACCGCTTTTTCGAATTCCTGCAACGCAATATAAAACGCATCAGGACCATCATCAATAGTATCAGCTATAGATCCGTGCCCGCTTAGGTTAGAATGTACAAGTCCGCTAAAACGGGATGTATCGTAATAGTATTCGGGCGCATAACGAAGATAATACCTTTTGAGAAGTTCAACGTTTTCGGGTGAGTATTCCAAAGGGGTTTTTAGAAACTCGTCAATAGTTGTAACTTCTTTTTCAAGCATATCATAATCATATAATATTCTGCTTCGATATGCTGAAGACATCTTACTGTCATATTCTGCATCGCTATAGTTATTTCCGTTTGCTATCTGTTTATCTACCACAGAATTCAAAAACGTATCCGCGTCTTCGTAGCTTATATTTTCATCTGTGAGCACAAACTTCGTTTCATTATCACCGATATATGTTGAATCATTATTTAAATCGTTTCTTGAAGTGCCAAGAAAAATACCGCGCATATATTCTGAATCAACATCTTCACCGCTTTTTTCTTTTTCGGAAAGCCACGTATCAAGTTCGGGTTTTGATACCCGAAGGACTATAGAGTTGTATAATATATCGGCTGTTTTTTCGTCTCCGCTTTTGTCGGCTTCTAAAAATTGATCAAGCAGATCTGAACTTGTCAAATCCCTCAACTCACCGTTGGTACCGTATTTTTGAATTTCAATATCTTCCTCATTTTTAACGGTCTTATATTGCTCATACAACCACTGCGCATTTTCTCTTGATACACTTCCGTCACTGATGCCGGTACGGCTTTTTTTGTATTCCTCAAGAAGTTCATCAGATGTCATATTACCATACTTGGTATAACGGTTATAATCGCTCTCGTCAGCAAATTGAGAGTAATAATTTTCATTTGCGTCAAATGAACTTATTATGTTATCTATCCATCGATCACTTTCTTCTTTAGAGGAGTTCAAGTATTTATAATCTCTGTAATTATTTTTATATCGCTGGGCTGCTGTACGGTATCTTTCGAAATCATCACTTGATATATATTTTCCGTTAGTAATCGAGTTTACATACTCGTTTACTGTGCCAAGATCGCCTTCAAATTCTTTTTGAACTTTATACGCACCAATTTCATCTTTACGAAGATTTTCAATTTTAGGGAGTGTTTTACTTCCTTTGTTAAGATTCTCAATCTTTCTCATAACTACTCCTTACTCTTGTGTCTTCGGATCATTAACTTCAAAATAATCGTTTATACTTCCGTCCCACATCCAATAACGTCCATCGCCGGTAGTCCAAACATTTTGAACAACGCCATTAACGGTACCTTCATATCCGGTTTTTGAGAGTTTTTTGCCTTCAATATTGTTTGGCTGATAGCCGTTGCTGAAAGTTTTGGAAGAGTCATACTTTCCATCCTTGTCTTTAGCATCAGGGTTGATCGTTCCGGTATATGGGTTTTTACCTTCTTCAAACTCATATTTTTTATCACCGCGATAATATGTATATATGGTTTTTCCATCATCATTTATATAACTTCCGTTTTGAACCATACGCTCAAAATCGTTTTCTTCATAATAACCTTCACCGGATGAAGCAGGCGAAGAATTATTATAATTCTGTACATTCCAATAATCAGCACTTTCGTTCGCCGCAACACCGTCCCAATAATTACGCTCATCAAACCATTTGGAATATTCTTCGTTTGCCTTGTTATCGAGGTAATCGCGCTCGGCATAAAACTGATTCATAAGATCCTGATAATGACCCTGCGTAATACCGTATTTATCCAGCAGCATTTCACCCTCTGCAAGATATTCGTTTTGCGCCTGCTGACGAAGTTCGGGAATCTTATTGTCAAGCTCGGTCATATAGTCCTGGTATATCTGCTGGCCCGCCGTTTGTCCCCAGGAATTCGAGTAACCGCCGCTATATGCTGCAGACTGCGCCACGGTATCCTTCATTGCTTTATTCGCATTCTTTGTGTACTGATTCTTATATTGAGCATAGAGAGCGTCGCCGTTAACGTCATAGCTGAAATCATCACGGTTAAGATATTGATCAAGAAGCTCTTCTGCGACCACCCCATATTTGGAATTTGTGGGATCGTTGTTTGCTTTATAATCCTCCGCTGCTTTTTGTGCATCTGTTACAGCTGCGGTAGGATTCATATATTCCTCCTGCTTCTTTTTCGTTTCGTCACTAACACCGGTTATAGCCATCTTATTTTCCTCCTATTTTCTTTTTAAGAGAATCGGTAAGATTCTCTTCGTCTATATTTTCAAATCTCTGTGAAAGTGTTTCCGCGAGATAATCAAGGTATTCTACAATTTCCTTATTACTCGGCTCACGTTTAATCTTCTTGATATAGCTCTCAGCCATCTTTACCCCTTTCACCGTCTTGCGGTAGCTTTAACTTTTCGGCAAACATACAATTAAATGCATATTATCCGTTCTCATAGGCCTCCTCCAAGGTTTGAGTTATAGAGAAAATCTTTGCATCCCCCACACCCTCAAGCCTCAATTTGAAATGATCACTACGGCGAGGATAAAAGCAAAGTTTCTCAGTCTTTCTTTTATCGTCATTAAATTCGCGAATACGGATCCATTCACCGGAATCGTATTTAACGAGTACTGTACAACTGCCCTTGAGTTCAAGAGCTATATCTATCTGAGCAAGATACTTTTTTGCCGGCACGTCATTGCCCAATGTTTTGGTTTCAAGATACCAGGAGAGATCTTCCTCATATTCTTTGGCAATATTGTTCATACCGGTATCGTCATAAACCAACGCCGAGCCGGAACTGTTGAACGATACATACACAAGTCCTTCATTTGTCACAGCAACGCTCTGATGATTTATACTATCTTCCTTATGCCAGATGCCCTTTTCAAGATCATAAACATAAGTAACTTTATCCAGCATCACATATAAACGGTTACGGTAGCAGAAGATACTTGCTCTGCTCCAGTTAGAGATCTCATCACAAATATTGGAGGAAATACACACAGGTCCTGAGCTTGTATAGGAATAAACACCGTCACGAGACACGTAAAAAAGAGAGCCCCTATGAACGCAGGTCTTCCTCCCCGGACCGTCAACTGCTCCGGGACAGTCGTAGGATGTAATGGAATAAGATGCAGGACGCGAGCCGTTAACAACGATCATTTCATTCTCTTTAAAGAATACAGGCGCACCGTTAAGTGCAGTACAGGCAGTAAACTCTCCTTCACTTCCCACCGTCGCCGCCCAGCTGTCCGATGATATACCTTCATATCGATACCAATTATTTACCGCGCCGAGAGCACAGCAATATATACTGTGTTCTTTGTTAGACGCGCCCCATATTCTGTTTTGCGCTTCGCAAATACAATCAAGTTCGGGAACATCAAGAGATATAAGTGTATCGTTATATAAAAACATTTGGTTTTTTGCAGGATGTGTCTGACCTTCAAAATATCCCATGCCTCCATATCCTCTTAACGTTTCATATACCGCATAGCAAACATCTATACGTACATCAAAATATACCTCATCAATTGTCACTCCCTCGGATATAACACTTTTTTGCGAACCTGCATTTATAACCTCATGAAATCCGTTTACCATGTTTTCCACTTCCGCAACAAATCCGGATCCGTTATAAAACTTCATGCCGGTAATATGAATATAGTCACCCTTCATAAAGCTGATCCCGTTCACCGCAGGCAAAAGGAATCGGGCAACAACACCATCAACAGGAATCAATGTATTAACACCGGGGTTTATTCTGTATGCCATACGGTAATTTGTTCCTTTAACATCAACAAAATATAAGGTGGTATTGCCGAATTCATTAGAATTCGCCGAATATTCATCGTACAACGCATTATAATCAGAATAAGTACCATAATTTGATATAAAACTACCGTCATCCTCGAAAAACAGACGTAATCTACAGTAATCGCCATGGTCCAAAGGATTTATTTTAAGGACTTGAGCTGATGCAAATTTGTTTGCTATTTTATATTCCTTCGCTATCCTCCTGCCCTGTATATTATCGGGATCCGAAAGATCCAAGGTACAAAGACCGTCGTGGGTAAGGAACAAAGACTGTGTGTCCTTATTACATTCCCAATACCCCGCCATAAAGCTGTCCGATAATCTTGCCTTCTCACTTAATACTCCCGTGCTTTCATCATATTTGTACAGCACGCTGGTGTCATAGCCGTCCATGGCCAAAGCATACAAACCGTTATTGTTAATTAATCCGGTAATCCCTTCCAAGGCTACATTTATACTCTTTCTCTTCGGCCGAACCGCAACGCACGGAAACTCTGCAGAGCTCATATTAAGAGCATCGGCAAATTCATTCACGGATGCGCTTTCCTGGCGGTTGATACCTCCGAAGGTATTAAGGATCCTTGAAGTTCTTTTTATATTTTGTATTTTGGGTAAAAACATATTATATTACCACTCCATTTTGTATTTCTGATTAGGAAGATACGTACGGTTCCACCAGTTCGCAAAATCCGAATACAGCTCGTTATACATGATCATATTATTGGTATATCGAGAGGTATCCTGGCGGATATAATCGATCTTTGCAAGCACGTAGAATACATACATATCCTTGTATCTTGCAGGAGCTATAAGAGTTGTATCTTCGCTTATTGCGGTATATTCTATATTATCGGGATTCTTATGTGTACACACAAGCTCCGTGTATATTCGTTCTTCAAGCTCTGCAATATAAGAGCACAGGGTTCCCGAACTCAGCTCATGCCCTGCCCTCTGCAGATCTACATCTTTTATAATATCATTCGCTTTCAATCTTTTGACCTCCTTATATAAGCGAAAATCGGGAGCTTGCGCCCCCGATCGCCGCCAGGCGTTCGCTTATTAACATACTATAGGATCGTATTTTGCACGAACCAAAGCCTTATACACAGGATAAGGAACCTCTACGGCATAGCCGCGAGCAATCTTATAATCCTTCTGATTCCAGAGAACATACACCGGCGCATCTCCGTCACGTGTTCTGGGAATCTTGATGTTCACTTTGCTTTTGAGCTTTTTAACAAGCGCTTCGTGTCTTTTATCTACCTTGGTCTCTTCAGCAGGAGCTACCTGAGTTTTTTCTACCTTGGTTTCATCTTTCATTGACATATTTATACCTCCTTAATTCTGTTCGTCATCTTCGCTATAGCTTGAGCATACCTCAAGACGAATGATTCTTTCAGGATAGAGAACTGCTGCTGCATGGAAGCCCTTCCAGCCCACTGTCTGTCTCTGATCAAGAGGATCGGATGAGCCTGCAGAGCCGAGAGCCTTAACAATCATTCTCATAGCACCGCCTGAGAGTTCAACTCTACCGTAAGCATCACGACCGAAAAAGATACAGCCGAACACCGCAAGTCCCTCGGCGGTACCGGTATTGATAAGAACCTCGTCACCTACATTACCAACAGCCGCGGTAATATTGTTACCTTCCATATCGGTAAGCTTAAGACGATCAGTTGTGCTTTCGGTAATAATATACTGTACTCCGTTGATCATAACGAACTTTTCGTCCATCCATTCACCTGCAACGAAATTGGGAGATACGCCCTTGTCATTCCTCAAGGTGATTCTCGAATTGGCGGTATCAACGGCACTTATAGTCATTCTGCCGTAATTAGGCCAAACCTTCGCAAACTTATATACCGGGGCCTGATTAGTTTCGATAAAGCGCACACCGTGAAGCTCACCGATTTCACCGTTGAAAATCTCGGTAACGGCAGCGTACTTATGAGCCTCGATCCAGCCCTCACACTCACGAAGGTCCTCGGAAACAGAAGGATGAATGATGCAGATATATTTGCCGTCGATCTTGGGTGCCTTGTTCTTCTTAAGTCTGGTAACAACCTTGTTGACAAGTGAAGGAGTGATCTTGCAGTTTTTATCAAGAAGCAATCTGTCTAATGTAGGAGTGGAAACACCATTCACCACAGAGGGCGCATACATTACCGTCGCTTCATTACATACAATATCTCTTGTGAGCGTATCCATTGTAAGACCGGCCTGCGAGCCGTGCTCCTCTGTACAACCGAGAATAATATCATCAACCGCGGTAAGGTCGAGAACATCAGAAACGGTGGTGTAGTCACCATGCTCGGTTATCTCCGCTTCAACGCTTGTCATATTAATCTTATTACCGTCAGGGGTAACACCCTCTTCAAGGGGAACAAGAGCGGGACCGAGAGTGTCAAACTTTCTCCAGGAGATCTTCTTACCCCTCTTTGCGGGAAGGTTCTGTAGCTTACCGAACTGATTAAAGAACAGTTCCTCCTTGGCATTCTCAAGAAGCTCTGTATCATAATATTCCTTCATGGAAGGCGAAAGATCATTGCCCTCAGCTGCCATGTTTGTAGTCTGAACGTTTGCTTCAGCAAAAAGCTGAATATTAAATAAATATTTTGTAATCATTTTTTCTCCTCTCTGCAGAGGCTACCAAATTATTTTTTCGCCGCTGCGTACACGTCTTTTAATTTCTGCTCTGTCCTCCTTTGTAAGATCAGAAGGACGCGTCTTATACACAGGTGAAGCATCTCGGCTCATAGCACCCTCCGCAGGTCTCGCTCTTCCGGCAGCAACGCTGTTTGCTATCTTTTCCTCTGCCTTATCGTGAGCATATTTCATCATAGCCGCATCGATCTCGGCACGGTGAACCTTCTCATAGCCTTCCTTTACCTTGCCCTGAAGAGCAAACTCGCGGAATTCGGGATTTTTCATCTCCTCGTCCATGTTAAAGGAAGGATAGAGCTTTTTGACCTCAGGAATCTCCTTGTTCCAGGAATCAAATAACACCTTGCGGTTATTTGCCTGTTCGTCTGACTTTCGTCTTGCCTCTGCTTCATCCTTAAGCCTTCGGTTTTCACGAAGTAGCTCAAATGTATTCTTTGCAGTCTTAGCATCGGTACCGCTTTCAAATCCGGCACGTTTAAAATAGTTTTCGTCCTCGGATACTGCTTTAGCTATTGCAGATGTATCCTTCGGATCCAACTTATAATGCTGTGCAAGAACATCAAGCATTGGGCGCATAGCATCAAGCTCTGCTTTACTCGCATTGCTTCCTTGTACACGTCTGTCAAGATGGGCCTTTGTTCTCTCACTTACCTGTGTTTTCACTGTTGCTTCATATTCCTTCTTCAGTTCCGGATCTGCTTCAAGAAGTTCTGCAAGTGTCTTTCTTTTACTTTCTGTTTCTGTCGTCTTAGCCTCGGAAGCTTCTTCACTTTCCTTAGACTGTCCAGAAACATTTTCGGGAGTTCTGCCATAGATAACGTTACCAAGGGGATTTACCTTCGCCTTGCGCTTACCTAAACCGCTTCCCTTATCCTCTGCCTTGGGTGTACTTTCCGCAGCTTCGGACGCTACAGCAGATGTAGAAGCCGCACTCACTGCTCCGGTACTACTGGCAGGAGCCGCACCCTCTGCGAACTGCTGAATAATAAATAAGTATTTCATATATACTCCTTTTCAGAGGTCTTTCCCTCGCGTCTGTATTTCAGAGGTCTTTCCCTCGCGTCAAATATCTTTAACGGAAACGAACTGCTCATAACGGCTCGCTACCATATAGAATCCTATTTTTATAACCTCAAGCTGAGCCCGAAGGATGTCTTCGTATTCCTCTTTTGCAACATACCTCACCTTCGTATATCCGCTTTTAGTTTCTATTTCACATTCTTCAAGCTTATCACGAATACAATCAATAAGATTAACAAGCATAAATGTCACTGTAGATACTGCAGCGCAAACAAGATCCCTTCCCGGTTCTGCCGCTCCTGCGTGTCCTATAACCTCTATACTGTCCTTTGTTATTAATACGTCTATCATTATTGCACCTGCGTACTTTCCTGTGTTCTCTGTCTTGCATTCTGCATTCTCGTATCCTCTTCCGCAAGAGTACCGTCATATTCCGCTGCTGCCACAGTCGCCTCTGTAACCTTAGGCACCTCCATATTAAGTGCCTGGGCCATAGGCGCTATCTGAGGAATAACATTCGGGTCATACTTGCTTGCCATACCGAGCGCCAGTTGTACAAGCATTGTGTACTGCTGCCTCATCTGATCATTGCTGTTTATTATGTCAACCACATCATCCTTGTGGTCGAAATCCATCATTTCAAGAGCAGCACGAGCAACCATAGCATTCTGTGGGTTAAAGAACCCCGCTTTCAAAAACTGTAACGATAACTCATTCTGTGCCATCTTGGAATATGGAGTACGCTTCTGAGGATGCACCTCGATATCAAATATCGGCAAACGGTAACCAGAATCTTCACCTCCCAGACCCGCTTCCTGAGGCTGAGCCACCAGCTTTTTGTTGCTGTATGCTATAAAGGTATCCTTGCCCTTATCGTCAAGAACTCTGAACCATCTTGATATGTCATAGAACTGTCTTATAAGCTCTATGATCATGAAAATAACCTCACGGTATGAGTTATAGGAATTTTTGTTGGTATCTCTCGAAACCTTTCCTGCAGCCTCCTGCATTGCCGCTATACCGGAGGCGGCTGTAACACCGGAGGTCGTGGCGCCGTTGGCAACGTCCCTGTTGGTAGTGGTGTCCTTCAGCTCCTCGATCTTGTTGTTAAGGACAGCTATAGCAATATCACTGACGGGAGTAATAACGATCTGCTTTAAACTATCATCTCCAAGGCTGCCCTGGGTATGAATAAACGTTTTTGTGGGATCCGCAAATTCCTCTTCATTCACTTTTCCGTCTCCACGTATAAAGAAACGGGGATGCGCTGCCGCATAAACGTTTTTAAGTATAGCATCATCAAGTATATCTATCTGCTTCTGTACACCCTTGCCTATATCGATATAGCTATATCCGCAAGGTGTTCCCTCGATGCCGAAAAGCACATCCAAAACAAAAGGATATAAACCATGGTCATACCAACCATTCGGAAAAAGTTCGGGTTCATTTTCAGTGGCAAAGAGCACTTGATTTCCGCTGTATTTACACAGATGCAAGATCTTACGGCCGTCTTCGGTGTATTTATGATAATACCAGTCAACCACTATCGCCATATCGCTCGTATCAACATTATCATCATAGCGATATTGCTTAAGACTAACGTTCTGCTGTCCCGTCTTAAATTTGAAATCGGGATAAGCAACTTCCAGTGTTTCCTTATCAACCATACTCACGTAAAACAGATTCGGTGAATCCTGTATATCGGTTACACCGGGCTTCCAGAAAAGGTTGAGTATATCGACCTTTTTCAACTTTATTTCTCCAAGCCCACCGTTAACCGTAGAGTCCCAAAACACTCCGTACACACCCGCACCCTGCTTCAGCTTATACCACTGTATGTCAGAATACACCTTTTCAAAATTGCACTGCTCAAGTATAACGGGGATTATCTGTGAAAGAACCTTGGCTTCCTCCTCGTCATCCTGCATTCGAGGACGAATATTAGGCTCGGGATAGGAATCCATAGCGTCCGCGTGCTTTGAAACGATGCAGTTCCAGAGCCAGGCGGAATTCTTCTCTACCGTTTCCTTGTTCTCCTTGCCGATACCGCGCCATGCACGAAGTTTCCATTCATCCTCGTTTGCAACTATTTTGCTTTCGAGATTTGCCTTGCCGCTTTTATATTTAGCGAGAATAGAATTTGCCTTTGATATTTCATTTGCACCTATAGGCTTTTTTGTCTCTCTTGCAAAAAAAGATCTTTTCGGTTCGTCGTTCCCCTCTGCCGGTATTTCCTCTGCAGATCTCGGTGCCAAACCTTCCCCCGTACCCAAGCCGATCATCGCCGGTGCTTCTTCGTTATCTCTTTTATGAAATATATCTTTTAAACTCATTTTTATCTCTCCGTTAATTGTGATATTTACGTTGATCAAGCGGATCATCGCCGATATCTCTTATCGGCTCGCTCTTTACAGGCTTTATAGGTCGTGACATACAGAAGTATCTCATCTCGTCCGCGATGTGATCCTCACCTTCGGTGTCAAGATCTTCTACATTTGTTTCGGAATAAACAAGAAGCGGCAATGTCCTTATAGCATGTTTGCAATTATTAAACACATACATCATCGGAAATCCGTTGCAGTCGAATGCAAAACGGTAATGCATCTGCATCCAGCCCTGGATTCTTGCATTATCTCCGGGATCAAAATATATGCCGTACCTTGCGGCGGTATCGGCAACGCTGTCACCTCGTGAGGTGTCCCAGATCGAGGGGTCGGCAACACCGTATATATTACGGCCCGCAAGATAAGGATGCTCACGCTCGATTCTTGCAATCTCCGAAAACTGCTTTTCGGGGGTCCACTTAACGCCCTCATTCGGTGTGCTCGTGCAGCCGTAAAGTTCAAGAATACGGTATGCAACACCGTCATAATCAACCGCCCACCAACCGCAGGAGAAGGGACGGTTATAACCGAAGTCGTATGATCGGTATATCGTCCACCCGCTCGGAATATCAAAGGGCTCAATAACATGGGTCCACGTCTTGTCTCTGTAGTGTTCGGGATCGTCAATAAATTCCTCAAAAAATTGCCCCTCAAATATATTCCAATCACCATAACGCCAGGCATCACGTAACTTTGGAGGAAGTGCATCAAGCTGTTTGATATAATCAGGATTCTCACGCATAAGGGGTTTATTATCGGTTACAAGAGCCTGAATAAAACTATACTGAGAGGGATCTTCCGTTTCGTTATATCTACGGTCGATAAATAATCGCTTAATATAGGCATGGCCTTTTCCTCCCGGGTTACATGTATAATAAATTCTTTTCGGGAACCTGTTAACACCTCTCACACATGCAGTTATTGCCCTCATCTGATATTCGGAAAGTTGTGTCGCCTCATCAAGAAAAATAACATCATATTCAACGCCCTGCAGCCTGTCAAGATCAGCATCTCTTGCGCAATAGCTAAAACTTATGGTACTTGTATTAACAAACGTCAACAACTTGTCCTTGTCATTATATTTAGCTGCTCCCAAGAGTTCACTTTTAAGAATTCTTATATGGTTGTTCATAAGCTCGGGGTAAGTACGACGAACTATAAGTATCCTGATTCCCGGATAATTCGCTGCAAGCAATTTCGCCTTTGTTCGCACCGCCCAACTCTTACCGCCGCCACGTGCTCCCCCAAAGCCAACGTGCTTTGTATCAGCCTTAAGGAATAATTTTTGTTTTTCCGAAGGCTCATCAATGAAAATGTGTACCGGAGTATTATTCTTTTTCTTTTTCCTCATTGCGCGTACTCATCCGTTCCGCCCTTAATACTTATCGTTGATGATCCTGCAGAGTTTTCTTCATTAACCGCTTGCATCTCCGCCTCGATACGCTTCAGTTCAAGCTCATATTCCTTTTGCTTTTCCATTGGAAGAATACCGCGAAGAGCACTCATCTGTCTTTCAACTTCCTTAAGGACCTTCAGTAACTCTGTAAGATGACCGGTATTCAGCTGATCAAGCTCGATCGTACTGTTAGGTTGTCCGTCAACACTTACACGGTACTTGTACAGTTCCTTAAGCTCGGGGTCCAGACTCTTATATATAGCTTCAAACAAACGATCCAAAGCCTTTTCATACTTAGCAAATTTCTTCGCATCGGCATTTGACATTCGGTTATAGATTTTCTTAACCACGATTTGACCATAGTTTGACCGTTCTTCGTCCCACTTTTCTTTTCTTGCTCTTTTAATAAGAGTAGAGTAGGATATATCGTGCTTTTTTGCAAATTCGGAAAGAGAAATTTTTTCCCGCGCATATTCGGTTTTTAATGCTATCCAATCTATCTTTTTTTCACTCATATCTACACTTAAAAAAATTTATAATTCATCAACCGCCCGGGGTCGAGCGGGATCTTCAGAGGTGACAAAAGACAGATCCCGCCCGGGCTTAATTTAATTATACTTAGCAAAAAAAATATTTGCAGGGTATTAGATAATAAAAAAACAAGCGGTATTTAACCGCTCATTTTTCATACTTTTTCATGCAGTCCTTGTATATCGGGCAGGATTTATAATCATCATAGCAATACCTTTTCTTCCTGGCTTTTTTATTATTGGGCACTATCAAAAGCCTTGCCTCCACGCCCTCGTAGTTGCAAGGTGATTCGCATTGCATTGATACTCCCTTCTCTTTCACATAGAAAGGGCATTTTATGTGTTCATCTTCTCCCCAATTCTTGGGCATTATTTCTCCTTTCAGCCTATATAGGCAAGACAACAAAACTCTGAACAATTCCAGAGCAATTACTTACGCTTCTTTTTCTTCGGTTCCTCGATCTTCCGCATCTCGAGGTATAGGTACCAACGCTTATTGTAATCGTTCCAAACAGGGTATGCTTCAATAAAGCGATACCCGGGGTATCTTCTCTCCCAGTAGGCATTGTCGCCAACGTAGGTCTCACACATATTCTTGAGCTTGGCGGCGGAGAGCTGCTTAGGCTCCGAGGTCTTAACCACGGGCTTCTTGCAATTACGTGAGCAAATATATCTCTTAGTACCGCGGGGATCCTTGGAGAGATATTCTGCCGCAGCCTTCTGACCAAAGCGCTCAGGTTGAAAACGGTCCGCGTTAACACGTTCTCCGTCCTTCCAAAGATCCTCAGCTACATCACGCGGCATTTCGGTAAGAAACACGTGAAAATGCCAGTTTGAACGTCCTTTACGAGTTCCGGTCTTGTAGATCTGTTCCTCAATGGTAATAACATATTTCCCTTCAGGAAGACCCTTTTTTCTACGCCAATATCCTATACGACGAGTATAGTTAGATATGTCCCTATGTGCTTCTTCGTACGTTTGCGGAGCTTTTTCGGGGAGATATGTAAGATGAACGAGAAGATCTCCTGTGTCAAAATTCGTATTAACAACTGCGGCAAGTTTTTTTGCAGCGGCTCTTCTGTTGCATTCAGCTTTAACAGGGGTTGTTCCTTTGTTTTTCGGTTTATCCGAATATTTACGGCCCGATGGATATACCGGGTAAAAATCCACTTCTAACATTTTCCCACTCTTAGTTCTTTTTTCCGCATATAACATATCGCTTGTATCTCTTTCTTTTAACTTCGTTGATTTGTAAGAATGCACTACAAGGCCGAAGACGCGCACGCGCGCGCACGCGCGTAACGCGCCGACGGTACCCGCCTTGTAATATTCTTTTGCTAATGAACATAAGTCACAGAGCTTAGGATTCTAAGCTCTGCCAATTACGGTCATTAAGTATTCATCTTTTCGCTTGCGCTCTGATCTGCCGAGCTTGTCGCTTGATCTCTTTCAGTTCCTCGGGAGTAGCGATTCTCTTATAAGGGCATTCGGGAGTTATAGGCCCCTTGCGTATGATCCCCGTATCAAGGGTATAATGGCAAGCCCAAACGCCTGAGAAATATTTATAATAGGCACAGTCACCGCAAGCCTCCTCCGAGCAGTAATGACGTTCTATTGCTTCAGACGTATTCACCCTGTTCTCCTCTCGTTACCAACGGTACAGAATAATCCTTTTTTAAATCCGACATTCTAAAAGGAGTTTCGTGACGGTGCACCGTACATGGTTTAATTGACATAACAACCATATCTTTTTTGACATACTCTGCATTATCCAAGATGTAGTCGATATAAACAAGACAACTGTTGCCGGTCCAGTATTGTCCGTCATATTCATTCAGTGCCAACAAATCACCTTTATGATACGGTCTATCGTTCTTTCTGATTTCAAAGCTTTTTTCTCCCGATATGACCGCTTTAAAATATTCGGGAAGTATTTTAAGTTCATGTATCAATACTCATTCTCCTTTCATAAGTTCTTTATAAGAAATACCTCCTGCAAGTCCGGGGGACTTATCACTATCGGTTGGTATATATCTCGCATCACCAAAAGCAGGGTACAAAAACTCTAACATAGCAAAATTAGCAACATCTATAAGATATTCTTTGTTATGAGTTTTTTCGTATTCTTCCAGTCTCTCTCTGATACACTTATAAGCCTGTGCAAGTTCGGGATATGTTTTACTCGCCCATCCATATTTGTAATGTGACATTTCAATAGCATTTTTCATTTTTTCTATAAATGCATTTGAAAAATCTCTTCTCAAAATTTCTTCCCTTATTTCCATCTTACACATCCTCATCTTACAACAACCTTAAGCTTCTTCATCTTGACCTTTTCAAGCTTGCCGGTGCTTTCGTCAAGAACTACGGCATAGCGGCAAAGAAAACCTACACCGACTGCTATAACCTCTACCTCACGGTCATATCTAAGGCCCTTTTCCTTGGTCCATATCGTTGCTAACATCTTACCCCTCCTTTGTTATGACGTCTGTCAACCTTTTTCCAAACCTGGTACAAAGCAAACGCCAACGGATCATTGACATAAGCAAGAGTCTGCGCTCTCTCATATTCTTTTTCAAGAAGCTCCTTTGCTTCATCTAAATTCATAATAATCAACTCCTATCATTAAGATTTATTATATCTTCAAGTTCCTTCTCTTCGATCTTCCTACCCTCTGCAGTTCCCGCTTTACGTTGCGATTCCGTCGCCAGAGCCTGTCCGCAGCTCTCGCAGAAGGCTTTCTTCTTAAACAAACGATTTCCACAGCAGGGACAACGTATAATCTTCATATCATATTCATAGTCAACTACTTCTGTCGTTGCCGGAATCGGTGCAAGCTTACTCCAAAGCATTGCATTTTCTTTTTCTAAGAGAACGATATCATTGAATACCGAATGCAACACTTTCGAATTTGCTATAAAACGGTCAACTGCAGAAACGTAGCACTCCTGAAGCTCCTTATACTTATTTTCAAGACTATCAAGAGCACTCATTGCATACAAGAGTCTCTTTGCGGCTAAAGAATGTTTTTCCGCAACGTTTACAATTCTGAGGTTTGATCCTCTCGAAAGAAGAACATTCATCGCAGTTTCTCTCGCCCTTCGTGCATCCCTGAACATCATCCCAATTCATACACATATCTTTTTGCCAGTATTCCTCATAGCCGTCACCGGCGCCGGAGAGCTGTTTCATTCGGAGAACAAGGAGACCGGCAAGATAAGAGAGATCTCCCTTCATAAGCTGCTTTTCATCATAAGACATAACATTCTTGTGCTTCAGGCATCTGGGAGGAGCATTATCACCAAACGCCCCGTTCCCCATCATCTTACGTGCCTTATTCATATTCTCGGTAAGATATGCCGTGAATACCTTCCCACGTATAGCCTTCTCGGACTTACCTATTTCAAGGCTAAGCACAGCATAGCTTTTGCCGACTTTGATGCCCTCCCCGAGAATACGGTATTCTTCTTTAGTCCATTTGATATGGTTATCGGCCTTCAGAGGACGAGCCTTTATACCCAAATCAAGTAACCTGCGTTGAACCGCACCCTCGCTCCTGTGCAGACGTGCCCCGATTTCTGTTGCTGTGTATTTGAACTGGTTAACAAGGGTTATAAGCATCTGATCTTCTCCGGAGCTCCACTTGGCATTGTGAGGCTGTATCATGAGTTTTCTTTGCAGATCGGTTTTTCTTTTAGCCTTCACCCACTCCGGCTCAACACCAAATATGTTTTCTTCAAGCCGAGAAAAATCAAAGAAGTATGCATTTCTTTCGGCGAAGATCCAGAACTCTTCAAGATCCACCATCGCCACTCTTTTGGTAACAACAAGCTTATATCTTATGGGAAAACCCATAGCCTTTAAGCGAGGTACATCATACCCGTAATTAAGTCCAAATTGCTCTATAAGTTCATTAAGTGTTATATACTCAGTCGCATGAATAAGATCCGGAAGATTCCAACGTTGTTGCTTGTTTTTAATTGCATCTATGGTCCGTCCAAAGCGTTTGGCCATTGTAGGAATAGAATATAACCCCCACTCTGTTTCAAACCGTTCGCGTTCTTCCTTAGTCCAGTTTCGAGCTTTTCCCATTACCTTCACCGAGTAATATATCTTTAATCATCAACACTTCAAGTGTGTTTTCGTCCGAACCGCAGAACGGGCAAGGTGAAAATTCAACCATCACCCCTCACCGCCTTTCAATATATCAATAGCCATTTGAAGTGCTTTCATATTGTCCGAATATGTTTTCTTAATAACAGGTATAAGTTCAGGAATTTTACATTCTTTTATTTTTTCTTGCCGTGCTTCTCTAAAAAAATCCTTTGTTTGTTCTAATCGTTTTATAGCCTGTTCTTTTGTCATTATTCACCACCGCCTTTCTCGGCTGGGTGGTCGAATACTGTGTCGCAACAATCAACCCATACAGGCGGTTGTGTTTGTCCGCTACAAACAGATAGCCACACTTTGCCGTGTATCAATGCAGACAATCTTTGCTTAAATGTCATTTTCCAACAAGATATACATTGCTGACCGTCTGTATATACCCAAAGGTTCGAACATTCTTCATCGGTCATATTCTGCGGTTTTAACAAATTCTTGTTTGCTTCATTAAACTTAATCGGTTTCATTTCCCCTCACCGCCTTTCTTTCGGGTGTTATAACCGTTGGTTGCTTATCAATGACTTCTGCCACATAATCAAGCATTATAAATTTAACCTCATCTTTTTTGTCTTTCGCCCATTCCATAGTGTCGGTTAATAGTTTTCTGCTATCAATCAAATTTAACTTGCTCATTTCTCCTCACCACCTCTTTCTTTTGGTGTGCCGTTTTTTGTATTCCATTCGTGAATAGCGGTCAAAGGATTTTCCCATTCTTGCGTTGAATTGTGATTATGACAACATATATTCATACAACATACACGCCATTTGTTTGAAAAAGGCAAATTTCCAAGCGTTGCCGTTTGTCCGCAATCGGGGCATTTTGAAATTAAAGAATTGATATAATCCCAGCCTTGTAATCTACTCGTAGCCATAGCCATCACCCCTCACCGCCTTTCTCGGTTTGGTAAGTTGCGAGGGCATCTTCAACCCATTTTGCTAAATACTTATACAGTTTATAATCTGTTGTTGTCCCTTTTTCTTTGCAATTAAAAATCAAGTCAGGAACTACATATTTATGCCACCCTTGTTTCGTTGTATCTATTAACTGACATGACATAATGGGATTAAAATCGCCATTGGGCTTTTTACTCTGCCACGAGAAAATGATACGGTATCCCAGATTCTCTTTGCTTATCGGAATATCAATGTGGATCGGCAAATGAGGATTTGCAAATGGTTTTAAGTTTTCATAAAACCATTTTTTATCTAATTTCACTCCCCTCACCGCCTTTCAACTTTGCAATATCCTGTTCGATTTGTTTTTGCACATTCATATAAAACACCGATAATGTATCACACTTTATACACGGATTTGTTATTTCTACAATATTGGAATCATCGGGCATTGTTTGTGTTTTTATATTCGCATCGGAATATTTATGACCGCCCGTGAGAAAGCACATAAGTCTGTTCATTCCTCCACACCGCCTTTCACATTACACCGCAAATATAGTAATTTTAGGGATTTTTTATATACTTATACTCCACCGGAAGATCTGCAAACTCTTCACCCTCAATGCCACAGATTATAACGGTACCCACAAAGGATATACCGCATATATCACAGCAGTAGGGCTTGTTCTTGATCCTTCCCTCTTCATCACAGATGATCACAAGATCAGAGGCAAGAGTTACCGTTTCGATATATCCGCCTACCGTCTTCTGCAAGTTTTCAAGAGTATTTGATATAAGTACATGCCGGGGACTCTTCCCCGGCTCTATTATTACAACACTGATTTTCTCGCTCATAATTACCCTCCTGCATAATTTTTCATCTTTTCTTGACTTCTTCTCAAAGCAATTTCAAAAAAAACATCCGTATCAAAACTACCTCGTCTCTCTGGAACCGTCTCCCCTTCATCCTCCCACCTTCGGCCGTTCAGCCAGGTCGAAGCATAGGGAATGAACTGCCCGTTATCCTTGACCCACTGAGAGGAACGCTTATCCCGTTCAAGAGCTTTTATCATCTTCTGCAGGAGATCTTCATCGGGAGAGATCTTGCAGAATGCTTTTTTTGCATCCGCCTTTGCCACCTTTCGGGGGTACACCGACCAAAAGCGGTCAAATAAAACGTCTAATGATTTCTTGGGAGTTCCCTTGCGGCAGTATTGCGCCACGATCTTAATTACAAGATCAAGGTCAAGCCCATCGGGGATCTTACCGGTGTCGCGCAGCTCGGTGAGACCTGCTATAATATCCTTCATGTACCCACCGCCATTTTCTCACCCTCTGCAGGTGTAATACATCCATCTGCCATAAGAGCCCTTATATACGAATCTTTTAAACCTTTAACGTTTCGCAACGGTACAAGGAACACATCAGCGAATGTATCTACTTTTTTATGATCTTTATATACCGTTATAGTACGGTTCCGGCTATTAATATAACCGTATCTTACTTCCTTAAAATTGTGCTCATCATCCAAAGCCCAAAGCACAACCTTGTTATACGTAAGTTTCCTCCTTAATGCATATTTCATATAATCTACCTTTCTTCTAATCACTTTAATTCTTATATTAAACCGCGCTTCGGGCACTAAACGGAAAACACACACTATTCTTCATGCCCGATCATGCGGGAGCAGGGTGCCAGCACCCTGCTTATAACTTATAAATTCTCTTCGCCACAATATTAGTTATTTTCTGTTTTTCTCCGTCCGAATCGACTCGCACACGGTTGCGGAGCTTACCCTCGATAACGTATGTATCCTCGGTATTAAGCAGCGGTACCACCTTTTCGGCTGTAGCACCATATACACCAATATCAAATACATCTACACCGTCTGCATACCTGCAGTTCAGTTTGAAGTTAGCAAATGTATATCCCGTAGCGTGTTTCTGTATCTTTGGTATAGCCTGTACCCTGCCCGTGAGCGTAACCATATTGCAGTCACGTGATACCACATCCTCAAGGATCTCTTCATCCTCTGCGCATATACCCTCTGCCAGGCTTGCAATATCGATCACGATACCCTTGAATATTTCGTTCTTGATATTCACGGTACCGACCTCAAGATCAAACATTCCTGCAGAGAAATACGCATCAAAGAACTCGTCCTTCTCAAGAGCAGGCCCGCCGTCAAGCGACCACCTGCAAGGATTTCTTACACTATAAAATAAATCCTTTATTTTCATTATCTTTCCTCCTTCCTGTTTATTCGCATCCAAACACATGATTACCTATCGTCATATAATAGGCACCGCAACAACTTCCGGTATTGAAGTACACACACTTATCATTATTAAGTACTCTCTCCATGCGCAAAGCAGCTGTAACAACGTCATACTGTGTCTGCGTAGGTGTCACATATTCCAGACTTGAGGCCGTAGTAAATTGCCCGGGTTCATATATAACGTCATACACAGTATCGGGAAAGTTCGGGGATTCAACGCGGTTAAACACAACCTCTACTACCGCAAGCTGCCCCTCAAAGCTCTCTCCCCGAGCTTCCGCCCAAACCAAGCGAGCAAGCAACTCATAGTCTGATGTGTACCAGGGAAACTCTTCTTCATATACCACCGGCGCCGCTTCAGTTGCTTGTTTGGAATCCGTGTAGGTTGGTGTAAGCTCGTGTATACTCGGTTCACTTTCCGTTGATTCTTCCTCGAAAATCGTTATTGTTTCAACACTCTCCGTTGATTTGGACTCCGTTTCCGTTGTTTCTGAAACGATTTCCGAAAACGGTACCGTCTCTATGGTTATATCCGTTTCTTTGGAAACCGTGTCCGTATCCTCCGCTATTGGATCCACCCCGAACTCATAAGCATAACCGAAAGCAATAACCATAAGTGCCAAAACCATAGAACATATTACCGCGATAAGCGAATTAAACTGATATCTTGTTAATTTCATTTCTCATTCCTTCCCTTTTTTAATTCATCATTTTTAAGCAAAACCAAGTATTCCTTAGTACGGCTCATTGCTTCAGATAGTCTTTCCGACATCCGATCAAGCTGGTCATCCGTAAGCTTATCTACCTTTTCATTACCTACATACAAAGTAACCGTGAGCTCCTTCGCCATTCCCATACCTCCTTTCAGCTGATGGCCTTCGCAAGAGCAACCTTTGACACCTTACTACCAGGTAGAACCTTTGAACCCAAAAGCTTAGGCACTGTGCGAGGATCCACCCCGAGCCATACAGCCGCTTCCTTAACATTAAGTAATTCTTTGTCGGGAAACCGTTCGTCAAGCCGCTGCAGGTTATCCCTATAATTTTCCTTTTCCCTTGCCATATAATTTTCCTTTCTTAAAAAGTAGCTATCCTTTACATCCCCCGTTTTCTGTGTTATACTGTCTAAAAACACAGAAAGGAGGAAATATGCGATACGTTAAACTTCAAGTAACCTGTCCTGTTTCAGGCGAACCCGAGACCATCTACTATCATCCATTGCCGGATGGATACATTTCAATGGACGGTTGCGAAAAATTCAACGGTTCAAAAGCCTGTAAAGACTGTTTAGAGCAACATTCAGATGCCGCAGTAGATGAACTAATCAAGCTCCTCAAAAGCGGTAACCCTTTCATTAGATACCCGGAGTGATTCCTCCAGCGCCTCAAGGTAGATATCTCCCTCTGCCTTGGGGCTTTTATTATTTACTGCCTTGTGATACCCGATCAAGCATCGAATTATTACAATACTCTCATTCAACTCATCAGCTGATATATCCGGACCTCCTTCAAGTACCTTCACCGCAGTTCGAATTGTATCGATATAAACTTTGCAATGAGATTGCAAAGAACATTCTACCTTAACCGGTCGTATCAACCCGTTCTCTCCGTAACAAGCCTTATATGTACTCTCGCATACGGTAGTCATTCTTTCATGATAACTTATCAACCCTCGAAGAACCGAAATATAGTTTTCTCTCTTCTCCATACATTTCTCCTTTCTCTTTACATCCCCACTTTTCTGTGTTATACTGTCTAAAAACACAGAAAGGAGGTATTTTAATGAATAAGGCTGAAATCGCAATGCAGTTATGCTTGGCAAGAATTAATGATGTAACTTACACAGTTGACATGAAAGAACTTGGTAAAGAAATTGCCGAGCTCTACAATACTGTTTACAACAACCTTGATATTGACGAAGATCAGGACCAGTGATCTTTATCAACCATAAGTAATTGCGCTAATGCACAAACGACTTCCGGAAGAAGCTCAAGCTCCCTGGGGGTCGTTTCTCCTTTTGTGGTTTTAACTATCCAGTCTCTTATTGACTTAATTACTTCTTCTCTCATACCTTTCTCCTTTCTCTTTACATCCCCCGAATTTTGTGTTATATTGTATATATATCGTGAAAATCGGAGGTTACCTATGGACGATTTGAAATTTGAAATTTTAGAAACACTTTATAAATCACCAGAACATCAAGCGCACCGATCTGATATTCTCAATGCTCACCTCGGCAAAATAAATTATGCCAACACCATACTTAACGATCTTATTAACTCCAACCCACAGTTAGTGGGTAAAGCCGTCGGGTCTGGTAATTTGAGATTAACTTCTCACGGAATATTAGCTTATGAGGATGAATATGAGAAACGCCGTAATAACGCCGAAAACAAAAGAGCAAATCGTCAAAATAAAGTCATTGCTATTGTTTCTCTTTGTATCGCCGGTGCAACCTTCGTAGTCGTTCTTATAGATTTCATCAAGCAACTCTTGTAATTCTTTGTTGGCGTTTGAATCCCACCAATCCTCAAACTCCCTGTCCGTCATACCGTCTTCATTAGTCATACGATATCTCGCTATCGCTTTTTCTCCGATAATAACCTTAATCATTTTTATTATCGGGGCCGTCCAATCGTACTTTTCATCGTCGGACATTCCATCCCATCCTTTGGGCCTGCCGGGAAGCTCATCAGGCCACTCCCAAACAATAAGAGCATTGGCCATCTTGGCAAGAGTGCTGTACGGTATATCCTTCAACTCTTCGCAAATAATAAAGATCTCTTTCTCCTTTTCATCTTTAAACCTGATCTGTTCGATTAATTCAAGAGATTCCTTCTTCATCTGATAACCGGTATCCTTTCAATAATTTCTTTCGTGCTGACATTCAGCACGTTCCTTGTCGCATATATCCTCGCAAGATATATGCGATTTCTTTTTGCCCTTATTTCGAAATAGTTCATACCTTTCTCCTTTCTCTTGTTTAGTTTTCTAAACTTTAGTGCAAAAAAAATAATCTGTTATAGATTCGCCCGGTATCGATAATACTTTGACAGCATCCATGATCTCATCCTGAGTAAATTCCACAACATTATTAAGCTTCTTACTGACAGACTGATTTGATAAATTCATCTGTTTTGAAAACTCTTTTTGAGTGCCGCATACTTCCTTGATACGTCCTTTTAATCGTTTGTAATCATACTTTTCTTTCATTACATCACCTCCGATGTTTAGTTTTTCTAAACTTATACTATCATACATTTTTTAGTTTGTCAACACCATTTTTCAATTTTTCTAAACTTTTTTTCAATTTATATTGATTTTTAAATCAAAAACGTGTATAATCAAATCATAAAGGAGGTATTACCATGGATATGTTTAACGATCGACTTAAACAAGCAATGTCGAGAAAAGGTATAACACAAACAGATTTATGTGAATTAACCGATATTCCTAAATCCGCTATGAGCCAATATATATCAGGTAGTTTTAAGCCTAAAGCACATCGTACTCATGCTTTAGCAAAAGCACTTAATGTAAGTGAAGCTTGGCTTATGGGTTATGATGTATCAATGGAACGAAAAGACACCAACAAAGATATACCATATCCCTCCAACATCATCCCGATATCTCAGGTAAAAAGAAAAAAAGTCCCCCTGTTGGGAGACATAGCCTGCGGTCAGCCTATTTTTGCAGATGAAACAAGAACCGAGTACGTTCTTGCCGATGAGAAGATCAATGCTGATTTCTGCCTTAAGTGCCACGGCGACAGCATGACCGGCGCACGTATCAATGACGGTGATATAGTATTCGTCCGTCAACAACAAATGGTAGATAACGGAGAGATCGCCGCCGTGATCATAGAGGACGAGGCAACACTCAAGAGAGTTTACTATTACCCCGACCAGGGCAAGCTCGTCCTTAGCGCAGAGAACCCCAAGTACGCGCCCTTCGTCTATACCGGCGAGGAGCTCAACCAGATCAGGATCCTCGGCAAAGCCGTTGCATTCCAGAGTTCAATAATATAAGTGAGGTAAGGATTATGAATATTTTGTTCTATTTAATTGCATTTGCTATGTTGATGATCCCTGTAGCAATTATATCAATTATTTGGAAAATCATTAAAAAAAGATTTCCTGTTAGATTTATAATAGCGGCAACTATCTTTGTTTTATATGCAGTAATAATTACAGTACTAAGAACAGATTTTGGCATAATGTTAGGAGCCATACCAGCATTTATATATTACGGTTCCATGTTCTTCTTTATCGACCTATTCTGTAAACTATTCACAGGGACTCATTTCTTCTCAAAGACTCCCCCTTTAGTTACAAACCGAACCAATGAAATCAACGAGAAAAACAAAAAGAGCCTAAGCGCCTTGGAGTCAAAAGCATCAGAAAAGGGAATGAGTGTGAATGAATATATTTGTTCAGTTGTTCCCGAACGGTGCATAAAAACTTGTAAAAAGAATCATGACTTAGGTGAAAAACTTGTGATCGAGCTTTACGAAAGTAAAAAAATTGACGTAGACGTATATAATTATATGATGAAGCACTATTGTAAAAAATGAAAAAATTTTCACAGTACGCGCCCTTCGTCTATACCGGCGAGGAACTTAACCAGATCAGGATCCTCGGCAAAGCCGTGGCATTCCAGAGTTCGATAATATAAGTGAGGTTATGATGTTAGCTATCGTAGGGCTTATCATTTACTTGATTGCTTATAGTACATTTCTTTACTCATATGTATATTCCTCCAGACGTATTAATGTTTGGTACTATAATGCTAATGGTAATAAATATAGAGAAGAATTGTGGTTACGTAAACCTTCGATCAGAGATCTCGATTTATGTAACGATAGTTTAGACTATCGTTATAAAGTCGAGGATTATACAGAAAAGGTTATCAAACCGTCACAAGACTATTTTACATTAAGAAAAAAACTCGAAACGCTTTTAGAACCTAACAATCAGCCTGTATTCATAATCGCACTCACATCTTTTTGTCCAATTTCGGGGTTTTTAAAATTTATCATCCCAAACAAGTTAATATTGATGATAATATTTGTTTTCGTTACAGCTGGAATCATCCCTGTAATACTTTTTCTTTTGTCTCGTCGAACAATCCCTTTTAAAGAATTTTGTTATTCTGAAGAAGAATTGAAAATGTTATTTCATCGTTCTAATTACAACGTATCAAAAGAAGATGATTTCAACAATTTTATGATCAGCAAACACTATGAATATCTCAAAGAGATTGAGAACTATGCATACAAAGCCAATAGTTGTAAAAAATATTGCGATATTGTATCGTGCATTATGTTTTTTATGGGGGTTCCTTTGGGATATATTTTATTAACGATTTAATCAATAAAAATAACAACCCCTGACTGCTGCAACAGTCAGAGGTTAGAAATATAGAACCCACCCAAATCACCAAGGGGATACTATACCCATTTATTATAGCATCTCCTTGCAAAAAAATCAAGGAGAATTTTTTATGCCTAAAAATCAACAGTTAAAAAAGAAATCCGTTACCGTTACGGTCAACGGAAAAAAGACCCGAAAGTACTTTTACGGTACGTCCATTCAAGCAATAAACAAGAAGATCGCCGCCTTCCGCGAGACCGAGGAGCAGGGGCTTCTCTTCAAGAACGTAGCGGAGGAATGGCAGGCAAGTATAGAGGGAAGCGTAAAGTATTATACAGAGGAATGTTATAAAGCACCGACCAAAAATGTTATAGAGTGGTTCAGGGATCGATACATAAAAGAGCTTACCCCCGGTGATATTCAAAAGGAAATAGATCTCTATGCAAAGAAGGGATACAAAAAGCAGACAGTCAAGCTCCGTATTATAGTACTGAATCAAATATTCAAACACGCTGTTCTCAAAGGATATATACCCATCGGCTCGGATCCCATGCCCTATATCACTTTGCCGAAGAAGCTGACAAGCGGAAGTTATGGAACTGCATCCGATAATGACGTTGAGAAAATCGAATCGGGAGATTGTCCCCTTATTATAGCATTCTACTATTATACCGGGCTTCGTCGCGGAGAGCTTGCCGCTCTGAACTGCGAGGATATAGATTACCTGCACGACAGAATTGCTATCAACAAAGTTATCGAGTGGCACGGGGAGGAGCCTGTTCTCCGTGACGGAACAAAGAACGAAACCTCCACAAGAACTATCATGCTCCCAAAGGTACTTAAAGATCGCCTTATAGCCGAGGGGTATATCTCACGAAAAGGAATTCTTTTTCCCGGCAAAACGGGAGGATACATGAGAAAGAGGGAAACATACGCTCTGTTCCAAAAGTATGGAACGTTGCGCCCGCATCAACTGCGCCACGGTTACGTCACATTACTCTATAACGCAGATATAGACGAAATGGCAGCAATGAGCAACACCGGTCACTCTAACATATCCACAATGAGAGATAAATATACACACCTCAACCGCCGAAACATCGATACCGCAAAGGAAAAGCTCGATGCATTTATCAGTGAAAAAACGGGTACAAAATAAACTTCGAGGTATTCAAGGGGTACAAAACCCAAGAAGCCTTGTAAACGCACAATATTAAAACGATTGGAAATCGTGTAACGGTCATAAGCCGTTCGAGAGTTCGAATCTCTCCTTCTCCGCCAATAAATACCACCCGTAAAACGGGTGGTATTTCATTTTCGGGCAAAGCCCTGCCCACTGCCGGCGGCGCACAAGTGCGCTTTAGATTGGCCTGCCGGCCATGCAATTGTTACCTGCTACCCGTAAAGGATCACGCGGGTCAAACATACTCAACCGATTGTCGTAATATTTCTCTTATTTCTATGCGTTTTTCTTCGATATTTCGTTGCAAACACTATATGGTACTTGCAATCCCACTTCGTATGTGATAAACTATTATTGTCTATGCTTACTTTTTTCATAGATAAATCCTCCTAATGTGTTTTGTGTTCGACTGGCAGGTCTTTCACATTATATCACATTAGGAGGATTTTTCTCACCGGTCAACCTCTTTTCAACCACGCGACTATCGCGTGAATTTCGTTATACAAAAAACGCAAGGAACATTTTTGCTCCTTACGTTTTTTTCTTATTAACGGCTATTGCTATTTCGATAAGCTCCTTTCTTGAAGAAACTCCGAGCTTACCGTATATATTCTTATTATGATATTTTAAGGTATTTTCTTTTATATTGAGGATCTCCAAAACCTCTTTTGTTTTCTTTCCCTCAACATAAAGATCGAAGACCTTTTTCTCTGTGGGAGTCAGGAAGGGGATCTGGGATTCATAATAATCGAAGTGTTCGGTATCAACGCCTTCCCTCAACGGCTCCTCTTCCTTGGCAATAACGGCCTGCTCTTCCCCTTCAACAGGATTCTTATTCTTCGCCTCCAGCATCATAACATCCAAAGCCAAAAGGAAAAGCTCGGTTATTATATAAGAAACCGAAAGAACCTCAAAATCTATTCTCACCAATTGCTCAAGCAGCCAAATACCGATATTCAAAAAAACCGCCATGGAAAGTATTACGTCATATACCGGTGAATCAAGCTTCTTTTTCAAGGCAGATCTGATAATCGAACAGATCATTATGGAAAAATAGAGGATCAGATAAACAAAATACAAAGAATGCAGGCTTCCGTATTCTTTATAAAGTGATCCTGCTCCCGCACACTCCAGCCATTCGACGTTTGAATAGTAAAGCTTAACTCCCAAAAGGGGACTCGCCGCTAAAATAAATATCAAAAACGTAATAACGAACATCAGGATCCTTATCGGGCTTGATACCTTTATATTACAGGATTTGAATATAATGAACAGCATGGACAAGGGCAGAAGCACAGAGCCCAGATATGCTAACGTATTCGAGTAAAGAGCGGTTTGAAGATCACGGGAAAGGGAAATACAAAGATAACCGAGATTCACAACAAAAACAGAAAAGAAAAGCAGAACAAACCACGGCTCACGCTTTTTCATAATGATAATATAGCCCAAGAAAAGAGCCAAAGACAGGATCACGGTGATCAAATATACCAAAGAAAGACTTTGCGATTTTTCTCCTATCGAAGAACAACCGGACAAAAGAAAAAGCACACAAGCCAAAACCGCGCCAATATGAAATTTTTTCATATATTTCTCCTTAAGCTGTAATACACAAATTATATAAAACAAACTCAGAAGGTTTGCCTTGTCAATAGAAATGCAAAATATAAAAAGACCTTGTCAACGCGCCAACATAACAAAGCCATCGCAAAATTCCTATAATTGATTATAACATATCTCCTATAAAGAGTCAATAGCAAAAAATTCATAAAATATACAAACAACACCCGATTTCCCACCTTTTTTCCCACCCTTTTCACCATTTATTGATCCATCCCACCCCATTTTACTCTGAAAGTGTGGTGACATTATTTAAAATTTATTTATAATTAGAATTACATAAGGTTTACAAGAAGGGTATAAACCTTGTCGATTCAATGGGGTACCCTTTCAAAAAGGCTCTGCAACGCGCCAAAACTGCGGAACCCGCCCCGAATTTTAATTATTCCAAAAGGAGAAGATCAAAATGAAGAACTTCAAAAAACTCTTAAGCCTTCTTTTATGTACGTTAATGCTTTTATCTGCATTTACAACCGTTGCAAGCGCGGCGTTTGTTGACGTAAAAGAATCGGATTATTATTACGATGCCGTAAAGTGGGCACTCGAAAAAGGAATCACCACCGGTACATCCGACACCACCTTCAGCCCTAAGGCAGACTGCAGCCGTGCGCAGGCAGTAACCTTCTTATGGCGTGCGGCAGGAAGCCCCACTCCTACATTAACCAAGACCAACTTTACCGATATTAACAAGGACGCATACTATTATACCGCAGTTCTTTGGGCGCTTGAGAATAATATAACCACAGGTACCTCCGCTACCACCTTTGCTCCCACAATGAAATGCTCAAGAGCACAGATCGTTACCTTCCTTTGGAGAACCATGGGTGCACCCGTAATTGACGGTCCCGCTCCCTTTACAGACGTTTCTATTGACGCCTTTTACCGTAACGCAGTTCTCTGGGCAGTAAACAACGACATCACCACCGGTACAGGCGGCGGCTATTTCAGCCCCACCAAGACCTGCAGCCGTGCACAGATCGTTACCTTCCTTTACAGATGCTTTAATAACGAAGCCTCCGAATTAAAGATAGTTGTTCAGCCCGAGGATCATTATATGAGAGGTTCTCAGGAAGAGGTTACCTTCTCTATTACAATTGAGGGCGGAGTACCCAACTACTATTATGAATGGGTAGTTCTTTACGAGAACGGTCCATATACGACCTTACACGGGGCAACATCCGATACCGAGGATGAATTTACCGTTGAGATCACCGATTATGATTTTGATAATTTCAATAGTACAAAAGAACTGATAGTATATTGCAACGTTACCGATATAGAGGGTACAGAGATCACTTCAAACAGAGTTAGTGTATATGCAAAGGAACATTATCCCCACCTTACCGTTGTTTCAGATCTCGAAGACTACTATATGAAAACTTCTCAGGAAGAAGCAACCTTTACCATTGAGGTTGACGGCGGCTTTGCTCCCTATTCATACACCTGGACGGTTCTTTGCGACGGCGAAGTAACTTATACCGAAAACGACCTTTCGGATGAAAAGACCAACACCTTTAAGCACGAATTTTCCGATTATGATTTTGATGATTACAGAGATATCAGCGTTTACTGTACGATCATGGATCAGCACGCAAATTCAAATGCCGAAACCGTAAAAACCAGACATGGTGCGGTTTGGTCCAAGGATACCTTCAGAATAGCAGCTCAGCCCCAGGATCATCAGATGACCTATTCTCAGGAGAATGTTGAGTTTACCGTGAAGGTTGGCGGCGGTACTGCCCCCTACACATACACCTGGTACACTTTATACGATAACGAGGAAATCGCTGAGATTTCCTCAACAACAACAGTTAACTCGTCCACATTCACCCGTGAATTCACCGATTATGATTTTGACGATTATAACAACGTAGGTGTTTACTGTGTCATAAAAGACGCTAAAGGAAATACGATCACATCAAAGATCGGAAACGTTATTCCTAAATAAATCGCCTTCTTTCATATAGGGAAACTGCCGCAGGAACTATCCTGCGGCAGTTTCAGCTTGTCGATAAACTTATCGACAAGCTGGCAGACTTTGAAAAGCGAAGGTAGGTTTTCGTCAAATCTTCTCGTCGGCGTACTTGGTACGGTAGAGAGGATTTGGCAAAAAAGTGTGAAAAAGCACCGTGAACTCAATGTTTACGGTGCTTTTGAATACCTATTCAGCTATATGCGGAGAATAAAATGTAAATTTTAGTATTTATAAAGTGGAGCAAACAACTATTATAAAATATTATTTCACACGTCCGACCGAGTTTTTCGACAGTCTGAAACTGCCGCAGGAACTATACTGCGGCAGTTTATTATTTTACAACACTTATTCTTTCAATATTATATTTCTCAAACAAGGCCGCCGCTTGCGCTGTTATAAGCTCTCCGCTTACCGCAATGGGTACTGCAGGGGGGCAGGAAACGGCGGGGGCGGCAGAAATTCTTCCAACCGCATCCCTCGTATTTACAAGCTCGCTTTGAGAAAGCATTGCAGATCGGATGCTCATTACCCTCTGCGCCTTAAAAACAAGGTCGGCTTCTTCCCTTTTGGGGGCTTTATCGCCGCCGTAAGTCTTTAAGCAAATGCAAAGCCTTGAAAGCTCCTCTTGGGTATTTTCCGTGCTTATCATAAACACAAGGGTATCTTCATCGCAAAATTCCCCTTCAATTTTGTTGTTATGCAGATATTCGCAGAGCTTTGGTGCTTCATTTATTTCAATAACCAATTTCAAAGGCTCGCTTTTCTTAACACAAAATCCCTCTGCTGAAATCTTCTCTTTAATTTCATTTACTCTGCCTATCGTATCGGCAAGCTTTTCGCAAAATCCCCCGGCAAGATATTTATTGCAAAGATCAAGGCTCTGCATTATAAGATAGGAAGGAGAGGTTGAAGCAAAAAGCGAGAGCATTTCCCTTGCATTTTCAAGGTAAGCCTTCGGCGCATCCTTTGAAATATGCAGATATGCGCCTCCTGTTAAAACGGGCAGGGTCTTATGGGCGGAATCACAGCACATACTTGCGCCAAGATCTATGGGGTGAAGTGATTTAGGCAGGAATTTAAGATAAGCCCCGTGGGCATTATCGCAAAGCAGAGGGATATCATATTCCCTGCACACCCTTGCGATGCCCTCAACCTCGGCAATATTACCAAGATAATCCGGAGTGGTTATATAAAGGGCATCGGGCATTCTGTTGCAACCCTCTATAGCCCTTTTGGCATCCTCTGCCGTAATTTCACAGCTACACAGGTGATTTGATGCAGAATAAATAAATTCCACGTCTAAATCAAGCAAAGCCGCCGCATAGCAAAACGCCTTATGCACGTTTCTGCCTGCCAAAACAAGAGGTTTTTCTTTACCTTGGATAGCTAAAGCAAGCATAGCCTTTATGCAAAGAGTTGAACCCTCGGTTGAAAAAAAGCTGTGGGCAGTACCAAAAAGCGAAGACGTGTGATCTTCGCTTTCTTTTATTATTCCGTTACAGCTGTAAAGTACGTCGGCTCCCGTGATCTCGGTTATATCCAGGGGTTCACAGCCCAAAAAGCTCTTGCCCTTGTGCCCGGGCATATGAAAGCGGGAGATCTCTGCCTCTGCATACTTTTTTACAAAATCGGAAATAGGAGTTTTCATCATTCTTCCTCAGATTCGGCAACCTGCATCATAACGGCGCATTCTATACGCTTTTTGAAAAGCTCACAGCCGTATTTATAAACACCGCCGATAGAGCCGGTGGCATGATAAGAGTTAGCGGCGCATCCGCCCGAGCAGTAAAGGCGGGCCCAGCAATCCTTACATTCCTCACGGCTGTATGCATTACAGCATCTGAACTGATCCTGAACCTCTTTATTGGTAACACCCTCCCAAACGTTGCCGAGGCTGTATTTTTCGTCACCTACGAACTGATGGCAGGGAAAAAGCTCGCCCCAGGGAGTAACCGCCATATATTCCGTTCCCGAGCCGCATCCCGTGATCCTCTTATAAATGCAGGGGCCGTTTTTCAAATCGAGCATATAGTGATAGAAGGTGAAGGGTCTTCCCTCTTTTTTGCGCTTTATCATTTCCTTTGCAAGTATCTCGTACTGTTCAAAAAGCTTGGGCATATCCTCATCGGTCAATGCATAGGGATCATCGGGAGGACAAACTACAGGCTCCATGCTCAACTCTGTAAAACCGAGATCCGCCATATGGAAGATATCCTCGGTAAAGTCAACGTTATTATGGGTAAAGGTGCCTCTCATGTAGTAGTCCTTGGCGCCGCGGGCTTCAACAAACTTTTTAAATTTGGGAACTATGGTATCGTAGCTTCCCTTACCCGCATAATCCACACGGAAATGATCGTGAACACACTTTCTTCCGTCAAGGCTGAGCACCACGTTGCTCATTTCACGGTTGGCAAATTCTATTACGTCATCATCCACCAAAACACCGTTTGTGGTAAGGGTGAATCTGAAGTTCTTATCATATTTCTTTTCAATACTTCTCGCATATTCAACAAGCTGCTTTACAACCTCCCAATTCATCAGGGGCTCGCCGCCGAAGAAATCCACCTCAAGATTTCTTCTTGTACCCGAGTTTGCAATAAGCCAGTCAAAGGCCTGCTTGCCCACCTCAAAGCTCATTAAAGCACGCTCACCCTGATACTTGCCCTGACTTGCAAAGCAATAGGAGCAATTAAGGTTACAAACGTGTGCAACGTGGAGACAAAGCGCCTTTACAACGTTACTGTTATTTTTATATGTATATGCAAGGGACTCGTATTTATCCTCGGAGAAAAGCTTTCCTGCCTCTGCAAGAGACCTTACATCCCCGATGCATTCGAGGATCTCCGCTTCTGTAACATCGGGAAGATGCTTGTACCTTTCGGAAATTATCTCAACTATATCCTCTGCGGTATGAGAGTTATACATTTCAATGATATCGTAAGCCACCTCATCCACAGTATGTACCGAGCCGCTGCAGGTATCAAGAACTATATTATATCCGTTTAATTTATACTGATGTACCATATTCGTTTCCTTACTGAAATAAAATATAAAACGCTGTCTTAAATCAAGACAGCGTTATAACCGTAAATAAAATTACTTAGCCTTCTTGTTTTCGCAAGCCTGGTTAGCAACGCCGCAAGAAGTCTTGCAAGCAGACTGGCAGGAAGTCTGGCATTCGCCGCATCCGCCGTTCTTAACGGTCTTAACAATATCCTTGGTTTCGATAGTCTTAATTCTGCTCATGAGTAAAACCTCCATGTATTTTCAAATCATTGAATTGATTATAACACACTTTGCTTTTGTTGTCAATTATTTAGAAAATAAAATTTATCCTTTTTTCAATTCAAAGCCGTGAACAAAGCCGTTTATATCGGCAGAGCATATATCTCCGCCTATGACCTTTCCACGGTAGATCAGAAGATTGGCATATACCTTACCGTCATAATCGGGATAGTTGGTTACCGTATAGGTATATCTCGTTATCTCCTTACGCTTGTATTTTTCAAGATCAAGCCCCTGCTCCTTTTGTATCTCGTTATAACCCGAAAATACCTTGTTGAACTTGTCAGGAACGGTAACCTTCTTCTCCTCCTTGGGCTCTGCTTCAAGTTCCCAGCCGAATTGGGAAAGAAACTCTATTCTTTTTTCGTTTGTGTCAACCTTATCATAAGATACCGTCTTACCTACGCTGAACGCCTCGGTGCTCCCTACAGCTCCGTAGTCGGGAATGAAAATTATCAAGGCTACAAGCACAGCCACCGACAGCACCACCGCACCGAAAAACTTTAAAGTAGATGCGCGAACAGAATATACGAACATATATGATTCCCCCGTAAAATTATAAGTACTATAAATATATTAAAATATTGTCGAACTTATACTTGCTTTTTTTAAAAAAGCATGGTATAATGAGTTTAATTTGTTTTTCGGAGATTATATATGATCAGCAGATATTTTATACCTGACGTCTTCTTTGAAAATATTTATGAAATAACCCCCGAGTTTTTAAAGAAGGCAGGCATCAAAGCCCTCGTTCTTGACATTGATAATACCCTCGTTACATATGATGATCCTAAGCCTACCGAGCCTGTATTGAATTGGTTCAGACAGATGAAGGAGGCGGGTATATCCATGGCTCTCGTTTCAAATAATAACCATAAAAGAGTTGCTCTTTTCAATGAGGATCTCGGTTTTTTTGCAAGAGGCTTCGGCAACAAGCCCTCCCGTAAATACGTACGCCGCGCCATGGCACATATGGGCGTAACCGCCGACGAGACCGCCCTTATAGGCGATCAGATATTAACGGATATCTTGGCGGCAAAGAGAGCAAAACTCAAAAAAGCACTTTTAGTCCGCCCCATAAACGACAAAAAAGGTATTTTCACAAAAGCAAAAAGAATAATTGAGAGACCCTTTATGAGAAAATACGAAAAGCTCAACGGAGGCAAGAAGTGATGCAAAAAGCGTTGTTCGGGCCTGCGGGTAATTGCGACCGCTTCTATGCCGAGGGTAACAAGCACAGCATAGAGGCCTTCAAATGGCTCGAAAAAAACAATATAGACGCATACGAATATCAGTGCGGCAACGGAATACGCACAAAACTCGAAACCTTTAAGGAACTGGGCAAGGAAGCAAAGAGATACGGCATATCTCTTTCCCTCCATGCCCCTTATTATATTTCCCTTTCCGGAATCGAAGAAGAAAAGCGCCTAAAAAGCCTTGACTATATAAAGACCAGTGCGGATGCCGCATCCGCTCTCGGCGCCGACAGGATCGTTATCCACACGGGAAGCGCTTCAAAAATATCAAGAGACGAGGCTCTTTCGCTTGCAAAGGATACGATGCTGCGCGCCCTTGATATGCCTATTGACAAAAGTATCACCCTCTGTCTTGAGACCATGGGTAAAAAGAATCAGCTCGGCACTCTTGACGAGGTCATAGAGTTATGCTCTATCGACAAAAGACTTGCTCCTTGTGTCGATTTCGGACATCTTAATGCAAGAGACGCGGGCGGTGTGTTCGTTACCTTCGACGATTACCGAAGGGTCTTCGATCTGATAGGAAGCAAGCTCGGAGAGGAAAAGGCAAAATATCTCCACTGTCATTTTTCAAAAATAGAATATACCTCACAGGGAGAAAAAAAGCACCTCACCTTTGAGGATAATATATTCGGCCCCGCCTTCGAGCCCCTTTGTGAGGCTATAGCGAAAGAAGGGCTTTGCCCCCGTATAATATGCGAATCGGCAGGAACGCAGGCGGATGACGCCCTTATGATGAAAAACTGCTACAACAGTTATTTGGAGAAGATATGAATCGTCTAAACAAATTAAGAAACAAATTCAAAGCGGACTATGATGCAATGATCGTAACCGATCAAAAAAATATAAGGTATCTCTGCGGATTCGATTATACCGACGGCTGTCTTTTGATAACAAAGGAAAGAGCTCTTCTCTTCTGCGATTTCAGATATATCGAGGCGGCAAAAAAGAATGCGCACCCCTTCTTTGAGATCATAATGTTCAGCGGAAAAAGATCTAAATGGCTCGCAGACGCCTTGAAGGATAACGAAGTAGCTGTTTTGGGATATGAGGACAGACATCTGACAGTATCGGAATATCACAGACTTTCGGAGGATCTTCCTTGCGTTCAGTTAAAGGGTATCGGCGCTGTCATATCCGAATTGCGCGAATACAAGGACTTATCTGAATTTGATAATATAATCCGCGCACAGAGAATAGCCGAAAAGGCATTTGAGCATATTTTAGATTTTATTACACCCGAAAGAACAGAGCGTGAGACAGCCCTTGAGCTTGAGTTTGAAATGAGACGGCTCGGCGCCGACGGTATCTCCTTCGAAACTATTGCAGTATCGGGTACCGCCTCCTCAATGCCCCACGGAGTGCCGAGAGACCGCAAGCTTGAAAAAGGCTTCCTTACAATGGATTTCGGAGCAATATACAACGGATATTGCTCGGACATGACAAGAACCGTTTGTATAGGCAGAGCCAACGAGGAAATGAAGCGGGTCTATAACACAGTCCTTGAAGCGCAGAAAAGAGCAATAGAGGGAATAAAGCACGGTATTATCTGCCGTGATGCGGACGCTCTTGCCAGAGATCATATAAATGACATGGGATATAAGGGCTGCTTCGGACACAGCCTCGGTCACGGTGTGGGTATGGATATTCACGAAGCTCCCAACCTTTCACCATATGCTTTGGAAAAAAAGCTGGACACGGGACACGTTGTAACCTGTGAGCCCGGCATCTATTTAGAGGGTAAATACGGTGTCAGAATAGAGGATATGCTCATTTTTTACCCCGGGACGGTAGTCAATATCACAAAAAGTTCTAAAGATTTGATAGAAATTTATTAAAAACCCTTGAAATATCACTTGATTTAATGTAAAATAAAGAAAATACGTTTAAAAACAATTTGGAGGTTATATACTATGGTAACAGCTGGTGATTTCAGAAACGGCTTAACTTTTGAAATGGAGGGCAACGTACTTCAGGTAGTTGAATTCCAGCACGTAAAGCCCGGTAAGGGTGCCGCTTTCGTTCGTACAAAGTGCAAGAACGTTAAGACAGGTGCAGTTGTAGAGCGTACATTCAGCCCTACAGACAAATTTGAGAATGCACAGGTAGAAAGAAGAGAAATGCAGTATCTTTATACCGACGGTGATCTTTACTACTTCATGGATATGGAAAGCTATGAGCAGCTTCCTATCGGTCAGGACAAGCTTGACGACAACTTCAGATTTGTAAAGGAAGAGATGATGTGTAAGATCGTTTCCTATAAGGGCGACATCTTCGCAGTTGAACCCCCCATGTTCGTTGAACTTGAGGTAACCGATACCGAGCCCGGCTTCAAGGGCGATACAGCTCAGGGTGCTACAAAGCCCGCTACTCTTGAAACAGGCGCAACCATTAAGGTTCCCTTGTTCATCGAGATCGGTAACGTTCTCCGCATCGATACCCGTACAGGCGAATATCTCGAAAGAGCATAACAGGGAGCCCCTGCCGGCAATAATCGGGTATGAAGTTCGATTTGATCCTTATCTTTAGTACCCGAAATATAATAGATTTTGGTTTATTATATTAACGACGGAGCCCCTGTCGGCAATAATCGGGTATAGAGTTTAATTTGAACCATCCTCATAATGCCCGATATAATAATAGCTTAAACCCTATTATTTAACATAAAATATTAAGGAGGTAATGAAAATGAACATTACTGAAAAGGCAGCTTATTTAAAGGGTCTTGCAGAGGGCATCGCTCTTGATCCCGCTAAGCCCGAAACCAAGCTTATCAACGCTCTTATCGACTGCGTAAACGAGCTCGCTCTTTACGTTACCGATCTTGAAGAGGACGTTGACACCCTCGAAGCATATATCGAAGAGATCGACGAGGATCTCGGTGACGCAGAAGAATATATCTACGGTCCCGATGACTGCGATTGCGATGAATGGGACGAATGGGACTGCTGTGACTGCAACTGCGATTGCGACGATGAATGTGACTGTGATTGCGATTGCGATTGCGATTGTGACTGCGAAGAAGCAGACGCTGAATAATTAAGTCTTTTATAATATAATAGGGCTGTCTCAAATGCGAAAAAACGCATTTGAGACAGCCCTTTTGTTTTTTATGTTTTGACCAAGCAATAAGCCGGGTTCTGTCGTGTACGGTCATCTATCTTGTCTTTACGTTACCGCAAAGCTCTGTGCCACCCGTGGGATTCTGCCGGACAGACATCAGAAGATCTGCTCCCACATACGGTGTTGCTTCGGATAGGGTTTACATTTGCACAAAGTCGCCAGTGTGCCGGTGAGCTCTTACCTCGCCTTTCCATCCTTACCGTATAAATACGGCGGTTTATTTCTGTTGCACTTTCCCTGAGGTCACCCTCGGCGGACGTTATCCGTTATCCTGTCCTGTGAAGCCCGGACTTTCCTCACGGTACTACCTTTCGGCATGATACCGCGCGACCGTATAGCTTAGTCAGTTTATTTTAGCATATCCTTTTTTATTTGTCAAATCAGGGTTGGTAATATACATCAACCAAAAGCCCCTGAACGCAGTATCTGTCACTCTTCAGACCGTTGGTACAGGTAGAAAGAGTGATTATACGGCTGTTTTCGTCAAACTCTATTCCCGTTCTTTCATACATAGACTTTGACTTCATATCCTTTGCAAAGGTAATAAAGTCTTCCTCGGAGGGAAAGCCTGTTTCAACGTAACCCGAACGGTAATCCGCCTTGAATACAGAAAAGATACGGTAGGTATAAATACCGTTCTCTGTATAGAGATAAACGTATTCGTTCTTTTCAAAAAAATCTTTATCAAGGAATTTTATAAGCTCGCTGAACATCATGTCATTCTGCATATTATGCCCGTACAGAACAGTATTGAAATTTCTTTCAACCTCTCTGTCGCAATGATAGTCCGCATATATTGAGCCCGCCTGCATATATCCCTTGGTATATTCGTGATTCAGATAAAAATCGTTATCGGTTCCCTGAAGAACGGGATAGTCGATATTCTCGGTGCCCGGCACTATTACCCAACCGTATATATCGGGATTTATCTCCTTCAAGGAAAGTATCCTTGTTCTCATTCTCAAAAACAGTTGGTTATAAACCGCAGAGCTTGAACCCTTCGGACCGTTAACCGTTCCGAACGAATCAAGAGAGGGGATCCTTGCAGTCTCCGAAGCAATAGAAGCTCCGCCGTCGTCAAGATAAGCATACATATCCGAATAAAAATTCTCTGCTTTTCTGTAGCCCGCAAGAGTTCTCACTATAGAAATAACGCTTATAAGAGCCACAAGTATGAAAAAGCCCATGAGAATATATCGGATGATATTGCTTTTACGCTCGGCGCTTCGTTTTTTCTCCCATTCCTCCGTTATTGCACATATATCATCATCGCTTGCTCTGTTAAGAGAATCAAGAAAAAGCGAAGAGGAGGCAACCTCTGCCCCGCTTTTTTTATTTTCGGACATAAAATTGCCTCCTTTCTGAAATTATTTTTTAATTACTTTACCTCAATTACAGAAGCGTCCCACATTTCAGGTGCTTCATAACCGAGAAGGTTAACGGTGGTAGCCGCAACATTGGAAAGTCCGTAGGAACCGTCCTTGATAACTGTGTACTTATCTGCATAGAAGTTATCGTAGATGATGCAGGGTACGGGATTGAGTGTATGGCTGGTCTTTGCCTTGGGTGTGCCGTCCTTATTAAGCTTTGCTCCCTTGGTCTTCTTGTCGATCTCATACATCTCGTCTGCATTGCCGTGGTCAGCTGTGATGATAGCAACACCCTCGAGCTTATCAATAACCGCAAGAAGTCTTGCAAGCTGGAGGTCAAGAGCCTCAACACTCACCTCTGTTGCTAACATACTGCCTGTATGGCCTACCATATCGCCGTTGGGATAGTTGCAGCGCAGATACTTATACTCGCCGCTCTCAAGCATTTCAATAAGCTTATCGGTGATCTCCGCACACTTCATCCAGGGTCTCTGCTCAAAGGGAACAACGTCGGAAGGGATCTCAATATATGTTTCAAGCTCCTCGCTGAATTTGCCGCTCTTGTTACCGTTCCAGAAGTAGGTAACGTGACCGTATTTCTGTGTTTCGGAGATAGCAAGCTGCTTTACCCCTGTATCCGCAAGATATTCACCCATGGTATTGGTTATCTCGGGGGGATTTACAAGGTAACGGGAAGGAATGTGAAGATCTCCGTCATATTCAAGCATACCTGCATACATAACCTTGGGGAAACGTACACGGTCAAACTTATCAAAGCTTTCAGCTTCAAAAGCAACACTGATCTCAATGGAACGGTCGCCGCGGAAGTTAAAGAAGATAACGCTGTCATTATCCTCGATGGTTCCGACTGCCTTGCCGTCGCGTGCAATAACGAAGGGGTCAAGATCCTGGTCGATAGCTCCTGTAGCCGCTCTGAGCGCCTCGATAGCCTCATGTGCGGATGCATACTGTGTACCCTCGCCTAAAACGTGTGTCTTCCAGCCTGCTTCAACCATTGCCCAGTTAGCTTCGTAACGGTCCATGGTGATCTTCATACGTCCGCCGCCCGAAGCGATCATAACGTCAAAGCTTTCATCGCGGAGAGTATCGAGATATGCTTCAAAGGGATCAACGTATTCAAGAGCGGAGGTCTCGCCCACGTCACGTCCGTCAAGAAGGATATGAACTCTTACCTTCTTAACACCGCATTCCTTTGCCTTTGCAAGCATTGCCTTCAAGTGATCGATATGGGAGTGAACGTTACCGTCAGAGAAAAGTCCCATAAAGTGAAGGGTGGAATCGTTATTCTTTACGTTATCGGTGAGTGTGCACCATGTATCGCTTGTAAACATCTTACCGTTTTCGATAGACTCGGAAACAAGCTTTGCGCCCTGGCTGAATACCTGGCCCGAGCCGAGAGCATTATGTCCAACCTCACTGTTACCCATATCCTCGTCAGAGGGAAGACCAACGGCAGTACCGTGAGCCTTAAGGCTTACCATGGGGTATTTTGACATAAGCATATCAAGAGTGGGGGTAGTAGCAACCTTGATAGCGTTTCCCGCCTCGTTTTCGGTCAAGCCGATTCCGTCCATTACAATAGTAACAACAGGACCCTTAACACCGTCAAAGCCTGTAAGTTTATTGAGCTTCATAATATTATCCTCCGAAAAAATCATTCAGTATTATATTCAATAGCATAATTGTACCCCATAATTATGAATAAATAATGATATCATAATAAAATACTTGAAAAAACTTACCGTAAATGCTATAATAATAAGACTATCTATCAACAATTGTATATTGAGGAAACGACTATGAAAGAGAATCTTCACGAAAAACACAGACAAAGAACAAGAGAAAGATTTTTACAAAACGGATTGGAGAGCTTTAACGATCATCAGGTGTTAGAGCTCATGCTTTTCTTTTCGATACCGCGTTGCGATACCAACGAAACCGCGCACCGTTTACTCAACAAATACGGTTCCCTTTCGGCGGTATTTGATGCAGGCTACTCCGATTTTTTAAAGCAGAATGGTGTAGGTACTAACACCGCAACTCTTTTTTCTATTATCCCCGAACTTGCAAGAAGATATATGATCGATAAGAGCACGGGAAAAAGAGTTTTCAAAACCATGGACGATATAACCGAACTGCTTATAAACCATTTTATAGGTCAGAGCGAGGAATACGTTGAATTGTTTATGTTCGACGCCTCCATGAAGCTTATCGCACATACTCCCATCCAGAAGGGCGACCCGAATTCAACGTCTCTTAATCCCCAGATAATCGCCGAATCGGTATTCGAGCATAATGCAGTAAACTTTCTGCTTGCCCATAATCATCCCTCGGGAAGTCTTGAGCCCTCCGATTTTGATCTTTCAGTTACAAGAGAGATATACCGAGCCTTTCTGCCGATGAACAAGCGTCTTATCGACCATATTATCGTTGCAGGGGGCGAATGTAATCTGTTGTTGCAAAAATCTCTCAATATCGAAAAGGAATAACTTGAATTTTCGTTGACAAAATTATAATAATATAGTAGAATATAATGTAACGCACTATCAGATGAGGTACTTATATGATAAAAAGTATGACCGCATACGGCAGAGCAGCTGCCCAGACAAGCGGTAAAAATATAACCGTTGATATAAAATCGGTAAATAACAGGTTTTTTGACTGCAGCATAAGAATATCAAGAAGATTCAGCCATCTTGAGGAAAAGGTACGTTCATACGTTCAGAAGAATGCTACCTCCAGAGGTAAGGTTGACGTACATATCTCCGTTGAGCTTATCGAAAGTGAGGGAATCGAGATGCATCTCGATCCCGCATATGCCGAAAGCTATTACAAGGCATTATGCGAGTTAAGAGATACCTTCTCTTTAAAGGACGATATAACCACTATGGCTGTGGCGCAGAACCGCGATATATTCACGGTCGTACGTCCCGAGGAGGATACCGAAAAGGATTGGAACGAGCTTCTTCCTGTTTTGGATGCGGCTATTGCGGAATATAACGGCATGAGAAGCAAGGAAGGCGAGCGTATCTGCATGGATCTCGCGGCAAAGAAGGAGCGTCTTATGGAATTGGCAGCCGAGATAGGATCACTTTCCGAGGCAGGTGTTGAGAAATACCGCGCACGTCTTGAGACAAAGCTCCGTGCAACGCTTGAAACGATGTCAATAGAACCTGATGAGCAGCGCATACTTACAGAATGTGCAATATTCGCCGACAAGATAGCTATAGACGAGGAGCTGGTGCGTCTTGCGAGTCATTTCAAGGCATTTGACGAAATGCTTGAATCAAATGAGCCTCTCGCAAAAAGAATAGACTTTTTGCTTCAGGAAATGAACCGGGAGGTAAATACTACAGGCTCCAAGTGCAATGATGCTCAGATCGCCCATCTTGTTGTTGAAATGAAGGCGATTCTCGAAAAGATAAGAGAACAAATACAGAATATAGAGTAAAACCATGAAGCTTATAAACATAGGATACGGGAATCTCCTTGTACGCGAAAGAATAGTATCGGTGGTGTCTCCCGAAGCCGCACCGATAAAGCGAATGATAATAGACGCAAAGGAAAGCGGAAGAGCTATAGACGCTTCCTGCGGTAAAAAGACCAGATCTGTTATAATCACCGACAGCGACCACGTTGTTCTTTGCGCCCTTGAGCCCGAAAGGGTACTCAACCGTTTCAACCTTGAAAGTGAAAAAGAAGATAGCGAGGAAGAATAATATGGCAGAAAACAGAGGAATACTTATCGTGGTATCCGGTCCCGCAGGCTCGGGCAAGGGTACCGTACTCAATGCGGTATTCGAAAAATCAAAAGACTTTGTATATTCGGTCTCCGCAACCACCCGCGCCCCCCGTCCCGGAGAGGAGGACGGAGTTCATTATCACTTTATCACAAAGGAGCGCTTTGAAGAGCTTATAGCCGACGATACGGTGGTAGAGCATACGTGCTATTGCGGAAATTATTACGGAACTCTGCGTACGGTTATCGAAAAGGATCTTTGTAACGGCAAAAACGTTATCCTTGAGATAGAGGTTGACGGTGCAATGCAGATAAAGAAAAAATTTCCCGAAGCTCTGCTTATACTTGTTGTTCCCCCGAGCTACGATATTCTCGAGGCAAGATTAAGAGGCAGAGGAACAAACACCGAGGATGATATAAAAAACCGACTCGAGCGTTCCCGCGAGGAATTGAAGTTCTTTGACGAATATGATTATCTTCTTATAAACGACGATATAGACGAGGTGTCAAGCAATTTCATTTCGATAATCGAATCGGAAAAACATTCAACAAAACGCAATAAGAATTTTTATAACAAGTTTTTTAATATTTGAAGAGAGGTAAATTAAAATGATCTATCCCACCCCCGAACAGCTTTCCAACGAAGGCAAATACAACAGATATACCCTTGTTATTGCTTCCGCAAAGTGTGCAAGAGCAATAACCGATGAATACGTTGAACAGCGCGCAGTTGCAGAAAAGCTTCTCGCAAGCAAGGATACCGATAAGTCTATCGCATCCATGATAAAGAAGGAGATCCGCGACGAAAAGGCTGTTACGACCGCAGTTAACCGCTTGAACGACGGCACTTACGTTATTTCGGACGAAACCGTTCCCGAAAACACAACAATGTAAATTCAAACAAAATCCAACGGAGGTGACGGTATGTCCGAATATCTTTGCGCACGCGTATATATATTGGACCTTCCATATCAGGCAGACCGCGCCTACGAATATTTCGTACCCAATGACCTGCGCGGTAATATCTGCGCAGGTATTTTTGCCGCAGTACCCTTCGGTATGGGAAACCATGCCCAAAATGCCCTTGTAACCGAGCTCACAAACGATCCGGAGTGCAATATTTCTCAATTAAAGCCCATACGCTCACTTATGACCGATTCCCCTGTATTAAATAAGGAACAGCTTAAGCTGGTGGATTTTTTAAAGGAAAGATGCTTTTGCACCACAGGTGATGCGGTAAGAGCAATACTACCCTCGGCAGCATTTGCTAAATTAGGCTTTTACTATACGGTAAACGAGGCTTCCGAGCCTCCCGTATCCCTTGAATCAAAATATATTCTCGTTTATAACACAATAAAGGATAATATACGTATGACCCGGGGTCATATAGAAAAACAGCTTAATATGCCTGTAGAAGATATCCTTACGTCGCTTATAAAGGGCAAGTATATCAACCGTGATTTTGAATTTAAAGAAAATACAAGCAACAAGTATTTAAATTATCTTACGGTAACACCTCTTGCCGATGAATATATCAGCGGTAAAAAAAAGCTGCGAAGCGAAAAGCTTATCGATATACTACGGTTTGTATGCGAATGCGGAAGGGCAACCGATATTTATATAAAGCAGGAGCTTGACGCTTCCTCCGCCCAAATAAAGAATCTTGAAAAAAAGGGACTTATCAAAAACGAAAGAGTTGACCTATACCGTAATCCTTATGATTTTCCCGAAGGTGAAAGCCCTTCAAAGGAGCTGCACTTAAGCGGCGAGCAAGCAAGAGCTCACGAAAGACTCTGCAAAATGCTTGATTCAAACGCTCCCTGCGCCGCTTTATTACACGGTGTTACCGGAAGCGGTAAGACAAGCGTTATAAAGTCAGTAACGGATAAAGTGCTTTCAATGGGAAAGCAGGTAATAATCCTTGTTCCCGAAATATCTCTTACCCCCCAGACCCTTTCGGTATTCGGAGCATATTACGGCGATAATATCGCAGTAATGCACTCTTCCCTTTCACAAGGTGAGCGCTACGATGCGTACCGCCGTATGGAACAGGGACTTGTAAACGTTTGTATCGGTACAAGAAGCGCAATTTTCGCTCCCTTTTCAAAGCTGGGTATGATAGTAATCGACGAAGAGCAGGAGCATACCTATAAATCGGAAAACAATCCCAAGTATGCCGCTGTCGATATCGCAAGATTCAGATGCGGATATCATAGCGCCATGATGCTTTTAGCCTCAGCTACCCCATCTGTGGGAAGCTATTACAAGGCTGAAAAGGGTGACTATGAATTAATAGAGCTTACCTCGAGATACGGAGAGGCGCTTCTTCCCGAGGCGGAAATAGTCGATATGCGAGAGGAATTCAACAAGGGCTCGCTTTCTGCCATCGGTTCACGTTTACGAAATGAAATAGCAAACGCAACCGATGCGGGAAATCAGGCTGTTATATTTCTTAACCGCAGAGGATATTCGAGCTATGCAAGCTGTCCCCAATGCGGTGAGGTGATAATGTGCCCTCACTGCTCGGTATCCCTTACCCGTCATAACTACAGAAGCGGTCCGAAATTGGTCTGCCATTACTGCGGTTATTCTTCAAAGATGCCTCAAAAATGCCCCAACTGCGGCGGTGAACATATACAGAGCCTCGGTTACGGTACCCAGAAGGTCGAGGAGGAATTAAAAGACCTTTTCCCCGAAAAAGAGGTGCTTCGTATGGATGCGGACACCACCGGAACAAAGTCCTCCTATGAGGAAATGCTAACAGCCTTTCGTAACCATAAAGGGGATATACTTTTAGGAACACAGATGGTAACAAAGGGCCATGACTTTCCCGACGTAACTCTTTCGGGAGTATTATTGGCGGATATGTCGCTTTATCTCGACGATTTCCGGGCAGGAGAGCGTACTTTTTCCATCATAACTCAGGTAGTAGGCAGAGCGGGCAGAGCGTCTAAAGCCGGCAAGGCCGTTATCCAGACCTTCAATCCCGAGCACCCCACCCTTAAATTAGCTGCCGCCCAAGACTACAAAAGCTTTTATAAAAACGAAATAGCTCTGCGCCGTTCTCTTGTTTTTCCTCCCTTCTGCGATATATTCCTTATCACCGTAAGCAGTAGATTCGAGGAGGAGTGTATCAACGTATGCAGAAAGCTTTATGACAGATTAAAGGATCTTTTAAAGAACAACCCCGCAGTCAAGCTTCAGATATTCGGCCCCTTTGAGGCACCGATATATAAAATAAATGAAAAATTCCGCTGGAGATTCGTTATAAAGGGGATCTCCAACAAGCCTACAAGAGCTTTACTCGCCTTCCTTATCAAGGAGGCTATGGCAAAAGCATCGGGAAAATTTTCAATTTCAATAGACGTAAATCCAAATAATTTATAACGGAGATAAATTTTACACTATAAAATGACAGAAAAAATTGCAATAATAGGAGCAGGTGCCGCAGGAATGCTTGCGGCAGGCAGACTCAGAGAAGCAGGCATGGACGTAACCGTATTCGAAAGAAACGATAAGCCGGGACGGAAGCTTGCCATAACGGGAAAGGGCAGATGCAACCTTACGAACAACTGTACCCCCGAGGAATTTCTTACAAATGTGGTAAAAAACCCCCGTTTTATGATGAGCTCCATCTACTCCTTCACACCAAGCGACACGATCGAGCTTTTCGAATCGCTGGGAGTACCGCTTAAAACGGAAAGAGGAAACAGAGTATTCCCTGTAAGCGACAGAGCCTACGATATCGTTGACGCAATGAAAAGGTATATGGGAGTCAAGCCTGTAAACGAAAGAGTTACCGATATTGTGATCGGGAACTCTTGTGTTTGCGGTATCATAACCGAAAAGAAAAAGTATTCCTTCGACAGGGTACTTATAGCCACAGGCGGTGCTTCCTATCCCTTAACAGGCTCAACGGGTGACGGCTATACCCTTGCCAGGCAGGCGGGACACAGTATCACCCCGCTTATTCCCTCTCTTATACCGATAGTAACAGAAGAAAAAGAGCCGGCGGAGATGATGGGTCTTTCGCTTCGTAACGTAAGACTTGATATCTACAACACTCAAAAGAAAAAAATAATCTTTTCCGAGCAGGGTGAAATGCTGTTTACCCATTTCGGAATAACCGGTCCCCTGGTCCTTTCCGCTTCTTCAAATATGCATGATATAGAAAAGGACAAATATAAGATATTTATAGATCTTAAGCCCGCCCTTGATGAAAAGACTCTTGATACAAGAATCCTAAACGATTTCAAGAAATATCAGAACAAGGATTTTATAAATTCTTTGGGCGATCTTCTCCCTCAGAAAATGATACCCGTTTTCGTAAAGACAGTAGGTATCCCCGAAACGAAAAAGGTGAATTCGATAACCAAGGAAGAGAGAAAACGTATAGTTGATACTCTGAAAAGGCTTACATATACAGCCAAGGGCTTGCGTCCCATATCCGAAGCAATAGTCACCTCGGGCGGTGTTGACGTAAAGGAAATAAACCCCAAAACTATGGAGTCAAAGCTTATCCCGGGTCTCTACTTTGCAGGAGAGGTCCTCGATGTTGACGCATACACCGGCGGATTTAATCTGCAGATAGCCTTTTCCACAGCAAATGCCGCGGCAAACGCGATCATCAATTCTTGATTTACGGAGGTTTTTTATGATAAACATAGCAATCGACGGTCCTTCCGGTGCGGGAAAAAGCACTATAGCGAAGGCTGTAGCAAAGAAAAAAGGATATATTTACGTTGATACAGGCGCTCTTTACCGTTCTATCGGTCTTTACGTATGCCGTAAGGGTATCGCAAAGGAGGATAAAGAGGGCATAAAGGCAACTCTCCCTGAAATATTCCTTGAGCTTGGATACGTTGAAGGAGTACAGCGCGTATATCTTAACGGCGAGGACGTAAGCGGGGACATCCGTTTGCCCGAAATCTCCATGTATGCCTCAGCGGTATCCGCCATCCCGGAGGTAAGAGCATTTCTTCTTGACCTTCAGAGAGATATGGCAAAAAAGCATGACGTTATAATGGACGGACGCGATATCGGAACAGTTATCCTTCCCGATGCCACCGTTAAGATATTCATGACCGCTTCAAATGAAGGCAGAGCAAAAAGAAGATATAAAGAGCTTTTGGAAAAGGGCGTTGACACAAGCTATGAAGAGGTGCTTTCCGATATGATAAAACGCGACAAAGCAGATTCAAGCCGCGAAATAGCTCCCGCAGTACCCGCCGAAGACGCAATATTCTTCGACAATACCGAATTCGGTATTGAGGAAAGTGTGGATGAAATAATCAGAATTATCGACGAAGCTATAGTTGGAAGAGGTTAAAAATGAGTTTTTATTCTATAGTACGAAACTCTGCGGCACCGATATGCAAAGCGCTTTTTCGTATCCGCTGCCACGGTGTTGAGAATATACCGAAGGAGGGCGCTCTTATGGTCTGCTCAAACCATATTTCCGCCACCGACGTTATATTTATAAGCGCAGCAATACCCAAGCGTAAAATATGCTACATGGCAAAGGCGGAGCTTTTCAAAATACCCCTGTTAAAGCAATTCTTAAAGGCAATGGGCACCTTCCCGATAAAAAGAGGCGCAGGTGACGTTGCGGCAATAAAAAAGAGCATCTCTCTTTTAAGAGAGGGAGGAACGGTCGGCATCTTTCCCCAGGGAACAAGATACAAGGGGGTCCATCCGAAGGATTCCTCGGTAAAGCCGGGAGCAGGAATGATAGCATGGAGAGCCCATGCAAATATCCTTCCGGTTGCCATAATCACAAAGGACTATAAGGTCAAGCTCTTCAGAGCGATAGACGTTATAATAGGCAAGCCTATTTCCTATAATGAGTTAGGCTTCGAAAAGGGTAATCATGAGGAACAGATAGCGGCTACCGATAAGATATTCTCCGAAATACTCAAGCTTCACGAAAAGGGGGCAAAATAATATGAACATCGAGATCGCTTCCCTTGCGGGCTTTTGCTTCGGTGTGGAAAGAGCCGTTGATTCTGTGGAAAAGCTTCTCTCGGAAAGCAACGTAAAGATATATACCTTAGGGAAGCTTATTCATAATCCCACAATAGTTTCATCCTTTGCTCAGAGAGGAGTAGAGGTAATAGAGGGCGGGGATATCGACCGCGTTTTTGAAAAAACAAACGAAAATAATCCCTGCGTTATAGTTATCCGCGCCCACGGTGCGGTAAAGGAGATAAGCGACAAGCTGAACAGATACGCAGAGCTTAATCCTTATTTCGGGATCTGCGACATGACCTGTCCCCATGTAAAAAAGATACACAAAATAGTTGAGAAGCATTCAAAGGATGCAGACCTTACTCTTATTTTCGGCAACATCGGTCATCCCGAGGTACAGGGGATCTGCTCCTACGTTGACGGAGATTATCTTGTTTTTGAGAAGTCCCAAGACCTCGATTATGGCAAAATGACCAATAAAAAGCTGTTATGTGTGTCTCAAACGACACAAAAATTATCGGAATGGGAAAAAAGTCAAAAAAATCTCAAAAAGGTCTGTACAAATCCATTTATTTTTGATACAATATGTAGTGTTACTGAAAATCGGCAGGAAGAGGTTGATGACCTCTCAAAGAGAGTTGATCTGATGCTGGTCATAGGCGGTAAAGACAGTTCCAATACCAACAAGCTTTATGAGATAGCCCGCAAAAATCAGCCCGAGACCTACTTTGTTGAAGATATCAACGATCTGCCCGATATAAAGTTAACTCCCCGCATGAAGGTGGGAATAGCTGCAGGCGCATCAACGCCGGGCAGCATTATTAAGGAGGTAAAGAAGAAAATGAGTGAAAAAGAACTCACAACCGGCGAAAACTTCGCTGAATTACTCGATGCATCATTCAAAACTTTAAATACAGGAGATACCGTTACCGGAACAGTGTTGTCAGTTACTGACGCTGAAGTTCATGTTGACCTTGGTGCCAAGGTTACAGGAATTATCACATCTAACGACATTATCGATCCCATGGTTAAGCTTACCGACCTTTACAAGGTTGGCGACAGCGTTACCGCTGTTGCAGTTCGTGTAAGCGACGTTGACGGTGTGGCTACATTAAGCCGCCGCCGTATCGAAGCTTCCGAAAAATGGGAAAGCATCGTTACAGCTTACAACGAAGGTACTGTTCTTGAAGGTAAGATCACAGAGGTCGTACGCGGCGGTGTTATCATCGTTCTCAATTCTGTTAAGGTATTTATCCCCGCATCCCAGTCCGGTCTTGCAAAGGACGCTGATTTAAGCGTGCTTCAGGGTACTGTACATAAGGTTAAGATCATTGATGTTAACGAACAGAGAAAGCGCGCAGTTGCTTCTATCCGCGTTGTTGCACGTGAAGAGAAGAAGGCAGCTGAGGCAGAATTCTGGGCAACTCTCGAAAAGGACAAGAAGTTTACCGGCAAGGTTAAGTCCCTTACAAGCTACGGCGCATTCGTAAACCTCGGTCCCGTTGACGGTATGGTTCATCTTACCGAGCTTTCCTGGAAGCGCATCAAGAATCCCGCAGAGGTTGTTTCTGTTGGTGATACTCTTGACGTATTCGTTCTTGATTTCGATGTTGAAAAGAAGAGAATTTCTCTCGGACACAAGACCGAAGAAACCAATCCCTGGACTCTCTTCACCAACCAGTATTCCGAGGGCGACGTTGCTCAGGTTAAGATCGTTTCCATGATGCCCTTCGGCGCATTTGCTGAGGTTATCCCCGGCGCAGACGGTCTCATCCACATCTCCCAGATCGCAAACAAGAAGATCGGCAAGCCCGCTGACGTTCTTGAAATCGGTCAGGTTGTAGATGCAAAGATCACAGAAATTGACGAAGAAAACCACAAGATCAGCCTTTCTATGAGAGCTCTCCTTGAAGAAGAGGAAGAAATCGAAGTAGAAATCGTTGAAGAAGCGGCGGAAGAAGTTGTTGAAGAAGCAGCAGCAGAAGAAGCTGCTGAATAATCCTTGTAATTTTTGATCCCACCGCACTGCGGTGGGATTATACTTAAAAAACGGAGTATAAAATCATGGAAAAAACTTTAAGATTCGGCGTTGTCGGTGTTGGTAATATGGGTTGTTCCCATGTTCTCTACCTCAACGAAGGCAAGGTAATTGGTGCAACAATTACTGCAGCGTGTGACATCAAGCAAGACAGACTTGACTGGGTAAGAGACGAGGTTAACCCCGATATCAAGCTTTATACAGACTATAAGGAAATGATCGATTCCGGTGAGATCGATGCTATCATCATCGCTACTCCCCACTATTTACATCCCGTTATCGGTATCTATGCTTTTGAAAAGGGTCTTCACGTTATGAGTGAAAAGCCTATCGGCGTTTATACCAAGCACGCAAAGGACTTTATCGATGCGGCAAAGAAATCGGGCAAGGTGTTCGGACTTATGTTCAACTGCCGTCCCGAGCCTTATTATCAGAAGATCAGAGAAATGGTCAAGGGCGGCGAGCTCGGCGATATCAAGAGAAGCATCTGGATAATCACCAACTGGTACCGTACTCAGGACTATTACAACAGCGGCGGATGGAGAGCTACATATTCCGGTGAAGGCGGCGGTGTTCTTATCAACCAGTGTCCTCATCAGCTCGACCTCTGGCAGTGGATCATGGGTATGCCTACCCGTGTTCGTGCATTTGCTTCCTTCGGTAAGTATCATGATATCGAGGTTGAAGACGAGGTTACCGCATATACCGAATATGCTGACGGCTCCACAGGTGTATTCATCACCACAACAGGTGAATATCCCGGCACAAACCGTCTCGAGATCACAGGCACAAAGGGTAAGCTTGTTTACGAATTCGGCAAGCTCACCTTCTACCGTCTCGGTATGGACGAAAGAGAATACTGCTTCAAGGCAGACGACAGCTTCGGCGCCCTTGAATACACCGAGGAAGAGGTTATCGCTACAGGCTTTACAAAGGGCCACCGTACAGTAACCCAGAACTTCGTTGACCATATCCTTAACGGCACCGAGCTTCTCGCGCCCGGCGAAGAGGGTATCAACAGCTTAACTCTTTCCAATGCAATGGTTCTTTCTCAGTGGACCGATAACTGGGTAGAAATTCCTAACGACGGAGAGCTCTATTGGGAGATCCTCCAGGATAGAATTGCTAACTCCAAGGAAAAGAAGGTTGTAAACGAAAAGGTTTCCGACCTCTCCAATACTTTCAACATGAAATAAGCAATATATTAAAGGGCGGTTTTTTAAAACCGCCTTCAGACTGTCGAAAAAGTCGGTCGGACGTGTGAAAGTAATTATTAAGGTTCTATACTAAATGTTGGGGTGAAACCTAACAGATAGGCAAAAAAAGATGAGCATATCTGAAAAAATCTGATAGAATGAAGTTGACAGACAAACATTCATCGGAGGTTTCGGATATGCTCA
>SVQZ01000022.1 GCA_015065105.1 Oscillospiraceae bacterium | reverse complement strand
TACTAATGAGATGGATTCCGCCCCGTACATCAAAATACGTGCAACTAAGTAAACCCATATACTTACCCCGCCAAGATATCAGCGCGCAATATCAAGGCGGGGACGGTGAAAAAACTAAAAACAAAAATCTAAATTGAAAAAAGAAAGGAAATTTAAAAAATGAGCAGTTTTGATTTAAACAATAATGATAAAAATGCTAATGAGTATTATAATGTCCAAGCATTTTATTATAATGATTATACCAAATCGGTTTCCCCAACCTATTCAGAGTTCGATTCGTGCTTAAACAGCGATTATCTTGACTACAAAGAACATATAGACGTTTATATTGTAGGAGGGCTGAACAATTCCAAGTGGAGACCCTGTATTTCTATGGAATATACAGGCGACAGATATGTTAACATCGACAATAAAAGAGTTTCTCCCGGCGGTATCAATATGAATGAAGGCTTTGACTGCAAGTTCATGTCTGAGACAACATTTATTGAGGATGACGGTTATCGAGGTTGTATCGCCTTTGCTTGGACAAACAAGTCTCTCGGAACAGATGCTGTTCCTGAATATGCATACGGCAGCAATTATAATTACGCATTGATCAATAACACCGATGATATAATAGCTGTTACAGGAAATGCCAATGCGCTTCCGACAAACGGTTTGCTTGGCGCATCATTAGCTAAACACAAGGAATCAGACAATGATTTTGAAGGTTTTTCGATCTCCTTGTATTCAAGCGAAGATTTTGATACTACAGAAATTGTACCGTATTCAACTAAGTTAAGCCATTACATCATTACGTATATAAATTCCGAAGGAAATATTTCTTATTTTAACGGAGAACTTGCGAAATGTTCGGATATATACTATGATGTATATTATGGTATAAATACAATTTCGGTATATCCTGCAGACGACTTCTATAACTTCTATCTAAACGGAATATATATAGCAAGTATAGAAAGTGATCAGTTAAAAATAAATAACAATAGTATGTCTGAATACTATTTTACTGCATCTATGATTGCAACAAGATTTACAGATGCAAATTTGAAAATAATGGAAATAAATGACAAAGGAGAAAATTCAATGATTTACGAACACATTAATAATAACAACAAATATTTAACACCTGAAGAAAAGAACAATCTCACCAATCTCGGTGTAAGCGTTCTAAATTACTATACTGAACCCGAGGAGAGCGAAGAAAAGGATTATACCGAAGCTTTCCAAACAGCACTTTTAAACAACAGACGAGTTTATGTTCCCGGAGGTACATATAAGATTAAGGGAGAATTGGTAGTCCGTGACAACTGTGAGCTTGAGCTTGCGCAGGATGCGGTGCTTGAATTTGATATTCCCGGTGCGGCATCTACCGATAAACCCGCTATAGGCGAAAACACGGGTATTGCACTTTGGAATAATGAAAGGATCGAGTCCGCCAAGAAGTGTATCACGTTAAATATGCTGAGCAGCCTTGTTGGCAATCATGCTACTATTCGTGTACCCTATGACTTTGACGGTATTGTTATCTATGCTTCAACGAGGTCGCATCCTACGGATGATTCACTTTCTGCTGTTGAGCCCTTTTCCGCTTGGGATCCTCAGTGGAAGCCCGGCAGATATCTTAAGGATATTAATATAACAAAACCTATTCAACAGAATGAAGATAATTCGATTCCCGTTAACAAGGTGGGATTACATCATTCTGTTGATGGCGGAAGTAACGGTACGGCAGTATTGATCGAGGGGTATCGCAGAACGGATAAAAAGGGTTCTACGTTTATATGGGGACTTGAATTTACAGGTCTTCGTATAGCAGGTGCCTTTGAATACGGTATTTACGGAACAAATAATTGGATTATGGATGTAAATGAAAAGGGTAAGGAATATATGCATTGGGCATGGACCAATGATATGAAGATAGACGGTATTATAGACGGTTGTGAATGCGGAGTTTATCTTAACCACTGTAACCATGCTTATATTTCAACGTCGATACAGCCGAGACTTTCGATAAAAGGTGACAAGTATGCCAAGTATGGTATTTACCTTAATAATTGTGTCAATGCCAACCTCATAGGCTCAAGAGTATGGGACTGGACCAATAAATTGACACACGGCGGTCCGGAATTGGATCCAAATGATACTGAAAATAACATAATGTATCAGCATATCAGACTTGACGATGATTGTTACGGCTTGATTCTTGATGACTTCTCGTATTATGAAATGGATGATTATAATATAAGGGATCTGATCTATACCGAGTATACAAATAACTTTGACACTATGTCTATTTTGCAGGAACCCGTTTCAAAGTTTTTCAGTTTAAACACAGATACCACAAAGAGTGCATTATTTGTAGACCGAAAGATCGATAATGAAACTAATCCGGGTGAAATAATAACGGCATACGGCATGACTGCTACCGGTATGATTTACTGCGGTAGAAATGATGAAAATGCAATCGAGATAACTGTAAACAACATTGATTTCAATGGAGACAGCGACAGTTTAATTGCATTTTATGATGAGAATTATAGTCATATTTCCAACGCAGCAGTTTCGACAGATATAAGTGTACCCACAGGAGCAAAGTATTTCCGTATCTCATGCAATACCAATATCATAGTTGATAACTCGTCGGTAACCGTTAACGGTAATACCATATCTTTTAGAAAGAACTACCTGAAGGACGGTATCTATGTCAAGAATGAATACGTTGAATGATCTGTTGAATGGTCTGATGATAAAAGGAGGTAATTAAAATGAGTGCTAATAAAATTTATTTGACACAGGCTGAAAAGCTTAACTTTAAGAATTTAGGTGTAAGCATTAAATTTTACGGAGCTATAGGTGACGGTAATGCCGATGATACATCGGCATTTACCGAAGCTCTTGAAAATAACAGTAGAGTTTATGTTCCCGGTGGTACATATAAGATAACAGGTGAACTTACCGTACCGGAGAACTGTGAGCTTGAGCTTGCCCGGGATGCGGTTCTGGAATTCGTTCCTTCAAATAAGAGGGTAATAGTTGATGAAGAAACGGGAAATAAAATAACCGTTAATATTGCTCCCGAAGAATTTAAGTGTATTACCTTGAATCCTTCGAGCCGCCTGATAGGTAATCGTGCAACAGTAATTGTGCCCTACAATTTCAAGGGTAATGCTATCCGCATAGCTTCCAATCCCGAGGACGATACAGACTGCAATAAGCCCCGATATCTTAAGGATATCAATATAGTCAAGCTTATCGAAAGCGGAGAATATGAGGGTTGTGTTGCAGCCTTGGATAACGTGACCGATGGCACAGCATTACTGATCGAGGGTGCAGGGGTAGATGAAACGGAAAACCCGAGCATCCTATGGGGAGTTGAAGCTTCAGGACTTCGTATTGCAGGAGCCTTTGATTACGGTATAAGGTGTATCAATACAAACTACGAGAAATCGGGAAAGACACCCTGGAAATATGAGACAAAAATCGATGCTCTCATCGACGGCTGCCGTACCGGGGTATATATGGATCATTACAATAATGTCCGTATATCTGCGGCTATTAAGACACGTCAGGCATACAGAGTTAATCTTAGTAATGAGACAAGCTTGAAGTATGCCGAACACGGCATACATCTTGCAGGTTGCAAATATATCGATCTCAGGAATTCAAGGATAATTGACAAGGATCCTGAAACCGATACTTTGACTGTTTCCGATGAATTCAAGCATATCAATTTAGACGGTGTATGCCATGGATTGATGATTGAGAATTCATTATGCTCAAGAACAGACGGCTTCAACGTGCGAGATTATATTCATACCACTACTGCCGAGAATTTTGAGGGTATTACCATTTTAGGTGAACCGAGTTCGAGGTTTGTTGAAATTGGAAATTATGATACAGCTAATCTTTATAAGAACTACAGAATAAATTCTAACGGTGATATGGTTCCACAGGAAGGGATTACTTCTACAGATTATATTAGTTGTTCAGCTGGCGCAACAGTCAAACTCAAAAATATTGATTTGTTTGCCGGAACTAAGCATGGCCTTCATAGAATAGTATTCTACGGCTATGACAGTGAAAATGATATAAAAAAGTATCTTTTCTATGTATCCGCTCAGGACATAAATGTTAATAACGAATTATATATTAATGACGAAATATATTTCAATTTCAACAAAGCGCTTTCTGAGTTTAGTGTTAATACTTTAAACGATAATCAAGATTCGAGTGGAAGTGAGACTAATGATACAAATACTATAAAGTATTTTAGAATTTGTTGCGATTCAGCCGGACTTAACTACAATTCTTCAATAGAAGTAGATGATGATAAATATGCCTTTAAGTTAGGTGAATTAAAAGATCAAATTCATATCAAAGCACGGTATATCAAAGGTTAAACGAAAAAATTCTGAAGAATCAGGGTTGATGTTAGGTTCACTTTAAGTAATTGAAAATATAACGAGATAGAACAAATCAAAGTTCTGTCTCGTTTTATTTTAGCACAAACTTCAAACCGAAAGCATTGCTATTGACATATTAAAGGGATATGATATAATTATATTACCGATTAAAATTATACAGGAGGACGATATATGAGAATATACAAAAAGATCTTATCTTCGGCACTTATTATAGCATTTTTACTTTCAACTTTGTCAACAGCGCTTCCGATAAATGCCGAAATGATCGAAGGTATTGACGACCATAATACGGTATGGAGATTGGATACAGAGACCGGAGCTATTTCGTTTTCGGGAAACGGTTCCATATCCAGATCTGGCGAATGGAATAAGTATAGTCGCAGTATAAAAAAAGTTATAATTGGTCCGGATATTAAAAAGATAGACAAACAAGCTTTTTACTATTACAGTAATTTATCTGAAATTGAAATTCCCGACACATTAACTGATATAGGATTTCTTGCTTTTACTAATACCCCCTTTTATAGTTCTTTACCCATGAAAAATCGACAAATTTACTTAGGCGACCGTTTGATTCGTGTAGATGATTTTTCGGGAAGTATTACCGTAAATCAAGACATCAAACATATTTGCGGTGGGGCTTTCTCTGACGATATTAATATTACGAGTATAACCATTCCCGATGGAGTTATTTCTATTGGTGATATAGCCTTCGAATACTGTACAGTTAAGAATATGGTTATTCCCGACAGTGTTACAAGCATAGGAGAAGGTGCATTTCGATGCTGTCCTGATTTTGAAACTGTCACTCTTTCAAAAAACATTACCCGAATTGAAAAGCAGACATTTTATTGCTGTACCGGATTAAAAAACATGGAGATCCCCGATGGCGTTACAACTATAGAATACATGGCTTTTATCGGTTGCGAAAATCTGGAAAGTATATACATTCCTTCTTCTGTTATCTTGATCGGACAGGATGCATTTAAATACTGCCCCAAGCTAACAATCAAATGCTATGAAAACTCCTATGCACATCAATATGCTATTGAAAACGGGATCCCTTATCAGCTTTTAAATTCCACTGTTACCAAAAAGGGTATGCAGTTCAAGATTGACAATCTTGAATCGGTAAAATCCATCCGTTATGCTTACGGTGATTATGACACCGAAAAGGATATAAAATACGGAGCTGATTCTGTCTCCCACAGCGCAAAGAACCTTCGCAAAAGGGGAGATTCATGTGTCCTGCAGTTCACAAAACCCGGACTTGTTTCTGTAGTTGTGACCTACAATGACGGAAGCCGTGACTTCTATAAATATGAGGTTATAAAGAGTGAGCCCACCGTTACAAGAGAGGGGAACGAGATAACCTTCGGTAATCTCACTGATCTTAAGGTTTTGCGCTATGCCAAGGGTGAATATGAAAGCTCCTACGATATCAAGAGAGCAAGCGGCTCTGTTGCCATAAGCGGAAAAACTCTTGCTTTCGATACCTATACCGTAACTCTTGAACCCGGTACATATACCTTCTGTGTTCAATATAACGATGAGAGCTATAACTACTACACATTTGATATTAAAGGTTAATTCTGTTTAAGTTATAATTGTTATTTAAGAGGACGGCAGCTGCCGTCCTTCTTTGATTATTAACACAACCCGACAGACTTAACCTTAAGAACTTAGGAGTTAGTGTTAAGCTGTACGGATCTATAGGTGACGGTAATGCCGATGATACATCGGCATTTACCGAAGCTCTTGAAAATAACAGTAGAGTTTATGTTCCCGGTGGTACATATAAGATAAGCGGTGAATTAGTAGTCTATGAAAATTGCGAGCTTGAGCTTGCCCGGGATGCGGTTCTGGAATTCGTTCCTTCAAATAAGAGGGTAATAGTTGATGAAGAAACGGGAAATAAAATAACCGTTAATATTGCTCCCGAAGAATTTAAGTGTATTACCTTGAATCCTTCGAGCCGCCTGATAGGTAAACTTGCAACAGTAATTGTGCCCTACAATTTCAAGGGTAATGCTATCCGCATAGCTTCCAATCCCGAGGACGATACAGACTGCAATAAGCCCCGATATCTTAAGGATATCAATATAGTCAAGCTTATCGAAAGCGGAGAATATGAGGGTTGTGTTGCAGCCTTGGATAACGTGACCGATGGCACAGCATTACTGATCGAGGGTGCAGGGGTAGATGAAACGGAAAACCCGAGCATCCTATGGGGAGTTGAAGCTTCAGGACTTCGTATTGCAGGAGCCTTTGATTACGGTATCAAGTGTGTTAATACTAATCATGAGATATCCGGTAAAATGTCTTGGAAATACGAGACAAGCATCGATGCTCTGATCGACGGCTGCCGTACCGGGGTATATATGGATCATTACAATAATGTCCGTATATCTGCGGCTATTAAGACACGTCAGGCATACAGAGTTAATCTTAGTAATGAGACAAGCTTGAAGTATGCTGAGTACGGCATACACCTTGTCGATAGTAAATATATCGATCTCAGGAATACGAGGATCATTGACAAGGATCCTGAAACCGATACTTTGAATGTTTCCGATGAATTCAAGCATATCAATTTAGACGGTGTATGCCATGGATTGATGATTGAGAATTCGTTATGCTCAAGAACAGACGGCTTCAACGTGCGAGATTATATTCACACCACTACTACCGAGAATTTTGAGGGTATTACTATTTTAGGTGAACCGAGTTCGAGGTTTGTTGTTGAAAGAACCGATTCGTACGAGCTCTATGACAATTGCAAAATTGATACAAATAAAGAAAGTGAAACATATGGAGATTTAAAGGCGGAAACCGGTTTGTCAACTACAAGTTTGATACCATGTTCTAATGAAACAACAATCGAATTACACGGTTTTGATTTTAATTATAAGGGAGAAGGGAGAATTATATTCTATAAAGATAACAATAATATCCTTTTTGAAGTACCTCTTACGGAATATTTCAATACAGAGAATTACAATAGAGCTTATATTGAAAGCTTTATTGTTTCCAACGTAGATAATACAAAATCTACAATTACATTTGAGGACACAAGTTATTTAGATCAAATTTCTTGTATAAGAATTTACATAAGATCAGACAAAATAACCGACGGTGCGTATATTGTCAACGATGGTAAAACTTACGTAATTGAGGGAAGATTTTTAAAGGATGGTATCCGAATTAAATCCCGGTTTGTTGATAGTTAAAGCGAAAAGGTAATAACTATGAAGAATAAATCTTAATTAACATAGGATAGAGATAAAAATCTCTATCCTATGTTAATTAATTAGCATATATTTATGTTCTCTTTCTATCGCGTATTTGTGCGCACAAGAGTTTTCATAGCAGAGAATGAGAGGGTAATAGCAAAATGCACTACTTCCTATACTGTTTACACTTTCCGGTACCTTAACATACGAAGTGTTTCCGATACAGCGGTGGTCAAAGGTGTATCCGGCAATAGAAAATGTACCTTCCCTTATTTCGTGAATACAGGTTTCGGTTTTATTCGCTCTTATTAAATGATTACCCACATAGTATAACCCGTTCTCTTCATCAATATCCTTTGCATTATCCGGATTGGAGATATACGCCTTAAGAGGTATTGCACTATCACCTATATAGATGGGTCTATCCGGTAGAGTTATGACACTTAATGAATCACAACCGTATGCCATTGCATCATCCAAATATTCTATACTATCCGGAAAATGAAGTTCTTTAAGCTTCTTGCAATTATGGAACACATACTGTCCCATGGTTTTTACACTATTTCCAAGATCAACAGTTTCAAGTATTTCGCAAAATGCAAACGCTCCGCTTTCTATAGTATAAATACTATTCGGAAGAGTTATATTTATAAGAGAATTACAACCAGAAAAACCAAATTTATTAATTATTTCAAGAGTTGTGGGTAAGCAGATATCAACAAGCATTTCGAAATCACTAAAGCCACATTTACCTATAGTTTTTGTTCCTTCACCTACAATAAGCTTTTCAGTTACATCGGAATATAGAGACCAAGGAGCAGGCATCTTGTTACTGTAATTATACATCTCCCCCTCGCCGGAGATTGTAAGGGTAGCACTCTGCATATCATAGATCCATGTGAGGTTATCTCCGCAGACGCCGGTTACATAGTAGTTATAGCTCTCATCGTTATACTGTACGCAGAAGGTATAGGTTTCACGGTCAAGAGTGGCGGTATATGTATCGGAGGTGAGTGTCTTTCCGCTGATTGCAACAGAGCCCTTTGCTCTTTTGATATCGTAGGAGCTGTCATATTCGCCCTTGACATAGCGAAGTACTTTAAGGTCGGAAAGATTACCGAAAGTGATAGTGTTACCTCCGTCGCGGGTAACTGTGGGAGAGCTCTTGATAACGTCATATTTATAGAAATCACGGGTACCGTCATTGTAGGTTATAACTATAGAAACAAGCCCTGCCTTGGGGAATTGCAATACACAGGAATCTCCCCTTTTGCGAAGATTCTTTGCGCTGTGGGAGACGGAGTCAGCTCCGTATTTTATAGCCTTTTCGGTGTCATATTCACCGTAGGCATAGCGGATGGACTTTACGTCCTGAAGGTTATCTATCTTGAACTGCATACCCTTTTCGGTGACGGTGGAGGGAGCCTCGGCTATATCATCCTCAAGCTCGTCATCCTCTCGTTGAGCCGCAGTATCGGCAATAACTACATCTTCTTCGATAACCTCTGATGCTTCGTCTGCATTTACGGTCATATTTACAGATAATGAGGAAAGAAGAATTGCCATCACAAGGATTAAAGATAAAACATATTTTATATTTCTCATTTTGCCCTCCTGTGTTTTTATATTTCAATTGTTATAATCTATTAAAAGCGGTAAAATCAGCCGGGCTTATTCAATTAAGCCTGTGCAAGCGGATACAGCTGACCCTACCCTTAGGTCGATTATATCATATCACAAGCTTGATGTCAATAAACCGAAAAATAAAGAAGGACTTGACCTTACAGAAAAAATGTTGTAGAATTATTCTATAAAAATATAAACTGAGAGAAAAGATATGAAGAGATTAAAAAAAGTATTACACTACTACAAACCCTATAAGGGCTTGTTTATCGCGGATATGGTATGTGCTCTTATCGTTGCCCTCTGCGATCTTGTCTATCCGAGGATCACTCAGGATATTGTAAACATTCATATACCAAATAAGGATATTGAGCGCATTGCTGTATGGTGCGGCGGTGTGTTGGGGTTATATCTTATAAAGATGTTTCTTAATTATATAATCCAATATTGGGGGCATATGGTGGGTGTCGGTATTCAGAGCGATATGCGAAGAGATATGTTCACTCATTTGCAAAAGCTGCCCTTCTCCTATTTTGACGAAAACAAAACGGGAAGCATTATGTCAAGAATAACAAACGACCTTTTCAGTATTGCGGAGCTGGCGCATCATTGTCCCGAGGATATCTTTATTTCGACGATAATGCTCATAGGCTCCTTTGTTATGCTTGCTCTTATCGATATATGGCTCACCTTGATCCTGTTTTCGGTTATTCCCGTTATAGTTGTATTTGCCGTTCTTATGAGAAAAAGAATGAAGAACGCCTTCAAGGAATCAAAGGAAACGATGGCTGAGATCAATGCGAACGTTGAGCTTTCCTTAACGGGTATCAGAATTTCAAAATCCTATACCGGAGAAGAGCACGAGGGTGAAAGGTTTGAAGAATCAAACTCACTTTTCCGCGAGGCGAGAAGAAAGAGCTATCGATACATGGGTCAGTTCTTTTCGGGTATGGGATTTCTCACCGACTTTCTTTACCTTGTTGTACTTTTCTTCGGCGGATTCTTCTTTGTTAAAGGCTGGATAGATACAGGTGAATTCGTTGCATTTTTGCTCTACGTTACGATGTTTTTAAAGCCTATAAATAAGCTTGTTCAGTTTTTCGAACAGCTTCAGGAGGGTCTTACGGGAATCGAGAGATTTGCCGAGGTCATGGCTGTGGATGAGGAAAAGGACGCTCCCGATGCCGTGGAGCTTTGCAGTGCAAAAGGAGATATATCCTTTGATAACGTTAGCTTTTCGTACCATAACGAGGACAGAGAAGAGAATGCTCTCGTAATAAAGGAGCTTTCATTTGATATCAAAAAAGGAACCAAGGTTGCTCTCGTAGGTCCCAGCGGAGGCGGTAAGACTACCCTCTGCCACCTTATTCCCCGTTTTTATGAATTGGACGAGGGAAAGATATCTATAGACGGTAAGGATATTACGTCTCTTACCCGCCGTTCCCTTCGCGAAAATATCGGTATGGTAGCACAGGATGTGTTCCTTTTCGGCGGTACCATCCGTGATAATATTGAATACGGACGGCTCGGTGCTTCGGACGAAGAGATAATCGAGGCGGCAAAGAAAGCTAATATACATGATTATATCATGACCCTTGAAAAGGGGTATGATACCGAGGTCGGTGAGCGCGGTGTAAAGCTTTCGGGCGGACAGAAGCAGAGAATATCTATTGCAAGAGTCTTTCTTAAAAATCCTTCAATACTTATACTTGACGAGGCGACGAGCGCCCTTGACAATGAGACCGAAATGCTTATTCAGGCAAGTCTGGACGAGCTTTTGGTGGGCAGAACGGCTATAATAGTTGCCCACCGTCTTTCCACCATTAAGAACGCCGATGAGATCATAGTCTTGACAAAGGACGGTATCTCGGAGAAGGGAAGCCATGAGGAGCTTCTTGAAAGCGGCGGCATCTATGCAAAGCTTTATAAATATCAGTTCAGAGAATGAGGTTAGTATGAAAAACAGGATTATTTCTTTTTCGCTTTGTGTTTTAATGTTCATGTCTTCACTTATCTTTCCCTCTGGAGCGGTAAGCGTTGAGGACTTCTGCGATATTTCAAGCGGTCTTGAATGCTACGGGGCAATAAAATGGGCTGTTGAAAAAGGCTATATGCAGGGTACCTCGGAAAGTGAGTTTTCTCCCGCCCTTACCCTCACGCGCGCGCAGTTTGCTGTTCTTATGGCAAGATTTGCAGGTACAGATCTTACTTTATACGAAGGTAAAAGGGCATTTGATGACGTGCCTGCGAATTCGTGGTATGCCGAGGCCTCGGTATGGGCATTTGAAAACGGTATAATGAAGGGAACGGGGAACGGCAGATTTACCCCCGATAAGGTCATAACCCGTCAGGAAATCGCCGTTCTTTTCAACAACTACATCGGTTTTACCGGTATAAAGGTTGAAAAGAAGATCCCCGATACAAGAATGATGGACAGAGGCTCGAAAAGGGCTGCACCGTGGGCAAAGGATGCGGTAGAGCTTATGCATAAGACAGGGATAATGCCTCTTGACGAAAACAACTGCTTTTATCCTGTCGAAAAGGTGACAAGAGCAGAGGCGGCAAGCCTTCTATTTTCTTTGCAAAGCGCCTTCGACTCGATAAACGAGCCGAGAGAAAAGAAGGTCATAGCTTATTATCTCTTGGGCAGGTATGCAAATCACGCAGAGCTCAAGGACGTTGACGTGCTTAATCTTCACCCCGTAAAGGCTCACGGTGACGGCTATATCGATGAGGACGGACTGAGTAACGCGGCTTTTATAAAGGAATCGGGTGAAAAATATAATCCCGACCTTAAATATTGTGTATGTATTCCGGTAAACAGCGGAGCGGATATAGAAAAGTGGATGGATTCTTATGCCGACTGTGACGATTTTGCCGATAATATAGTTGATATTGTAGCAAGATATGACCTTGACGGAGTGGATTTCGACTATGAATTTCCCACAGGAAGCGTACCCCAGAAGAATCTTCATTATCTTCTCGGCAGCATACGCAGAAAGCTTGAGGCCCTTGGTACGGGGAAGGATTATATCGTAAGCATGGCCATAGCGGGCGGAGCATGGTCCTTCTCGCTTTTTCAGGATCTCGGTGAGCTTCAGCATTACGTTGACTATCTCAACTACATGGATTACGATCTTCGAAGCGAAGCACCCTGGCCCACCACATATAACCATTGCGCCCCTTATGACAGTATTTACGAGAATGCAAGCACCTATGCCGACGTGCTCCTCTCTCTTGAGGCGGGAGTACAAAGGGAAAAGATAATTCTGGGATGCGGGATGTATTCACAGGATTGGCAGGACGTACACAGTACGGATACGGTAGGACTCTACTGTGCCGCTACACCCAATAATGCCGCTCCTACCTACTATAACGTTTACCGCTCCTGGATAAATTACGAAATGCTTGACAAGGGTACTGCGTTCCCCTCCAACGGAGGCTATTACCCCTATTGGGACGATACCGCAAAGGCGCTGAGCTTCTACAATCCCCATACGAGAAGGTTTATGAGCGGTGACGAAGACCGTTCGGTGGAAGAAAAATGCAAAATGGCAGTAAAGGATAATCTCGGAGGACTGATGTTCTTTGATTATACCTTCACAGCGGGCGCAAGAGATTGGATAGGTACCGAAATAAGGCTTTTTGAAAAGGTCAAGGGCTGGATGAATCCGGATAAAAATGAATGATATTTTAATGATTACTAACAAAATATTATTCTATTATTAATAAATTTCTGTTATAATACAATTATCTATCAATACCGTAAGGAGAAATCAAAATGAAAAGAATTGTAAAGCTCATTTCTCTCATTCTTGCCCTTACAACCGTTATGTCTTGTTTGGTTCTCGGAACAAGCGCGGCATCCTTTAACGATCTCAAGGATATCGATAAGAATGCCGATTATTACGATGCGGTTGAATGGGTATTTTCAAAGGGATATATGCAGGGTACTTCTTCTACTACCTTCGCTCCCGACCAAACTCTCACAAGAGCACAGTTTGCTACATTTATGGCAAGATTTTCCGGTGCTGACCTCAGCCAGTATAAGGGTAAGAACGTATTTACCGACGTAAAAGCTGATTCCTGGTACGGCGCAGAGGTAGCATGGGCTTATGAAACAGGTGTTATGAACGGCACAGGTAATAATAAGTTCTCTCCTACCAAGGTCATAACCCGTCAGGAGATCGCCGTTCTTTTCAATAACTATATCAACAGCAAGGGCATCGTACTCGAAAAGGTAGTACCCGAAACACGTATCATGGACAGAGGCTCCAAGAGATGTGCAGATTGGGCAAAGGATGCTGTTATCAATGCATACAAGACCAACATCCTCCCCTTGGACGAAAACGACTGCTTCAATCCCAAAACACAGATCACAAGAGCTGATGCGGCTATCGCATTATATGCGCTCAATGCTTCCATCGAAAGACTCTCCGCTGAGCGTGAACCCCTTGTGGTTGCATATTTTGAGGTTTCTAACGGAACCACCTTCGATGAATTAAAGGATGTTGACGTTGTTAACCTCCAGCCCTTCAAGGCAGACGGTGAACACAAGGAGATCAACAAGCAGTCCCTTAACAGAATTACTGCTATCCGCAGAGCTGTTGAAATAGAAAACATTAATCCCGATCTTAAATACGTTCTTACAGTTCCGGTAAACAGCGGTCCCGACGTTGAAAAATGGATGGATTCTTATGCCGACTGTGATGACTTTGCAAGTGAGGTAGTTTCTATTATCAGGGACTATGACCTTGACGGCTTCGATTTTGACTATGAGTTCCCCTCGGGTGCAGTTCCCCAGAAGAACCTCCATTATTTCCTTACAAGCGTAAGAAATAAGCTTAATGCTCTCGAAACAGGCAAGGATTATATCGTAAGTATGGCTATTGCAGGCGGTACATGGTCGGGCTCTCTCTTCCAGGATCTCGGTGAGCTCCAGCATTACGTTGACTATCTCAACTACATGGATTATGACCTCCATTCCGAGAAGGACATCACCTACGATCACGCAGCCGTTTTCGATTCTATCTATCCTAACGGCTCTACCTATGCTGATGCAATAATGTCCATCAACGCAGGTATGCAGCGTGAAAAGATAATCCTCGGTGCAGGTGTTTATTCACAGAATTGGCACGATGTTCAGGCGGCTGCCGGCAGTAAGGTTGGTTTACATTGCTACGGCGTGCACAATGACGAAAAGCCTATCTACTATAATTCCTACAGAGCATGGATCGATTATGAGAAGATCGATGCAGGCATTGAATACAGTGTCGGCGGTTACTATCCTCACTATGATGAGACCTCCGGTTCTCTCAGCTTCTATAACCCCTCTACCAAGGAGTTCTTCAGCGGCGACGATGACCGTTCTATCGAAAAGAAGTGCGGTATCATTACCGACTTTAATCTCGGCGGTATTATGTTCTTTGACTATACTCAGGCCGCAGGCGCATATGATTATGCAGATCCCGGTGAAGAGCCGCAGCGTGTTTGGATCTTTGAAAAGACCGCAAATTGGCTTGGTAAATAATCAATAATCAAAAAACTGTTACAGCTCAAATGAGCCGTAACAGTTTTCTTTTTTCGATAACATAAAAAGAGTCTTTTGTTTTTAGACAAAAGACTCTTTTGTATGGCTGGGATAGCAGGACTCGAACCTACAAAGCAAGAGTCAAAGTCTTGTGTGTTGCCGTTACACCATATCCCAATATAATTGGCTACGTTAGATTATATCATACAGAAAACGCTGTGTCAAGTTTTATTTTGTCATTTTCATAATAAAGCGCCACCGGGCGCACCGAATCCCGCCCGATTCTTCGGTGCAAACAATTCACACGAAATGAGAGATAAGCTAAAGCCTAAAATTTTCTGCCGCCGGGCGCACCGAATCCCGCCCGATTCTTCGGTGCAAACAATTCACACGAAATGAGAGATAAGCTAAAGCCTAAAGTTTTCTGCCACCGGGCGCACCGAATCCCGCCCCAACAATTAGTGATTAACCGATTCTTTGATCTCACGAGGCACGGCAATTTCCGATAAATTAAAAAAATAAAGGCGGCCGTAATGACCGCCTTTAAAAATTATTTAGATATTGTTGTCTGTCTTAAAGAGCTTTTCCTTTGCATATGTTTCTGCAACAGAGCCTGCTTCGCAATGAACGGTGATAGACGAAGCCTTTGCGATATCAAGTGCGCTTTCGCCGATGAAGGTTACGGATGCGGGGATGGTAATCTCTGTAAGAGCGGAGTTGGTAAGGAATTCGTTGTCAGAGATGGAAACGCATCCGTTATTGATCTTAACTGCCTTAACCTTTGCGAGATCCTTGAATGCACCGCTGATACCCTTTACGCCGTCGGGAAGAACAACTGTACCTTCGAATTCATCGGGAACGTTGTACTTGAGAAGGAAGCCGTTGAAGATACCGAATTCTTCGTCGGATGCAAAGTTGATGAACCAGTCGGTCTCCTCGAAGGGACGGTAACCAACGAAGGTGAGGCCTTCGCCGCCCTTAACGTCAACGATGTTTGCGTTCATGAATGCTTCGTTTCCGAGATATTCAACGGATGCGGGAATGGTAAGGGTTGCGTTAAGCTCCTTCTGCTCTGAATACAAGCAGTAAACGAATGCCTTATTACCGATCTTCTTAAGACCGTCATTAAGAACAAGATTAGAAACGTTACTGCAGTCATGGAAAGCGTCAGCACCGATCTCAACTACGTTCTTGGAGAGCTTGATCTCTGTAAATGCTCTTGCCTGATAGAATGCGCTGTCGCCGATATATTTAAGGCTTTCGGGGAAGGTTACGTTTGCGAGAGCCTCACAGCCGCTGAATGCGGAAGCACCGATGGAGATAAGACCTTCGCTGAACTTAACCGATGTAAGAGCCTTCTTATCCTTAAAGATCTCGGGAGCGAGATACTTAACGTTTTCGGGGATGGTAATATCTGTATCGCTGCCGTTATATGCGAGAGCGATCTTGTCAGCGAACATTGTGTAGTCGCCGTCAGCCTCTGTGAAGAGAAGGTTGATGAATGCGTTCTTGCCGATCTCGATCACGGAATCGGGAATATCAACGTCCATAAGGCCGTAAGCCTTTGCAACAGCACCGCTTTCGATCTCGGTTATACCGTCCTCAACGGTAAGAGCGGTGATAGGGTTAAGGGTGAGGCCTGCGCCTACAGTCTTAACGGGCTTGGAATCGATTTCAGCGGGAACAACGATATTTCTTGCGGTACCGGTATAGTTGCTTACAACGTAAGCGCCGTCAACCTCTGTCAAGGTTGCGTTATCAGCTGTGATAACGTCAGCCTTCATAGCCTCGGTAGCGGTGGGAACAACACCTGCTGCGATATAGTCGCTGAGCATATCGGATGCCTTGTAGCCTGTGCCGGTGATAGCCTCTGCGATGCCCTCGATATCCTTATCGGATGCACCGGGGTCGAGAACGTAGAATTCGCCTGCCAAGGTGTAGTTAACCTTGAGCTTTGCTTCGTTTGAGCCTGCATTTGCAAGGATCTTATCCTCGAAGCTCTTCTTGGGAAGGATTCTGGGAGCAACGGGCATTGCTTCAACGGTATCCTTGATGGAAAGGTCGTTCACGCAGATAGTAACGTAGTCACCCTTCTTCGCGCCGTCAAGGAACTTACCGATAGAAAGAACAGAGCCGTCCTTAAAATCCTTTTCGTAAACGGTTACAACAACGGGAGTGCATCCCTTGTCCTCAACCGCCTTCTTTGCTTCGTCAAGAGTCTTCTTAACTTCAACTGCCATTGAGCCTTCGCCCGACTTCTTCTTGCCGCCGCATCCTGTGAATACACATACTAATGAGAGACAGAGAATGAGACAAAGTGCGAGAGAGATAAATCTTTTCATGGTTAGTCTCCTTTTTATTTTATTTTTTAAAATAATTATAAATTAATGGAAGCTTACTTCCCCCTTGTATGCCGCCGCAGCAGGGGAAAATTAAGAATTAATATGCCTTGCCCCAATATACAAGCTTATGAGCAGGCTTGCCGCAAACGATACATTTATCGTCGCAGGGCTCCTCGTCAAAGGGCATACAGCGGGATGAAACGTCAGCCAATTCCTTTAACTTGAGCTCGCATTCGAGATCTCCGCACCACATAGCACGCTTGAAGCCGGGCTTTGTTTGTGCGCTTTCGATAAATTCCTCAAGATCCTTGGGAGTTTCGGTCATGTTTGCACGGCGCTTCATAGCATCGTCATAAAGACCCTTTGCCAATTCGTCTAAAAGCTCGGGAATCTTTGTTTCAAGCTCGTCGAGAGACACGAAATATTTCTGACGGTTGTCACGGCGCACAAGAACACACTGGTTATTTTCGATATCCTTGGGACCCAATTCGAGACGAAGAGGCACACCCTTCATTTCGTATTCGCTGAACTTCCATCCGGGGCTCTTGTCAGAAGTGTCTATGGAGCATCTGAAGGATTTCTTAAGTCTTTCTGTTACCTCCTGTGCCTTTTCGAGAACACCCTCCTTGTGTATCTGGATCGGAATTACCATTACCTGAATAGGTGCAATGGAGGGAGGGAGAACAAGACCGTTGTCATCGCCGTGTGCCATGATGATAGCACCGATCATACGGGTGGAAACACCCCATGATGTCTGGTGGCAATACTTTAACTGATTGTCCTTATCGCTGTACTGAATATCAAATGCCCTTGCAAAGCCGTCACCGAAATTATGGGAGGTACCGCCCTGAAGAGCCTTACCGTCATGCATAAGAGCTTCAACGGTATATGTAGCCTTGGCGCCCGCAAACTTTTCCTTATCGGTCTTCTGGCCCTTGATAACGGGGATGCAGAGGTCCTTTTCAAAGAAGTCGGCATATATACCGAGCATTCTTACGGTTTCTGCCTCAGCGTCCTCTGCTGTTGCGTGCATGGTGTGGCCCTCCTGCCATAAGAACTCTCTTGAACGAAGGAAGGGGCGGGTGGTCTTTTCCCATCTTACAACGTTACACCACTGATTGTAGAGCTTGGGAAGATCGCGGTAGGACTTGATGATGTTGGCATAATGCTCGCAGAAGAGTGTTTCGGAGGTAGGTCTTACGCACATTCTTTCCTGGAGCTTTTCGCTGCCGCCGTGGGTTACCCATGCAACCTCGGGAGCAAAGCCCTCAACGTGATCCTTTTCCTTATTGAGAAGGCTCTCGGGAATGAAGAGGGGCATACATACGTTTTCATGTCCCGTTTCCTTAAAGCGGGCATCAAGTATCTTCTGGATGTTTTCCCAGATAGCATATCCGTAGGGACGGATGATCATACAGCCCTTGACGGATGAATAGTCGATAAGATCGGCCTTTTTAACAATGTCTGTGTACCATTGCGCAAAGTCCTCGTCCATCGAGGTTATTTCTTCAACTAATTTTTTGTCTTTTGCCATTTTTATTTCCTCTTAAATAATAATGTTACCTTATATTATATACTATTCAACGGTTTATGTCAACCAAATTTCGATAGCTTTTTGCTCTTTTGCGGCGGTTTATACTGTCAAGTATTACAATAGCAACGAAAATTACTGTTCCCGCGGCACTGAATACTCTTCCGCGTACTACCGCATCCGAGCGGTAAACAAGGTCTATGGTATGGTCGCCCTCAGTGATTTCGACAGCTAAAAGAGAATCTACTGTTTTTATAAGCTTTGCTTTCTTGCCGTCGATCTCGACATTCCATCCCTCGTCATAAGGTATGGTCGTAAAGAGAAGAGTATCTCCTTCCTTGATTTTTACCTTGCCGCTGAGCTTTGCGGCAGAGTGCTTTGTGATAACGGAGGCTGATTCCTTTAAACGGGGCATTATCTCTGCATAAAGCTCGCTGTCAAGATAGTAGAAATAATCCTCGGGAATATCGCGGATATATATCTTGCCCTCATCGCCGACGGTAAGCTTTATCTCGATCTCCTCGCCCTCGTCGAATCTGCCGAGATCCATCGTTCTCCAGGTGTCATTACCCAAATATTTGCCTTGCTCAAGACCGTTTACCGTAAGATCGGATTCTCTCGGATACTCGGTGGGGATATACATATATACTCTGTCGCCGGTCTCGGCGGTCACGGTATATGTTATAGAGGCATCGTTTGCCGCATTTAACGGATATAGCTTTTTATGACGCTCAACAAAGGAGGTTGACATATTGTTCATTCTTGTTTTTTTGATCTCTAACTCCTTGAAGAGCTCTATCGTTTCCTCTTCACCCAGCATAGCCGTTACAAGTTCATTTGCAAAAAGGAAGGGATTTTCTCTTTGTTCAAGACTTATTGAAAGCACATCCTTGCTTACACCGTAGGCGATGGGAAGAGCGTAAAGATTCTGATATATAAGAATATCGTTTATTTCGTCCTCGTCATAATAATCATAGAACGATGAATCGAGTCCGTCCTCGCTCATGATATATTTTACTCCTAAAATCGAATCGAAAACAGGAGTTCCGCCGAGATATTTTGACCAATGGGATTTTGAGGAATATCCCATCTTCTGCAAAAGCTCTATCTGAGCGGCATTGAGAGTGGAAGTGGAATTTGACAGACCGTTTATTCCGAGAGCAAAGTTATCGTTCGTTTTACGGTGGAAGGTCTTTTCGGTTCTGTAAAATCCGTCATCCGCATTCTTTATTTTTTCCACGGAGGGCTTGACTCTGTCGAGAAAACCGTTATAAGAATCGCGGGAGCTTATGACCACGTCGGTGTCAAGATCCTGAGTGTGAAGTATTGCCGAGCTGAACATCTCAACGCACACGATGACACAGAGTATAAGAGAGGCGGAGCGTAATATATATCCGTTCTTGATAAGATAAAGGGCGATGATCAATGCGGCGCAGGAGGCTATCGTTCCTATTACCGCAGAGGTGGAAAGATGTGCATAGCCCATTTTCTGCACTACAAAGAGAAGCAGTATTACCCCGCCTGCGGATATGACGGTCTTTCTGAAATCCAGAAGTTCGAAGTCCGCTAAAACGTCATGGGTGAATACAAGGGTTATAAAGATAAGCATGAAGCTGTATCTGTAATTAAGCCAGTTGGGTGCCTGGAAGCCGTGCCACACAAGATCGAGGGTGGTTATCATAAAGGAGAGGGCAAAGGTGAGGATGAGAAGTCCTCCCATGATCTTTTTTCTTGCGTTGACCTTTTTTGAGAAAAAGTAAACGGGAAGAAGCATGAGCATAAGCGTTCCGCAATAGATAAAGGGAAGTCCCGAGGGCTCAACTGTGTCATATGAACCGAAGAAGAGCTTTGAGAGCATATCAAGGGGTGAAAACTTAAGTGCGGGTGTGAAATCGGGATCGGAGAAGGTGGTCTTGCCGAAGGTGAGCGAATAATACGCGGGATAGAGTACCCATGCCGCCATAGCCGCGGCAATGACCGTAGCCGCCCCTATTCTCATAAAGCTTTTTATGAAATGAGCGTTCTCGTAATAGAAATTGTTTTCGTTATTCTTTGAATAAGCGATGCAATAGTAGAAAAAGTAAAGCAACGTATATATGCATACCATATATCCTATATAGTAATTTGACATAAGGGTAAGAGAGAGTACAAGGATATACATTACTATACGGCGCTTGTTTACAAGCTGTTCTACGGCGTACGTCAACAGAGGCAGATAGATGAGCGCATCTATCCACATTGTATTGTGCGCCTGAACTATGGCATAGGAGCAAAGAGCGTACATGGTGGATATTGCTACCGTTTTGAAATGGTCTGTCCTTTTGTTCTTTGAAAGATAGAATGCCATCGTAAGGCCGCAAAGACCTGTTTTAAGAGTAAAGAGGGTAAGCAGAGCTTCGGTCATATATCCGTCGGGGAAAAGGACGGTAATAAGAGAGAGGGGGCTTGCGAGATAATAAGCAAAGATGCCCATGAATTCGCCGCCGAGAGCTCTCGACCACGTGTAAAGAAGACTTGAGCCTTCTCTTATAATCTTGCGCAGAGCTTCAAAATAATAAACGTACTGTCCGTTAAGATCAAGTACCAAAACAGAGCTGTCCCCCAAGGGCCAAACCTCCATTGAAAAATAATGCAGAAGCATTATAAAAGCGGGAACGGCAAAGGCGCACAAAAGCATACCGTTATAACGGTTAAATAACCTCTTTTTCATACCTCTACCTCCTTTATGCTTTTTTCAAGCTTTTCTCTCGGAACGGTCATATCCCTTGAGCACTGAACACATTGAATGCGTATATCCGAGCCTGTACGCAGTACCTTCATTCTGTCGCATCCGCAGGGATGCTTTTTCTTCATTACTAAAGTATTTCCGACTTCAAATTTTATTATTTTCATTTTTGTCTCCAAAATGCCTTGTTCAAGGAGATTATAACATAAATATATGAAATAATAAAGATAATTTACAAAAAATATTTAAAAGAATCCCTCCATTTATTTGACTTAAATACACTTGTGTGTTATAATATAATGAATATAATGCAGTAGTATTATCTGTTTGCGGGAAGGGCGGTAAAAAGTGATCATTTTAGGTATAGATCCGGGCATTGCGATAGTTGGTTACGGAGTCATAGATTACTCAAACAACCGCTTTCACGTGCTCGATTACGGGGCGATAACGACCCCTGCCCATACACCGGTGGAATCAAGACTCGAAATGATATATTCTGATATGAACGAGCTTATAAAAAACTATTCGCCTCAATGTATGGCGATCGAAGAGCTTTTCTTCAACAGCAACCAAAAGACCGCAATTTCCGTTGCCCAGGCAAGAGGGGTCATACTTCTTGCGGCGCGCAAAAACGGACTTGATATAAGGGAATATACCCCCCTTCAGGTAAAGCAGGCGGTGGTGGGATACGGACGTGCCGAAAAACAGCAGGTGCAGAGTATGATAACTACCATATTGGGCTTGAAAAAGGTACCGAAGCCTGATGATACTGCAGACGCTCTTGCGCTGGCGGTATGTGATGCCCATTGCGGAGACAGCAGGCTCAGGGGTTATTTCAATAACTGATCTTTGAAATGGTCGGATAAGAGACAAAAGATTAGAGAAAAAGAAGAGGGAAAAATGTTATACCATCTTAACGGAGAATTGATACTCTGCGATATGACCCTGGCGGTCATAGAATGTGCAGGAGTAGGCTATAAGCTTTTTATAAGCGGAAATACTTTAGGGAAATTAGCGGATAAGATCGGACAGAAGGTCAGAGTGTTTACCTATATGAAGGTAAGCGAGGATGCCGTGGATCTTTACGGCTTTTACGATGAGGATGAGCTTGAAATATTCAAGCTTCTCATATCGGTGTCGGGAGTCGGCGCAAAATCCGCGGTTTCGATACTTTCGCTCCTTACCCCCGCACGTTTTGCTTCGGCTGTTGCGGCAGGAGATGCAAGATCTATCTCGCAGGCGCAGGGGATCGGCGCTAAGACCGCTCAGCGCATCATTCTTGAATTGAAGGATAAGCTTGCAAATCAGAGCTACGGCGGTGATGACGGCGGAGAAATACAGGGAAGCCCGTCGGTAAATGCGGGAGACAATCTTACGGATGCAATAGATACCCTTATTGTTTTGGGTTATACGCGCCGGGAGGCAGCTGCGGCGCTTAAAGGAATAGATGCCTCTCTCGGTCTTGAGGATATTATCAAGGCGGCTCTTAAAAAATTAGCAGGTAATAAGTGATGATAGAAAAGAACAAGGATTTTGATATCGATATAGATTACGAAAACAGAATAATTTCCTCTGCAGAGAGCGAAGAGGATAAGGACAGCGAGATATCTCTGCGTCCCCACAGCTTTGAGGAGTACGTCGGACAGTCGAAGGCAAAGGATAATCTTAAGGTTTATATAGGGGCGGCAAAAATGAGAAGCGATTCTCTCGACCACGTTCTTCTCTACGGCCCTCCCGGACTCGGTAAGACCACCCTTGCCTGCATTATGGCAAACGAGCTCGGAGTGAATCTCCGTATCACCTCGGGTCCCGCGATAGAAAAGGCGGGGGATCTGGCGGCTCTTTTAACAAATCTTTCGGAAAACGATATACTTTTTATCGACGAGATACACCGTTTAAACAGAAGTGTGGAAGAGATCCTTTATCCCGCAATGGAGGACTATTCCCTTGACCTTATAGTCGGCAAGGGCCCCTCTGCAAGAAGCATCCGTATGCCTTTACCCCATTTCACTCTTGTAGGTGCTACCACAAGGGCGGGTCAGCTTTCAACACCCTTGCGCGACCGTTTCGGTATTCTCTTGAAGTTAGAGCTTTATACGACAGGGGAGCTGGCGGCAATAGTCAAGAGAAGCGCGGGTATTTTAGGTATAGAAATGAAGGATGAGGGTGCGCTTGAGATAGCATCCCGTTCAAGAGGTACTCCCCGTATTGCAAACCGTCTTTTAAAGCGTGTACGTGATTTTGCACAGTATTCGGGTAAGGATTGTATAGACCGCGAGGTGGCCGGCTATGCTCTCGACCGTCTCGAAATAGATGAGCTCGGGCTTGACAATATCGACAGACGAATGCTCGAAACGATAATAAGGATATATAACGGCGGTCCTGTCGGTCTTGATACCCTGGCGGCGACTGTCGGAGAGGAAGCTATCACTATAGAGGACGTTTATGAGCCCTACCTTATGCAGATAGGCTTCTTGTCCCGTACCCCAAGAGGCAGAATGGTAACAAGACTTGCTTATGACCATCTCGGTATTCCCTTCGGAGGACAGGGCGGCGGCGAACAGATATCCTTCGACATAAATTAAAAAGAGGAACTTGAAATGATATACGCAGATAAATGGCAGGAATACGAGCTTTTAGACTGTTCCGACGGTGAAAAGCTTGAGCGCTGGGGGAGGTATATATTGGTACGTCCCGATCCCCAGGCAATATGGAAAAACGAAAAGAATCATCCCCGTTGGAAAAATCCCGATGCCTCCTACCGCCGTTCAAGAAAGGGCGGAGGTGCATGGAACGAAAACCGTCTTCCCGAAGAATGGACGATAGACTATGCTTCTCTCGGTCTTAAGTTTAAAATAAAGCCCACAGGCTTCAAGCATACAGGTCTTTTCCCCGAGCAGGCGGCGAATTGGGAATGGTTTTCGGATATCATAAGGAATGCAGGCAGACCCGTAAAGGTGCTTAATCTTTTTGCTTATACGGGCGGTGCTACCGTTGCCGCATCAAAGGCAGGGGCTTCGGTCGTTCACGTTGATGCCTCCAAGGGCATGGTTGCGTGGGCGAAGGAAAATGCCGTACTTTCGGGAGTGGCGGACAGACCTATCCGCTATATAGTTGACGATTGTAAAAAATTCGTTGAAAGAGAGATACGCCGAGGTAACTTCTATGACGGTATCATCATGGACCCTCCGAGCTACGGCAGAGGTCCCAACGGTGAGATATGGAAGCTTGAGGACAGTATAGACGAGCTTGTAAAATTGACAGTACGTCTTCTTTCACCCGATTCCCTTTTCTTCCTGCTCAATTCCTATACCACAGGTCTGAGTGCGGGAACGATGGGATATATCCTTCATAATGCAATAATCAAGGATCACGGCGGAAGGGTAACAAGCGAGGAGCTGGGTATTCCCGTTACCCAGAGCGGTTCGGCTCTGCCCTGCGGTGCAGCTTCAAGATGGGCGGCTCAGCCCCTGAGCAAATGACCGGGCTTGGTGCCGGATACAGCTTGAGGCTCGGCACCCGAAACGGAAAACAACAGTTATAAGAATATTTTTTACTAAATAAACCATGAGTAATTTTATAGAGATCAAAAATTTAAATTTCTCTTACCCCGGGGATCAGGCTGATCCTTCCGTACAGGTGCTTCACGATATCAGCCTTGAGATAAAAAAGGGTGAGTTCGTTGCGGTCTTAGGCAGGAACGGCTCGGGTAAATCCACCCTTGCAAAGCTTTTGAACCTCATACTCATTCCCACATCGGGAAGTGTGAGCGTGGGCGGAAAACAGCTTTCGGCGGATATGAGCGAGGAAGAAATAACAGAGATACGTAAGCTTATCGGCATGGTCTTTCAGAACCCCGACAACCAGCTCGTTGCAACGGTGGTTGAGGAGGACATTGCCTTTGGCCCCGAGAACCTCGGTGTTGCTCCCGAAGAGATAAGAAGAAGGGTTGACGAGGCGCTTGAAATCGTGGGAATGACCGAGTTCGCGAAGCATTCACCGCATCAGCTTTCCGGCGGACAGAAGCAGCGTATTGCCATTGCGGGTATGATAGCAATTATGCCCGAATGCATAGTGTTTGACGAATCTACCGCCATGCTCGATCCTAAAGGACGCAAGGAGGTAATGAGAACAATAGAGACCCTTAACCGCGAAAAGGGAATTACCGTTATTACCATAACACATAATATGGAGGAAGCGGTATCTGCCGACAAGGTAGTTGTAATAGACCGCGGAAGAATAGTACAGCAGGGAAGCCCGAAGGAGGTATTCTCCCGCCCCGAACAGCTTTGGGGTCTGGGCCTGAGCGTACCGCAGGTAACCGAGCTTTTTGATATGCTGCGCTGTCTGGGTGCAGAGCTCCCTGAGGGAGTTATCTCGGAGGAACAAGGAGCAAAATTGCTTTTTGAGCTTCTTACGGGGAAAAATTAATTTAAATAACAGAGAAAAGAAACAAATGGCAAAAATTGAACTTTGCGGAGTAAGCTACGTTTATTCGAGCAAAACTCCTTTTGAAAAAACAGCCGTTAATAATATAGACGTTACCATAGAGGAGGGCAGTATAACCGGTATAATCGGTCATACAGGCTCGGGAAAGTCAACCCTTGTACAAATGCTTAACGGACTTTTACAGCCTACCTCGGGCAGGGTGCTTTTTAACGGCACCGATATATGGGAAAATAAAAGGATGCTTCGGGATCTTCGTTTCAAAGTAGGGCTTGTATTTCAGTATCCCGAGTACCAGCTCTTTGAGGAGACTGTGGAGCTTGATATAGCCTACGGACCAAAAAACATGGGTCTTGACAAAGCAGAGACAGCAAAAAGAGTATCGGATGCGGTACGCTTCTGCGGTCTTGACGAAAGCGTTCTTAAAAAATCCCCCTTTGAGCTTTCGGGCGGTCAGCAGAGACGTGTGGCTATAGCGGGAGTTATGGCAATGACCCCCGAGGTGCTTGTACTTGACGAGCCTGCGGCAGGACTTGACCCTCAGGGAAGAAGTGATATTTTCGGAGGAATATGCGAATACCGCCGTAAGACCGGGGCAACGGTTATAATCGTCAGCCATTCGATGGAGGATATCGCAAGGTACTGCGAAAGAGTTCTCGTTATGTCGAAGGGAGAGGTCTTTGCTTACGGTGACTGTGACAGGATCTTTGAGAGAAGCGATGAGCTTGAAAAAATAGGACTTGATATCCCGCAGATAGCAAGAGTTCTTCGAAGAGTTGAAGAAATGGGATTTTCCTTCGATAAAAAAATATATACGGTGGGCGAGGCATACCGTGCCCTTATACCCTATATAAAAGGGGGTGGCGGTCCTGCTTCGTGATATTACCTTAGGACAGTTCTTTCCCGGAAGCTCCCCTCTTCACCGCGCAGACCCGAGATACAAGATAATTCTTGCCCTCATGTATATCGTGGCACTCTTTATGGCGAAGGGCCCTCTTTCCTACGCTTTGATGCTTGGCTTTACCGTTGTGATGGTGCTGGTATCCCGCATACCCTTTCGAATAGTGGTAAGGGGCTTCAAGGCGCTTATATTCATAATTGTTTTTACCACCCTGCTCAACGTTTTCTGGACAAGGGGAGAAACGCTTTTATTTGAATACAAGTTTATTAAGATATATGCAGAGGGAATTTATCATGCGGTGTTCATGATACTGCGCCTTATCTGTCTTTTGACAGGCTCGAGTGTGCTTATATCATACACTACCTCACCTATAGCTCTTACTTACGGTATCGAAAGACTTTTGGCACCCCTTAACCTTATAAAGATTCCGGTGCATGAGTTTTCGATGATGATGACTATAGCGCTCCGCTTTATCCCTACCCTTATCGAGGAGACGGATAAGATAATGAGTGCCCAGAAGGCGAGGGGTGCTGACTTTACCAGCGGAGGAATAATAAAGCGTGCAAAGGCGCTTATTCCTATACTTATACCTCTTTTCGTGTCCGCCTTCAGACGTGCCGACGAACTTGCGGTGGCAATGGAATGCCGTTGCTATAACGGCGGTAAGGGAAGAACAAAGATGACAAAGCTCAAGACAGGAGCTGTGGATATAATCCTTCTTTTGGTATTTGCGGCATTTGTTGCAGCTACCGTAGTGCTAAACAATATAACCTTATTTTAGGAGAGATCCTTTAAATGAAAAAGATAAAGCTTGATATTTCATATCTCGGCAGTGCATACTGCGGCTGGCAGGTACAACCGAATAAGCCTACTGTACAGAAATTTTTGCAGAATTCCTGCGAAAAAGCGTTCGGCAGTTCCGTTGAAATAACAGGGTGCAGCCGTACCGACAGCGGCGTTCACGCGAAGAGCTTTATCTGTACCGCAGATCTTTTGGACTCAGCCAACAATATTCCCGAAGAAAAGATCCCCGCGGCGCTCAACGTAATTCTTCCCCCGGATATATACGTCAAGTCTGCCGAGGAGGTATCACCCGATTTTCATCCGAGGTATTCTGCAAAGGGAAAGGAATATGAGTATATATTTTGCGACAGAGCATATAAGGACCCGTTTTTATACGGAAGAGCGGCATTTGTAGGCGTTCTTGATGAAAAGAGTATGGATCTCTGTGCAAAGCAGATAGAAGGCGAGCATGATTTTGCCTGTTTTATGGCGAGTGGTTCAAAGATAATTGATACCGTAAGAACGGTCTATTCCTGCCGCGTTGAGCGAAGAGACGGCCTTGTGGTGCTTACGGTAAGTGCAAACGGATTTTTATACAATATGGTGAGAATAATAGCAGGTACTTTGCTTGAGTGCGGCAGAGGGAAGATGACTGCCTTTGATCTGAAAGAAATAATAGCTTCAAAAGACCGTTCAAGGGCGGGCAGGACAATGCCTGCGCAAGGACTTTATCTGAACAGAGTGTTCTACGGTGACTTTATGGGAGAGGAGAGTGAAGAATGAAAAAGAATAAAACAAAAGCCTTGGCGAAAAGCCGCTCAAGAGAGCTTGTTATAGATCCGGCGATTCCTGTAAATGAATATTATATAGATATCTCAAATAAATTTAAAACGGTAAAATACGCGGTTCTTATCTTTTTGGTTGCCTTCGTTCTTATTATGATATCGGTCTTCCGCGCGGATATTACTCTGGAAAACTGTAAGTATCTTTTAAGATTTTTTACCTCCGGCACCTCTGTATATCAGAGCAGCTACGAGCCTATATACTATGATACCGCCGGTGTTATAGATATTGAGCTTTTCAACTCTAACCTTGTTACCATAAAGAATGACGGTATCGATTTTTATGATATGAAGGGTAATAATACCGAAAGCTACGATATCAATTACGTTGATCCCACCGTTGTTACCAGAGGTAAGCATATGCTGGTTTACGATCTGGGCGGTAACAGCTTTGAGCTTTTCAACAATTTCTCGCGTCTTGACGGCGAGACCTATGATTACCCCATTTCCTGTGCCGCGGTCAGCAACGAGGGTATGTACGCGGTTGTTACAAAGAGTCTTGACTATCAGTCGAAGGTATATCTCTATGACCACAATTATAATCTTATAACCAAGATATCTAAGGATAAATACGTAACCGATATAAAGATAAGCGCCAAGGGCGACAAGGTGCTTTTTACCTGCTTCTACGCAAAGGACGGAAAGCCTGTAAGCGAGATAGTTTCCTACGTGCCTTATACTAAAAAGGAATCGGGCAACTATACTATAGATAACAGCTTTGCAGTAAAATGCGGTTTCCATTCCAACGGCGGCTACAGTGTTCTCACAGATTCCGCTCTTATCTTCTTTGACAGCAAGGATAAAAAGATATCGGAGTACGAATTGGGTAATATTGTTCCCAATGACTGTCTTATTCTGGATGATTACGTTATACTCAGCTATAACAAGAACATCGTAGGCTCCTTGAGCGAGATAATGGTATTCTCTTCTTCAGGAAAGCAGCTCCATACCATTCCTGTCGAGGACAATATACTTGATATGGCTTGTTTTGATACAGATCTTTATCTCCTGCTCGACTCCGCAATTACCCACGTAGATCTTAAAAACGGCAAATATAAGAGCAGTAAGATAGATTCCGGTGCGAACGGAATATATATCTGCGATAAGGATGCATTGGTTATCGGTTATTCGAATATGGCAAGAGAATATCCCACCGAGGAATTATTTGCCAAAAAAGAAAAGGAGAAAAAGAATTGAATATTGCAGTTGATATTATAATTGCGCTTATCGTTATCATTTTTACCTTTATAGGCTGGAAAAACGGATTTTTTAAAATGCTTCCCGGCATTATAAACGTAGCGGCGGCGCTTGTTGCCGCAAGTCTTTTGTGCAGTGCGGTCGGTAAGCTCTGGCCTCTTCACGAAAGCGAGCTTATTGCAAAGATCATAGCCTTTGTTATAGTTTTTATATTGACCCTTTTTGCTATGAAATTCTTACGCTTTATTCTTGATAAGATATGTGATAAGACGCTTCTTAAGCTTCCGAATAAGATACTCGGAACAGCTCTGGGACTATTACTCGGTTTGTTTTATGCGTGGACGTTTTCAACTCTTCTCGCATCGAGTCTGCCCCTTTTGACAAAGTATTTTCCCGACCTGTTTTCGTCGGAGCTTTTGGAAAAGAGCGTTTTGTTTGAATTATTCTATGATTTCAACCCGCTTACAGCGATAAAATTATTTAAATAACAGTAAAGGAAAAACAAATGCAGTTATGTTCAAGATGCCATAAGAGGATGGCAGTAGTATTTATCACTCATTTAGTTGACGGCAAACAGGTCAACGAGGGTATTTGCATAAAATGTGCAAAGGAATTGGGTATTGCACCCGTAAACGATATAATTGAAAAAATGGGCTTGGGAGAAGAGGATCTCGAGCGTATGGAGATGGAAATGGAGGATATGCTTGAGTCGGGCAGTCTCGAAGAGGTGCCCGAAGGTGATGACAGCATCAGCCGTACTCCTCCCATAGACTTCAAAAAGATATTCGGTTCAGCTATGCCTCCCCAAAAGCCCGACGGACAAAAGGGAGCGTCAAAGGGCTCCCGTCATGAAAAGTCCAAGGATCCCGAAAAGAAATTTTTAGGCCTTTACTGTCTTGATCTTACCGAAAGAGCGAGACAGGGTAAGCTTGACAATATTATAGGCAGAGACAGAGAGCTTGCAAGACTTACACAGATACTCTGCCGCCGACAGAAGAACAACCCATGCCTTATAGGTGAGCCCGGAGTTGGTAAAACTGCTATTGCAGAGGCTCTTGCACAGAAGATAGTGGCGGGAGAGGTACCCTTCAAGCTCAAGGAAAAAGAGGTGCATCTTGTAGATATGACCGCCCTTGTGGCAGGAACACAGTTCAGAGGTCAGTTTGAATCGAGAATGAAGGGTCTTATCAACGAAGTGAAGGCTCTTGGTAACGTTATTCTTGTTATCGATGAGGTCCATAGCATCGTAGGTGCAGGTGATTCCGAGGGTTCTATGAATGCGGCTAATATTTTAAAGCCCGCTCTTTCCCGCGGTGAGATACAGGTAATAGGTGCAACGACCTTAACAGAATACCGTAAGTATATAGAAAAGGACAGCGCTCTTGAAAGACGCTTCCAGCCCATAATCGTTGACGAGCCCTCCTCGGAGGATACCGTCAAGATACTTCTTGGTATTAAGAGGTATTACGAAAGCTTCCATGCAATAAAGATACCAAATGAGATAATACGCCGCGCGGTATATCTTTCCGAAAGATATATTACCGAAAGATATCTTCCCGATAAGGCTATAGATCTTCTTGACGAGGCGGCGGCATACGTGGCGCTCAACAACCCCGTTGTAGGCAGATATCAGGAGCTTAAAAAGTCGGTTTCGGATACAGCGAAGAGAAGGAGCGAGCTTGAAGCACAGACAGAAAAGCTTACCGACGAGAAGAAGCGGGAGGAGCATTACAAGCTTATTGCCGACCTTCGCGTAAAAGAGCTTAATGACGTTGAGGAGATGAACTCCATTGCGGGAGCGGCAGAGGCAGTTACTGTTACCACCGATGACCTTGCTCACGTAATCGAGGTATGGACGGGAGTTCCCGCGTCAAATATCACCGAGCATGAATTCGGCAGAATAGATAAGCTTGCCGAGAGACTTTGTACCAGAATAGTCGGCCAGGACGAGGCTGTTGACAGTGTGGCAAGAGCTATAAAGAGAAGCCGTGCGGGTATCTCTTATAAGCGTAAGCCGGTATCCTTTATTTTTGCGGGTCCCACCGGTGTCGGCAAGACAGAGCTTGTTAAAACTCTTGCATCCGACCTTTTCGATTCTCCCGAAACACTTATCCGTCTTGATATGTCCGAGTTTATGGAAAAGCACAGTGTTTCAAGAATAATCGGCTCGCCTCCCGGCTACGTCGGCTATGACGATGCAGGACAGCTTACCGAAAAGATAAGAAGAAAGCCCTACTCGGTCGTACTCTTTGACGAGATAGAAAAGGCTCATCCCGACGTTCTTAACGTTCTTTTGCAGATCCTTGATGACGGAAGAATAACCGATGCTCAGGGAAGAACGGTGAGCTTTGAAAATGCCATTATCGTTATGACCACGAATGCAGGCAGTAATCTTAACACCAACGCGGCAGGCTTCTCGGGTAATTTCGATGAAAGAAATGCGGATAAGACTATGAAGGCGCTTTCCGAATTTCTTCGTCCCGAGTTTATAAACCGTGTTGATTCGGTGATCACCTTCCGCTCGCTTGACGAAAAGGATTTTGTGTCTATAGCCCGCATAATGCTTGACGATCTTATGGGAATACTCCGTGACAGAGAGATAGATGCAAGCTATACCGACGAGGCGGCGAGATTCGTTGCAGAGAAGTCTTATTCAAGAAAGTTCGGTGCAAGAAATATGCGCAGATTTATAGAGACGAATATTGAGGACGTTCTTGCGGAACAAATAATTTCGTCCTACGAAAAGGATATAAAGGCAGTAACGGTTGATAAGAGACCGGAGGATGAGGGGCTCAGCGTTATCTGCTTATAAAAAAGAAAGGAAACGGGGAAATGGAAGAAAAATGGTATAACCTGACCGTCGAGCAGACGGCGGCAAAGCTTAAGACCGATATAAATACCGGCCTTAACGATAAAAATGCCGCAGACAGATTGCACCGAGAGGGTCCCAATACTCTTTATAATATTCCCCGTAGTAATTTCGGCAGAATGTGCGGGGAGGTCATGCGTGACCCCACTGCATATATGCTATTATGTGCAGTTCTTTTGGGTCTGTTTTTCGATCAGGCGGTAAATGCGGGTATAATTACCGCTTTGGTAGTGTTTAATTGGGCGGCAGTTCTCTTCATTTATTATAAAGTACAAAAAAGAATGAACGATACGTCCTACCGTGCTTTACCCACAGCTACCGTTCTTCGCAATTCGAAAAAATACATAATAAAACAAAACAAATTATGCAGAGGAGATATTATACTTCTCACAAAGGGTGACGTTGTTCCCGCCGATGCCAGAGTGGTAAACAGTAATGGTCTGGTATTAAGAGAGGGAGCGCTGACAGGAGACCCTGTGCTGAAGCGCAAGTCTCCGGACCCCGTTTACGGAAATGCTCTGCCTATAGAACAGCATTCCGACATGGTATTTGCCACCACCGTTGTAGTTGAAGGAAACGGCAGTGCCATAGTTTGCAGAACAGGCAAAGGGAATATGGCAGTAAAGCTGGGCAAGGTTCCTACCGTTGCCGAAAACACCTCGCTTCCCGCATTGAAGAAATTGAAAAAATATTCATATACGTGGAGCATGGTATCCCTTGCGGTCATATTTATCCTTACTGCCCTTGAGTATATCGCAGGCTTTGGTACGGGAGGACTATATTCTGTATTTGTTACCTCCCTTGCTCTTTGCAGCTCGGGTATGTGTGAGCTTTACGTGGTTCTCGGATATATAATATTCGGTATAGGACTTTACGGATCTCCTTTTAAAAAGGAAAAAGGATATGAAAAAGCAGAGGTCAAAAGATCCCTCAGTATTGATAAGCTTGCAGGCATAACCACTCTTATTATTCCAAAGGACGGAGCCTTGGGCTCGGGAAGCGTACGTCTTGAAAAGCTTTGGTGCGATAATACCCTTATGTCTGCCACGGACAAGCATCTCGAGAGGCTCTGCGAGGATCTTGTTTGCTCTGCGTTAGACTCTACCTCCTATGCACAGAACGATTACGAAAAAGCGTTCAACCGATTCAAGTCAAAGAACTGCAGCGCCCAGGAGCAGGTAATATTCAATTTTGTAAATCAGCTCGGAATATTCGGCTTCGGATATACCGCCGCACATATGATGACAGAACATAAGGAGGAGATCCTTCAGGGGAACGTTTCCAAGAGCCTGATCACCGACGGCAGACGTAACAAGCTCGTTATGAGGGGCGGAGTTGAGGATATACTCCCTCTTTGCTGTGACTACAGAACAAACGAAAGAGCAAAGAGTATCAAAAACGAAAAAACACATATCAAGGATGCGGTAAACCGTGCTGTAAAGGAAGGCTATACCGTTGTATGTGTTGCATCAAAATATACAGAAGCCAAGACTATAGGGCAGACTCAGAAGGACAGAGATTTTGTTTTCGAGGGATTTCTCTGTATAAGCGAGCCCCGGCTTTTGGGCGCAAAGGAAAAAACAGCGCTTATGAAGAACAACGGTATCAACGTCATCATGCTTTGTGATGAAGCGGACGTTGCCAACCGTAATTATGCGAAAAGTATAGGTATTATCTCAAATGATGAGGAGATAATGCCCGCTTCGGATTTCAGACGTATTTCCGAGCTTAATTTCAATATAAATGCAGGGCGCTTTAAGTTCTACGAGTGCCTTGATACCGTACAGAAGAGAAGACTTGTTTCCTTGCTTCGTAAAAACGGAGAGGTCGTGGGATGCTTCGGAAATGATTTTGACGACATTTCGGTACTTGAGGAATCCGACGTTGCTTTTTCTGCGGCGATGACCCTTACAAGGGGTAACGGCATAACAGACGTCAGCTCCGAGACTTCTCCAATTCCCCTTCTTGACAGTGATGAAAAGGGAAGAGGCTGTGATGCACTTTCTATGGTAAGTGACGTTATACTTCCTCCCGCAAACAAAAAAGCAGGCGGCTTTAATGCCATGGCGCTCACCGTTCTGCGTGCAAAAAGACTGCTTTGCAATCTCAACGATTCGGTAAGATATCTTATCTGCTCGCACAGTGCAAGAATATCCGCGGTGATGATAGCCCTGTTGATTGCAAAATTGGGTTTTGAAGGGCTTAACATAGCTCCTATGACGGCACCCCAGCTCCTTTTTTCGGGGCTTGTAATGGATCTGCTGTCGGTTATGGTGTTTGCCTTTTCCGGAAAGGTAAAGGAGCAGAAGAATACGTATTATCAAAGTGCTTTGATGTATAACGTAAAAACTGTGGGTATCGGCTTTTGGTGGGCGGCAATAGCGGTAGTATTACCGGTGTTCGCCTTCGCCTTCGGAGCAGGCTTCAGTGCAGCCCAAAGTGCTACCATGGTATTTTACGGATTTTTGCTTACTCACCCCGTAGTTACCTGTGAGACCTTATGTAAGGGCTCGGTAATAAGAGAGATAACGAATGTAAACAAGCTTGTATTCGTAGAGCTCGGTGCGGCTCTTCTCGTTATACTCTTAAGTGCGCTGTCAAAGGGCTTCGGCTCGCTTTTCGGTGTAACTGCACTCAACGGGATACAGTGGGGGCTTACTCTCGTGCTTCCCGTCACGGTATTCGGACTTTTTGAGGTAAGTAAAATGTTCTTTGTTAAAGACGGCACAGAGGAAAAGGAGGCGGACTCTGATGAAAATGCGTAAAATTGAGGAAAAGGACAGAGAGATATTTATGGTTATGGGTAACGAATTCTATTCGGGTCCCGGTGTACTCCATAAGGTGGATCCAAAGGTTCTTGAACGTACCTTTGATGAAATGGTGTCCGAAAGTCCTTTTCTTGAAGGATTTATATTTGAAAAGGACGGAAGAATAGCAGGCTATGCCGAGCTTTCCTATTCCTTTGCTCCCGAGGTGGGAGGAAGATCAATTTTTATTGAGGAGATCTTCGTTTGCGAGGAATACAGAAACCGCGGTATCGGCCATGAATTTCTTGAATACGTTGTGTCCCTTGTCAAGGGAGATCTGAGACGTGTGCGTCTTGAAGCTACAAGAAGCAATGAAAAGGCTGTAGCCCTTTACAGACGTTTTGGATTTGAGGAGCTCGATTATATGCAGATGGTAATAGACAGGCCTTAAGGAAGAAAAAATGAAAAAAGTTATAAAAGCAATATCTCATACAACTGTAATTTTAATGACCCTTCTTCTTTGTGTGATCATTCTTAATGCGGATTTTGAAAATACCCATCAGAATACCGGTGATGCTCTCGAGGATATAATAGCGGTGGCTGAAACTCAGCTCGGTTATCTTGAGGGAACTCTTGAAGGTAACGTTGCCATTGGTAACGACGTAACAAAATACGGTGATTGGTACGGACTCAACAATAACCCTTGGTGTGCTATGTTCGTGTCATGGTGTGCCGATCAGGCGGGTATTCCCACTACTGTCATCCCCAAGCACGCAAGCTGTGACGTAGGAATGCAGTGGTTCATAAAGAACGAAAGCTTTACCTACGGAAGCTTTTACGGAGGAAGCGATACTCCCAAGCGAGGAGATATTATATACTTCGGGTATCGCAGTTCTGCAGGGGCATTTGATTCAAACCACGTAGGTATAGTATATAAGGTTTCGGAAAATTCTGTTTATGTTTATGAAGGAAACAGCTCGAACAAGGTGCAGTCCGTTACCTATAAGCTCGGCACAAGCTACATACTCGGCTTCGGGTCTCCGAATTACGGAAATGATCCCGTACAAAATGGATATGAACCGGGAAAATATATAGTGAATACCGCATGGCTCAATTTCAGAAGCAAGCCCTCCGCAGGCTCGGAAAGATATGAGCTTCTGCCTCAAAATACCCTTCTTGATATAACAGAGGTTACCGAGGACGGCTGGGGTAAGGCTGTATATAATTCAAATACAGGCTGGGTATCTCTTGAATACTGTCTGAGGGTGTATGAGGTCAGGTATGATGCTAACGGCGGAGAAACTGCTCCCCTTCCGCAATATAAGAATTCGGCACAGAGCTTGATTCTGACCGATGCGGTGCCCGAAAACGGCGGCAAGCTCTTTCTCGGATGGTCTGTAGAAAAGAACGGAGAGGTCGAATATAAGCCGGGTGACGAATATAAAAATAATAAAGATGTCGTTTTATATGCTGTGTGGGATAAAACCGAATTCTTTACCGTAGCATATAACGCTAACGGCGGCAGTGATGCTCCCGAGGCTCAAAGGAAAGAAAAAGGTAAGCCGGTTCTTATTTCAGACGTTATTCCCGTACGTGATGGCTATGAGTTTACGGGATGGGCCGATTCACCGGTTACGGAAGTAAAATACAGAGCGGGCGACGAATATACCGAGGATAAAAGTATAACTCTTTATGCTGTATGGAAAAAGAAAGAATTTCTTCCCGGGCTTGAGCTTGTATGCGGCGAGGGCGGTACGGTCACAAAGCGTCCGAATGATACAAAGGTTGAGATAACAGTTAAGGCAGACGCGGGATATGCGCTCTCCTATCTTGCGATAAACGGTAAGGCTATGGCTCTGCTCGGAGATATAAGCGAATATTCGATGATACTTGACGTGCAGGGTCTTGAAAAGATCGAGGCGCGCTTTACCTACAACGAAAAGCTCTGGATAAATCCGTTTATCGACGTATCGGATAACGCGTGGTATTACGATGCCGCAAGGTATTGTTATACTAACGGTTTGATGACAGGTGTGGCTGCTGACCGCTATGCTCCCGAAAGAAATCTCACAAGAGCGCAGTTCGTTACCATAATAGGCAGAATGTACGAAAGGTTCGCGGGAGTTATCTCCTGCAGTTCAGGTATTCCCTTTGAGGATGTCGAGGAGGATGCATATTATTCTCTTTATCTTTGCTGGGCTTATAATAACGGTATAGTTTCAGGCACGTCAGCTACCTCCTTTAATCCCTCGAAGCTGCTTACAAGAGAACAGCTCTGTGTCATACTCTGTAATTACGAGTCTTTTATAAACGGTAAGGAGATAAAGGCGGACGAGATAGCTCTCGCAGGATATAAGGATAATAAAGAGGTATCCTCGTGGGCTTTGAATGCCGTTTCCTGGGCTGTTAACGAAGGATATCTCAACGGATCGTCAAACAAGCTTTTGCCCAAGGGTAGTGCTACAAGAGCGCAGGCATCCAATATCATAATGAAATATTGTATGAAAAAAGAAGGCTGAAAATCAGCCTTCTTTTCAGACTGTCGAAAAACTCGGTCGGACGTGTGAAATAATTATTTATAATAGTTGTTTGCTCCACTTTATAAATACTAAAATTTACATTTCATTCTCCGCATATAGCTGAATAAGTATTCAAAAGCACCGTAAACATTGAGTTCACGGTGTTTTTTCACACTTTTTTGCCAAATCCTCTCTACCGTACCAAGTACGCCAACGAGAAGATTTGACGAAAACTATGGGGTTCCCCGAAACGAGCTTGCCGAGTTTTGGGGGTTCACATACCTTCGTTTTTCAAAGTCTGACAGCTTGTCGATACTTTATCGACAAGCTGAAAAGAAGGCTGAAAATCAGCCTTCTTTTAAAATTTCTTATTATAATTATTTATAGCTGCGCTTATTACTTCTATCGCCTTTTCCTTTCCCATGACCTCGTTGACAGCCGTATCCTTATGCTCAAGGTTTTTATAAACCTCAAAGAAGTGCTTCATTTCATTAAAAATGTGCAAGGGAAGTTGGTTGATATCGGTATAAGAATTATAGGTGGGGTCGCCCGTGGGTATGGCAATGATCTTTTCGTCATTGTGTCCGCCGTCAAGCATTGTGATAACCCCAATGGGATAGGCTCTTGCCAGAGTCAGGGGTTCGAGAGATTCGGAGCAGAGTAAAAGCACGTCCAGGGGATCTCCGTCATCACCGTAGGTGCGGGGAATAAATCCGTAGTTTGCGGGATAGTGGGTAGAGGTATGGAGAATACGGTCAAGGATTATAAAGCCGGTCTCCTTGTCGAGCTCATACTTCTTTTTACTTCCCTCGGAGATTTCGATGACACATATAAAATCCTCGGGAGTTATTCTTTTGGGGTCTATGTCGTGCCAGATATTCACTTGTTACTCCTTGATACTTCCGTCGGGATTAAATAAGGGGAGGGGCTCAAGATATGTGATATCCTTTCTCGCTATTGCGTCGCCTTCGGCAAGGATACACATTCTTCCTATAATATTACCTCCTGCCTTTTCAACTAATTTTTCGATAGCCGCCAGACTTTCGCCTGTGGAGATAACGTCATCCACGATAAGAATACGTTTATCCTTCATGAGTTCTGCGTCCGCAGTATCAAGATAGAGCTTCTGTTCACCTTCGGTGGTGATAGAACGAACGGTGACCTCGAACACACCGGTCATATAAAGCTTGGGCTTTTTTCTTGCGAGAAAATATTTCTTGTCGTTATTCTGACGCGCCATTTCGTGTATAAGCGGAATCCCCTTCGCTTCGGCTGTAATAAGATAATCATATTCGGGGGCTTTTTCAAGAAGTGCACCGGCGCAGGCTACAGTAAGCTCTTGGTCACCGAATATTACGAATGCGCCTATGTAAAGATCGTCTGTTACGGGGCAGAGAGGGAGCTCTCTTTTTACCCCTGCTATTGTCATGGGATAGTAATTCATGATATCCGCCTTTCCTATTTTTCTATATATATTATACTATATAATATATAAAGGAAAAAGTCAAGAATCAAAGTATTGTTTTAAGATTAAAAATTTGTGCCGCGCGTATTTCGGTTATGGTGTCGATCAAGGAACTGCATACGTAAATAATTTCATATTTATCGTTTTCTGCCAATGCAACGGTAAGCTCGGTCAGTAAATGCTCTACCGCACCAAGACGGTCGCGGTTTACGGTAAAAGCAAGAAGCGCCTCTGTGCTCTCCCATTGCTTTATAATATCAGACAACAGATCATTATAGTTTTCTTCATTTATATTATATAAGGAACCGATATCTCCGATAAGACGGTCGGTTTTCGTTTTTATAAGAAAGGCGTTTGTACAAACACCAATCACGCACACAGATAATATAATAATAGAAATGATAAGAGATCTCATTTTTCTTCCTTTAATATTATAGAGATTTTCCCCTTACGGTCAAGGGTCATTAAAAGTATATCGGATATGAGGATTTTCTTTGAATCGAGATAACGTTTTATCCTTTCCTCGTTCCAGCCTGACTGTTCGAGATCGAAGCTGCTGACGTGGCCGTCAAGAACAAGCAGAAAAAGATAATCACATTTATTTTTTTCAAGAACCGATATCTGCCCGTCCTCTTCGAAAAAAGCATAAAGGACTTCGCTTGGATCGCATATACCGTTGATGCGGAGCTGAGACATCAGCTCGGATGCACTCATCCTCAGCTTTTTGAGCTCGCTCTGGTTTATTCTGCCCTTTACGATAACGGCGCTCGGTTTGCCTGCTATTACAGATCTGAGCTTTGGGTTCACGGAGGTCAGATAAGTTATTATTACCTCTAATGCACAAAGTACGAATATAGGTACGATAGCGTACAGCAGAGGAATATTCGGGTCTGTTATGGGAATAGCGGCAAGCTCGGATAATAACAGTGTCGTAATGAGCTCGGATATCTCAAGCTCACCTATCTGTCTTTTACCGGTAAGCCTCATTGCTATTAATAATAGTGCATAAATAATAATACATCTTATGGTTAAAGCTATCATATTAGTATGATTTGCCGTATCGAAAATATTATTCGATTTTTTTGAAAAAAGGGGTTGACAAGCGGAAAGTAATGTAGTATAATACAAGTCCCGCATGAGACGGGACCGCAACATAAGGTATAAGTTAAGGTGCAGTTCAAGGGGCAAAAGTGAGCCTAGCAAATTGCTGAACCGAGGCTAAAAACCGTGTACGAAAAAAACTTGAAAAAAGTTGAAAAAAGTACTTGACAAACAAAAACAGTTGTGGTATAATACAAGTCCCGCATAAAGCGGAGCACATCCGATAAACCTGATTTCTTATATCTTTTAAGTGATGAAAGAGGATAAGAAAACAAGTACGAAAAAAACTTGAAAAAGTTGAAAAAAAGTACTTGACAAAGGGAAAAAGATGTGATATACTAATCAGGCTGTCGCGAAAGACAGCGAGCGATCCTTGAAAATTGAACAACAAAGATAAGTACAAGCACGATTAGGAAACTGATAGTGTGTGAGGAAAGTCTCGTCAAGCAAGAAATC
>SVQZ01000021.1 GCA_015065105.1 Oscillospiraceae bacterium | reverse complement strand
TTAAGCCTGCAAGCTGCGGCTCAAGTGTAGGCGTTTCTATCGTTGACACTAAGGAAGAGCTTTTGGAGGCACTCAGATACGCAAGAAAATACGAAAACAAGATAGTAATTGAAAAAAAGATCACGGGCAGGGAATTTTCCGTTGCCGTGCTTGACGGCAAGGCTCTGCCTCCCATCGAAATAATTCCCGTAAACGGCTGGTATGATTACAAGAACAAGTACCAGGGCCTGACAAAGGAGGTTACCCCCGCGGAGCTTACAGAGGAAGAAACAAAGCGCATTTCCGAGCTTGCGGTAAGAGTACATAACTGTCTTGGCTTGGGCGATTATTCCAGAGTGGATTTTCTTTTGGACAGCGTAACAAATCATTTCCTTTGTCTTGAGGCAAACACACTTCCCGGTATGACTCCCACCAGCCTTATGCCCCAGGAGGCGCAGGCTGCGGGAATCAGCTATAACGAGCTTTGCGAAAAAATAGTTTCTATGGCTCATATGAAAGGACAGAAAAAATGATAGGAGTTTTTGACAGCGGCATGGGGGGACTTACCGCCATAAAGCAGATCGTCAAAATGATGCCCAACGAGGATATCGTTTATTTCGGCGATACGGGCAGAGTACCCTACGGCACCCGTTCAAAAGACACTATTATAAAGTATGCCTGCCAGGATGTCAGATTCCTGCTTTCCAAAAACGTTGATGCCATACTTATTGCCTGCGGAACGGTAAGCGCCAATGCAATTTCCGTATTGCGTGAGCAGTTTGATGTGCCGATTTTCGGTGTTGTTGAAGCGGCGGCAGACAAGGCTGTCAGGGTAACAAAGAATAAGACCGTGGGTATTATCGGTACTAACGCAACCGTAAAGAGCGGGGCATATACTTCGCATATTAAAGCGCTGGATCAGAATATTAAGACCGTATCCACCCCCTGTCCTCTCTTCGTTCCTCTGGTGGAAAACGGATTTACCGATGCAAATAATGAGATAACCAGACTTACCTGTGAGCATTATCTTTCGGATATAAAGGCAAGCGGTGCGGATACCCTTATTTTAGGCTGTACCCATTACCCCATAATTGCTCCCGTGATCTCAAAGGTGCTTCCCTGCGTTGAGCTTGTCAACACGGGCGCCGAGGCTGCGGTACGTCTTTTTGAAGAGGTCAAGCCCATGGGCGGTACGGGAAAGATCGAATACTACGTAAGCGATGACGTTGCTTCGTTTAAGGCGGCGGCAGAGCTCTTCCTCGAAATGCCTGTAGGCGAAAACGTTTTCAAGGTAGATATTGAAAAATATTGAATAAATAACCTCCTTTTAAGGTAATAATAACCTAAAAAGGAGGATATTTTTATGTCTTGTGATCTTAGAAAAAGCGAAACCGCTAAAAACTTAATGCGCGCCTTTGCGGGGGAAAGCCAGGCAAGAAACAGATATACCATTGCCGCCGCTTTGGCAAAAAAGCAGGAGCTTCACCTGCTTGATATGGTATTTACCTTTACCGCAAATCAGGAAAGGGAACACGCGGAGATATTTTATAACCATCTGAAGTCTATGAACGGTGAGGTAATAGATATTGACGGAAGCTATCCCGTTAATAATTCGGAAAGTCTTGAAGAACTTTTATTTGCCGCCGCTCATAACGAATATGAGGAGCATGACGTGGTATATAAAAGCTTTGCCGCCACAGCACAGAAGGAGGGATTTATGCAGGCAGCCGCATCCTTTGAGCTTATCGCAGAGGTGGAAAAGGTTCACGGTGACAGGTTCAAAAGATATGCGGAGCTTGTGAAAAACAATACTTTGTTCGAAGCAAAGGGTGGAGAAAGCTGGCTTTGCCTAAACTGCGGCCATATCCATCAAGGAGAAAAGGCACCTCTTATCTGCCCTGTATGTCAGCATAAGCAAGGATATTTTATTCGCTCCTGCGACGTACCCTACGGAATGTAAGCAAGGAAACAGAGGACAAAAGATATAGAGGATTTTCGCTGTATAAAGCGAAAATCCTCTCAGCTTGTCGATAAACTTATCGACAAGCTGCTGACTTCGAAAAAGAAAGGTAGGTTTTCGTGAAAAGTCTCCGTAGGCTTACTATGTAAGGTAGAGAGGCTTTTCGCGGAAAAGTGTGAAAACGCGGTGTAAACTCAATGTTTACACCGCGTTTGAATGCTTATTGCGCTTTATTGGGAGTGGTAATTCTTAATACTTATATCGGTATGACGGAGAGTGGTGCTTAATTAATAATTACTTTCACACGTCCGACCGACTTTTTCGACAGTCTGAGAGGATTTTCGCTGTATAAAGCGAAAATCCTCTTTCATTTTGTACAATGAGGAATAAGCTGCTTTTTGAATTATAATAAATGAATAACGTCCGTTAAATTCAACACGTTTTTTTCTACCCTGAATTTTATTTCAAAGCCTGCATATTCAAAGCCGTAGATTCGATCCGGGTCATTCTGGTATGAGGGACGGGGATCGCAGGCAAGAATATCAAGAAGAGGCTGTCTTTTTTTCTCGGGCAGTCTGTCTAAAAGCTTTTGGTCATATTCAAGCGTAAGGCTGTAATCGGTATAATTATCCGCAAAGCCGCCCTTGGCATCGGGTATGGCTTCAAAGCCGGGCAGATAGGGCTTTATATCATAAATGGGGGTACCGTTCATAAGGTCTGCTCCCGAAACGATAAGCTCTGTATCCTCCGTCCTTTCAAGCTTTACAAGGGAAAGTCCCAGGTTGTTCGGGCGGTTGGGGGAACGGGTGGCGAACACTCCGACCCTTTTGTTACCCCCCAGTCTCGGAGGACGTACGGTGGGTGAAAAGCCGTCCGGCGCTTCGGTAAACTCCCAGATAAGCCAGAGATGGGAATATTCCTCAATACCGCGAAGAGCATTTTTGTCTCTGTATTCCTCTTCGAATACTATTCTTGAAAGAAAGCTTTTTGCAATTCTGCTTTGGCGGGGTATTCCGAACTTTTTCGGCAGATCGTTTTCTATATGGGCTATTGGCTTGATTATCATCTGTGTCTTACCTCGTCATAATAATATCTATATTTTCTTCGCTGTATTCCAGCTGCTTTGAGATATATTTAGCCGAAAATATTCTATCGTCAAAATCGAATCTGCCCTGCTTTTCATAGATATAAAGATCGAATAAAAACTGAATACCAAGGTATATTCCGATTCCTTTTACAACCGAATCGGGAAGGTAGGTATAAAGGGATTTCATATAATATCTGTGGGTAAGATAAACGGCAAGGTGCTCGTATTCATATACTCTTTTGCCGATATGTGAAAGAAATTCGTCTTTTTTGGATAAAAGAAGCTTGTAATTGGTTTTAATATATTCACTTGCCCTGCTCCAAAGACCGTCAAAGGGCTCAAGAGAGGGGAATATCGAGAGTATCAGGTCTGTATCAACAGAAAAATCAATACGCTTTGACAAGGGCAGAGCTCTGTTTTTTAAAGAGGAAAAGAGCTTTTCGCGCTCGTGAAGAAGAGTGTTTATTTCTTCGTCGTTTTCTTCGGGAATGCCTTCGGTTATAAGCTCAATGCTTTTTTCACTGCAAAATGTCAGCCTGCAGGCTTCCTCGCAGCAAAGGCCGAGTCCGCAGTCGGTATATTCGCCGTACCATTCATAATATCTCGGGTGCTCACGGCATATATCGCAGATATACTCTTCTCCCTTTTTGCAAATAAGCTCGCAAAGACCGTTTTCCAAAAGAAAGGGACAGCTTTCGTCCTCCTTTAAAATGAAAGAGGAATCCTTAATATTCTTTTTGAGCTTTTCACCCAGGCTGCCCGTTTCACTCTGAAAACGGCGCTGAGAAGCTTCGTCTATCTCTATTTCCCAGCCGACACAGCAGGAATCGGTACACTTCGAGGAAATGCACCTGAAATCGTTGAAAAAATAAGGCTTTGTAGTAATCATAGTAATTATATTTTATAATAAAAAATAAATTATTGCAAGTATTAGTGTTGAATTTTTGTTTTTGATATGATAAAATAATTATATATTGTTCATTTCGGAGGCGGATATGCAGGAGCTTTCTTTGAATGACGTTTTTAAGATATTGAAAAAACGCAAATCCGAATCTAATAAGGGTGATTACGGAACGCTTTTGAATATTTGCGGCTCCGCTTATTACAGAGGAGCGGCGCAGTTAAGCTCTCTCGGAGCATTGCGCACGGGTGTGGGAATACTCCGTGTTGCTTCGACTGAGCGCGTGATAGCTCCCCTTTGCTCTAATATACCCGAGGCAGTATTTTTACCTCTTCCGGAGGGAGAAAGGGGAGAGATAGACGGCTTTGATGCAAAATCGTATTTTAAAGATTTCCCCAAAACGAATGCTGTTTTATGCGGCTGCGGACTTACAACCTTCGGCAATACTCCGAGGTTGGTATCTGACTTAACAGAAAACGCACCGTGTCCGATAGTGCTTGATGCGGACGCGCTTAACTGTGTTTCGGAGGATACGGATATTCTTTTAAAGGCAAAAAGCGAGATTGTCATAACTCCTCATATCGGAGAGTTTGCAAGGCTTTGTGGTGTCGGTGCTTCCGATATAAGCTCAGATCCTGTGAAATACGGTGAGGAATTTACCCGCAGATACAGGGTGGTTCTTGTGTTGAAATCAAATATTACCCGTATTTTTTCGGGAAACGGGATGTTTGTAAGCAGATACGGCAATCCCGGACTTGCAAGAGGGGGCAGCGGAGATATCCTTGCCGGAATGACAGCCTCCTTTATGGCTCAGGGATATTCGGCTGCAGATGCGGCAAAAGCCGCTGTAGTGCTTCACGGTGCGGCGGCAGATATGACTGCAAAAAGGTTATCGATGCAGGGAATGCTTCCCCATGATATAATATACGATCTATGCGAAATTTTTAAGAAAGAGGGTTATTGAAATGGATTATAAATTCAGAACCAGCGGTACCTGCTCAAGAGAGATATATTTCTCTATTGAGGACGGTATTATTGAAGATATCAGATTTGTAGGCGGTTGCGACGGCAACCTTAAGGCTATTGCAAAGTTAGCGGACGGCATGGAGGCAAGGAAGGTCGCGGCGCTTCTTCGCGGTAACACCTGCGGCTTTAAGCCCACCTCCTGCGGAGATCAGCTTGCTGTTGCTATTGAAAAAGCGTTGAAGGATAATGGATAATAACAACGTTAACACAAAATACCAGAATGCGCTCCTTTACGTTACCCTCGTTCTTCTTGGACTTGTATATATCGCGGCGCTTTTTGTTGCAAGGAGCTGTTATCTGCCATATACGGTGGATTCTGTGATACCCACCTCCTCCTTCGGCGCACTCTGGGCGGTGATGGTATTTCCCGTAATTATGGTATCGCTTACAGTTTTGGCGGCGAATATACTCAACCGTAAGTTAAGCAGTTTTACAATTATTTTTGTACTTGCGGGAATGCTTTTTTTCTCGCTCATTTCGTCTATTTATAAAAAATGCGGTTATGTTGAAGCATCCTATTTCACCTCTCCCGCGGTTTTCTTCCTCGTTTTTGCCATATTCTCGTGTGTGGTATGGGATCTCTTCGGTAACAGAAGGGCAAGAAAAAAGCTGTTCTGGTGTATCGCGGTGATCCTCCTGCTTATCTGTGTGGTACTGATGGCATATGCCCTTGTGAATTATACGGTATTGACAGATCTGCTTGCCCATCCCATGATGTTGTTGCTTGCCCCCTTGCTTTCGGTTATCAGCTTTGCTTTTTCGCTTATATCTGCATTCAGTAAGGCTGTTTCAAGAGTAAGCGTAGCTCTGTTCTACGGGATAAGCGCATACGGAGTTATGTATATCGCATTTTCATTTATGTATCACAGACCCCTTCGTATTCTTTTTACGGTGGGCGTGATCCTTTGTGCTGTCAGCGTTATCTATGATATTTATAAATTTATTACCATTAAGGAGAAAAAAGAAAATGATAGTTAATCTCGTTATGCTTGAAGCAAAGCCCGAATGCATTGAGGAAATGAAGGCTATATGTACCTATAATCATGAAAATTCGGTAAAGGAAGAGGGAAACGTACGCTTTGACGTTCTTCAGAACGCAGAGGATCCCTGCAAGTTTACCCTTTACGAGGTATTTGAAAATAAGGAGGCTATTGAGTTTCATAAGAATACCGAGCATTATAAGAGGTGGGCGCAGGCTATGGAGCATATCCTTGCCGCACCCCGTTACAAGATATCCAATACAGATGTAGCATTTACAAAGTGATATGGATAAGGTTTTAAAAGAAGTTTTTAATTTTGGCACAAAGGATTTCAGTATAGACAAACTTGTCTGGGCGCTTATTGTTTTTGCAATTTGCGCCGTGGTCATAAAGATAATAGTTGTAATACTTAAAAAAGCTCTCCGCCGCGGTAAGGCAGATAAAAGCTATATTGGGTATATTTTAACCGTTGTAAGAATAGCCTTGTATTTTATAGCTATTATTATATTCTGCGATATTATAGGGATTCCCATAAGCTCTCTTCTGGCGGTGCTCAGTGTGGCGGGTCTTGCACTTTCTCTCTCTGTTCAGGACGTGCTTTCCAACCTCATAAGCGGCTTCGTTATTCTTATTACAAAGCCCTTTGGCGGCGGTGACTTTATTGAGATAGCGGGCAAAACGGGCAAGGTAAAGGCGATAGGCTTTATGCATACCACCTTGCTTACCGCAGATAATAAGACCATATATATTCCAAATCACGAGGTCAGCGTTTCGAATATTATCAATTATTCAAGCGAGAATTCCCGCCGTGTTGATCTTAGTATAGACGTTTCATATGATAACTCTGCCGAAGAGGTGAAGCAGAGTATAGAAAAGGCATTTACAAGGATGGGTAATCTCATTTACCTTGAGCCCGAGGCTTTTGTGGGTGTTAAGACCTACGGTAATAATGCCGTAAGCTATGATATAAAGGTATGGTGCGATAATAAGGACTATTGGGACGTTTATTACCGTCTCAACGAGCTTATCCGCGAATGCTTTAACGAAGACGGTATTGTTATGACCTATGACCATATCAACGTTCACGTGGTTGAGGACGTAAATAAAAAATAACAGACAAAGCTGTCTGTTATTTTTTTAATTTATATGGAATTACTCCATTTTTATGAGTTGTTTGCACTGCAGAAACGGGCAGAATTCGGTGCCCGAAATCTGATATTATTTTTAATACGAACAATCAGACCGTTTACAAAAGGGAAGAAGTGTGATATAATTGAACTAAAAACAAAAGGAGGACGGTAAAATGAAACACTTCAAAATACCTTTGTCGTTAACATTAGCTGTAATTATGCTTGTGTCCTGTCTTTCGCTGAACATCTTTGCCGGCAATGTCGAAACAGAAGACAAGTGCGGAGATAGCCTTACATGGAGATTTTCTCCCGCAAATGGTGTTCTTACCATACTCGGTGAGGGTAAGATGTATGATTTTGCGCATATCAGCAGCAACTCATCGACCGCACCCTGGAAGAATTACCGTTTCGAAATCAAGAAGATCATCCTTGGGTCGGGTATTACAAGTATAGGCAAATTTGCCTTTGCCGAATGCACCGCTCTTGAAAGCATCTCCTTCCCTTTGTCCGTAAAATCGATAGGGGTCTGCGCTTTCGCTGACTGTCAGTCCTTGAAGAGTATTATAATACCCGATAATATAACATCTATAGGCTCACAGGCATTCATTTACTGTACCTCTCTTGAAAGGGCGGTTCTCGGAAACGGACTGACTACCGTCGAATACGGAACCTTCTACGAATGTACATCTCTTAAGGATGTAACCTTCGGTAAGGGTCTTACCTCGATCGTATCCGAGGCTTTTTATAACTGCACGGCTTACGAAGATATAGTTCTTCCCGAGCAGTATGTGGAGCTCAGCTATGAAAGCTTTATGGGAACAGCTTATTACGAAAACGAGGAGAATTGGTATAACGGCGGACTTTATATAGGCGAATATTTTCTTTACGGAAACAAAACTACCAACGGGACCTTTGTTATCAGACCCGGTACGAAATACGTTGCCAGCTATTCATTGTATGACCTTTCTCCCGGCAGCATATATTATCCCAGAACTATCGAGAAAATAAATGAACCTGTAGTATATGTTTATCATTTCGGAGCTTCCCACGTGCCTTATGATTCTCCTTACGTTTTAGGCTTTTCGGGCTCTGTTGTGTCGGGAGGAACCCGACGTCTTTGTCCTACTGAAGGAAAAAGCGGTGATGTTTATTATCGTTTTGATGAAACGGGGACCATTCTTACCTTCTACGGTAACGGTGCGACCAAGGATTATGAACTGATATATCCGGACGGACAGCTCAGATTGAACACGCCTTGGGTATATATAAGCAGCTATATAGATGAGGTCGTAATAGAGGAGGGGGTCACAACTATAGGCTCCTGCTGTTTTCCTTACGTGAAAAAGGCTACTCTGGCAGACAGTGTAACTCATATCAATTCCGAGGCGCTCAGAGGCTCGTTTGCAACCTTGAATTTACCTAAGAATCTTGAATATATATGTCCTACCAATTATCTTTACATTCCCAATCTTGAAGAGATTACCATAAGTGAGGACAGTCCGAATTTTGCTGCAAAGGACGGAGTTCTTTATTCAAAGGATATGAAAACGCTTATTAAATATCCTTGCGCGAAGAAGGATGAGCATTTTGCTGTTCCCGATACGGTAACCGCTTTAGATCCCAATGCTTTCAATGACCTGCAGAATCTTAAAACTCTCTACATACCCGAATCTGTTACAAAGGTAGATAACATCAGCACCAAAAGCGGTGTTACGATCCAATGCAAGCTGAACTCTGCGGCACTTGATTATGCCAAAGCCAAAAATATACCCTACGAAATAATATGCGATCATTCATTCACTAATTACACCGAGCACTCCGCCACCTGCACCGAGGATGCGTGCAAGACCGCATTATGCGACCTTGGATGCGGTGCGGTTGACAAGGTGGTTTATGAAGGTACGGCAAAGGGTCATGATTTTGCAGCCTACGTAAACGATAATAATGCAAGCTGTACCGAGAACAGCACCTCAACAGCTGTTTGCGGAAACGGATGCGGTACCAAGGATACCGTAGTCAATGAGGGTACTGCATGGGGTCACAGCTTTATAAATTATATATTCAATAAGGATACGACCTGCACAGAAAACGGTACATCTACTGCAGAATGCGAAAACGGATGCGGAGCTACCGATACAAGGATCGATGAGAATACGGCTTACGGTCACAGCTTTACCGATTATACCGTTGTCATTCCGGCGGACTGTACCAATGATGAGATCCGGGAGTCATTCTGCGACAGAGGCTGCGGAACAAAGGATGTAAGGACGATAGAAGGTACTGCTTTAGGACACAGCTTTACAAATTACGTTGATAACGGTAATGCAGGCTGTACTGTCAATGCAACGAAAACTGCTTTGTGTGATGTCTGCGGCGCAAGTGATACCGTTGAAATTGAAAACAGCGCACTCGGGCACAGCTTTACGGAATACAAAACGGTAACAGAGGCAAGCTGTACCGAAAAGGGAATAAAGGAAGCTCTCTGTGACCGCGGATGCGGCGAAAAGGACGTTAAAAGCGAAGAAGCCAAAGGTCATACTCCCGGTGAGTGGATAATATCGGAGGACGGCGGAGAAAAAATAAGGGAATGTACAGAATGCGGCTTGATTCTTCAGCGTGAGGCCATAATTCCCGAGCCTACCCCCGTACCCTTTCCCGACGTTGAGAGCGATGCATGGTATTATGACGGAGTGGTGTATTGCGTGAAGATGGGATATATCATGGGTAACGATAAGGGAGAATTTAATCCCTCGGGTAAGCTCACCCGCGAGCAGTTCGTTGTTATCCTTGCAAGAGCCTCGGGAGAGGATATCGGAGAATATAAAGAAAGCCCCTTCACAGACGTTGCACCCGACAGCTGGTACGGAGCAGAGGTGATATGGGCAAATGAAAAGGGCTACGTTAACGGTATAGGCAACGGAAAATTCGGTGTGGGTCATTCCATGACAAGAGAGACTGTTGCCGTGATGCTCTTCAGATATTCAAATGATGAGGGCATATATACCGATGGGCTTAATGCTTACAGCGACAAGCAGAGCATATCAAGTTGGGCTGCGGCTGCTGCAGGCTGGGCTGTGAAAAACGGTATTTTAGGTTCAACAAGCACCGATGCTCTCGTTTTCTCCCCTAAAATGACCCTATCCCGCGCTCAGGCGGCAAAGATATTCACGTCTTACGATAAGATAAAATAGCATATAAAAGAAAAATCCCCTTTCGGGGATTTTTCGGCTTTATTATGCCATAAGCTCCTTTACGGTCTTGGGGATATCGCTTGAGCCGAAAACCGCGGAGCCTGCAACGATAACGTTCGCCCCTGCTTCCTTTACAAGGTGAGCGTTCTTGGGGGAGATACCGCCGTCAACCTCAAGGTCGATATCTCTTGCGCTTTCCTTTATCATTTCTGCAACCGCCTTGATGTTTTCAAGGGTTGCGGGGATGAAGGACTGTCCGCCGAAGCCGGGCTCAACGGTCATACAGAGCACAAGGTCAACCTTGTCGATATACTGCTTTACTATTTCGGGCTTGGTGTTGGGCTTTATGGAGATACCTGCCTTTTTGCCCAGAGACTTTATTTTATCTATAGCAGCGTTTACGTCAAAGGTGCTTTCAACGTGAACCGTGATTATATCCGCGCCGGCTTTTACAAACTCGTCGATATAACGGATAGGGTCGGTTATCATAAGGTGAACGTCGAAAACGAGATTGGAGTTCTTGCGGATAGCGGAAACCACACAGGGTCCGAGGGTTATGTTGGGAACAAATATTCCGTCCATAACGTCTATATGGAGATACTGCACTCCTGCATCCTCGACTTTTTTGATCTCGCTCTGAAGATTTGCAAAATCGCAGGCGAGAATGGAAGGTGAAATTTTGATCATTTTTATTTCCTCCGAAATTTGATTTTTAAAGTGTCATATAATTAAAAAATCCATATCATACTAAGGGGAGAATATCCCGGGCGGAGGGCTGTCAAAAGGAAGATAAAAGAAAGGACGTACACAGCCCGGAAAGGGCAGCTGCTCCGCTTTTAATATAGATCAAAGAGATCGTTTTCCAAACGGTCTCTTTACTTTGTTATAAGGGCAACGGCATGGACCGCAATACCCTCGAGTCTGCCCGTAAAGCCCAGGCCCTCCTCGGTGGTAGCCTTTACGCTGACCCTTGAAATGCCGATTCCGATGGCATCGGCAAGATTTTTACGCATATTCTCTATATGGGGAGCTAATTTCGGCTTTTGTGCAAGAACTGTTACGTCAAGGTTGGAAACCTTATAATCTCCGATTATTCCGACTACCTCTTTTAAAAGCATTATGCTGTCGGCACCCTTATATCTTTCATCACTGTCGGGAAAATGCTTTCCGATATCTCCCATGGCTGCCGCACCCAAAAGGGCATCGCTTACCGCATGGCAGAGCACGTCAGCATCCGAATGACCCAAAAGCCCGTATTCATAGGGTATATCAACACCGCCGAGTATAAGTCTTCTGTTTTCGGCAAAGCGGTGAACGTCATATCCGTGTCCTATTCTTATATCAGCCATCAGCCTTACTCCTGTTTCTTAAAATATTTTCTGCGATGTAAAGATCCTCCTCGGTGGTGATCTTTATATTCTCATATCCGCAGTCAACCAAGCTTACCTTTCTTCCGAGGTTTTCCACCAAGGAATTATCATCGGTCGCCTCAAAGCCCTTTTCGATGGCATAGAAGGCGGCGGCGCGGTATAGATCCGTATCAAATATCTGGGGGGTCTGTGCCGCCCATACTCTGCTTCTTTGAGGTGTGGAGGATATAAATCCCTTTTCATCAGCTATCTTGATGGTGTCCTTTACCGGAACTGCGGCGGTTGCCGCGCAGAATCTTTCGGCATGATCTATTACCTTTTCGATATTTTCGGGGGTAATAAGACATCTTGCGGCATCGTGAATAGCCACAAAATCACATTTGTCGGATATCTTCTTAAAGCCGTTTAAAACAGATTCCTGCCTTGTTTTTCCGCCCGTAGTGACCGTTTTTATCTTTTTGAGAGAATAGGTCTTTATAAACTCCTTGTAGATATCCTTTTCATCCTCTCTGGCAACTATGATGATATCTTTTATCTTTTTACATTTTTCAAAGGCGAGGATGCTTCTTACTACTATGGGGATACCCGCAAGAGTGATCATTTGCTTTGTCACACCGTTTTTGTTCATTCTGCTTCCGCTTCCTGCGGCAACGATTATTGCGGTACAATGCTTAGCTTCGCTTCCGATGATCGCCTTTATAAGATTAATAAGCTTCATTTTAACACCCTTTAAAAGATAATTTCAGGTAATTTTTTATTTAGTATAGCATATTTTTTGAGGGTTGTACACAGAAAAAACACAAATAATAAAAAAATTTCAAAAAAATAAGAAAAAATCGAATAAATCATTTGAAAAATCCTTTTATATATGATATAATATATTTTGTATATCTATATTTACTCGGGAGGGACATATGAGCAGAATTTCGGGTGCTTGGAAATTCTTTATCAATCAGATAAAGGATATGGGAGTTGCGGATATCCTTGACATACTTATCGTATCCGTTTTGATATATTATGTTTACTTATTTATCCGTGAGCGCCGTGCAGGTAAGCTTGCCACAGGTCTTATAGTTTTACTTTTGGTTCAGGTAATAAGCAGTCTTTTCGGATTCCCCGTGCTCGGCTATTTTATGAGCAACGTTCTCCAGATAGGTCTTATTGCCGCAGTTATAATATTCCAGCCCGAGCTTCGTTCCATCCTTGAAAGTGTCGGAGGCGACTCGATAAAGGGTCTTAAGAGTATAGGCGAGGATAAGGATGCCATTCAGCGTGCCCGTTTTATCGATGCGGTATGCGAGGCGGCAAATGAAATGTCTATGTCGAAAACAGGCGCTCTTATGGTTATTGAGCGCTCTACAAAATTAGGTGACATTATTTCTACAGGTACCGTTATCAATGCGGATTCCTCCTCCATGCTTTTAAGAAATATCTTTTTCAATAAATCTCCTCTGCATGACGGTGCGGTGGTTATCCGTGATATGCGTATATATGCGGCAGGCTGTCTTTTGCCTCTTGCCACAAAGAATAACATTACCAAGGAATTAGGAACACGCCACAGAGCCGCTATAGGCGTAAGCGAGGCAAGCGACGCTATTGTTATAGTGGTTTCCGAGGAGACGGGAACTATTTCGGTTGCCAGAAGAGGAAGACTTATCAGAGAATACGATTCTGTACGTCTTAAATCCGAGCTTGAAAGACTTATTTCCGAAAATAAGCCTCAGAGCAAGAAGAAAAACATCAAAAGACTTTTTGATCTTAAAAACGAAAAGGACACAAAGAGAAAAAATAATTCAACGAAATGAAAGGGGGAGTAAATGATGGAAAACAAAACAGACAGAGTTGTTTCCAACGTTAAGGAGACAGATAAGAAATCCGGTAAGCGGTTCAAAAATCTCTTGCCCAAGGTACTTTCCCTGCTTTTTGCCTTTGCGCTCTGGTTTTACGTTGTCAGCGTTGAAAGCCCTGTTAACGAAAAGACCTTTGAGGGTATAGATATTGAGATAGAAAAAGGTGAAGACTTCGTTCCGTATTCCGGACGCAATGCAACCGTTGATATAACGGTAAAGGGCAAAAGGAGCAATCTTAACCAGCTTTCGGCTGATGATTTTTCCGCTTACGTTGACGTAAGCAAATATGATAAGGCGGACAAATATGACGTTAAGGTAAACGTTGACGTTCCTGCAGGAGTTACCCTTACCGAGCAGAGCGTCAAGCTTATAACCGTATATCTTGATGAAAGCTATCAGGAAAGCTTTCCTATTGAGGTCGATTATCTTTACGATAATATTGCCGAAGACTGCCTTGTTGATGAGGATAACATAAAAGCGGAGCCCGAGACCCTGCAGGTTACGGGACCCAAAAAGGTAATAGAAAAGATCGGCCGTGTAAAGGTCAAGGCGGATTACAGAGGAGAGGAGCTTGACTCCACAAAGGACGGCAGAGGTAATATACTGCTTTATACCGAGGACGGAGAAGAGCTTTCCGATTCCGACCTTCGTTATCTCAGTTTTGACAGATCTGCAGGATATACTATTCCGGTATATATGACAAAAACGATAAAGCTCAAGGCAGAGTTCGGAAGCGGATATCTTAATTCGGATAACTGTAACATCAACATCTCTCCCGCGACCATAAGGGTGACCGGTCCTGCCGAGACCTTGAGAAATCTTGATTCCTGGACGGTATATACCGTTAATGAATCTACCTCGCCCAACGAGACCAAGAACTATGCTTTGTCGGGCAAGCTTCCCGAGAATACCGTTTCCGAGGATTCTATAAGTGAGTTTAAGGTGACCGTTCAGCTCACCGACACCAAAACAGACACCCTGTCATTAACGAAATTCGAGCTATTCGACCCGGATGAGCTCGGATACAAGGTTGACGAGCCGAATATCAACATCAAGCTTAAGGGTGTTAAGGAGGCTATCGATACTATTTCCGAATCGGATATAACCTTAAGGGTGGATATGACAGCCGTTCAGGGCGGCAGAGCTCCCGTTACCGTAGAGTTTTCCACTGAATATGCGAACTCGGTTATTGAGGTAGGCACTTACAGCGTTAAGGTAAAATGAAAAAGACCATAGTTTTAAAGAACATAGGACTGCCTTTTACTGCTTCGGCAGAGGAGGCAGTCAATACTGCTCTAATAAGGGCAAAAAAATCCGGCGTTAATGCTTCAAAGGGCTATATATATAAGCGTTCCGTCGATTCAAGACGAAGGGATGATATCAAGTTTGTTTATTCCGTTGCTCTCGAATGCGAAGATATAAGCGAAAAGCAGTTAAGAGTATTGGACGCTGTCCTTGAAAAGGAGTCATATATCCCTCCCGAGCACGGAAGTGAGCCTTTATATAAGCCTCCCGTGATATGCGGCTTCGGACCCTGCGGTATGTTTGCCGCACTTACTCTTGCCGAAAAGGGTTACCGTCCCATAGTTATTGAGCGCGGTTCAGATGTCAAGAGAAGAAGAGAAGCCGTGGATCTTTTTATGAAAACAGGTATTCTTGACACAGAATGCAACATTCAGTACGGTGCAGGAGGTGCAGGAACATTTTCGGACGGAAAGCTCGTTACGAGAATATCCGATCCGGCCTGCAGATATATTTTCAAAAGACTTGTTGAGTTCGGTGCGCCTAAGGAGATAATCTATGATGCAAAGCCCCACGTGGGCACCGATAAGCTTCTCAACGTTGTTGAGGCTGTATCCGAGCGTATAATATCCCTTGGAGGCACTATTCTTTACGACACCAAAATGACGGCTGTCAACAGAAGAGCAGGAGAGGTCGTAAGTGTCGGCACCACGAAAGGCGAGATAGAATGCGGAGCATTGCTTCTTGCTATCGGTAACAGCGCAAGAGATACCTACCGTTATCTTATCGGCGAGGGCTACGATATAGAGAATAAGCCCTTTTCGGTGGGTGTTCGTATAGAGCATCTGCGTGAGGATATAGACAGGGCGTTATACGGTGACAATGCAGGCGATCCGCTGCTGGGCGCTGCTCCCTATGCCTTTTCAAAAAGGGTGGGGGAGGCAGGTGTTTATACCTTCTGTATGTGTCCGGGCGGTGAGGTGATCGCTGCAACCTCTATGGAGGGCGGTGTTGTTACCAACGGCATGAGCTATTACGCAAGAAACGGTATAAATTCAAATGCCGCAATACTTGTTTCGGTCAATCCCAAGGATCCTATTGAGTATCAGGAGTTCCTTGAAAGAGCCGCGTTTGAGGCGGGCGGAGGAGAGTATTATGCTCCTGTACAAACGGTGGGAGACTTTTTCGATTCAAGAGAGGGTACAAAGCCTGTAAGGATCAAGCCGACCTATATGGGAGGCAAGGTGCGTACCTATGACCTTAACCGCATTTTTACAAAGGATATTTCGGATATGCTTCGTCTCGGTATATCATCCTTCGACAGAAGTCTGAACGGCTTTGCGGCAAGGGATGCGGTGCTTACGGGTGTGGAAACGAGAACCAGCGCACCGGTGCGTATAAACCGTACAAGCGAGCTTCTGGCAGTGGGTACAACCAATCTTTATCCCTGCGGCGAGGGTGCGGGTTATGCGGGAGGTATTACGAGTGCCGCGGCAGACGGCCTGCGTTGTGCTTCCGCTCTTATCAGCAGATATGAAAGGAAATACCAATGAAGCAGTCAGGTATCGTTATAAAGACCGAGGGTGAATTTGCCACGGTGGAGGTATTGCAGACCTCAGCCTGCGTGGGATGTTCACAGAGAGAGGGCTGTATAAGCTGTAAAAAGAAGCTCAAGGCTGAGGCTTACAACCCATTGAATGCCGTTGAGGGTGACAGGGTAATACTTGAAACAGGATCGCAAACCGTCTTACTGTATGCGCTTTTGGTTTTTGTGCTTCCTTTAGTGCTGTGCGGGCTGGGATATTACCTTTCCTTTCTTCTCGGAGCAACTCAATTAATTAGTTTTATTGTCAGTACTTGCATTTTTGGTGCAACATATGTTATAATATACTTTATCGTCGATAAAAGGGGCGATACTAAAAAATCGGTGGTAATAACCGATATACTTAAAAACTGATCTTTACGAAAGGAGAAAGACTTATGGCAACAAGAAAGTGGCAGTTGCAGAATGAGAATAATGCTGATGACGCAGTTGTGGCTGAACTGTGCCGTGAGTTAAAGATCCTTCCTGCAACGGCGCGTTTACTCTGGAACCGCGGATATACCACAACGGCATCCGCAGGCGGCTTTATCCGTAAGGAGGACGGTGTTTTCCACGACCCCTTCCTTTTGAAGGATATGGATAAGGCTGTTGAAAGAGTAATACTTGCCCAAAACAATAAAGAAAGAGTTATGATCTACGGAGACTATGACGTTGACGGTGTTACGTCTGTTTCGGTACTCTATCTTTATCTTCGTTCTATAGGTATTGAATGCGATTATCATATACCAAGCCGTACCGGCGAAGGTTACGGTATAAGCAGATGTGCCGTTGATAATATATCTATGGGTGATTATACGCTTATGATATCTGTTGATACGGGTATCACCGCCTGCGAGGAAATAGAATATGCCAAAGAGAAGGGCATTGACACCATTGTGACAGATCATCATGAATGCCATTCAAGGATACCTGATGCGGCGGCTGTCGTTAACCCCAAGCGTCATGACTGTCCTTATCCCTTCAAGGAGCTTGCCGGTGTGGGAGTGGTATTCAAATTTATAACCGCTCTTGAAATGCGTTTATATCCCGAATCGGATGCTTTTCGTAAGATATGCAACGATTATGCGGATCTTATTGCTACAGGAACCATTGCGGACGTTATGCCTCTTTGCGATGAAAACAGGCTTATTGTCAGCATGGGTCTCAAAAAGCTTGAATTCGATACAAGAGTTGGAATGAAGGCTCTGCTTGAAAAGGCGGGAGTTATTCAGGATAACAAGAGTGTACGTATAACCTCCTCTACCATAGGATATACCCTTGCCCCCCGAATCAATGCGGCGGGAAGACTGAGCGAGGCATCGATCGCAGTTGATCTTATGCTTTCAAGGGATGAGAAAAAGGCAAGAGAATTGGCAGAGATCCTTTGCGATATCAATATTCAGCGTAAGGACGAGGAAAATGCCATTGCCAAGGAAGCGGCAGAAATGATAAGCGGAGATTACGATTTTGAAAAGGATCCCGTTATCGTTCTGGCAAAGGAGAATTGGCACCACGGAGTTATAGGTATAGTAGCTTCAAGACTTACCGATAAATACGGTCTGCCCACCATACTCGTTTCCTTTGACGAGGACGGTATGGGTAAGGGAAGCGGAAGAAGTGTCAAGGGTCTTAACCTTGTTGAGGCTCTTTGCGCCTGCGGAGACTGTCTTGAAAAGTTCGGCGGTCATGAATTAGCTGCCGGATTAAGCGTTGAAAAGAAGAATTTTGAAGAATTTAAAAGAAAGATAAACGAATATGCAAGAGAGCATTTCGGAACCGATCACACCGAGAAGGTATGCAACGTGGATCTGGTGCTCGGCACAGCTGATATTACCGAAAAACAGGCAGATGAGCTTTATCTTCTTGAGCCCTACGGTACGGGAAATCCCTCTCCCGTTTTCGTTCTCTGCGATGTTACGGTTGCGGATATAACGGGTATAGGCTTTAACAAGCATTGCAGAATAACCTTAGAAAAGGACTCAAAGCATTTTTCTGCGGTTCTTTTCGGACATTCCCCCGAATCACTTGAATTTTCCAAGGGAGACAGAGTTGATGCCGTATTCTCGCTTGAGATAAACGAATACCGTAAGCATAAGAACGTACAGCTTAATATCAAGCATATTCTTGCTGACAGAAGATACAGAAACGTTATAGAAAGAGAAGAAAAGCTGTATAGTGAGATCTGCGACGGCGCTCACTATAAGCATGAGGATGAAATCTTTCCCTCAAGAGCGGAATTTGCTTCTCTTTATACATATATCAAGCGTAAGACCAATTCCAAGACCGCGCAGTTCTCACGTCGTGAGCTTGTCTGCGGATGTACGCTGAAGGGAGAGAACGTTGGCGTAAAGCTTCAGTTCATGCTTGATGTTTTCGCGGAAATGAAGCTTCTTGACGTTGAAAAGCAGTACGGTGACTGTGACGTGTTCTATAATATCACGGTCAGGTTCGTACGCGGCAAGGTCAACCTTGATAAATCCCTGGTTTTAAAGAATTTGAGATCTAAACAGGAAAAAATATAGTATGGATGATAATTTCAACCCGATAAAAAAACTGTTGTTTACCCTTGAAAAAACAGGGAAGCAGTATGATATCGAAAAAATAAAAAAGGCATATCTTTATGCGGCAGAGCTCCATGAGGGTCAGTACCGCGTGAGCGGTGAGCCCTTTGTGTATCACCCCATTGCGGTGGCAGAGATAGTTGCTACTCTTGAGCTTGATACCGATTCTATCTGTGCCGCTCTTCTCCACGATACGGTAGAGGACTGCGGTACAAAGGTTGACGTGGCAAAGCTGCGCCGTGAATTCGGCGAGGACGTTGCCATGCTTGTTGACGGTCTTACAAAGCTGGTACAGATACCCTTTGAAGATAAGGAAGAGGAGCATATTGAGAATCTCCGTAAGATGTTCCTTGCTATGTCAAAGGATATTCGTGTTATCTTTATCAAGCTTTGCGACAGACTTCACAATATGCGTACCCTTGACGCAAAGCGTCCCGACAAGCAGAGAAAGACGGCTCTTGAAACAATGTACGTTTACGCACCGCTGGCGCACCGTCTCGGTATGCAGCGTATAAAGCAGGAGCTTGAAAACCTTTCGCTTTTATATCTCGACCCGATAGGTTATGCGGAAATAAAGGATGATATAGAGAAAAAGTACGGTCAGAACCGCGATTTCGTTGAGTCGGCAAGAAACAAGATAGCCGAAAAGCTTGATGAGGCTAACCTTAAATATTCCCTTGAGGGAAGAGTTAAGACCGTTTATTCCCTGTATAAAAAAATGTTCGGCCAGAACAAGAATTTCGAAGAGATCTTCGACTTTTACGCTCTGCGTATCATCGTTAACACCGAGCTTGAATGCTATACCGTACTCGGTATAGTACACGATATGTTTAATTCTGTCCCCGGCAGATTCAAGGACTATATCTCCACCCCCAAGCCCAATATGTACCGTTCGCTTCATACCACGGTAATAGGCCGTGACGGTGTACCCTTTGAGATACAGATAAGAACGTGGGAGATGCACCGTATTGCAGAATACGGTATAGCGGCGCATTGGAAATATAAATCGGGCGCGCAGAGCAAGGCTGATATAGATCAGAAGCTTCAGTGGGTTGCAAAGCTTATTGATACAGAGGACGAAACAAGGGATGCTGATGAATTTATGCACGCCCTTAAAATCGATATCTTCCATGATGAGACCTTTGTATTTACACCCAAGGGCGACGTTATAACCCTTCCTTTGGGTGCAACGGTAATAGATTTTGCCTATGCTATACACTCCGCCGTCGGTAATAAGATGGTGGGTGCAAAGATAAACGGTATGATAGTTCCTATCGACCGTATCCCTTCAAACGGTGAGATCGTTGAGATCATCACCTCAAATTCGGGTAAGGGTCCCAGCCGTGACTGGCTTAAAATAGTTAAGACCGGTGAAGCAAGAACCAAGATCAGACAGTGGTTCAAGAAGGAAAAGCAGGCTGAAAACATTGTTGTAGGTAAGGCCGAGATAGATAAGGAGTTTAAAAAGTTTACCCGTCCCTACACCGAGGAACAGCGTAACGAAATACTTACCAATATCGCAAGCCGTATAGGTATTAAGAACGTTGAGAGCCTTTACAGTACCATAGGCTACGGCGGACTGAGCATGAACAAGATCTCGGTCAAGATAAAGGATGAGTTCGACCGTATCGTTAAGCCCGAGGTAGTACAGGTACCCATTGACGTAGCTACTCTTAATAAGAACGCTCCCGTATCAAAGGCATCAAAGAACGGCGGTGTTATTATTGACGGTGTTGACGGCTGCAGTGTGAAATTTGCAAAATGCTGTAATCCTCTTCCCGGCGACGATCTTATCGGCTTTATCACCAAGGGCTACGGTGTCTCGGTCCATAAGCTTGACTGTCCTAATGTCAAGATGAATATCATAAAGCCCGAATATGACGGCAGATGGGTAAGCGCACATTGGGAAAGAGGCGCAAATCTTATCAGTAATTCCATGTTTGAAGCGATGCTTCAGATACACGCTCATAATTCGATATCCCTTCTTGCGGAGATCACTACAGTATTGGCAGATATGAGGGTCACCCTTATATCCATCAATACTCAGAAGAGCGGTAACAATGACATTATAGTTAATTTAACGGTAAATGCAAAGAATCTCGATCATGTTAACAGCATTACCTCAAGACTTAAGAGTATAAACAATATTCACGACGTAACGAGAGGATTCGGCTGATGAAGGCAGTAATTCAGAGAGTTTCCCATGCCGTCTGCCGTGTTGAAGGCGGAATAAGCGGCGAATGTAAAAACGGGCTTCTGGTTCTGTTGGGTGTGGGAAAAGGTGACACCGAGGAGGACGCAAGACTCCTTGCGGAAAAGATAGCTAAGCTCCGTATATTTTGCGATGAAAATGATAAAATGAACCTCAGTGTTTGCGATATAGGCGGTGAGATGCTGGTTATCAGCAATTTTACCCTTCTTGCAAACTATGCTCACGGCAACCGTCCCGATTATATGAATGCCGAGAGACCCGATGAGGCAAACCGTTTATACGAATATTTCGTTGAGCTTATAAGCCAAAGGGTAGGCCACGTGGGAAAGGGTGTTTTCGGTGCGGAAATGCATATCGAAACGCAGCTTATGGGACCTGTAACTATTGTAATGGACAGTGAAGTTCTTAAAAAAAGGCGGAATTAAATATGATAGTCAATATTGACGGTAATATTAACAGATTTTACGCGCAGACTTTATGTATGGTATTCTTCCCCGGTGCCAAGTTCGCTGAAAACGAGGAGGCGGGAGAAAATACCCCTATAGTTGATATATATGAAAGAACCAACGAGGAGGGAAGCTTCGCAAGGGCAACCATCACCATCGGTGAAAAAAGCGTTACCTGCGAGCATACAGAGCCGTATTCGGAAAGAAATACAAAGATAAAAACAGAAAAGGTAGCGGTCGGTGTTGCTCTTTTCAAGGCGGGAGAAAAGTTCTTCCGTGTGTCTCCGTCCTGGGGAATACTTACCGGAGTTCGTCCTGCCAAGATAGCCAGAGACCTTCTTAACAAGGGACTCAACGTTACCGAAATGAAGAGCGTTCTCACCAAGCAGTATTTCGTTAACCCCAAGAAGGCGACTCTTTTGGGTAACATAGCAAGAAATGAAAATAAGATAATCAAAAGTCTTTCGGATAATACCTGCAGTCTCTATATCTCGATACCCTTTTGTCCCTCGAGATGCTCTTACTGCTCCTTCGTTTCCTATTCAACGAAGCGTCTTTTGTCTCTTATTCCCGATTATCTTGCAAAGCTGCTTTATGAGGTCAAGCAGACCCTTGCTCTTATAAAGGAGCTTGATCAGAAGCTTGTAACGATATACATAGGAGGCGGTACCCCCTCTATTCTTACCACAGAGCAGATGGAAATGCTTCTTTTAACCATTAAGGATAATGCGGATCTTTCTTATCTTAAGGAATACACCTTTGAAATGGGGCGTCCTGATACGGTCACCTATGAAAAGGTAGTTCTTGCAAAGGAGCTTGGTGTTACAAGAATAAGCATCAATCCCCAGACCCTTAACGATGCGGTTCTCGAGACTATCGGCAGAGCCCATACTGTTGAGCAATTTTTCAATGCATATGATATTGCAAGAAAAGCGGGCATAAAATGTATAAACACCGATCTTATCGCGGGACTTCCGGGAGAAAGCGCATCAAGCTTCCAAAAGAGCGTTGATGCGATCCTTAAGCTCAAGCCTGAAAACGTTACATATCATACCTTCTGTATCAAGAAGGCGGCTGATATCCTCAAGGAGGAAAATGATATATATTCACCCTTTAACCCCATGGTGGGCAAGTGCGTGGACTATGCTCAGGTACAGGCTAAAAACGAAGGTTACGTTCCTTATTATATGTACCGTCAGAAGAATACCGTTGGTAACTATGAAAACGTAGGTTATTCCGTTCCCGGCTTTGAGGGCTTGTATAACGTATATATGATGGAAGAGATACACAGTGTTTTTGCCTGCGGTGCGGGTGCTGTAACAAAGCTGGTCTCTCCGGAAAGAGATGCAATAAAGCGTATGTTTATGCCTAAGTATCCCTTTGAATATCTTTCGGACAAGGTCAATGAGGAGCAGCTTCAACAAAACTTTAATGAATACCGTGAGTTTTATCGTGTTCATTTTAATAATGCTACGGAAGGGATTTAAAATTGAAAAGTACCAAGATCAAAAAAACGTCTAATCTGTTTGCTTCGGGAGTTTTGATACTTACCATAGCAAACCTTATAGTAAAGGTCATCGGCGTTATGCTTAAGATACCTCTTTCAAACGAGCTTTTGAATGAGGGTATGGGCTATTATAACAGCGCTTATGAGGTTTACGTATGGCTTTACATGGTTTCGACTGCGGGTATTCCCGTTGCTATTGCCATGATGGTCAGCGAAAGTAAGGCAAAAGGCAATTTCAGAGAGACCCGAAAGATATACAAGATAGCGCTTATAACCTTTGCAACAGTTGGCTTTGTGTTCATGGCGGCTCTTATGGCAGCCTCGGGCTGGCTTGCCGACAGTATATATAAGCTTGAAGGACTTGAATACGGACTTATCGCAATTGCTCCTACTCTTTTCTTCATTTGTATATCCTGTGCTATCAGAGGATATTTCCAGGGATATCAGTATATGACTCCTACAGCGGTATCCGAGGTGATCGAATCGCTGGGTAAGCTCATTATCGGTCTTTTATTCGCAGATTATGCTATGGAGCGGTTTGCGGATGTTGAAAAGGTAATTAAGGGCGAAACCATTCAGATGAAGTATCCATATGCTGCTGCGGCGACCATTCTCGGTCTTACGATAGGTGTTGCGCTTTCGCTTATATATCTCTTTATAAAGAAGGCTACCTTTAAGGAATCGCTTTACAATGCGGAGTTCTTGCGTCCCGACAGCGATACACTTCCGGTACGCAGTACAGCAACGATTTTGAAAACACTTATAATAGTTGCAATTCCCGTTACCTTGAGCTCATCGGTCATGAGCTTTACCACCATGCTTGACAGCGTTATTATCTCCAATAAGCTTCAGGGATTGGGTATCAGTCAGAAGGAGGTAACCGAAACTATAGGATATTATAAGACTCAGGTCATAACCTTCTTTAATCTCCCTCCCGTTCTTATATACCCTATTTCGGGTTCGCTCGTTCCTTATCTTTCCTCCCTTATAGTAGGAGGGGACAAGGAAAAGATTAGAAATCTTATGAACAGCGCTCTCCGTGTGGCTTCGCTTATCGCGCTCCCCTGTGCACTCGGTATGTCTGTTCTTTCCGAGCCTATCATTAAGCTTATCTTTGCTGATAAGCTTGTTGAAAAGACAAATTCGCCTGAACTTCTTTCGATTCAGGCATTATCGGTATTCTTTGTGGCAATGCTTGCCATGACAACATCTATTCTTCAGGCAAACAAGCATGAAAGAAAGCCTATAATCAGCATGATCGCGGGTGCTCTTGTAAAGATCACCGCAAGCTGGCTTCTTATCGGTAATGAAAATATCCAGATGTTCGGCGCTCCTATAAGTACACTTTTGAGTTATCTTACCATCGTGCTTTTCAACTTCTATTTCGTTTCAAAGTACGTAAAATACAGACCTGATTTCAAGAAGGTATTCGTTGGACCCCTTGTTTGTGCAGTGCTTTGTGCTGCTTCTGCTCTCGGTGCATACAACCTTGCATCCCTTGTGATCTCAAGCGACTCTATAGCTACCCTCATTGCTATAGCTGCGGCAGGTGTGGTCTATATCCTTGCGATATTCCTTTTGAGAGCAATAACCAAGGAGGATTTCGATCTTATTCCGAAGGGAGCAAAGCTTTACGGTATCTTTGTGAAGCTTAAATTAATGAGATGACAGATAAGGCAAGAGAATATTTAAATAAAGAACGTTACTCAATGGAGGATCTTCTGGAAATAATGAAGTTTCTGCGTATAGGCTGTCCCTGGGACAGGGAACAGACCCATGAAAGCATACGACAGAACTTCATAGAGGAGGTCTATGAGGTATGTGATGCCATCGACAAAAAGGATCCCGGACTTATGTGCGAGGAATTGGGTGACGTAATGCTTCAGGTCGTATTCCATACACAGATGGCAGAGGAGGAGGGAAGCTTCACCTTTGATGATGCTGTTGACGGTATCTGCAGAAAATTAGTGCTTCGCCATCCCCACGTATTTGGAGAGGTCAGCGCTGATACCGTTGGTGAGGTGCTTACAAATTGGGACCAGATAAAGCAGGATTCCAAGGGACAGAAAAGCGTCAAGGATACTCTTGTTGACGTGCCGAATGCTCTGCCTGCTCTTATGCGCGCGCAGAAGATAGCAAAGCGTGCCGCAAAAGGCGTATATTGTCTTGAAAACAGTTATGCTGATATCGAAAGGGATGAGGCGAAAAGACGTATCGGCGAGGAGCTTTTTAAGCTTTGCTCTGCGGCTCAGGCATGCGGTCTTGATGCTGAAGAAGCGCTTTTTGAGTATTCCTCCGAATTTGTTGCTGATTTTGAGTAAAATATTGTCAAAAATACAATATATTTTGAAAAAAATTAAAGAAATCTATTGCCAATATCGGAAAAGAATGTTATAATAGATGAGGTAACTTTGAATTTAATTCAAAAAAATAAAGAAAGGTGAATTTTTATCATGATGACTAAGGCTAATATTATTGATGCAGTAGCAAAGAATGCAGATCTTACAAAGAAGGCTTCCGAGGCAGCAGTTAATGCAGCTATCGACGCTATCGTTGAAGCTCTTAAGGAAGGCGAAAAGGTTCAGGTTTTCGGACTTGGTACTTTTGCAGTTAAGGAACGCGAGGCTCGCAGCGGCAGAAATCCCCGTACAGGCGAGACCATCGAGATCGCAGCTTCCAAGAACGTAAGCTTTTCTGCAGCAAAGGCAGTTAAGGACGCTCTTAACAAGTAATCAGATTTAATTTTATGGAGTTGATCGGGGACCTTTGGATATTTTTTTGCAAAGGTTCCCGAAAGTTTTTAAATGAGATTAGATAAGTTTTTAAAGGTTTCAAGAATAATAAAAAGACGTACCGTTGCAAACGATGCCTGCGATGCCGAGCACGTATCTGTCAACGGAAGAAGAGCAAAGGCGTCCTACGACGTAAAGATCGGCGACGAAATAGAGATCACCTTCGGTGAAAGAACTCTTAAGCTCCGTGTCCTTGACGTAAAGGAGCACGTTGCCAAGGCTGATGCTTCAGGTATGTACGAAATAATTTCCTGACATTTTTTCTCTTCCTTATGCATATAATTTAGTGATAATTATATTGCGGAGGAAGATATGAGAACAAAGGAAGCTTTCACTCAATGCCAAAAGGAGCACAGCGTCAGTATAGAAAACCGTGAGCTTGTGACCTTAACGGGAATAACCGAGGTGCTTTCATATGACGAGAGTGCTGTGGTGATGCAGAGTAATTTAGGTCAGCTTACCCTTGACGGTGAGGGCTTGAATATAGTAAAATTAAATTTAGACGACGGAGAGGTATCTGTTAGCGGTAAGCTCTTTGCTGTTTATTATATGGAACAGCGCAACAGCCGGGGACTTTTCTCACGTTTGTTTAAATAATGGGAGATAACTATTCTGCCATATATGCCTTTATACTCTATTCGGTATTGTTAGGCTTTTGCTTTGGCATATTGTATGATTTTTTCAGGATGATCAGAATGGTGTTCTGTCTGCCCGGTATCATCCGCGCCGAGGAAAGGTCGCAAAGACCTAAAAATCGGCTGACGATAAATATTATAGTCTTTATTTGTGATATTCTGTTTTTTGTGATATCGGCGTGTATCACTGCTGTCTTTGTTTTTCACGCCAATAACGGAAATATAAGAGGAATAGCTCTTTTCGGCTCGCTTGCGGGCTTTGTCGTATATTATAATACGCTGGGAAGGCTTGTGACTCTTATTTCAAAAACTCTTATAAGAGCTGTATTTTATTTTTTCAGATTTCTTTCAAGAAGGGTAGTATTGCCTGCTTTGAGAGGTCTTTTTAAAGCTCTGTGTTATATTTTTAAATTGATGGTGTATGTAGATTCATATCTATATACGAGGCGCATACAAAAAAGGCTTACTGCCTGCGCCAAAAATGGATTTTTAAAGCTTTAAGGAAAGGATGTTGAACTGTGGGTAACGGCAGAATCAATTTATTTGTCAAAATAGCTGTGTCAGTTATGGTAGTGGTATGTGTCGTTACCATTTTGCATTTGCAGATACAGTTCAACCATTTGAATGAAGAGAGAAAGCAATTAAAGGAGCAGGTCAAGGAATATGCCGTTGAGATAGAGGAGCTTCAGGCTGAATACGATGCCCCCTATGACGACGAATATATAATACGTGTTGCCCGCGAAAAGCTGGGTTACCACCTGCCCGATGAAATTATATATTATAATGATCTTAATTAAGAGAAAACCGTTTGCGGTTTTCTCTTTAGTTGCATAAGGAGTATAAATGAGAAGGGTTATAATAACGGGCGGCTCAAGAGGTATCGGAGCGGCTTGTGTAAAAAAGTTTGCGAATAATAAGGATAAGGTTGTTTTTATATACAAGAGCAATGATGAAGCTGCCAAAGGACTTACAAGGGAATTTGAAAACGTATCTGCCCTTAAGGCTGACATAAGTGAGGCTCAGGGTGCAGAGCATGCTGTAAAAAGTGCCGCCGAAGTACTCGGCGGATGCGATATACTTATAAATAATGCAGGTATAGCACAGTCAAAGCTTATGACCGATATAACCGACGGCGACTATAAAAAAATGCTCGATACAGACCTCGGTTCAGCTTTTTATTGTTCACGTGCTGTCATACCCGAATTTTTAAAGACCCACAGCGGTGTAATAATCAATATTTCCTCTATGTGGGGTGAGGTCGGTGCATCGATGGAGGTTCATTATTCGGCGGCAAAGGCGGGACTTATCGGAATGACCAAGGCTATGGCAAAGGAGCTTGGCTATTCGGGCATCAGAGTTAACTGTGTGACCCCCGGTATGACAGATACCGATATGAACGCCTGTTATGACGAAGAGACTATAAGAAATATTGTTGATGAAATTCCTCTTGGCCGTATTGGTAAGCCCGAAGACGTTGCAAATGCCGTATTCTTCCTTGCATCGGAGGAGGCGTCCTACATAACCGGACAGGTGCTGGGTGTAAACGGCGGTATGGTAATATAAAGGAGAATGGATATGACGTGTAAAAACTGTGGATACGAATTAAAAGAGAACAACAAGTTTTGTCCCAAGTGCGGTACTGCGGCGCTGTCACAGGTACAGCCTCAAGCCCAGGTACAGCCTCAAGCTCAGACACAGCCTCAAGCTCAGGTACAGCAGCAAGCACAGCCCCGCCCTCATGCGGCTGAGGTGACCCCGAAGAAGAAAAAGAAGAGTAAAGCACCTGCAATAATTATTTCGTTATTGCTTGTTTTCCTGATTCTTTTAGGCGGTTCGGCTGCGGCGCTTTATTTTATCGACCCCTTTGACTGGTTTGAAAAGGACGTGTCGGCGGTAAAGTCGGAAGAGGAAAAGGAAGAGCTGACTGAGGATATGCTTGACGGCTATTGGGTAATGTCTGTTGATTATAATGATTTCTTCAAGGAGCTTTTTAAAGAGGAGTTTTCGGAGGATATTGATCTCACGGATGAGATAGGTTCTCTTGATGATTATTTATTCTTTGACGGCAGCAAAGTATCGATGTGCAATATAGCACAGGAAGAGCTCGATATAACCGAAAAAGTTTATATTACTATGTATAAGAATATGGCGGCATCCGAGGAGTATCAGAAAGAGACCGGTTTGTCTCAGGAAGAGTTATACGAGCGTTTGATGGAAAGCATATATACGGAGGAGGTCTTTCTTTCTATAATGATTGATGATATGATCATGGAAGGAATTTTCTGTATTCCGGAAGACGATCATGAGTTGAAATATAAGATCAAGGAGAATACTGTATATATTTCCGCTGATTCTATGGAGCTTACCTTGGAGTATGAAGAAGACAAGCTTATAGTCAAAGAATGTGAAACTGATGAAGATGACTATCCTGCCTCTTTTATTGATGGGTTTATTGGCAAAGAATATGTTAAGGTAAGCGAAAAGGAGCTTGAAGAGTTAGAGGAGGAATATGAGGAGATAGATGAGGATTATATTCGTGAATGGCTTGAAGAAAGAGCTCCCGAAAAGAAAGCGTTCAGCTTTGGCAAGATAAACGGTCAGAACTATGAAAGTGATTATCTTGGTATCGGATGTACTCTTGACGAATCCTGGAAGCTTTATACCGAGGAAGAGGTAATGGAGCTTAATGGTGCTGATTTCAGCTCTATAGGCGAGGATATAAACGAATATTTCAAAAACGGTATGGTTGCTTTTGATATGTATGCAATTCATGAAAACATGACTGATTCTGTGAACGTATTGATAGAACCCGCCGATATCGACGCTTTGGGAATGACCATGGACGAATATATGGATCTTTCTGCTGATAAACTCTTTGCTTCAGAGGTTGCTCAGATTTTATCTAATCTTACCACCGAAAAAGGTGTTGTTGAGATCGGCGGTAAAGAGATTCCCGCCCTCCTTGTTGAAGGCTCCGGAAACGGTCTCAGCGTTTATGAAACGGTTGCGCTTGTAAAGCTTGATGACTGCATTGTGGCGATAACCGTCGCAACCTTTAATGAAAACAGTTGTGAAGACGTTTTGTCACAATTCTATTTTATTGAATAATAAAAGCTGCCGAGAGCTTTTTTGTCTCTCGGCAGTCTTTTTATTTTAATTTTATCTTTCTTGAAAAATAGTCGTATTGCTCCTTTATTTCCTCTCCTGTTGGGCTGATATCCCTTGAATATCTTACGGGGGTATAGAGGTCGAAGAGCTTTTTCTCCGTATCGTTTTTTGCGGTAAGCGTCTTTATTTCCTTTGGAGTTTTGTCCGGGTCAACGCTTTCTCCCTTTTTTCTTTCGGCTTTCATAAAGCTTGCGTAGATATAACGTATTCTGTCTCTGTCGTTATCAAGGTGGGAAAAGCGCTTTTGGGTCAGCGCATCCCTTTTTCTCGTACCTCTTTTTGAGTTTTCCTTAATGACGATGCGTTTTTCGTCATCGCTGTACAGAAGTGTGCTTTCCTTTAAGCCCAGCGCCTTTCTTATCTTTTGCTTTATCACGTTTATTTTAGTGATAAAGTTCATGAAGGCATTGCCTACGCGGCGGTATATCTCCATCTTTGCTTCCTTTGTGAGTATCTTACGAAGGCTTAAAAGGAAGAGGGCAAGGAAGGTAAAGCCGAAAACAAAAAGGAACTGCCTTGTATATTTATATTCGGCGGGAAGCCAGCCATAGATCGTGAGAAGAGTAAGCGAGACAGCGAAATATATACAGCTTATGATAAGGCGGTTACGGTCAAAGGTAAGGAATTTAAATTTTATCTCTTTATTCTTCATCAGTCTTATCCTCCTCTTCCTCATCCTCTGCAAAGGGGACGATAACGTTGACCGAGTTCCTGTTCTTTTTAAGTCCCTCTATAGCCGCTTCGGTATCCTCGTCTGTATATGTGGTGAAAATAAATATCTCTGTATCGCAAAGTCCCGATTCAACGTCATTTGCCAAAAGACTTGAAAACGAGAGTGAGGATGCTATTCTTATTTCACTCATCGAACACAGCATTTCTCTTGCGTGAAGCTCTCCCGAATGAATCGGGTGGGATATTCCGCTTGAGCCGTCATTGCATACACAGTTGCTTTTTAATCCGAGACGGTAGCCGTTTTCTGTCATTATCCGTATAATATCGGCAGTATAGGACATGACATTCTCCATCATTTCATTAAAAATACGGGAGGGTATAGGCTCAAGGGGATTTGTCTGAAAATTAATATATACCATGAAGGTACGGTTTGAGCAGTATTCAAGATTATTTACTCGCAAGGGCTCTGCCGCTGTACCGTAAGCCCTTGCCGTTGCCTTGAAGTTTATAAGGTTGAAGGGGTCTCCCTGCATATAGGGACGTATTCCCGAAATGTTGAAGGGGTCACGCACTAACATTCTTCTTGAAACGCTTTCTCCCATAAGAATACCTATCGGCATGGGACTTGCAGGTGCGGGAACTATCTTCGGGTAAACGTATAGGGTCGAACGGCTTTCAACGTATCTTGAAGTACCGGGGAGTATTATTTCGGCGCTTTCAAGCTCGAATTTACCTCTTTTCTGACATATTATCTTATGCTTTCTTTTTACCTGCATATAGGGCATAACAAGGGAAAACTTGCTTTGGAAAAGCTGCATTTCCTTCTTGTCCCTGTAGGTATATGCGGCAAGCACAAGATCGGGAAAGATATAGCTTTCGGCATAAATATGGATAAGAGGGAGTCTTGTGTTGTTATAAAGGGTCTCTGTTAATATAACAGTATCACCCTCATAAACTCCGAAATCAGAAAACTCTCTTCGGTATTCGATATTTCCTATGAGCTTTTTACAGAGCCTTTTGTAATAATTCCAGAGTATTATACCGATAATTATAAGAATCGGAATAAGAGCAACAAGAATTATCCACGGATTGTCGGTGAAAAAGCTTGAAGCTGAGCCGGGTTGATTCATCTTTTTGCGTAGAAGATATCGGGCTCTGTGGGTACCGATACTGTATGGAGAATATCCTCGATTATCTTTGCGTCATAATCCTTCTTTACTCTGTGGGAGCTCTTGAGGATAAGACGGTGCGCAAGACAGGGAATAGCCGCTTTCTTGATGTCATCGGGCCATACGTAATCACGGTTATTGATCGCCGCAAAGCCCTTTGCCGCTTTAAGGAGGGCAATAGCACCTCTGGGGCTGACACCGAGAGACACACCCTCCCAGCTTCTTGTGCGCTCAACTATCGAGGTAATATAACCGATAAGGTCAGGGTGAACGTATATCGAGGCTACTTCATTTATAAGAGAGGGTATCTCGGAGGCTGTGATAACAGGCTCGATACGTATTTTTCCGCTTTCTCCGCCGAAACGCATAAGTATCTTTGCGTTTTCCTCGGCTGTTGGGTACTGCATTGAGGTCTTGAAAAGGAATCTGTCAAGCTGTGCCTCGGGCAAGGGAAATACGCCCATGTTTTCTATGGGGTTTTCGGTTGCAATAACCATGAAGGGGTCGGGGAGAGCATAGGTTACGGTATCTATGGTTGCCTGCTTTTCCTCCATGCATTCAAGCAGACCCGACTGGGTCTTGGGGGTAGCACGGTTTATCTCGTCTGCCAAAAGTATATTTGTAAAGCATGGACCGGGCACGAATTCGAATTCACCTGTTTTCATGTTGAAATAACGTACACCGGTAATATCACCGGGAAGAAGGTCGGGGGTGAACTGTATTCTTGATGCTTTGCCTCCGATAGACGCGGCAAAAGCCTTTGTCAGCATTGTCTTACCTGTACCGGGAACGTCGCATATGAGCATATGTCCGCCGCAAAAAAGGGATACGGTCATAAGGTCTATGACGTCATCCTTGCCCACGATAACCTTTGAAACGTTGTTTTTGATTTTTTGATAGGTCAAAAATGCATTATTCGACATCTTGTTTTCCTCTTGCTCTTGTAATTTTTGAAAATATAGTATATAATATAGTAATATTATAATACCTTTTATCGTATTTTTCAATTGTCAATTTACAATATTTACTGTTTATTCAAAGGAGTTATCATGAAGCAATACCTTTCCTGTGCAAGGGCTGTAAACACTCACGGTGTTGCAGGTCTCATTAAATTGGAATCATGGTGCGACAGCCCAAAAGTTTTAGCGGATATAAAGACCCTTTATCTCGAAAAAGGAGGGGAGTATATCCCAAAAAAGGTAGAGAAGTCGTCTGTTTTCAAGAATATGGTGCTTTGTAAGCTGGAGGGCTGTAATACCTTTGAGGATGCTATTCTTTTTAAGAATCAGATATTCTATTGCGACAGATCCGACCTTGATATCGGTGAGGATAAGGTGTTTATTGAGGATATAATAGGTCTTGAGGTCATAAATGCCGATACAAAAAAGGTTTACGGTGTGCTTGAAAACGTAATAAATAATCCCGCAAACGATATATATGAAATAAAGACTCCCACAGGTATTGCATATATGCCCGCAGTAAATGAGTTTATTGCTTCGATCGATACCGAGAAGGGAATATTTGTACGTCCTATAGAGGGTATGTTTGATGAGATTTGATATAATGACGCTTTTTCCGGAGCTGGTAAACAACGTTCTTTCCGAAAGTATTATCGGAAGAGCGAGACAAGCGGGAATTATTGAAATAAACGCACATAATATAAGAGATTATTCAAAGGACAAGCACCGCCGTGTTGACGATACACCCTACGGCGGCGGTATGGGTATGCTTATGGCGGCTCCCCCTGTTTACGATTGCTATTGCGATATCCCGAAATGTGAAAGCTGCCGTACCGTTTATATGTCTCCTAAAGGGAAGCCCCTTACACAGAAGAAGGTCAAGGAGCTTTCCGGTTATGATCAGATAGTCATTCTCTGCGGTCACTATGAGGGAGTTGACCAAAGGGTGCTCGATCTGATAATAGACGAAGAGATATCTATAGGAGATTACGTTCTTACGGGAGGGGAAATTCCAGCCTGCATAGTTGTTGATGCGGTCTCCCGTCTTAAGGAGGGGGTTTTGTCCGACTCCGAATGCTTTGAAAATGAAAGCCTGTCGGAGGGTATGCTCGAGTACCCTCAATATACGAGACCTTATGAATTTATGGGTGAGAAGGTACCTATGGTATTGCTCGGCGGTAATCATAAGGAAATAGATAAATGGAGATTTAAGAAGGCGCTTGAAATGACGAAAAAGCAACGCCCCGATCTTCTTTAATATGCCTTAAAAGAGGTGAGAAAAATCAGATCCGAATTAAAAATCAAACCAAAAAAGCAGGGAAATAAGCTCTGGCTCTGGGTGAAGCGTCTGACCGACAGTCTGTACCATAAGGCGGCAACCTCTGCTGTGGGCAGGTCGCTTAACGACTATGTGGGCGAGGAAAAGGTACTTGAATCAAGCGTTTTTCTCTGCAAGCTCAAGGAGCTTTTTTCAAAATTCGACACCAAGAGTGCAAAATATCTTTTGCAGAGGGGTGTTGAAAACAGCCGTATTCTCGGTTATATATCAAATATAATTACAAAGGCGCTTAATTCACTTATACGTCAATACGGAGTGTTTGCCTTTTCCCTCGGACTTTATACCGTTATAGTATATTTTTTGGGAAGCTATACAAACGGAATAATAAACGTAAGCTATCTTCATTTGGCGGTGGGTCTTGCACAGATTTTGACAAGTATCCCGATGCTTATATCAAAAAAGACACTTTGCGAGGCATTAAAGGAAAGTCTTATTGCAAGCTTTCTGCTCTTTGACTTTTTGGGACTTTCGGAGGAGCTTTTCGATATAAAAAGGGACGAATCCTATATTGCGGGACCTTTTCCTCTGATTTTGGGACTCAGCGCAGGTCTTGCCACGACCTTTATTTCTCCCCTGACGCTGCTTTTTATTACAGGGGTGTTGATAATGGCTGTGATAACCCTTGTATCGCCCGAAAGCGGCTTGGTTGCAGTTATAGCGTTTATGCCCTTTATGAACGGGGAGCATCTTCGTTATGCGGTGGCATTTATAGCTTTTTCCTATATATTTAAGACCTTAAGAGGTAAGCGTACCTTTAAGCTGGAGCTTACCGACTACGCAGTGGCGGCGCTCGGCTTTATAGTATTGCTGGGCAGTATCATAACGTTATCTCCCGAGGTAAGCCGTGAATACACCTCGGTGACCGTTACATATCTTTGTGCTTATTTTATCATAGTTAATAATATAAAGACTGTGCCATGGATAAACAGAACGGTCGGTTCTGTTATATTTGCCCTTGTCTGTTCCGTGCTTTTCGGTGCCATACAAAAATTCGCCTTAGGTGCAGACTTTATCTTTACCGAGGATATAATCAAGGGTAACAGCGTTACATCCTTCTTTTCTGCTCCCGAGGCGCTTTCACTGTTTATTATACTTTTTATATTCTATCTTTTTGCGTATAATATAAGAACTAAAATGACCCTGGTAAGAAGGCTGTTTATCTTCATTCTTTCGGCGGTTTCCATATTATCTCTCTTTTATACCGACATTCCCCTGGCATTTTGCTGTTTTATTGCGGCTTTGTTCATCTTCTATATGCTTTATTCAAAGATGACCCTCATCTTTTCGGTATTAATAGCGGCGGCCCTGCCTTTTGTCAGATACATACTTCCTGCATTCATAATGAAGGCGGTAAACGAGTATATCGCTGTAATAAAGCAGGATCTTCTCGAATCGGTACAGGTTATGAAGGTTTCGCTTAACATGGCTTTGGAAAGAATGATCGGAGGAAGCGGCAGCGGCAGTTACGATTATATCTATACCCAATATAATGCCGAGGGAATAGTTCCTGCTTCGCGCAGTACCTACATTCAGACCTCTGTTGAGCTTGGTATAATCGGTCTTATTGCTTTTCTTATAGTTATTTATCTTTTTATTAAGTGTAATTTCAGCCTTTTTGCAAAGCAGGGTGTCGGACAGAAAAATATTTATTCTGTTGCAGGCTTCTCGGGTATAGCGGGTGTTCTTATTCTTGCTAACTTTGAAAACCTCTGGCAGGACCCCCATTTCATCTTTGCCTTCTGGGTGGCATTGGGGCTTTGTATGGCAATAAAGAGACAGCGGCTTTCCGTTCAAAGAGGGTATGACCAATATCTTCTGAAGAACGGGTAAAGTAAAGAAAGGAGCTTTTATGTCAAAATTAAATGAAAAAAGAAAAAGATTCAATTTTATAGACGTTATCCTTTTGGTGGTTATACTCGCTATCGTGAGTGTTCTTGCCTTTATCGGCTTTAAGGTCTATAATAACTATTTCATGAAGGATTCGACCGGCAGTGTTATCCGATACGAGATAGTTATCGAAGGCGTCAGCAATGATATCAAATACTCTATCAACGAGGGCGACAATGTTATTGAAAGCCTTTCCTTTACCTCTATAGGTAAGGTGGTGGGTGAGCCGGAGATAACTCCCACTCCCTTTGTTGCCTCAGATGATGACGGGAAGCTTGTTGAAAGCGACCATCCCTCAAAGAGTGATATAAGGATCACGGTTGAAGCCAAGGCGAACGGTTCAAAGGGTACGTATGATATCAACGGCTATACTCTTTGTGTTGGTAAAAGTGTAAGCTTCAGGGTACCCGGCTTCAGCGCCGAAGGGATCTGTGTATCCGCAGGAGGCAAGAAATGAGTTCTGAAAAAAAGAGATTCAATATAATAGACTTTGTTATCATCGTTGTGGTGCTCGGATGTATCGCAGGTCTTTTGTTCAGATACAATTTCGTTGAGCGAATAATTGTCCCCGAGGATACAAAGGAAATGATAGTAGGCTTTATGGCTGAGGGTGTTTCTCCCGAGATAGCAGAGCATATGAATAATTCCTCTGAGTTTTTATGCAGTGCTACCGACAATTATTTGGGTAAACCCTATAATCTCAAAAAGACCGACGCTAAATATTACTTTGCAGGCGAGGATCTTCGTGCAGAACAGGGTGTTGATAATACCAAAAAGGATATCAAAGGGAACTTCAAGGTTAAGGGTGTTATGACCGATGACGGTTTTCTTCTTGAAGGAACACAGTTTATCGCACCCGGAAAAGAGATTACTATTCAAAGCGAAGATCTTGTGATTTCGGTGATTATTACCGAAATCAAGTGATATATTTATCAACAATTTTGTCATTTTATCAAAAATGCATAAAGCTATTGATTTTCCAAAACCAATTTGTTATAATATATCTGTAAATTCCGATTTATAAAAAAATTATATACTTTAGGAGAGCATCAAATGGTTAATCGTGATGTTACAATACAGAATAGCGTAGGATTACACGCAAGACCTGCTACTTTCTTTATTCAGAAGGCAAATCAGTACAAGAGTACAATTTGGGTTGAAAAGGATGACCGCCGCGTAAACGCAAAGAGTCTTTTGGGCGTTCTTTCTCTCGGTATCACAAAGGATATGACAGTTACTCTTATCGCAGACGGTGCAGACGAAGAAGAGGCACTCAACGGTTTGGTTGATCTTATCAACAGCGGCTTGGAGTCTGTTCTCTAATTTAAACATTATAATTAATTAAAATGAGCAGAGCTAATTTATGGGTAGTTCTGCTCATTTTTAATAAATGGGTACCTTTTAAAACGTACTCAAAGGCTGAACGGCAGATATTTTTTTGTCATACTTCTCTGCAAAACCTTGAAATAGCGCTGCTATTCCTACGGTTTCTCCGATCGTCTGACAGGAAAATCTCAAACCGTCAGCGCTTCGATTAGTTTTAAAAGTTACCCCGGGAAATGGATACCTTTTAAAACGTACTTAAATGATAAACGACAGATATATTTGCATCATATTTAAAAAGTACTCAGAATTAAATTATAAAAAAGCGGCAAGTTGCCGTATCCAATTCCGCCACAGCAATTAGTGATTATCAGATCCTTCAATCTTACGAGGCGGAGCAATTTCCTATATATAAAAAAGGGGGTGAGCGAATGGCTTCATTATCCGAATTAAGGCAGAGGGCAAATGAGCTGCCTATGTCTCCCGGTGTTTATCTGATGAAGGATAAGCAGGATAAGATAATATACGTGGGTAAATCAAAGGTGTTGAAGAACCGTGTTTCCCAGTATTTCAAGGAAACGGGGCATAATGATTTTAAAACACAGAAGATGGTTTCAAACGTAGATCATTTCGATTATATGCTCACCCATACTGAAATTGAGGCGCTTTCCCTTGAAAACCGTCTCATAAAGCTGCATAAACCGAAATATAATATTCTTTTAAAGGACGATAAAAGCTATCCTTATATAAAGGTCACCACAGGTGAGGAGTATCCGAGAATACAGTTTGTGCGCAAGCGTGCCTCGGATAAGGCAAAGTATTTTGGACCCTATTCGGGAGCCACCACAGCCTATTCGATAATCCGTACCGCACAAAGATCCTTTGGTATTCCGAGATGCTCGAAGGTCTTTCCGCGCGATATCGGAAAAACAAGACCCTGTCTTTATTATCAGCTCGGTCAGTGTCAGGGTGTATGTACCGGTAAGGTCGATAAGGAGCATTACCGCGAAACGGTTAAGGATATGATATCCTTTCTCGGGGGCTCATTTTCAGCGGTCAAGGAATCGCTTACCGAAAAAATGAATTATGCTTCCGAAAATCTTTTGTTTGAGATGGCGGCGCAGTACAGAGATGCGATAAAAGAGCTTGACACTCTTTGGCAAAAGCAGAAGGTTGTCGGTGCTCCCGACGCAGAGTATGATATTATATCTCTTTACAGTGACGAGCTTTCCTCCTGTCTTGCGGTATTTTACGTACGTGACGGTTGTGTTATCGACAGTGAAAAGTTCGTTTTCGGTGCCGATCAGATCATAAGTGATGAGACTGTTGTTGCCTTTCTTTGCGATCTTTATACAAAGAGGGAATATATTGCGAAAAACATTCTTATAGGTTTTGAGATAAATGAGGAGAGCCGCGACCTTCTTTCTGATTTTTTAAATGAAAATGCAGATCACCGGGTTTATCTAAAATTTCCGGAGAGAGGGGATCTTCGTTCTCTTTGTAATATGGTCTATGATAATGCAAGACAGTTTGCAGGTCAGTATAAGGCGGATACCGAAAGAGACAATAAAACCTTGATAAAATTAGCCTCCCTTCTTTCTTTGGAGGTTGTTCCCGAGCATATAGAGGCTTATGATATTTCAAATTTCGGTAACGATAATATAACAGGCGGAATGATAAGTGTCAGAAACGCACGCTTTTGCCGTAAGGATTACCGTACCTACAAGATTCGCGGAACAAACGGGGCGCAGGACGATTATGCATCAATGCGTGAGACTATCGAAAGAAGGCTTTCACATACAGAGAATTCCTATCCTGACCTTATTCTTTTAGACGGCGGCAAGGGACACGTTTCGGTTATCAAAGAGCTTTTGGCAGAGCTTAATATCGATATTCCCGTGTTCGGAATGGTTAAAGACTCCTTTCATAAAACAAGGGCTTTGACCACCGAGGACGAGGAGATAAGTATAGCAAGGGAGCAGGCTGTATTCCAGATTGTATATAAAATACAGGAGGAGGTACACCGTTTTACGGTGAACGCAATGTCGGGGGCAAAGTCAAAGACACTTACCCGTTCCTCCCTTGAAAAAATAGACGGTATAGGACCGACAAAGGCAAAGAATTTGCTTTCTCATTTCAAGAGTATCTCGAAGATCAAGGAAGCAAGTATTGAAGAATTGGCATCGGTGAAGGGAATATCCGAGAGCAATGCCGGATCTATATATGAATATTATCAAAAGAAAGCAGAGGAATAGATATATGATGAGAATTATTACAGGAAGTGCAAGAGGAACGAAGCTTATGACTCTTGAGGGAGAAAGCACGAGGCCTACCTCGGAGAGGGTAAAGGAATCTGTTTTCAGTATGCTTCAGTTTGACATTGAGGGTAGAAGAGTTCTTGATCTTTTCGGAGGGTCGGGTCAGCTCGGCCTCGAGGCATTAAGCCGAGGCGCGGTACAGGCAACGATTGTTGATTCAAATCCCGAGGCTGTAAAGATAATCAAGGCTAATGCACAAAAGACCAAGCTTTATGATAAGTGTGTCATCCTCACCAAGGATTATAAGTCCTTTCTTAAAGGTTCAAAGGAAAAATTCGATATTATTTTTCTTGATCCTCCCTATGACAGCGATATGCTTGCTGATTCCCTAAGAATAATTATCGAGCAGGATATGCTCAGCTATAACGGCTTTATCATGCTTGAAAGCGATAAGGATGATATCCCCGAATACGGAACACTTACTCTTCACCGCCATTCCAAGCAGGGAAGAGCTTATATAACTCTTTTGATCAACGAAAACAAGAAAAACTAAAAGCAAGGTGAAAACCTTGCTTTTTGTATTGGAATTATTCATCTTCGGAATGTTCTAAATATCCCTCTCGATCACGATGTTTGGGATCCCAAATAATTCCCGGAAAATTCATGGCTACTTTTAAAGCATCGCTCTTTGTTCGACAAAGAATATTAAAACCGCTTGATACATAATTAACAGCTTCCGGATATGTTAATGGAGAAAATGGTTTTACCATATCATCATGAATATAAGCGGTCCAATAATTATAACTGTTATCCCTAATTAAATCTTGGTCGGCAAGTACGGTATCTTCGGCTTTAGTATTTGTTTTTCCATTAGAAAGTGTATGCAAAACAGTTCGGTAATGATCACGGCTGTAGTTGTTATTACAATTATTTCTAAAATAGGAGTTGCACTATCCGCCAATACTATACTGATTAATATAGCTATATTTTCTAACTGAGATGCTATTTCAAAAAATGGAGCTAAAGGATAATTAAGTGGATTACAAATACCTGAAAAACTACTACCGTTATAATCCACATACATAACCGGATTATTTTCACAATACGCGAACATATTGAAGCCGCCAAAGCCTGTACCGGAAGAAACAAATGCGTCAAGATTTATGAATCTACCAATTACAGGATTACCATAAGTGTACGTACCGGTTACCTTGTACAGAGCTCTGTTTTCTGTGTTACGAGCGAATTTCTTCGCCCGTTTGGTTGTTCGTTCAACCACACAGAGAATCGTACCTATGTTAGAAAACTGTTATTTTTTTATGGAAATGTCACTTATTCTATGTTTTATTTGATTCATAATTTGTTTGGATGACAACAATAAAGAAATTTTGCATATAAACAAATTAAATATCAAGATTAAAACCGGTAAAAATTGTATTAATATGGTGTCAAACAAAATATGATTCTTTATACTCAAATAAAGAATCAATACTTGTAATAAAACTGCAAAAATTGATATGAACAAGCCAATACAAATAACCGGCTTATTTAAAGAAAAAGTTATCGTTACAACTACTGAATTGTTTTTCTGTTCTTCTAACGAAAACCGGATATTTGGAATAAAGGAGTTATGATACCCTACATTCAATTCGTCTTTATAAGGTATCTTTACTATGACTGAATTAATCATATCATATTTCTTGTTTTTAAACGTATAACCCATATATGAAATATTCATGTAATAAAGTAATTTATAAACTTTATCTATAGGGTTATCGACCATTAAAAATTGTTTATGTTTAAATATCATATATTACCTATTTACTCATTTGTTACAGGATCTTATACTTATTCTTTTAATAAACTATTATTTTATAGTTTTGGGTAATGAAGGGTATATAATTTGTTCCGCTACCCAAACCCAAGAAACCCCTTTAGCACTGGACGATTTTTTGTTATTTTGAGGTAAAACACTTGAGGTCGTTGAACCTCCATAATGTACATCAAGCCCTGCACCAACACCGGCAGTGATTTGACAACCATCAATAGCTTCTCCATCAAAACTTATAACATCTCCACCCACATACCATGAAGGACCGCCAGAAGCACCTACTATTGTTGATGGTCCATATAAATCATAAACTGTATCGGCATTAGTAAATTGAACAGCAGCACCCACGCCTGCGTCTAATACACCAATCATCGTAGATTCGGTAAAAGGTACAGAATAACTCCACTGTATATCGAAATTACCATTATCATCTCCAAATATACCAATGCTTATAGATGCGCCAAAAAAACATGTAACATTAGCATTGAGGCTTATACCAAAAGTAAAATTTCCAGTTGGATCAACATACATCACCGGATTATTATTACAATACGCAAACATATTGAAGCCGCCAAAGCCTGTACCGGTAGAAACAAATGCATCAAGATTCACAAACCTACCAACTGCAGGATCATAATATCTGCTCTGTAAATAATAGAACCCTGTCTCGTTATCGTAAACGTAACCTCTGTAGCGTAAGGGGTTGAGGTTTGCTATATGTGTTGCATTGCCGGAAATATCTGTTCCGCTTGCGTTGGTAATGGAAAGAATATTACCCCAGG
>SVQZ01000055.1 GCA_015065105.1 Oscillospiraceae bacterium | reverse complement strand
ACTCTTGCAAGGATCACAACGAATGCAGCTCTTGTGAGCTTACCTGTAGGATTAAAGGTTGTGGCAGATGTACCGGTTACATAACCCTTACCTGCACAGTACATAACTGCATCGTAGAACCAGTCGCCTTCCTTTACATCCTCGAAGGGAGGAAGCTTATCAACAACTCTGGTATCGATAACTGTACCGCAAACTGAGCAGAGAAGGTCTTCTCTACCTTCTGTTGCAACAGTGGGAGCAACAGCGAGAACCCATTCGCCTTCAACGTGGTCGCCTGCTGCCTTTTCTCTTGTATCGGTAGCGCCGCAGCCGTTATCACAAACTGCAGTTTCGGTACCGCCTGTAACACAGTTGTAACCCTCATCAATTTCGTAGTTTGTGAAGGAGTGGCCTGTAGCTTCGATAGCAACATTTTCTTCGGGGAATAATGCGTTACAGATCTTACAGTATCTCTCTCTTACACCTGCTGTATCACAGGTAGGAGGAGTTGTCTTCCAAGCCTTATTGTGAGCTGTTTCGTCAACAGGAAGAACCTCTTCTTCTACAACGAGACCGCAAACTGTACATTCCTTAACCTTAAGACCGGTATTTGCACAGTCGGGCTCAACGGTAACCTTCCAATCAGCTGCAGGAACGTGCTCGCCAACGATGGGAAGTGCCTTTGTTTCAAATGTCTTACCGCACTCGGTGCACTTGTAAGCCTCTACGCCTTCGTAACCGCAGTTAGGTTCCTTGGTTACTGTCCATACCTTTTCGGTATGGTAACAAGCGGGTTCGCCTGCCCATGTAGCAGCGGGCTTGTTATTGATCTTTTCAACAACGATGTCACAGCCGTGAACCATCTGATTATCGTTGATACCGGTAACACCGATGGTGAGGTAACCGTTACCTGCAGTCTTAAGACCGGTAAGGTCGATGTCTGCTCTCGCATAGGTCATGGAGTTGAGGTAAGTGTCGGTCTTGCCCTCGACATCCTCGTTGGTAAGAGCGTCGTGAGAATAACCGTTGGTATTTGCATCGGGGAAGAATGCAACGTCCATGCCGTCACAGTAATCCTTACCGTTGATGTTTACAATGTAACCAAGAGTCTCGTCGGACTTGATGGTAATCTTAAGACCTTCGGAAAGGTCGAGTCTTTCGTAGTTCTGAACGATGGGGGTGGAGTCACCGAGAGGGCCTTCGCCGTTTCTGGAGGTGAATGTCCATCTGTAGCCGGGGTGACCGTCGTTCTTGTTGATGTAGTGACCGTCAAAGTAAACGATGTTTACGTTGGAAGCGGTCTTGGTGCCTGCGTTTGCAGGGTTAGCATTGGTGATACCGATGTAGAGAGCCTTACCGGAGATCTCTTCAGCCTTTGCGCCGGAAGCGGGAACACCAACCTGGAAGGAAGCATCTTCCTTCTTAGAGGGAATAAGATGACGAAGACCGTTGAATGCGGTTGCGTCTGCGGTTGCAAGACCGTCAACGTTTTCGATGGGATCCTCGGACCAGAGAATACCAATGCTGTTAGCGATGGTAAGGGGGTCCTGCTGGAAATCGAAATTATCGGGATCGATCTCTACGCTGAGAGCCTCAAGCTCGGTAGCATTCTTGCTTGTTACAACGGATGCACCGTATGTACCGGAGAAGGTAGCGTAGTCGGGAATACCCATGTCAATACCGCCGTCAGCGGTTGCGGAATAAACAAAGCCGTCGGTCTTGGGAACCTTAACACCGTCTTCAACAACGGTGAGGGGAAGCTTTGTTCTTGTGGAATACTTTACTGCCATTGCATTCCAATAAGTGTCGATAGTTGCATCGGTTGTCAAAGCAAAGGATGAAACTGCACACATGGAAAGAAGCATTGCAGCAACACAAATGAATGAAATAATTCTTTTGGTCATGATTATAAACCTCCTATTTATTTGTCTTTATTATAACACGAGCAATAGTAAAAACAAATGTTACGATTTAATTTATAATACCGACTTTTTTTAATCGCGTTTGTATATAATGTATATGTTTGTACAAATAATTTCGTCTTTATTAACAACAGCAGAAAATGCCGTAAAATTTTGTACACATATCCCCCCTTTCTTCACGTTCCCGGCAAAAACCGTCCTCCTTTAATTTCAAAAAGCGACATTTTTTGTTCATACAAGAGAAATAAATAAATTATATACTAAATTTAATAGTAAAGTCTCCAAACAGCCCCGGATCTCTGACTTCATTTTTGAACCCGGAGCAAATTTCTATATATCAGAAAAGGTGAAAGAGATGCAAAACAAACTGTTTATATCCTACAGCGACTATTGCTCGCTTCCCCAGAACCCTTCGGATAACGTATTACAGAATATTGTAGAAAATAACAGCTTTGGATCACCCGATAATGACACCGAGGGCAAAATACATATTTACAAAAACACGCCTCAGGCATCCAAACGGGTTTACGCACATTCTTCCTTTGATATTATATGCGTGTGTAAGGGAGAGACGGCAGTTGAGGTCTCCGGCAGCAAGCTCGCCCTTGTCCCCGGCAATTTTCTTTTTCTTTCTCCCTGCGCCCCTTACAGCGTAAAAGCTACGGAGGAATCGATAGTTCCGATAATTTCGATAGACAAGAATCTGCTTATAAGCAGATTCCACCGTGTTTCGCTTATGGACGGTCTTATATCCAAGTTCTTTGCCAACGGAGTATGGGGGGAAAGCAATTCTGCATACGTCAAGGTAAGGCACAGCGGCAACCAGAATATTTATCCTCTGATCTCTGCCCTTATCAACGAAGAAATAAGCCCTGAAAAAAATACCGATCTGATCAAAACTGATCTCATGCTGGCGCTTGTAGGCTATATCAGCGCCGCAGACGTTACCGCCCACGAGATCTCAGCCACAAAGATAACCAAGAGCGAACAGATAATAAAGATACTCTCATACATACAGAGCAATTACAGAACGGTGACCCTTGACACCCTTGCCGCAAGCTTTCATTATACGGTGCCCTATGTAAGCAAGCTCATACGAAGCTCAACGGGATTCACCTTCACCGATATTCTGAGGGAGATAAAGTTCGACGTATGTCTTTCCCTTCTTCTCAATTCGGATCTGAAGATCAACCGTATCGCAGAGGTCGCGGGTTTCCAGAACACAGACCACTTTAACCGTATATTCAAAAAACGAATGGGCGAGACTCCCTCTGAATACCGTAAAAACAAAACCGGATTAGGTATTGACAAGTAAAAATAAGTAATATATAATATAAATGATTTTTCTTTAAGAAAGGATTAAAACCATGGAAGTAACAAGAGATTCTATAGTAGGCGACGTTTTGGATTATGATAATGAAACCGCGCAGTTCTTTTTTGAAATAGGCATGCACTGCCTCGGCTGCCCCGCATCCCGCGGCGAAAGCATTGAAATGGCTTGCGCAGTTCACGGTCAGGACGCAGATGCGCTCGTTGAAAAGATCAACAGCTTTTTGGCTTCTAAGAAGGCATAAGTAAGGAACGGCGGGCTTTGCCCGCCTGTTTTTGTATAAAAATGAATTTCAAGCTTAATAAAAGACTTTTATGCGCCGCCTCCTTCGTCGAAAGGGGTGCCTGTGTGGCGGATATAGGCTGTGACCATGCCTACCTGCCCATATTTCTTACAGAAACCGGTACAGCCTCACGGGTAATAGCGGCAGATATAAACGAGGGTCCTTGCGAAAAGGCAAGGGAGAACGTAAGAAAGCATTCGCTTTCCGAAGTAATAGAGGTCATCCGCACCGACGGTCTTTGCGGCATCGAAGACTATTCCCCGGATAATATAGTTATATGCGGAATGGGTGCAGAGCTTATTGCGAGGATTCTTTCCGATTCTGAATATACAAGAAGCGCCTCCCCCCTTCTTATTCTTCAGCCGATGACAAAGCAAAGCTCTTTGAGGCTCTGGCTTTTGGAGAACGGCTATAAGATAGTTGACGAGGCTCTTTGCACCGATGACAGATTATATGAAATAATCGTTGCACGGTATGACGGCAAAAAAAGAGAGTGGAGCGAGGCACAGCTTCTTTTGGGCAAAAGAAACACCGAAAAGCGCTCTGCCCTTTTGTACGAGCATTATAACAGAATAACAGAGCAATACAATACGATAATAAACGGAAAAAGAAGAGCGGGACTTCCTACCGACAAGGAGGAAGCCCTCTTAAAGGAATTGGGAGAGCTTTTAAAATGACAACAAAAGAACTCTATAATTATTTAAATGAAAGAATACCCGCCGAGCTGAGCGAGGATTGGGATAACGATGGCAGAATGCTTATATCCTCGGACAGGGAGATAAAAAGGGTGCTTATCTCTCTTGACGTAACGGGCGAAACGGTCTCAAAGGCTGTTAAAGAGAGCTTTGACCTTATCATCACCCATCATCCCCTTATTTTCAAGCCTGTAAAGGGAATAACCGACGAAAGATTCCTTACTCTCATCAAGGCGGACATTTCGGTCTTTTCCTTCCATACAAGACTCGATGCCGTTGAGGGAGGAGTAAACGACGCTCTTGCTTCCCTTCTCGGCTTAAAGAATACCGAGGCATTCGAGGAGATGGGAAGAATCGGAGAATTGGATAAGGAAATGACAGCAGAGGAGTTTGCTCATTTTGTAAAAAACACCCTTGGCGCGCCCTTAGTGAATTTCACCGATTCAGAAAAGAAGATAAAAAGAGCCGCATTGCTCGGCGGAGGCGGCAAGGACTTCTGGCAGGCGGCATCGGCGGAGGCGGATGCTTACGTTACGGGGGAAATGAGCCATAATACCCTGCTCGATGCCCATGAGCAAGGCTTTTGCGTTGTTGAGGCAGGCCATTATTTTACCGAATTCCCCGTTTGCAGGGTACTCGAAGCCATGGTAAAAGACCTTGACCCCGGCATAGAGACAGAAATTTTTGATTTTTATCCCGTTAAAAGCATATAAGGTGTTTACTTTTTCAAAATAATAGCGTATAATATTGTATTACAGTACAGACATATCGGAGGAAAAATGATAATCCAGTTAGATGAAGCAAAGCGTTCGCTTAATGCGTTAGAGCCTGAGCTCAAGGAATTAGGCTCCGCTTTGAGAATAGAAGAATTAAAAAAGGAGCTCGTTGAATTGGACGAGAAGACCTCACAGCCCGATTTCTGGAACGATCAGGAGAATTCAGGTAAGATACTCCAGCGCCAGAAGGCTGTTAAGAGCAAGATAGAAAAATACGAGAGCTTACTTACAAAGCACGAGGACGCATTCGTTCTCTGCGAAATGGGTATAGATGAGAACGACGAATCTGTTGTTGAAGAGGTACAGGCAGAGCTCAAGACCCTTACCGAACTAACCGAGCAGATGAAGATAGAGGTTCTTCTCTCGGGTGAATATGACAGAAACAACGCTATAGTTTCCTTCCATCCCGGTGCAGGCGGAACAGAGGCTCAGGACTGGGCTCTCATGCTCTACCGTATGTACACACGCTGGGGCGAAAAGCACGGCTACAACGTGAAGCTCGTTGATTGGCTCGACGGCGAAGAGGCGGGGCTTAAAAGTGCTACCATCATGGTCGAGGGTGAAAATGCTTACGGCTATCTCAAGAGCGAAAACGGAGTACACCGTCTCGTTCGTGTATCCCCCTTCGATTCATCCGGACGCCGTCATACCTCCTTCGCTTCGGTCGAGGTAATGCCTGAATTTGACGACGACGCGAGCATAGAGCTCCGCGACGAGGACCTTGAAATCACCGCACACCGTTCCAGCGGTGCGGGAGGTCAGCACGTAAACAAGACCGACTCGGCTATCCGTATCGTTCATTTACCCACAGGTATCGTTGTAGGATGCCAGACAGAACGAAGCCAGCTCCAGAATAAGGAAACTGCATTGAAGATGCTTAAATCCAAGCTTCTTGAGATCAAGGAAAGAGAAAAGCTTGAAAAGATAGAAGACATTCAGGGTAATAAGACGAACATCGAATGGGGCGCTCAGATACGAAGCTACGTGTTTATGCCCTACACCCTTGCAAAAGATACCCGTACAGGCTATGAGGACGGTAATATCCAGGCAGTTATGGACGGAGAGATCGACGGCTTTATCAATGCATATCTAAAGCAGAATGCAAATAGCTGACAGGGTAATAATATAAGCAGAGCAAATCCTTATATCAAAACTACCGACGGGTAACCTAATGCTTCACCGGCACTCTGACAGCTCTGTTCTGCAGAGCGGGGCGGGGTTCCTGTATATTAAAAACAAAGGAGATAAAATATGTTAAAGAAAACCAAATTATTTGCGGGAATCGCATTTTTAGTACAGTCAGTTTCCTTCCTCACCGTTTTTATCGTACTCTGGGCAAAGAAAAAGAGTATTTCCAAGACCTTTCTTATCATCGGTCTTCTGGGCGGTGTAGCAGGCACGGTCCTTACCGTACAGGCTATCAAGGAAGACAAGCAGTTTAAATCGATGCTCGCCGCAGTTGACGGACTCTATGATTTTGAGGATGCAGATGCCGAAGAGATGGAGGTACTCATCGACGATACCGCATCCGAACAGGATTTTGAATAAATGACAAAGGGACTGCCGCACTAAGCACCGAACAAAAACGCGGTATATATTTGTCAAAGAAAAGTAAATTAAAATACCATTAGATCCGCCGTTTTTTCGGCGGATCTCAGACTGTCGAAAAAGTCGGTCGGACGTGTGAAAGTAATTATTAATTAAGTACTACTCTGCGTCATACCGATATAAGATATTAAAAATTACCACTCCCAATAAAGCGCAATAAGCATTCAAACGCGGTGTAAACATTGAGTTTACACCGCGTTTTCACACTTTTCCGCGAAAAGCCTCTCTACCTTACATAGTAAGCCTACGGAGACTTTTC
>SVQZ01000054.1 GCA_015065105.1 Oscillospiraceae bacterium | reverse complement strand
GGATGGTTGCAGGTCTTGCGGAATCCTCGTATCTGATATAGATAGTATATCTTCCGGGGTTGGGTACAACGTAGGTATAGCTGTGTGCGCCGTTGATCTTGTTTGCTGTAACAAGAACGAGATAATTCGCCTTGATGTCAGAATAGCTGTCGTAATCACCGGGGCAGATGAAGTAGTCCTTTACACCGTAAAGGTTGTTTACGGTAATGGAAACACCGTAGGACTCAACGCTCTGCTCCATAAAGGAGAGGTCTGCCTGATATACGTATTCCTTGCCTTCTGAGGTCTTTACCCATACGCTGTAGATACCGCCGTCAGCCATTGTGAGCGTACAAACACCGTCGGTGGTGAAGGATGCGATCTTGGATGCGCCGAGTGTTACACAGTCGGGAGCATTCTTTATATCGGAGCCTGTGGTATATACACCCTTTGCGTATCTGATATAGGTTATATCAGATGCACAGCTGACAGAAACATCGTAGCCGTCAACAGAAATTTCGGGCTTGACCGAAGGCTCAGTCTCCTCTACTATAGGAAGCTCGTTTGTTTCGTAGGCATCGCAGTTTATACAATCTCTGCGCTGTTCACCGACAGTCTCGGCCGTAGGCTCGAGAGTAGTGTACCATTCGCCAAAGGTATGACCTGTGGCTGCGGTTTCGTTTGCAGTATAGTTGTCGCCACAAGCAGAGCAGGTGTATACGGTATAGCCTGCTTCGGTACAGGTAGGATCGATAACACTGCTTACATAATAGCTGTGAGTGCCATTCGCCTCACCGATTTCAAATATAGTCTTGTCGCAGCCCTTGGTACAATATGAATGAGTGGTAGCACCGGTACCGCAATCTCCGTCATTCCAGCTGATATAGGAACTCATCGAGTGGGTAAGTGCCGCTTCGGTAGTACTGTAAGCATCATAACAAGTTGAGCAGCAGTAGAATTCACTGCCCTTCATACCGCAGGATGCCTCTATGTCGGCAAGCTTTGTATATGAACAGGTATGAGTATTTATAAGAGCCGAGGTGTCAAAGCTGATAGTCCAGCTTGAAGTTACCGTAGGGGAGGAATAGAATACATAATTGAGATTCTTTATTGCCTTGGTATTAAATACAGTAGTACTGCCGTTCTTGATGTTTATTGTTTTGCCTGAGGCGGCAGAGCTTGTGCTCTTGATATAGCTCTGACTGTTTGAGGGGGTGTGTTGCATCATCGATGTACCTGCGCCAAAGACAGTCGCGCCTTTAACGGTAAAGGTTCCGTCACAGTCAAAGGGCTCACCGTCCTGTCCCTGGGGAGACCCCCAGACCACTATATCACCGCCGTAGAGGTAAAGTCCGCCGTTGGAGTCAAGACCGTCACCTCTGGTAACATTGATATAATAGCTTCCTCCGTAGAAATAGAGGTTATAGTCGGAGGTAGTAGTTGTTGTACCACCACTGCTTCCTCCCCAATTTCCGCCGGGCTTTCCGCCGCCGGGATTGAAGCCGCCGTTATCATCTGAAGAGTCAGAACCGCCTGCCGCGTTAACACCGTCATTTGATGCCTCAACATTATAGGTGCCCGAATAGAAATATATAGTTCCCGATTCGATACCCTCATAGCAGGTATTTATATTGACCGAAAGAGTATCGTCAGAGCCGCCCTCAGTTCCCATGATAAGGGTAGTATCCGAATGAATACCGTCATCACTTGTCCAGATATCAAAATATCCGCCTGTTATTGTGATATAGGCATCGGAATGGAGTGCATCGTCTGCAGTATTGAGAATAAATATACCACCGCTTATATTAAGATGCATTGTAAGAGTTGCGGTATCAACGGTAGTATCGTCTCCGTTATATGAGGTCTTGATACCCTTACAGCTCATAGTGTCCTTGTTAAAGCTCGGATCGTTATAGCCCTCGCCTGCGGTAATATTGAACACACCGCCTGTGATAACTATATCCTGGGCAGACTGCATACCGTCATTTCCTGCCTTAATGGAAATATATCCGCCGTTTACGGTCATAACAGAAGCAAGTCCCAGGGTAGAATCAACGCTGTCGGGATCGCAACGGATACCGTCCTCAGCTGCGCTAACACTTATATTACCGGAATTGACGGTAAGGGTGTTATCCGAGGAGATGCCGTGCTTAACAGAATTTACGTTAAGGGTAACATCCTCTATTGTAAGAGCGCCGTAATCATTGACCTTGATCGCGTTCTTTGTTGCACAGTTAAGGTCTATCGTACCCTCACCGTTAATGGTAATATTGGCATAATCCTTACCCTTGATTACAGAGGACTCTGCATATTCAGCATTACTTCCGTCTCCGCCGTCTGCAGTATCTCCGTAAATATCCGCATTGTTAAACTCGGAATCGGAAAGAGTATTATAGAAGCCACCAAGGGCGGTAATAAAGACTTGCGAGGTAGAATTCTTCTTTACGGTAACAGGTGATGTAAATGAGGAGGTGAGATCAAGACCCGCAAGGTGAAGATAAGCCGCTGCCGTTGCTTCCTTCTTTACGCAGATCGACATATCATCACTCTGACCGTAAAATACATAATTACCGCCCTTTTTCTTGATGGCAACATTTATAGAATATGCGTCTGTATTTTCATAGACAGCATTTCCGTCACTGTCATAGCTTACGGGAAGAGGATAGGTAGCATCCCCCTCAAGGTATTCCTCGTTTGCAGCATTGATGCCTGCGATCTCATATTTGGTATCAGCACCCTCGATAACGGTGAGCTTATCGCCGTCAAAAACGAAGGTAGTATAGCCTACGGGGATCTCAAAGCTCTTGACCGACCCGCCATAGCTTACATCGACCTCGGCAATACCCTCTGCACCCTCAACTGCGGTAACGGTGATTATATTACCGCTTTGCGAAAGGGTAACAAGGTCACTTTCGGTAGTAGCCGTAGCTCCCGAGGGAGCATAGATCTTTGCTCCCGTGTTTCCTGTCAGACGGCATACGATCGCCGCCGCTTCATCTGCCGATGAGGGTATGTATACAAAGGACAAAAGCATACATAAGGTCAACAGCAACGCAAGAATTCGTGTTCTTTTCATCTTTTTTCTCCTTTATTTAAATTTTTAAAATTATAATTCAACCTTTTCCATACTCTGCTTTGAAACGGTTATTTCAAGATTACCGTTTCTGCAACGTAAAAGATCTATAAGCTCCTTTTCCTTTGCGGGATCCTTCAAAACCACATCATAGGTCAACCTAAACATACTGCCCATGTTTACGCTTTTTACCATAGTAAGCTCTGTCTCGTGACAGTAATCCTTGAACACCTCATCGAATACTCCTGTGTAGTCAAGGTCCTCGGGTATGGTTATACGGAAGGATTTATATGCCTCATTGCCTTTTCCCGTACCGAAATTAAATCGGCTGTACAGAACAAATACAATGCATATCAAAAGCGTGAATAACACTGCATAGCCGAGATAGCCCATTCCGCACATAAGTCCTGAGGTCATGGCAAGAAATAGCGTTCCTATCTCCTTTGCCGTACCGGGAGCACTTCTGAAGCGTACAAGACTGAAGGCGCCTGCCACCGCAACTCCCGTACCCACATTTCCGTTGACCATCATTATCACAACACATACCACCGAGGGCAATATGGCAAGGGTAACAAGAAAGCTCCTTGTATATCTGGTTCTGTACATATATGCTAAGGCAATTATCGCTCCGAGAGCAAGGGCAACGGAAATACAGATAACAAAATCTTTAATTCCTATTACCGTGGCAGTATCCGTATCAAAGATACCGCGAAAAATATTCTCAAACATATCACACACGCTCCTTATTATAAGCCTCGGGGTATATCATGGTTTTATAAGCCGTTCCGTATTTTGAAAATGAACCCTTATATATTTTTTCTTCGGATAATATATGTACAAGCCACAGGGGCATTCCTCCCGAGCATTTTATCTCCATGAGGGTATATCCGTCATCTATCAGTCTGTCTCCGTAGGCATCACAGCAAAGACTGAGATCGTTTCTTCTGCAAAGAATATTTTCATCAAAGGTAATACGAAGCTCGGCATCATCGGGAGAGAAATATGCTTCTCTGTCATAGCAAAGAAAGACCCTTGGAAACAGATCACCGTAATAATCAAGAAAATAATCGATCTCGCGGCTGATCTGTGTAGTTTTATTTAAATGTCTGCGACCACAGGTCCATTCCATAGCTTCTTTTTCGGTAAGAGAAAGCCTGCGCTTATATACCACCTTGTCATACTTCTTTTTCAACTCAACAAATACCGTACTGTTTTCGTTTGCAGTCTGATAACTTCGTATCCGCAGTTTTTCCTTATATATCGGACTCTCAATCGATCTTCTTATAAGAAGATATGATTCCGTATCGAAATATAGATTTCTTATGGTAGTTCGTCCATAGCAGTCAAGAAACATATATGATCCCATCGTAGAAAGAATGTTTTCCTTCTGCTCCTTTGTAATCAAATATTTATATTCAAGTCTTTTAAATACAGTTTTAAATCCCATGTCGTTACTATTTTCCGCAATAATAAATCGCTTGTTTTTGTATAATCGGCTACCACTCTTCATTTGTATTATATGTATTATAATAAAATAAACTTTAACGAAGCATAAAATTTCAAGAAAAACACAAATTTAAACATATTTTTTAACTTTATTTAATTTATTTATTTTATAATTAGAATGGATTGTTGTAATTATTTTTGGAGTGAGTGTATATGAGAATACTTTTAGCTGAGGACGAAAGAGCTCTCTCAAGAGCATTGATTAAAATATTTGAGAAAAACAACTATTCGGTGGATGCAGTATATAACGGAGAAGATGCGCTTTTCTTTCTTGAAAGCGGCAATTATGATATCGCTGTTCTTGATATAATGATGCCAAAATTGGACGGTATGACCGTTTTGAAAAAAATACGCGCACACAATAATCCTATACCTGTAATTATGCTTACCGCAAAAAGCGGGGTTGACGATAAGGTGGAAGCGTTGGACTCGGGTGCCAATGATTATCTCACCAAGCCCTTTGACACAAAGGAGCTTCTGGCAAGGATTCGTGCCGCAACGAGACAAAAGCATACCCCCGATTGTCGAATAAATGTAGGGAATATCACTCTCGACCGTTCAAAATATGAGCTTTCCTCTCCATACGGCAGCTTTAGACTGACAAGTAAAGAATATCAGATAATGGAACTTCTGATGATAAATCCTTATAATATCCTTTCCACAGAAAAAGTAATGGAAAGGGTATGGGGCTTTGATTCGGACACAGAGATCAATGTGGTGTGGGTGTATATATCTTATTTAAGAAAAAAGCTCTCTGCCCTATCCTCCGATATAGAAATAAAGGTAAGAAGAAACGCAGGCTATTCATTGGAGAAGAAAAATGATAAAAAAATTAAAAACTAAGTTTATCCTGTTAACATCCGCAGCCGTTTTAGTGCTTTTGATCCTGCTTGTTGCGGGAATGAATATACTGAATTATCTTTCCGTTGCCCGCGATGCCGATGAAATACTTTCCGACCTGTCGCTTGTTGTAGAGCATTTCTCACAAGATCACTCTGAAGATAATAAGAAAGCTGAAGCAAAAGAAACAGAGGTTGACGAAAATGGTAAAGAGGAAATAAAGAAAAAGCCAATACGCGATAATGAAAAAAAGAACTCTCCTGCGCGTACCGATCACGTTCTTAAAAATTCCAAGGGAGAGGATATGCCGCGTTTCATTTGGGATCAGCGCTATTTTTCTGTTGTTGTAAATGATGATGAAATCATCGATATAACTTTTAAAAACACCTTCTCTATAACTGTAGAGGAGGCTAAGGAATATGTGCTTCGGGAGGAAATAACCGAAAAGAATATATTTGTCGGAAGATACAGACGTTTATGTGAAAAGCAGGGTGACAGCACCCGAATCATCTTCCTCGATTGTGCTAAAGAGCTTCGGGCATTTAAGGATTTTTTGATTGCAAGTATTGTAATGGCATCCCTTGGTTTTTTAGTTGTATTTGCAGTCATTTTTATGGTTTCAGGCAAAATAACCCAAAATATGGCGCAGAATATCCAAAGACAAAAACAATTTATCACCAATGCAGGGCATGAGTTAAAAACGCCCTTGACAGTTATTAAAACAAACCTTGATCTGCTTGAAATTGAAGCACCTGATGACGAATCAGTTCAAGATATTCGATTTCAGATCAACCGATTGGAAGAACTCACAAAGGATCTTGTGGCACTTACACGAATAGAGGAAAATGACAAGCTTCCCATGAGCGAATTTCCTTTCTCCGATCTTGTTCTTGAAACAGCAACCGCCTTCAAATCACTCGCTATATCACAGGAAAAGAATTTCTCATGCAATATTGAACCGAATATCACCTTTAACGGAAACACCACTGCACTGAAGCATCTCCTGGACATAATCCTCGACAATTCCATTAAATATTGCAATGAAAAAGGCCATATCACCCTTACACTTGAAAAGAAAAACAAGCAGATCATATTGTGTGCTTGTAACACAACCGATATGCTGCTTGAAGAGGATGAGATTAAATTTATCTTTGATCGCTTTTACCGTGCCGATTCATCAAGAAGCTCGGAGATAAAGGGATATGGAATAGGTCTTTCGTTGGCACAGGGCATTGTTGATTCTCACAAGGGTAAGATCTCTGCAAGTGTAAATAAGGAAAACTGTTTCATCCTTACCATAACATTTCCGACAAATTGACACTACCTTTGATTGGCGCATCCCATTGTGCCCGTTTATAGTAGAAAAAGGCTCCCCATCGATGGGGAGCCTTTACTTATCATAAGTTATTATTCAACTGTAACTACGTAGTAGTTATAAGACTCGTCAAGATACTGCACGCAGAAGGTATAAGTACCGGGATCAAGTGTTACGGTGATGAAGCCGTCAACGATATCCGCGGGCTTAAGAACTGTGGAGCCTGCATTCT
>SVQZ01000053.1 GCA_015065105.1 Oscillospiraceae bacterium | reverse complement strand
TTGCATGAGCCGCGAAGCATAGAAAAAGCATCTTTCCGCTTCGCTTCAAGATGCTTTTTCTATGCTTTTATTAAATTTTGTTACTTTATTCTATTTTTTATTTACCCCAACTATTGACACAGAGCCTGTTTTATTATATAACAAATTTTTCACGAAGATAAATCTATGATTTGAGCTTCTAATTATTTATAAATTGAGTACGATTTGAAAACAATAATATTATCTATTGTTTTATCTTTTGTAATATGATATAATGCTTTTCGTAAAATAAACTTAAAGGAGTTTAAAAAAATGAAAAAAATATTGGCTTTATTATTAGCAATGTTTATGCTTGTTTCTCTTACCGCTTGCGGCAGTAAGAAGACCGACGAAAAGGACGATAAGGAAACACAGCCCAAAGAAGAAGCTGTAGTATTGGAGGGAGTTGAAGCTCCCGTTGATATCCTTAACACAGTTTGGGACAGTTATGCTGACGATGAAAAGTTCTTTGCTATGGGTGGAGATGCGAACAATGTCGTTGACAATGCTCCCGGTGCATTTGACATCACAGATACCGAAAGCCTTTACGCAACGTTAGTATGTGATGAAACCGCAGCAGGTATGATCGACGGCGCGGCTTCTATTGTGCATGGTATGATCGCAAACAACTTCACAGGTGCGGCTTATCATCTCGCTGAAGGCTCTGATATGGCAGAGTTTACCGATGCAATGAAGACCGCTATCGAAGGTAATCAGTGGATCTGCGGTTTCCCCGAAAAGATGCTCATCGTTACATTAAGCGACGATTATGCAGTTGTAGCTTTCGGTTCTGCCGATATCGTTGATAACTTCGGCACAAAGCTTGCCGATTCCTATGAAACTGCAGAAACAGTAGTTGATGCACCTCTTGCATAATCGACGGTAAATAAACAATAATAAGGGCGGAGCTTTTCCGCCCTATATTTGAATCTTTTGAGGGTAATATGTTATTTTCAAGTATTCCGTTCTTATATTATTTTCTTCCTTGTGTGCTGATACTTTACTTTTTAGCTCCCAAGGTGCTGAAAAATTCGGTTCTATTGTTGGCAAGCTTGTTTTTCTACGGCTGGGGAGAACCTGTATATCTTATCCTTATGTTTACCACAATATTGGTGGTTTATGTTTGCGGTCTTATCGTTGAGTCTTCAAGAGGTAAGATCTTATCGAAGCTGACTCTTTTATTCTCTGTAATATTCGGAATAGGACTTTTGGGATATTTCAAATATGCAGACTTTTTCATCTCCAATTTTAACTCTGTAACAGGACTGTCGGTACCTCTTCTCAATATAGCTCTTCCTATAGGTATAAGCTTTTATACCTTCCAGACTATGAGCTACGTTATAGACGTTTACCGCGGTGACGTTAAAGCTCAAAAGAATCCTGTAACTCTCGGTATGTATGTTGCGATGTTTCCTCAGCTTATTGCAGGTCCTATCGTAAGATATTCAGATATCGTAACAGAAATAAATGACCGTAAGCATAGCTTTGAGGATATTTCAAACGGTATAGCCCGTTTTATTATAGGTCTTTCAAAAAAGGTTCTTATCGCCAATCTTTTAGGAGAAATGTGCGATATTTTTCGGGCAAGCGATGAAAAATCCGTGATTTTTTATTGGATGTATGCTATAGGCTTTTCTCTGCATATCTATTTCGATTTTTCAGGCTACAGCGATATGGCAATAGGTCTCGGAAGGATATTCGGCTTCCATTTTATTGAAAACTTCAATTACCCCTATATTTCAAAAACGATTTCCGAATTCTGGAGAAGATGGCATATGAGCCTCGGCTCCTGGTTCCGTGACTACGTCTATATTCCTTTAGGAGGTAACCGTGTACCTTTTATACGCTGGATATTTAATATCCTTGTTGTATGGATGTTGACCGGCTTCTGGCACGGTGCATCATGGAACTTCGTGCTTTGGGGACTTTTGTTTGCCCTGCTTCTTCTTTTTGAAAAGCTTGCTTTCAAAAAGAAGGAGGGTAATATATTAAAGAATATTATATCCCGTATATACGTGCTTTTCTTTGTAATGATAAGCTTTGTTCTTTTCAATTCAACAGATCTTAGCAGGGCATATACGGATATAATCTCCCTCTTTGGTATAAACGGAGTTAAGCTTATTACTCCCGAAACACTATACTATCTAAAGAGCTATGCGGTGATATTCATTATTGCAATTATCGGAGCAACACCCTTTTCGGTGAAGGTTTATAAGAAGTTAAAGTCAAATAAAAAATGCGAGCTTGTTCTTAACGCTGCCGAGCCTGTAGTTCTCTTGGCCCTGCTTACTGTGATAACGGCATTTTTAGTTGACGGTTCCTTCAACCCCTTCCTGTATTTCAGATTTTAGGAGGCATATATGACGAATAAGCTAAAATATATAATTCAAACGGTCGTATTTGCACTCTTTATACTTCTGCTCTCTTTATTTTGTGTGTTCGGTAAGACGTCGGATTTTTCAGACAGCGAGCGCAGAGCGCTTGATAAGATGCCGAAGATAACCTTGGAATCTGTCAAAAACACAAAATTTATGAGTGATTTTGAAGAATATACTCTTGATCAGTTTCCCGTCCGAGACGGATTTCGTTCTGTGAAGGCATTTACTTCAAAATATATCTTTAATCTTTCAGAGAATAATTCTCTTTATGAAAAGGACTCTTATATAGCGAAAAAAGAGTACCCCATGAATAGCCAAAGCTACTCATACGCTTCAAAAAAGTTTAATTTCATATATGAAAAATACTTTAAGGAAAACGGCGGGAATGCATATATAGCCGTAATACCGGATAAAAACGAATTCTTGGGAGAATTAAAGATAGACAAAAATGAGGTACAGGCTCATTTTGAAAGGGAGTCTTCCTATGCAGAGCTTATAGATATTTACCCTTGTCTTTCAAAAGACTGCTATTATTACACCGATACCCACTGGAAGCAGGAAGAGATAATTCCGGCGGCATCCTTGATAGCAGAAAGTATGGGAACCTCTATTCCGAAGGAATATGAAAAAGAGCTTGCAAAGGAATCCTTTGAGGGTGTATATTACGGACAGTACGCATTACCTAACAAAAAGGATGAAATATACTTTTTGACTAATGATATAATAGATTCATTTAAGGTATATGAGCATCTGGATACCGAAAATAAAAGAGAAATGAATCTTTATGTGAAGGAAAAGCTCGACGGCAAGGATCCCTATGAGTCCTATCTTGGAGGATCGCTTTCTCTTATAACCATTGAAAATCCAAAGGCAGGAAATGATAAAGAGCTTGTTATATTCCGAGATTCCTTCGGAAGCAGCATTGCACCCCTTATCGCGCAGGGATATTCAAAGGTGACATTGGTTGACATACGTTATATTTCAAGTGCTGTTTTGGATAAGTTTATTGATACCGAAAATGCGGACGTGCTCTTTCTTTACAGCAACCTTGTTTTGAATAACAGTAATACGTTAAAATAACCGAGTGAAAATCACTCGGTTATTTTTTTGAATTTACCGTATATTTCATTTGCTATATCCTGCATTACCTTTATATCAGGCTTTATAACTCTTCGGTCATAGGTCATCAGTCCGTTGGTTTCATCCTCAACATCGCTTAACTGGGTAAGCACCGAGGCGCAAAGACCTTTATCTATTAAAGGTATAAGCTCATTATGGTATAGATCATCAAGCGCATTGGTCAGTTCTTCTGTATCGTTAAAGAACTTGTAGCCGTAGTTTTTATTGAGGTTGAAGGAATGCTCCTTTATCTTACATGAATAGCCGCCGAACTCGGAGAGCACAAGAGGCTTTTTCTTGTGAGAGGTAAGCTTTAATTTTCTGAAATAGATATGTTCGCTTTTAACGTCGTTTTTTGCGGTCTTGAACCATCCGGATACAGAATCTATGACTCTTGCGGGGTCAAGGGTCTTGAATTCTCTGTATAGACGGTTGGCTTCATATTGTCCCCAGCCTTCGTTAAATATAGTATAATAACAAACCGAAGGATGGTTGTAAAGCATTTCGATTATCTCCTTGGAGGTGTTTTCAAAATGCCTTTTTCTTTTTTTGGATGCAGGACGGCAAAGGAATCGTTTTATTCCGACGGTGGGTAGAGCTGTATCAAGAATAAAATTGTATCTGCCGTTATTTATCATATCCTGAAAAACGACCATACCGTATTTGTCGCAATAATAGTAGAATAGCTTTGGTTCTGTTTTAATATGCTTGCGGAGCATATTAAAGCCTAAAGTCTTCGCCGTTTGAATATCTTTTATATATCCGACGGGTGATGCAGGGGTATATATTCCGTCTGCAAAATAGCCCTGATCGAGAAGACCGTGGAAAAAGTACGGCTTACCGTTTAATGTAATATAGGGTATGCCGTTACGTTTTTCGATACCTACTGTACGAAGGGCAAAATATGATTCTATCTTATCCTCGCCGCATATAAGAGTAAAATTATACAGTTTAGGTCTTTCGGGAGTCCAAAACTCGGGATCAGGAATATCAATAACCGTCTTTTCTCCTGTAAATGAGTATTCTCCCACACCGTCAATAATTATCTTTTTTTCGTTTTCTCCTCCGAATACCTCTAAATCAAGGGAGGTAAGGGAAGGATGGATCTTAAATTTTTCTATATGTACTTTCGGAACTGCTTCGATCCAAACACTCTGCCATATTCCGCTTACAGGGGTGTACCACATACCGCCGCGTTTTCGGCATTGCTTACCGTAGGGTATGTTTTTGTCAAGATCGTCTTTGACGATGACCTTTAAGCAATTTACATCTTCTGTATGATCTGTGATATCAAATGAGAAGGGAGTATAACCGCCTATATGCTTTCCCAAAGGGCTGTTGTTTAAATATACTTCGGCTATCTGATCTACAGCTTCAAAATGGAGGATCGCCCTTTTGTTTTTAAAGCTTTCGGGAAGAGAAAAGGTTTTAACATAGGTATAATCATCACCTTTTTTCAAGCTGCGCCTTATATTTGATATTCTTGACTCGGGAGGAAAGGGAAGTGTTATTTTTTCGGAATAGGATAATCTGTTTACTTTTATCCAAAGACTCCAGCTTCCGCAAAGAGAGATCCATGTCTCTCTTTTGAACTGTGGGTCGGGATGCTCGGATATCCATGTGATCTCAGTTTCCTTTTCGAATTCAGTTGTGAGATATTTCATGTTCCTCTCCTTTCGCATAGATTATATAACCTCTTTTACCCTGAAGTAAAAGAGGTTATAAATTCTTATTTGTTTATAAACCTTACGGCGGTACCGTAAACAATTACTTCGGCAGCGCCCTGCATAACAGCGGATGATGCGTAACGTATATTTACTACAGCATCTGCGCCAATGGCTTGTGCTTCGGCTACCATTCGTTTTGTTGCAAGAGCTCTCGCATCATTCATCATTTCGTTATATGCTTTTAATTCACCGCCGACAAGAGTTTTGAAGCTCTGGGTGATATCCTTTCCTATATGTTTTGACTGAATGGTACTGCCCTTTACAAGAGAGATAGTTTCAATCTCTTTTCCGCTGATATAATCAGTATTTACTAATATCATTTTCCTCACCTTTCTTGATTTCTTTTATTCTATCTACGCAAACTGCTATCATAATAATTGTAAACACAAAGGGTATAATGCTTAAAATATATTTCCAAACTCCGCTTAAAAAATAAACCAGTATCCCAAAATATATAATGAAATATAAAATCATGATAATTGTAATAATGATAGGTGCTGTGATCTTTCTTTTATCTGATTTCAATATAACCACCTCTTTGCGTAGATACTGTTTGTATTATAGCATATATATACGGCCTTTTCAATACTTTAAGAAATTATATTGTATCATAAACTATAATAAACGCGGTTAATTAGCAATATTTAGTGAAGATTGGCTTTGCCAAGCGAAGCGCCGCTTCACGCACCGAAGGCGTGTTTATCGCGCCGATAAGAACACTTAGTTAGAAAAAAAGAGTAACCAAACGGAGCAGAATCGAGGTAAAAGTAAGTAAAAGTAGTGTACTCAACTTTTACTATACTCATATTCCAAAAGCTCTTCGTCTTTGTTTACACATATAAACCCGGCACTTTCAAACAATTTAAGCGAAGCCGTGTTTTTTTCATCAATAGAAACTTGAATTTTATTAAAATCAAGTCCGGTTTTTCCTGCTTGGATATCCTTTAATATGGTTGTTGCAATTCCTTGCTTTTGATATTCCGGAAAAACAACCACAGACATATACAAAACACAATCAACCAATTCGAGATGTATGGTGGCGAGCAAAACGTCATCTTTATAAATTTTATAGAAATAGACATTACCAGTGCTTGTTATATATTTCCAATAGTTTTCTGCATCAATACTGATAAACTGCGAGATAGATGGTTGCTTATAAACAGAAAGAATAAGCGGTATATCTGCGTCATCGAGATCCTTTATCAAGCGATAAATCATTTTATATTTTCCTTTGCAGTGTTGATGGAGGGGATGAGCATTCTGCGAATTGAACCACAATCATGCAATACGGTTTTAGCAATTTCATCAGAGATAATATCCGCTTTTTGTGCTATTTCAATCCAATATTCTGTTTCATAGCATTCCTTTAATGCAATCTGCAGCTTGGCAATAAAATCAGGGCGGCTGTGAGCGTATTTCGCCTCACGGATATTTGCTCCAATACTCGTTCCGCTTCGTTCAAGCTGATTTGACAGAGAATAAAGTCCTTTTATGTTTTCTGTCAGTTTTAAGATTTGAATCGCAAATTCTGTTGACATATCAGTAAGTTTGTTTTCAGCCATACTATCACCTCATTTACTCCGAGTGTACCACACATTTGCAAACTTTTCAATGAAATCGCGCGAGCGCGATGAAATCCTCACTCCGCTCGGATGAAATCTGCTTCGCAGATGAAATTAAATCCGTCCTTATCTCCCGACGAAGTCGGATTT
>SVQZ01000001.1 GCA_015065105.1 Oscillospiraceae bacterium | reverse complement strand
AATTGAGCATATCCGAAACCTCCGATGAATGTTTGTCTGTCAACTTCATTCTATCAGATTTTTTCAGATATGCTCATCTTTTTTTGCCTATCTGTTAGGTTTCACCCCAACATTTAGTATAGAACCCAAATAAATACAAACGCTATTGCAGCATAAAAGCCGGCATTTGCCGGCTTTTATGTATATTGTAGTAGTTACTGTTTGACTATAGTTATCCTTCAAATGGAACTACTTCTTCTACCGCCTTTTCTGCGGTTATAATTTGGTCGTTATTGTCTATGTCAATTAAGGTATATTTATCGTTACCCATGCCAAGCTCCTTCATATAGGAAAGCTGACGCAGACCGTGACGTGTCTCGAAACGTTCAACAAGGTCCCGGCGGTAATCCTCCTTCATAGCGTATATCATGTCAACACTTGCCTGATCGGCGGCAAGGATATCGACAGAAGCAAGGATCCCTACGTTTGGTGTAACAACAGGTGCTGCATAAATTCCCTCGCAGTCGCAGGATACCGACATATTTCTCATTACGTTAATATGGATGATACTGCCCTTGAAATGATCTGTTACAGCCTTTGTGGACTCGCACATTCTCTCCATAAATTCTTCCTTTGCGATATCCCACATATCATCCTGTCCTGGAGTGGAGTGTATCATCGCCTTTCCCACAAGACCGTCGGCACAGCCGATACCTATATTTTTATTGCAGCCGCCAAAGCCGCCTGCAGTATGTCCCTTGAAGTGTGTGAGATTTACAAATGAATCGTAATTTTTAAGATGCCCGCCTATAGATATCCTATCAAACCACTTGCCGTTCTTGACTTCCCACATCTCGCCTCCCTCTGCATCAAGAATGTCAACAGGGCAGAAGGTCCAGCCGTTTACCTTGAGAAGCTCGCGGTGATTCTCGGTGCTGTGACGGTCACCGTCATAATATGTATTTGTTTCGATGATAGAGGCTTTGTCGTCAAGTCTGTTGTCAAAAAGTGACTTGACCCAATCTGTGGGAACAAGATTGGGGCCGTTACGTTCTCCAGTATGTATCTTTACCGCAACCTTGCCGTGAAGATTTTCACTTAATCTGTCAAATATTCGGAGAAGTCCTTTATCACTTAGTTCTCTTGTAAAATATACCACCGACTCTTCACCGTTTCTCTCGGAGTAGGGAATATACCGTTCTCCGCCGGTTCCCGGCAACGGCTTGTGGTGATGCTCGCAGAAGCATTCTTTATTTTTGCACATTATATTTCTCCTGTTATTTCTTTAATATTTTCAAAAAGCACTTGCGAACAAGTGCTTTTTGCTTATCTTAAATGTTTTCCTCAAATACAATAAAGCTTGCGCCCTTGAGTACGAGTCTGTTGCCCTCGAACTCTGTGTTCTGGCTGATAAGAACATCCTTACACTCGGGAGCATCAAAGTATCTAATTGCATCGGAGGGGTTGATCGCAACGAGGTATTTCTTGCCCTCTGCCGCTCTTTCAAATACGAAGGGATAAGAGGGAAGAAGGATCTCAAATTCGCCTTCGGGATGGAATGCGGGGATCTCGCGGTGAAGCTTGATGATCTTCTTAACGAAGTTCAGTACAGAATCGGGATCGTTTATCTGCGCCTCAACCGTGGGTGCGCTCTCTCTATTATCTGTGGGAAGGTAGGGTGTGTCGCTCTCAGAGAAGCCGTGGTTCTTTTCGTTGTTCCACTGCATGGGAGTTCTTGCGCCTGTTCTGATATAGCCGCCCTCCTTTGAAGGAAGACCCTTAAGGTAGTCCATACCGATTTCATCACCGTAGTAAACGAAGGGAACACCGGGCATAGTGAATAGGAATGTAAGAGCCGCCTTGAGCTCTTCCTTGTCTCTCATATATGCAAGTCTCTGCATATCATGGTTACCGGTTATCATTCCTATATAACCCTTGCCGCGGGTGTTTTCAAGGTCGAAAAGGTATCTGTCAAGGTATTCGTTAATGTTACCCTTACCCTCGCGGGAAAAGTAACTGTGACCTACAAAGTCGGTTGTTGTGTTTCTGCCTTTTTCATATCTGAAAAGGGAACGGTATGCGGTGGGACCGCTATGTAAAAGGAAATCAAGGTGGAAACCGCATCTAACCGCTTCTTCGGGGAATGCCCATTCCGCAATCAAAAGAACCTCGGGATTTCTTTCTTCAATATGTCTTCTAACCTCATGCCAGAGATCGGAGGTCTTTTCCTTTGTGATATCGCCCTTGATCAGGTGAGCTGCCATATCTACTCTGAATGCGTCTGTACCGAGATCCATCCAGAAATCAATAATGTTCATGAGCTCTTTTCTCATGGCAACACAGTCGGGGTGGTCAACGGGGAGCTCCCAGGGATTAGCGGGGTTGGGGTTAGCGTAGCCGTAGTTAAGTGCGGGCTGGCTCCAGAAGAAATTGTTGATAACCTTTGCATCTCTTTCGCCGAGGCTGGCGATTCCTACACCGTCGTCAAAGGATTCGTTTGTCCAGATATAACGGTTTGTATATTCGTTTTTCTCAACCTTAGCCGATTCAATAAACCAAGGATGGTCGATAGAGGTATGACCTGCAACAAGGTCGAAGATCACCTTCATTCCGCGCTTATGCGCTTCATCGCACATTCTTTTGTAATCCTCGTTTGTTCCGTATCTGGGCGCAACACTGTAAAAGTCTGTAACGTCATAGCCCGCATCTCTGAAGGAGCTTGCGTTGATGGGGTTGAGCCAGATAGCGGTAAAACCAAGATCCTTGATATAATCAAGCTTTTCGATAATACCCTGAAGGTCGCCTATACCGTCGCCGTTTGTGTCGTTGAAGGACTGCGGATAGATCTCATATACTACCGCGTCAGTTAACCAGTTTTTCATTTTAATACCTGCCTATAAATATTATTAATTGTTTTTGCTTAAAGCAACCGTTCTTGTTTTTATTATACTTTATTATTAACAGAAATACAAGAACTTTTCCAATTTTAGTTGATCTGTATGGTTAAATATAAAATTTTTAGCTATTTCGAGAGTGTATTTTATATTACGGAGCAATGTTTCAGTCGCAGATCTATTTAAAAAAGCGACTTGCTGAAACAAGTCGCTTTTTTGGCGGAGACGGTGAGATTCGAACTCACGTGCGGTTGCCCGCAAACTGATTTCGAGTCAGCCCCGTTATGACCACTTCGATACGTCTCCGTATATGTTAAGCTCCGTTTGGAACAAAACGAACTATTTAATTTTCATCGAACGGGTCGCCCCGCTATGTCCTGTTTCGGTAAGCGAATCGATCTGCGCATCCGTGGGTGCTTGATCTCTTCGACCGCTGCCACTCCTTATGCCTCGCTTTATCTGCCACCGGCAGCGCTCGGCAACGTCCCCACTTCGATATCTCTCCGTATATGTTAAGCTCCGTTTGGAGCAAAACAAACTATTCAATTTCTATCGAACGGGGCGCCCCGTTATGCCCTGTTGCGGTACCCGAATCAATCATCGCATCCGTGGGTGCTTGATCTCTTCGACCGCTGCCACTCCTTATGCCTCGCTTCATCTGCCACCGGCAGCGCTCGGCAACGTCCCCACTTCGATACGTCTCCGTATATGTTAAGCTCCGTTTGGAACAAAACGAACTATTTAATTTTCATCGAACGGGTCGCCCCGTTATGTCCTGTTGCGGTAAGCGAATCGATCTGCGCATCCGTGGGTGCTTGATCTCTTCGACCGCTGCCACTCCTTATGCCTCGCTTGCTCTGCCACAGGCAGCGCTAGCAAACGTCCCCACTTCGATATCTCTCCGTATTCAACTTTGATATTATATCATGAGTTTTAATAAAAATCAAGAGGTTTTGAAAATAAAATTAAAGGACTTGAAAACAAGTCCTTTAATATGCAGCTTGTATAAAATTACTTTTTCTCAGAAGCGAGGAACTTATAAACGATAGCTGCAAGAGCGCCGCCTACGAGGGGTGCTACGATGAATACCCATACATCGCTGAGAGCACCACTTACAAAGAGTGCGGGACCGAAGCTTCTTGCGGGGTTAACGCTGGTGCCCGTGAAGGAGATACCGAGAATATGTACCAATGTAAGGCTGAGGCCTATAACTATACCTGCTACTGCACCGTTCTCGATCTTGGATGTAACACCGAGAATAGCAAATACGAATACGAAGGTGAGGATAACCTCAATGAGGAGGGAGAGGGCGACATTATCCATATAGAGTGCGTTTGTTCCGAGCTTGTTACCTGCATCTGCTGCAAAATCAACAACCTCCCACTTGGGATCTGTAACAAGCATAAGAACGCCTGCACCTGCTGTAGCGCCGAGGAACTGTGCAACTACATAGCCGATAAAGTCCTTACCCGAAAGCTTCTTTGAGATAAGCATTGCGATAGAAACCGCGGGGTTGATGTGGCATCCGGATACATTGCCTACAGAATAAGCCATAGCAACGATAACGAGACCGAATGCGAGTGCTGTGAGAAGGTATCCTGTGCCTGCCTGTGCATTACAGCCTACAACAACTGCAGTACCGCAAGCGAAGAATACAAGCACGAATGTACCGATAAATTCGGCAAGATACTTTTTGAATGAGTTCATAATAGCCTCCTTGAATTTATTTTCGGAAAATTCCGTTAAGGTTATTTTATCATATATTTATAAATAATGCAATATATTCCAAATAAATCAAGAAATTTTGTTCTATTACTTGAAAATTATTTTAAATATGATATAATAATATATTATAGTGTTATAAGGGGATATATATGCTGACAATAGGTTTGACAGGAACAAGCGGTTCCGGAAAGGGTTATTTGTATCAATATCTATTCGGTGAGGACGTTGCATTTTGCGATACGGATTCACTTTATCATTCAATGATATCCCGCCCCGGAGAGTGCGTTGATGCTTTAAAAAAGGAATTCGGAGACGTTGTTGTTAACAACAGAGGCGGCATTGACCGTAATGCTCTTGCTTCTATAGTATTTAACGATACCGAAAAGCTTGAAGCTCTTAACAGAATAACGCACACACTTATCCTTGAACGAATCAGACAGGCTGTATTTATGGCACAGCTTCAGAACATCAAGTATTTTTACGTTGATGCCCCCCTTCTTTTTGAAAGCGGATTTGACAAGGAATGCGATTTTACCGTTGGTGTTACAGCACCTCTTGAAATCAGAGTCAAAAGAGTTATGGAACGTGACGGTATTACCCTTAAAAAAGCACTTGAACGCTTCAAAAACCAGAAAGATGATTCTTTTTTCCGTGAAAACTGTGATTTTACGGTTATAAATGACGGAAGAGAGCTTGAGCCGCAGATCGATAAGCTCAAAACTGTATTAAAGAGGTTATATGACGAAAAAAAGTAAGAGATACAGACGTAAGAGGAATACAAAGCTCAGATCAACCGTAATTATTATCCTTACACTCAGCTGCATTGTTGCTGTAATTTCAGCCTCCCTTTTATTCGGAGGATGCAGAAAAAAGAATGATGAAAAATCTCCTGCGGTTATTGATCCCGAGTTTTATATTGAACTTGAAAAAACGATATATCCTTTGGAATACGAGGAATACGTTTATAAGTATTCAGAAGAGTTTTCTGTTCCCGCAAGTATAATATTTGCGGTTATCAAGACCGAAAGCGATTTTGACACCGATGCTGTCTCTCCGGCAAATGCCTGCGGACTGATGCAGCTTACAAAGCCTACATATGAGGATTGTCAAAGATGGCTCGGCGAGATAAAGCCCGATGAAGATATCTTTGACGTTGATACAAATATAAAATACGGAACATACTATCTTTCGAGGCTTTATAATAACCTTTACAAAGATTGGGATCTTGTGTATGCAGCTTATAATGCCGGACCGGGTAACGTTTCTGCCTGGCTTGAAGACCCCGATATATCATCCGACGGTAAGCTTACCGATATACCCTTTGAAGAAACCGAAGGCTATGTACGTAAGGTGAATAAGGCAAGAGAAAAATATATTGAATTATATGAATTGGGAGAATAAATATGAAAGATCTTAAAGAAAAACTTTTTTATGACCACACTAACGTTTATCAGGCAATAGACGAGGGTGAACTTGAAAGTATCAATGAATATGCAAAGGGTTATATGTCCTTTATGACAAAAGCAAAGACCGAAAGGGAAGCGACCGCCGAGGGTGTTGCCATGGCTCAGAAGGAGGGCTTTGTCCCCTATACTATGGGTATGCCTCTTGAGGTTGGCGGTAAGTATTATTATAATAATCGCGGAAAAGCTCTCTATCTCTTCATTATAGGTAGTGAAAATATCGAAAACGGTATCAGAATTTCAGCAGCTCACGTTGATTCTCCCCGTCTTGATCTGAAGCAGGTACCTCTTTACGAGGAATCTGAAATGGGTTTCTTCAAGACCCATTATTACGGCGGTATCAAGAAATACCAGTGGACTACAATTCCTCTCGCGCTTCACGGTGTTATTTACAAAAAGGACGGCGAAAGAGTTGACGTTACTATCGGTGAGGATGATGAGGATCCTGTATTCTATATTAACGATCTTCTTCCTCATCTCGGTAAGGATCAGATGAAAAAGCCGCTTGCCGAGGCATTTACCGGTGAGGATCTTAACATTCTTATAGGCAGTGAACCTGTAAAGGGCGAAACAAAGGATTCTGTCAAGCTTCACGTAATGATGCTTTTAAATGAAAAATACGGTATTACCGAGGCAGATTTTCTTTCAGCCGAATTAACGGCAGTTCCCGCCTTTAAGCCCCGCTACGTCGGTTTCGACCGTAGTCTTATAGCGGCTTACGGTCATGATGATAAGGTATGTGCATATCCTGCGCTTACTGCACTTTTTGAAAATAAATCTCCTAAAAAGACTCTTATGACCATACTTGCCGATAAGGAAGAAATAGGCTCTGAGGGTAATACAGGCATGAAATGTCAGGTATTCACCGATATTATGGAGGAGATAGCTAAAGCCTTGGGCGGTAACTATCATGTTGTTAAAGAGAACTCCAAGTGTCTTTCCGCTGATGTTAATGCCGCCTTCGACCCCAATTTTGCCGAGGTTTATGAGAGAAAAAATTCAAGCTATATCAACCACGGTATTGTAATGACAAAGTTTACCGGTGCAAGAGGTAAATCCGGAAGCTCTGATGCAAGTGCGGAATACGTTTCCTTTGTCCGCCGTATCTTCGATGAGCACGGTGTTATCTGGCAGACCGGCGAGCTCGGAAAGGTCGATCAGGGAGGCGGAGGTACTGTTGCCGCATATATAGCTCAGAAGAATATTGACACCGTTGATTTAGGCGTTGCGGTTATTTCGATGCATGCACCTATAGAGGTTATTTCCAAAGCAGACCTTTATATGGCACACAAGGCATTCTCCGCGTTTAATAAGTGATATGGAAAATTCGATCTTTGAAATAAGAGTAAAACAGATAATATCCGAAACACTCGGTATTCCTTATGAAAGTATTGAGGATAATTCGGATATTATCGATGATCTTGAGGCTGATTCCATTCAGGTTCTCGATCTTATTCTGGCATTGGAGGAGGAATTTAAAATATCTATTTCCGATGCTGACGTTATAAACAACAGGATAGTTGAGGATATAACGGAATATATTATAAATAAAAAGTAATCAAGGTGTATATGAAAAATTCTCCCGCTATGGATAGCGTATATAAAAGCTTGTATCAAAAATATGAAACGAGTAATTCACAGGAAGAGCTCAAGGAATTAGGTGTTCTTTTTAAGAGTCTTGACGATTCAAAGGAAGCAAAAAAATATGCGCTCCTCTGCTTCAAAAAGGCTGAAGAATGCAGAAAATCCGAGATATATAATAAAGCTATCGAGTTTTGTAAAATGAATACGGTCGGTTCTTATAATAAGGCGATATCCGAGCTTTACTCTATCCATCCCTATAAGGATACCGGGAAATTGATCAAGGACTGCGACCGCAGAATATACAAGCTTAAAATGAAGCATAATAACGAGATGCTTGAAAGGGAAGCACAGTTATCGAAAAAGAAGGTTAACCCCTTTTCTGATACCGCAAAGATCATTATAATAGGGATTGTATTGGTTATTATTTCTATTATTGCATTGAATATCTGGTACGCACTTCCGTATTAAGTAATGAAAGGATATATAAAATGAAGGCAGTAATGTACGGCGCCGGAAATATCGGCAGAGGCTTTATAGCACAATTATTTAATTTATCAGGATATGAAACAGTTTTCGTTGACGTAAACAAGGACGTTATCGAAATGCTCAATAAAGACAGAGAATACCCTTTATTCATCACAGATAAGGGTGAATACATAAAAACGGTCGTAGATAACGTAAGATGTGCCGACGGCAGCGATATCGAAGCTGTAGCACAGGAAATAGCGAGTGCTGACATAATGGCGACAGCTGTCGGTGTTAACGTCCTTAGATTTATAGCAAAGCCTATTGCAGAGGGCGTTAAGGCGAGAATGAGATCGGGGAAGGGCCCGCTTGATATTATCATTTGCGAAAATAAAATAGATGCAAATGTTTATCTGCACGGTCTTATCTCTGAATACTTAAATGATGAGGAAAAGGAATATTTCGATGCTAACTTCGGTTTTGTTGAGGCATCTATAGGAAGAATGGTTCCTAAGACTCCTGAAAATATATCTGCACAGTACCCTATGGCAGTTTGTGTTGAAAAATTCTGTACTCTTCCCGTTGACCGTGATGCGTTTAAGGGAGAAATACCCGAAATCAAGAATATGCTTCCTTATGCACCCTTTGAACTTTTCATTCAGAGAAAGCTTTATATGCATAATATGAGTCATGCGCTTTGCGCTTATTTAGGAAATCTTAAGGGCTACGAATATATATGGCAGGCCGCAGAGGATATGAGGATCAGATTTATTGCATTGGCCGCTCTTTGCCAATCGGCTCAGAGTCTTGCAAAGGAGCATAATGCCGATATAGCTTCTCTTAATGAGCACAGTATAGATCTTCTTTTACGTTATGACAACAAGCTTTTGGGCGATACCGTTGCCCGCGTAGGTAATGATACCAAGCGTAAGCTTTCCTCTGTTGACCGTTTACCCGGTGCGATCAAGCTTGCTAAGAGCCACGGTCTCCCCGTTGATTATATGGTGATGGGATTGGCGGCAGGACTTTTGTTTGATATTGACGATTTTTCTGCGGAGCTTTGCAGCTTTACTGCAGAAAACGGCGTTGCAAAAGCACTTAAAACCTATTCCGAAATAGAGGACGAAGAGATCGTTTCTCTTTGTAAAAAGTATTATAATGCCCTCAAGACAGACGTTGACAGCGCTATGGATATGCTTATCCATGCATATAATTGAGGCGAGCTGTTATTTTCTTATCTCTCCTCTTGTTTAACTGAAAAAACACGGGCAATGCCCGTGTTTGGATCAGTAAATATAAATTAATTTGCTTTCATCTATCTGTGACAGAAACTTTCTTTTTATAACGAAAAAATAGTTGAGCATCACTACCCAAACGCCCTCCTTTGTTTTCTTTGCCGAAAGCATCCTGTCGGTAAAAAATGATCTCGAAACTATTATTACGGTATATCCCTCTTCCTTAAAGCAAACAGCCATTCTGTTAAGATATGCGGATTTCTTTCTGTTGTATCCCTTCTTTGCTTCTATAAATATAATTTTATCCGCCTTTTCAAGCTCTGCTTTTATCATTGGATTTATCTTTTTGTATTTCAATGCACTCAAAAGAGCGGTAAACGAAAAGCTGATTACAGCTAAAGGTATTGCTGCAACAAAGGCTGTTGCGACTAATACGAGGGTTGCACTCGTTTCTATTACTGCGATGATGAGCGAAGCGTACTTTATTAATCTTGAAATAAACAGATATCTTCTGACGTATCGTGACGCTCTTGTTAAAAAGCTCCATATTCCGTTGCTTTTAATATGAGCATACCAGTATGCAAATATATTGCTTGAATGGTTGAATTTTGTTCTTTTCAAATTAATCACCTTGAATGAGTAGTGTTCTATTCTATTATTCTTTCAAGATTTTTATGTTTCTTTCTATAATTTTTCTTTTTCTCCATCCGAAAGCTCTTTTTGAAAGCTCTTGATCGCTCATTTTATCTAATATTTCAAGATCTAAACGTTCTATTCTGTCTTTCTTAAAAAAGTCGATAGGTGTTATTTCTATGTCTTTGTTAAGAGGACAAGCTTTTTGACAGATATCGCATCCCCAAGCGGTGTTGTTTTCTCTCATAAGCTTTATATGATCTATGTCAAGCTCTGATTTCTGCTGTGTAATATCCGATAAGCAACGGTCCTTCGAGACGCATTTTTGGGTGCATATACCGCAATGCAGACATTCTTTTATTTCATTCGGCTTACATTCAAGCTCGATGCTGGTGAATATCTCTGCTATGAATACGTATGATCCGTATTTATCGTTGATAAGACAGTTGTTGTCTCCCGCCACACCGAGACCGCATTTGCAGGCGGCTTCGACCTCTGCTATCGGTGAATGGTCGCCCATACATACAAAGCTTTCGTCAGGAAACACCTTTTGCAGCTCGGCTATCAGTCTTTTTCCAAGCTCGTCTATATAGATATGATAATCCTTGGACATTGCGTAAAGTGAAATATTGCTGTTTGGGCACTCTCCCACATAATAAGGAATAAGCATGCTTATAATAGATTTGGCAAAAGGTGTTTTTCTTTCAAAAAGACCTTGGTTTATGATTCGGCAGTCCTTTAATGAGAGAAAGCCGAAATATTCTATTTTTTCTTTCTTTAATAACTTTTCTATGAGATTTTTCATTTTTATCTCCCGATATTTGATAACCTATTCTAACATAAAAAACGACTATTTACAATACTAAATGACAAAGGAGTACACAATGGCAAAAACAAAAGATCCTTCAAGTTATTCTAATGACGATATAACCCTGCTTAAGGGTCCGGAACCTGTTCGTAAGCGCCCCTCGGTAATCTTTGGCTCTGACGGTCTTGAGGGCTGCGAGCATTCTGTATTTGAAATAGTTTCGAACTCTGTTGACGAAGCTAAAGAGGGCTTTGGTAAGGTCATTACCGTTACCGTATGGCGCGATATGACCATAGAGGTTGAGGACAAGGGTAGAGGTATCCCACTTGATTATAATGAAAAAGAAAAAAGATATAACTGGGATCTTATTTTCTGTGAGCTTTATGCAGGCGGTAAATATAACAATAATTCCGGAGGAAGCTATGAGTTTGCTCTCGGTCTTAACGGTCTCGGTGCCTGCGCCACACAGTTTGCCTCCGAATTTATGGAGGTAAAGAGCTACCGTGACGGAAATCTTTACGAGATAAACTTTAAAAAGGGTATAGTTTCGGGTAAATTAAAAACAACTCCCTTAGAAAAACGCCGTACGGGTACTGTTATAAAATGGAAGCCTGACCTTGAGGTATTTACCGATATCAATATGCCCAGGGAATTCTTTACAGAAATGCTTCACAAGCAGGCTATTGTAAATAATGGTGTTAGGTTTATTTTAAAATATGAAGCTAACGGCGGCTTTGAAACCGAGGAATATTATTACGAAAACGGTATAAGAGATTACCTTGATCGTTCTGTTGGAGATAAAGCGGTAACCGCCCCGGTAATGTGGTCTACAGACACCCAAGGACGTGACCGTGCAGACCTTGACGAGTATAAACTAAAGATCGAGGTTATATTCTGCTTCAGCCAAGCGACAAGCCTTATTGAGCATTACCATAATTCAAGCTTCCTTGAATACGGTGGATCCCCTGATGAGGCTATGAAAAACGCCTTTGTTTTTGCAATCGATAAATACCTAAAGGCAAACGGTAAGTATAATAAAAATGAATCAAAGGTACGTTTTGATGATATAGGAGCATCGCTTCTTTTTATTTCAAACAACAAATCCACAAAGGTATCCTATGAAAATCAGACCAAAAAATCGGTAACCAATAAGTTTATCAAAGACTTTATGACCGATTATATAAAGCGACAGCTTGAAACCTATTTCATGGAAAACCCCATGGATGCCGATAAAATTGCAAATATCGTGCTTGTAAACAAGCGAAGTCGTGAGTCTGCCGAAAAAACGAGACTCAGAACAAGAGACGAACTTGTTAAAAATATCGATATCAAAAATAAAGTTGAAAAGTTCGTTAACTGTCGTTCAAAGGATCCCGATAAGCGCGAGCTCTATATAGTTGAGGGTGATTCGGCGCTTACATCCTGTAAATTGGGAAGAGCAGCTGAATTTCAGGCTATAATACCTGTAAGAGGTAAGACGTTAAACTGCCTGAAGAGCAGTTATGACAAGATATTCAAAAGCGATATTATCAGAGATCTTTTGCGAGTTATCGGTTGCGGTGTTCAGATCGACGGTAAGTTCAAGACAGAATTTCCTAAATACGATATAAATCTTTTAAAGTGGAATAAGATAATCATTTGTACCGATGCCGACGAGGACGGTTTCCAGATAAGAACACTTATCCTTACGCTTTTCTACCGTCTTCTTCCCGATCTTATCAAGCAGGGAAAGGTATATATTGCCGAATCTCCCCTCTTTGAGATTACCTGCAAGGATGATATCTATTTTGCTTATGACGAGTTTGAAAAGGCTGAGATCATGAAGAAGCTTGAGGGTAAAAAATTCACCCTTCAGCGTTCAAAGGGTCTTGGTGAAAACGAACCCGATATGATGTGGCAGACAACCATGAATCCCGCAACAAGAAGACTTATTCAGGTTGAAAGCTGTGATGCTGAACGCACAGCCGCTATTTTTGACACGCTTTTGGGCGATAATCTTCCTGCACGTAAGGAGTTTATAACCTTATACGGCAGTCAGTATGTCAAAGACGCTGATATTTAAAATGACAGATGAAAGGAAGATTTTTGTAGTACGAAAATCTTCCTTTTGTAATAATACAGGAGTTTAATATGTTATCATTCGTTTTAGGTGCTCCGAAAAGCGGTAAGACCGAAAGTATAATTAAAAGCATCAATAAGGATCTGACCGAAAAGAAGAGAGTACTTTTTATAGTTCCGGAGCAGGAAGCTCTTTCTGCCGAAAGAAAGCTTATAGCGGCAAATAATTCGGGAGCAGAATTCTTTTTACTTGAAATTGCAAATTTCAGCCGTCTTTCTAATATAGTTTTCAGAGAAAAGGGCGGTATATGCTACAACTATATTGATAACGGCGGAAAAGCTCTTATGATGTGGAGGACTTTAAACGAGCTGTCCCCCTCACTCAACAGCTATAAAGCTGGAGAAAGCACCGATATAGGACTTATATCCGATCTCACGGCTTTATATTCACAGCTTGCCGATTACAGAGTATCTCCCTTGTATTTTGAGGATAAGATACCCATGCTGCCCGAAACTCTTCGTCCGAAAGCGGAAGATATAGCTATTATTTATCACCGCTATGATGAGCTTATACACAATGGTTTTGATTCAGAGAAGGACGATCTGTTAAAGGTTGCCGATATGATCAGAAACGAGAAAATGTTTTCTTGTGAAAAGGTATATATCGATTCGTTTTCTGGATTTACTCCCGCGGAGCTTGATGTTATAAAAGCTTTAATTGCGGCCGGTGCCGATGTTACTGTATCCTTATGCATCGATCCCGTGCGTGACAGCGAGCTTTTCTCGAATCTTTATGACATAAAAAATATGCTTACGGGCTTTGCACAGGAGTTGGGTGTCGAGGTCGTAAATGAGATCTGCCGGGCACCGTCTTTGAACTGCGAATTTGAGCATATTTCAAAATATATCTTTGATTCCGAGACCAAAGTGCAGTATCCTGAAGCTACCGATTCGATCACATTAACGGAAGCTCCCGATATTTATACTGAATGCGAGCTTATATGCGCCGATATAGCATCTTTAATTAAAAAGGGCATGAGATACAGAGATATTACTGTTGTAACGGGTGATACCGAAGCATACCGCGGTATTCTTGACGTTATGATGCAAAGGCATGATATGCCCTGTAGGTTTTCCGCTCCCCGTGACGTTTCACAATCTCTTTGCGTTAAATTTATAATATCCGCACTTAATATCATAACCTACAATTGGCGTCTTTGCGACGTTATTACCTATCTTAAAACCGGGCTTTGCGGTATTACCGACGAGGAATGCGATATTATTGAAGAGTATGCTTCAACATGGTCTCTTTCGGGTTATGTTTGGACTATGGATGAAAGCTGGAGTATGAATCCCGCAGGGTACACCTCTGGTATGTCAGATGAAAGCATTGAGCTTCTTGAAAGGATAAATATATTGCGCGATCGAATAACTCAGCCTGTTACCGATCTTGCCGATAAGCTTAAAACAAACAGAGATGCATCCTCAGCGGCGCAGGCAATATACCGATTCCTTACAGACTGTATAGACCCGAATGCTTTAAAGGGTGAGGATATTGCTTCATGGAATGCGGTAATAACCGCCCTTGAACAGCTTTCTATTTGCGGTGCACAAACAAGGATAGAAAATACAGAGACCCTGAAGAGACTTATTCGTCTTATAAGCTCACAGATATCCTTTTCGATGTTACCTGCGAGTATTGACGAAATAAATATAGTAAATATTTCTTCACTTCGAAGTGTTGAGGCCAAGAGGATATATATAATAGGCGCAAACGAGGGCTGTTATCCTTGTGACTATAAGGAAAACAGTATTCTGGATGACAGAATGAGAGCAGCACTTACCGAAGGCGGACTTGTACTGCCCCATGATCCCGAGGAGCTTTACTGTGAGCAGAATTGGCTCTTTTATAAAACCCTCTTATCTGCAAGTGAAAGCGTATGGATAAGCAGACCGAGCTCCTCTCTTGACGGAGTAGAAAGGATAATATCGCCTTGTCTTGCTGAGCTGAAGAGAATATTCCCGCTGTTAACTACCCGTTCCTACAGTGACTATTCTGTATATGAGCTTATATATGACAAAGTCTCAGCATTTGACCGTATTTCGGATGAGAGCTTCGGAGAAGCGCTGAGAGATATACTTTCCGGTGATAAGGATTACCGCGATGCGATATCCTCATACAGCGAACCTGTATATACCGAAAAATGCGCAATAACTCTCCCTGAAAACCTTGAGCATTTAAAGGGAGATATGCCTATGTCACAAACAAAGCTTGAAAGCTTTGTTAAATGTAAATTTGCGTATCAGCTTGAATATAACCTTCGCTTGAACGAGCAGATGAAGGTTAATTACGACGCAAGAGATATCGGTAACTTTATCCATAAGATACTCGAGGATTACTTGAAAGAGTCTATGGGAAAGATCCTCGATGATAAAGAAAAGAAGACTCTTGTGGACAATATAGTTGACAGGTATATAAACGACACCTGCGCTTCGATGACCTTTGTATCCAAAAGAATGCTCTTCCTGTTTGAAAAGCTCCGCAGGAATGCTCATCTCTTTGTTCGCAGTATATCCAAAGAGCTCGAGGATTCTGACTTTAAACCCATGTTTTTTGAAATGAGCGTAAATACACGCAGTAATGCAGACCTTCCGCCTGTACGCATAGAGCTTTCGGACGGCAGCTTTGTGTATATCAACGGACAGATCGACCGCGTTGACGCATTTGAAAAAAACGGTAAGGTATATTTCCGTATAATTGACTATAAAACGGGTAAAAAGGAATTTTCCTTAAGAGATCTCGGCAAGGGTGTTAATCTGCAGATGTTCCTTTATCTGTTTGCCATAATTGAAAATAAGGAAAAATTTCTTAAGCTGTTAAATTGTACCGGAGAGCTTGTGCCCTGTGCAACTCTTTATTATCTTGCAAGACTTAACACGTCAACACATGATATTCCCAAAACAAGACAGGAACTTGAGGATGATGTTATCGGCCATATAGAGCGAAAGGGTGCGCTTCTTGATGACGAAGAGGTATTCGATGCTATGTCTCACAGCCGTGACATGATAGTTTTTCCTGTAAAAACCGATCTCGGAAAGAAAAAGGGTCAGTTTTTTACTCTTGAATCACTTCATGATATTGAAAAAACCATAAATGAGGTTGTAAAGAATATTGCCGAGGCAATAAAACGGGGCGAAGCAGATGCAATGCCCGACGAGGAGCTTGCTCCTTGCATTTATTGTCGAATGAAGAATGTTTGCAGAAATACGCAGAAGGGAGATGAAAACGATGAGTGAGCGTGTATGGACCAAAGGTCAAAAGGATGCTATTGAGGCAAAGCACAGCGATCTGCTTATCTCTGCTTCTGCAGGCTCGGGTAAGACAGCAGTTCTTATCGAACGAATCATCAGGCATATTACTGATACTGAGAATCGTTGCGATATTTCCGATATGCTTATCGTTACATTTACCGAGGCTGCGGCAAAGCAACTTAAAAACAAGCTTGCCGAGGCGTTGAAATCAAAGATTAACAGCGTAAATTCGGGTAAAAAGCATCTTCGCCGACAGCTTGCCGCGTTACCGCGTGCGTCTATATCTACTATAGATGGATTCTGCTATGATCTTGTTAAAAAGAATTTTTCGCAATTAGGCTTAAATGCGAATGTCAGAATTGCCGATACAGCAGAGAACACCCTTATTATGAAGGAGGTTATGAACGGATGTATCGAAGACTTTTATGACAGAGGAGCAGAGCTCGGAATAGAAAACTTCGGAGAACTTTGCTATGCTTATGCAGAGCTTGCCGATGACTCGATAAATGATATATTTCTCGATATATACGAAACGCTATATACCCGTGCCGAGGGTCTGGAAAAGCTTTACGAAAATGCCCTTGAGCTCGAAGCAACCGTCGAAAGCGACCCTTTTGAGAATAAGTGGGGTGATGCTATCAGAAGACGGTGCGGTATGTATATAGATGAGGTTAAAAAAAGGTATATACAGGTAGAGGATATTCTCAATTATGATGAAAAGATCCAAAAGAGCTACGGTAAAGCATTGTATGATGATATCGCAAAGCTTGCGGATATTGAGCAGGCCTATAAAAAAGGTTATTTTGCCTTGCTTGACTCTGTAAAAGGATATAAGCCGATAGTTTCAATAGGTAATTACAGAGGGGATAACGAAGAAGATTCCTCTTACTGTAAGAGTGCAAGAGGATTATATAAGGAAATGATATCGGCTCTGCAGGAGTACGTTACCAATGACAGAGAATCGGCAGAGCTTTTCACCTCAGAGAGTGCGCGGATAAACAGAGAGCTTTATACCTTTCTCAGTTATTTCCACGAGAAGGCTGCAGCGGAAAAGAAAAGACGCTCGGTCATTTCATTTTCCGACTGTGAGGCTCTGTGCCTGAAACTTCTTTGTAATAACGGTGAGCCTACGAAGACTGCAATGGGCTACCGTGAAAAATACAAGGAGGTATATATAGATGAGTATCAGGATATAAACTCGATTCAGGATACTATTTTCAAAATGGTTTCAAGGCCTGATTCTCGCTTTCTTGTAGGAGATATAAAACAGAGTATTTACGGATTCAGGGGTGCAGATCCGTCTCTTTTCGGTCATTACCGTGACAGCTTTACAGATTATGAGTCTGACGAGAAGGGAGAAGGAAAGAGAATATTCCTTGCCAACAATTTCCGTTCTTCAAAAAATATCATCGATTTTGCAAATGCCGTTTCAAAAACAACCTTCGTTGACGCAGAGAGCAAGGTCGGATATTACGATGGTGACAAGCTTGTTTGCAGTAAGGTAAATGAGGAAAAGGATGACGATAAGCCCGTAACCGTCGCTGTAGTTCAGCAAAATGACGATAAGAATGCAGAGGCTGTATATGTCTGCAATGAAATCAGCAAGCTTCTTGAAGAGGGTGTGTCTCCGGGCGATATAACGATACTCGTCCGCAGTATGAGCTGTACCCCGAAGTTTACTCTTGAAATGGAAAAGCGGGGAATACCTTATTATTGCAGTAATTCGAAAAAAAGCTTTTTTGATAATCCGGAAATAGCGCTGGCTCTCTGCTGGCTTAATGCTATAGACAATCCGAGAAGGGATGTTTACGTTTGCGGAATACTCAAGAGTCCTATATACAATTTTACACTTGACGAGCTTACACTTATAAGAAACAAATATCCGTGTGACACTTTGTTTAATTCGGTTAAGGCTTATACGGATGAGTCCGGATTTGAAAAGGGAAGGTATTTTATAAACGATATAGAACAGCTTCGTGCATATTCAAGAGGGAAGAGTGCATCCGAATTGCTATGGCTTCTTATGTACGAAAAGAAGCTTATGAACGTCGCTTCAAAGGGTAATAGCGATGCATCTGTAAGACTCGCAAAAAACAATCTTCTTCTTTTGTACGATCAGGCTAAAAGCTTTGAAAACGGTGAGTTTAAGGGACTTAATAACTTTATTTCTTATCTTGATGAGCTTATATCGGCAGATCATAAAATGCCTAATGCCGCAGCATTTGCAGGAAGCGCTGATACCGTTAAGATAATGACGGTTCATAAATCAAAGGGTCTGGAATTCCCTTACTGCTTTGTTTGTAATACACAGGCGCTTATGAATAAAAAGGATCTGCGTAAAAAGATTCTTTACAACGATAAGCTCGGTGTTGCTTCAAACATTCCGGATAAAAGCGGTCTCGGGTATTATAACAGTTATATAATGGACGCTCTGCGCCTTGAGATCGAAGAAGATATTATCGAATCAGAGTATCTGATACTTTACGTTGCTCTCACAAGAGCAGTAAACCGTATGTGGGTTACCTGCTTTGCGGGTGATGCCGATAAGTTTTCAGGGAAGTATCTCGAGGAGAGAGTAAATAAATTATATACTATTCTTAATCCGAGATATATCGCATGGATCCTGCCTTCTCTGCAATATGCGGGAGATTCTGTTAATTTTGAATGTATAAACGGCGTTGAAGGATGTGATCATTTATTCAATGTAAAGGAAGAAAAAAATGCGATCACTGTTGATAAAAAAAGGCTTTATGAATCGATGGCCTTTGAGTATCCTTATTCAAAGCTTGGTATGATACCTGCAAAGATGGCTGTTTCGAAATTATATCCCGATATTCTTGATGACAATGTATCCTTGGATATGACAGCGATACTAAAGCCTAAGGTACCCTATTTTGAAGTTAACTCAAATCAGAATATGGGTGCCGATATCGGTAATGCTACCCATGCATTCATGCAGTTCTGTGATTTTGACAATATCGATAATAACGGTGTAAGAGCTGAGCTTGAACGTTTGAAGGAAAAGCGCTTTATTGCGGCTGACATTGCAGAGCTTGTTGATATATCCGCCCTTGAAGCATTCTTTTGCTCCGAGCTTTATTCTCTGATGCGCAATTCGAGAAGGGTTTACAGGGAAAAACGTTTTAACGTTAATCTTGATGCAAGCGAATTTACAAACAATCACAGCCGTGAGCTTTCGGGTGAAAAGATACTTGTGCAGGGTGTTATAGATTGCTTTATATACGATGATAAGGGGGATATAATCCTTATTGATTATAAAACCGACCGTATTCCCGGTCATATGAGTAATAAAGAGGGAAGAGTTATGCTTGCAGAGCGTCATTCGACACAGCTTTCATATTACAAGACCGCTCTTGAGCGGCTTACCGGAGACAAAGTTGCAAAAACTATTATTTATTCATTCGGACTTAATGAGGCTATAGAAATATAGCCTCATTATTCTTTATTATGTCATTGTGCAGTATTAACAAAATAGTAATAACACATTCGTAAAATCGGTCAATTGAAAAAAGATAGGAAATATGGGAAAATATATTATATTCATTTAAATAGGAGGAAACTATGAAAAAGTTTATATTTGTTTTATTGAGCGCAGTATTGCTTACAGCCCTGGCTGTCGGTATCAGTGCTGCCTCTGACCGTGACAACGTAGGCTTCACCTATGACGTTGGCGATATTTACGTCCCCGGTGCACAGTACGGTGTTACACCCACTATCGACGGTGTTATCAGCACCAATGAAACATATTCCGACCCTGTACGTATCGACAATCTTAATACATCTACAGCATGGACATACAGAAGCCGCAACCTGGTTGATATCGATTATTCGACGACCTGGGACAGCGAATATATGTATATCGCGGCTCATGTTTGGGACCCCACTCCCTTCTTCTCGACTTTTTCTCCCGACAATGACGATGACGGTGAGGGCGGAAGCGGCTACGGCGGTAACGGTGACGTATTTGTATTTTCCATCGACCCCCTCGGACTTCGTGCAAAGAACGGCAGATTCTATTGGGAAAGCTCGAATCCCACAGCATGGTATTCCATCGTTCCCATGGAGGACGGAAGTCTTGTAGTTTACAGAGGAAAGTATAACGAAGGCGATATCACAGATCAGGTCGAGGGCGCCCTTGTTGTTGATTCTGCAAGCAGCACATGGACCTTCGAGGTTAAGATGCCTTGGTCTGTTATCATAGCAGACACAGCAGCCTGTCTTGATACTACAGTAGAAGAGCTTGGCTATACAGTTGAGGATTTTGCGGCAATAGGCGCAGATCATAACGCAATGATCAGATATATGGACCGTTGGTTCTATTCATCCTCCGACCCCTATTCAGGATACCACGTAGGTTACCTTGACGAGGGCGCTCGCTTTACCATAAGCTGTAATATTACTGTAACAGAGAATCCTCTTCCCGACGGTACGCCCGCATCTGCAGGTAACGCAGTTGACGCAAATCTCTACGGTATCTATCTCCACCTTGACGAGGGTAAGGTTTACACCTCGGGTCAATATACTTATATGTCTGTTGCCGCTGATACTGAGGCAAAGATCATTTCCTACAACGGTCCCACTACAACCAACCCTCTTATCATCCCCTCTACCATCGACGGTAAGACCGTTACTTATATTTATGCAAAGGCATTCCAGAAGATAGTAAAGGGTAATGTTTATATTCCCTCGACCGTTACAGAAATGGAAACCAATGCTTTCTACAGCTGTCTCGGCACAAAGTATTATGTAGTTGAGGGTTCTTATGCTCATTCCTACTGTGTAGCAAAGAAGCTGAGCTATATCCTTTCGTGCGAAGAGCATACTCCCGGCGATTGGACAATTGTTACCGATTCCACCTGTTCCGCTACAGGCACAAAAACACAGAGCTGCAGTGTTTGCGGTCTTGTATTCAAAACAGAGGTGATCGCAAAGAAAGCTCACACAGCGGGCGAGCTTGTTGTTACCACCGTTGCTCTCTGTAATAAGACGGGTATCAAGCAGTCCCATTGTACAGTCTGCGGTCAGCTTACCCAGTCTATTACCTATGCAGACCCCAATAACCATGCCTTCGGTGAATGGAGCTACACAGAAGCTCCCTTCTGTAAGGGCGGATCCAAAACCCATACCTGTACCCGTTGTAACAAGTCTGAAACAACAAATGACGGTATTACCGTTTGTACAGCAGGTGAATGGAAGGTTATCGTTTCTCCTACAGAAAAGACCTACGGCGCAAGAGTTAAGCAGTGCGTTTGCTGTAATGATATAATGGAAGCTCAGATCATCGAGAGAACAATTGACCGTGTTATTGATACTCTCACCATTGATATAGACGGTATCGGCGAAAATACAAGCTATGTGTTCGTTGCAAAGGGTATGCACGGTGATTACCGTATGGTTCAGAACAACAAGCTTTACGGTGCGTCGGCACTTCGATTACAGCAGAACGGTTATGAGTTCAGCTATACCGTTCCCGAGCCCGGAGTATATACCATATATATCAGATTCAAGGATGATACTGATCCTATCTGTTATCACGTTTACGTAGAGATCCCCGAACCCGAGGTTAACGTAACCGTTGACGGAATGAGCGCTTCTGTTGAAGGTCTTGATGACGTTAAGGTTATCCGTATCGGTTACGGTGAATGTACCGCGGCTAACATTAAGCAGGCTGAAGGCTATAAGGGCATCAATGCATCCACCATCAACGGAGCCGATCCTTATACCATTAACTTCACAAAGGCCGGCACATGGACAGTCCTTGTTGAGTTCAATAACGGTCTTAAAGTTATCAGATACGTAACTGTTGGCTGATATTTACAAATTAAGGCGGCTTGTCCGCCTTTTTGTATATTAAATAAATAACCTTTACTTGACTTTTATATTTAATTGTTGTAAAATGAAATTTGAAGCGAGGAAATATAACATTTTTTAAGGAGCGGATCATGAAAAAGATCACAAGAATTTTAGCATTTATTCTGTGTATGCTTATGATCGTACCGTTTAATGTGTTCGGTTATGCCGACGGCACAATACAGAATCCTTCTGTGACTATGCCCAAGAGCAGTCCTGAAATCGACGGTACGATAGAAGCAAACGGCAAATGGTCACAGCCTGCATATGTTAATGATGCAACTGTTGGTCATTTCTGGGCAACTAATCCCTGCACGTCTTCGGCTGAAATATATTTTGCTTATGACGCAAACGGACTTTATTTTGCCGCTGATATTACAGATTGCAGTGAAAAGAACGGTTTCGTAGCATCTACAGGATACGATAATATCGATAATGACGGTTCTACAAGAAACTACGGCTTTAACGGCGACGTTATGAACCTTATGCTCGACGCACAGAGTGCAATTGGTAACACTGCAAAGTACACTCCTTGGTATAATATCGGTATTTATGCCGACGGCTCCGTTCATGTTTACCGTTCGAGAGCAAATGAGGCTGACATTACCTCCGGCTGTACTACCGCGGGTGCGATAACCGAAAAGGGTTGGCGATTTGAGGTAAAGATCCCTTGGAGCTTAATTGTCAGTGATATGACTGCGGCAGGGGCAAAAAATGTTTCTGCAACCACGCTTGCAACTCAAGGTACGGTTTCCCGTGCTTCCGTAATGTATATGGATAGATACGAGATGGCTAACGGCCAGCCTAATACTTGGGGCAGATTTATAACTGTATGCGAAAGAACTGCCGACGGTGTACCCGGAACTTCAACTCCCGGTATATACTCTAACTCCTACGGTATAGTTATTAACCACGCAGCTGTTCCTCATATCTACGGTGATTGGTATGTAGCAACAGAACCTACCTGTACCGAAGAGGGTGTAATGAAGAGAAAATGCGTTGACTGTATTGCAACCGAATCAAAGGCTATACCCGCACTCGGTCATAACGCAGGTGAACCTGTTTTGGTTGAATCCACCTGTGTTTCAAACGGTTCTCTTACAACCTACTGTACGAGATGTAATGAGATCATCTCTCAGGAGATCTATGAAACAGGCGGTCATACTATAGGTGAATGGTACACGGTTACAGCGGCAACGGATAACGAAAACGGACTTCTTCGCCGTGACTGTGCTGATTGCGACTATTACGAAGAAAAGGTAGTGCCCGCACTTGCAGTTCCTTACGTATATGCAGAAGGCGGTTATGATGTATTTATCACGTTAGCTGATAACATTTCTGCCATCCGCTATGCTTCCGGTGTTTACACCAGCGGTTCAGATATAAAGGCCGCTGCAGACTGTGTTACACTCAGCAGCACTATAATTAAGAATTCTACCGTTGACGGTATCTTTTCAAGAGAAATGGCTGACGGCGGTGTATATACCTTCTGGATGAAAACAAAGGACGGAAAGGAATTTATCTCAACTATAGATATTTCCGTAATGACCCCTTACGTTACCTCCGACGGTGTTACTGTAACCGTACATAATCTCTACGGCGTGAAAGACTTCTTTATTGCAGAAGGCGATTATGACACATATACCGAGATAAATCAAAACAAGATAGTTCGTGTTACCGAAACAAAGATAGCGGGCGCGCACGATTATTCTTATGTTGTTACTAATCCCGGCAGACATTCTGTTTGTATCAGATTCAACGATACTTCAAGGGAAAATATGATCAAAAAGCTTGATCTTACCGTTGTAGAGCCCGAATTCCAAAACAAGGGATTGCAGGTTCATCTCTCGAATCTTGAGGGTGTTAAGGTCATTCGTACAGCGTACGGCGATTATAATACCCCCGGTGAAGTAAAGAGAGCAGAAGGACAGCGTTCTTTCTCAGGCAAAAACGACCTTAAGGGTAAGAGCGAGTATATGATACAGTACCGTGAAAACGGTTTAGTAACCATTGGTATTCAGTATAATAACGGTTACGTTGTAATGTATAAATATAACGTTTTAAAGAAGGAACCCTCATTCCAGCAGTTAAAGAATACTGTTGTAATAGGAAAGCTTAATGATCTCCAGGTTATCAGATATGCAAGCGGTAACTATTCTACCTCTGCCGAGATCAAAGCAGCACCCGACTGTGTTACTATCAAAAATACCGAGGTTGTTGACGGATACGTAAGAGTAACTCTTGAACCCGGTACATACACATTCGTTGTACAGTACACCGACGAAAGCTATAATTACTATACAGTTAATGTCGAAGAGGCTTATATAGATGCTATCGACATCGGTGACAGCCGTCAGCTCTTTATTGATAACTATATGATCGACAGCTCCGCAAGTGATGCGGTTTACGGATTTGGCTCTTTGGAGAAAAAGGAGATCGTATTTAACTTCAATAAGGGATACGAGGGCTTTGATGCCGTATATCAGAACATTTCACAGGGTCCTGACGGTAAATACCGTATGTACTATAAAGCAACCGATTCTAATTATCAACGCCGTATCTGTTACATTGAAAGCTCTGACGGTATAAATTGGTCACGTCCCAATCTCTATACAAATACATCTCAAGGCGGTGCATCCAATATCGTAACCGACGAGGTATGCCGTCCCGATAACCTATTCGTATTCTATGATACCAATCCTGCTTGTCTTGAAAATCAGCGCTGGAAGGGTATTTACGGTCAGTGGGGCGACGGTCTCTTTGTTGAGTATTCAAGAGACGGTGACGGTAATTACTTTGCGTTCGGTAATTACGAAAGAAAGCTTCTCGGTACACCTACCGAGACCCAGGGCTGTTACTTCGATACCCTCAATACAATGTATTGGGATGAGGCAAAGGGTAAGTACGTAGCCTTTGTACGCGGCTTCCATGAAGGTAATAATTATAACCTTGATAAGGAATACGTTTCAAATAATCCTACCAAGGTAATGCGTGATATTAGATATACGGAAAGCACCGATTTCTATAATTGGTCAATTCCTGTACCTATTACCTATTCCGATAAAATAGACTATCAGATGTACGCTAACGCTATTGCTCCTTACTTCCGTGCTGATGATCTTTACGTAGGTCTTCCCACCAAGTTTACAATGGAACCGGTTACAACAGAGGCGCTTCTTATGTGCAGCCGCGATCTTCTCACCTGGAAGAGATACAGCAATGCGTTTATTCAGCCTTCACTTCCCGAGCATTTCGGACATGGCGACGCGTTCCCCTGCGTTGGAATGATCCAGACCGGAACAAATGAAATGTCACTTTATATGAGAGAGTACAACAGTTCTAAGGATCAGGTTGTTCTTTACCGTTACACAATGCGTCTCGACGGCTTCCGTGCAGTACTCGGTACAGCGTCAGGAAGTACAATGACAACCAATTACTTCACCTTTGAAGGTAACTCTCTTGCCATAAACTGTGCTACCGCAGATTCTATGAAGGTTACGCTTACCGACTATCAGGGCAGATCGATCACAAGTGATTGGTTCTCGGCTGACAGTGCAGACTATAACGTGATCTTTAAGGACGGAAACGTTTCGGATTTCCAGGGTGTTCCCGTAACACTTACATTTGAATTAAAGAATTCAAGCATATATTCGTTTAAATTTAATAATTAAAAGCGCAGACAGGCGCAACGATTTCTGACAAATTAAAAGGCACTCCGAGGAGTGCCTTTTAAATATGTCGGTTCATTTAATTAAGAAAAAGAGTACCGATAATATCATCGAAACGCTTCCCAAAACAACGAATATATGCCATATAGAATGCATATATTTGATTTTCTTTTTTGCATAGAATATAATTCCTACGGTGTAGAAGATGCCTCCTGCTAAAAGAAGAAGCGAGCCCCAAACTCCTAAATACGACACTACAGGCTTAATGGCAAATATTACACACCAACCCATAACTATATAAAGTACCATAGAAAGCTTTTTGAATTTTTCAATACCGATGGCGTTGAGTACGATCCCTAAAGCCGTTACACCCCAGAGCGTTCCGAAGATCGTCCATCCGAGAGCGCCCTTCATTGCAACAAGGGTATAAGGGGTATATGTACCGGCTATCAGGATAAATATCGAGCAATGGTCGAATATCTGAAAGACCTTTTTTGCTTTTGGATTTGTCAGCGCGTGGTATAGTGTTGACATCATATAAAGAATAATAAGTGAAGCGCCGAATATCGAAACACTGACAACTTGTATAGCAGTACCTACGATAGCCGCTCTTATTATCATAAGAACACAAGCGGCAACCGATATTCCGGCTCCGACACCGTGGCTGACCGAATTGAAGATCTCTTCGCCTAAGGTATAGGCTCTTTTGAGTGATTTCATAATTGTACCTCGTAATGAATACTATGTGTGTTAGTGAAAATAACTTATCTATATATTATTATACACAATTTGAAACAAAAATAAATAACAAAATGTAAACAATTAAAATTTACTTTACAATTCAATATTTTTGAGTTAAAATAAAGTTATAAAAGTTTAATTGGAGGATTTATGCGTAAGCTTACGTTATTATTGGCTATAGCCGTTTTATTTACATTTATACTCGGCTGTAATAAAAAAGACAAAGTTTCGGAACCGATAGAAGAAGGATGTGAATTGCTTGTATATTGCGACAGATCTGCGGCATCTCTTCCTTTTGTGAAATTATATTATGATACCGATAAAGGTCTTTGTGAAAACACCTATGATATTATTGTATCAACGGCAGAGGATAATATGATGGAATTGGTGTTGGGAAGATATGACGTTGCAGTTCTTCCTTCTGTCATGGCATACGAGCTTTACGATAAAACGGAAGGTAATACCGTATTTTTAGCTGTAGCCTCCCTTGCCGAATGTACGCTGCTTTCAAATTCAGCCGATATAACTGATATTTACGGACTTGATTCCAAAACCGTTTATACTCTTTCGGGCGACTTTTTAAGCTATAGTGCATTGATGGCTGTTTTCGATTTTAACGGTATAAACGCAAGTGTGGAAGAGCTGAATGATATAAATGAGTTGATAGAGCGAATGAACACTGAAGAAGGATGCATTGCCGCAGTTGACGATATTTATCTTGATTCTTTTTCGGATAATATAACCGGTATAGCAGATATCGATGATATCTTTAACGATTGCTTTGGATATGAACTACCCGGTGAAATAATTTGTGTAAACCGTAAGTTCTTAAACGCAAACCCTTATCCTGTAAAGCTGATACTAAAGGAATATTCAGAGAGTCTTTTGTCTTTAGGTAAGGGTATTGATGACAGTTATATTAAGGAAATATTCGGTGAATATGATATATCCGTTAATAGGGTAACAGAACGCATAAATTCAATTATCGTAGGGGAGGATATGAAAAACCTTCTTTTATACTTCACCGAGATACCTGAAATATATGATGATAATTATGACGGTATCGTAGCGATAAATGATGATCTATATTATTTTGAATAGGGCTTAAAAAGCCCTATTCTTTTATTATATAGTAAATTGCTCCATTTCGGAGAAAGCCGTGTAAAGGCGGCTTATCCTTACCTCTTCTTATTTAGGCTTGTTCTTCAGTTATATCGTTGTGTTCGGTACGGGATGCACTGTAGCTTTGCGTCATCCTCGCTGTTCAGAATTTTTGCATATTCAAGCAGTATTGTAAGCTTTTCCTTTGGAAGCTCCGAGATGATCTTATTTAACTGTGCTATTTCGATGTCATCCGAGCTCATAAAATAGTTTATATCCGTTTCAAGAGCATTTGCAATAACCGAAAGCTTAGTATAGGGGATATCGTTTATACCTAATTCTATCTTATTTATACTCGAACGGGAGGTATAACCGATTCTTTTAGCTAAAGCTTCTTGAGATAATCCGAGTGATTTTCTTCTGATTCTGATTTTTTCACCAAAAAGTTCTTTTTTCATTTAAAATTCTCCTTTACGCTATAATTATAAATCAAAAATTAAATTAAATCAATATGTAATTTGTACTTGACAAATATTGGTAAATATGGTAATATATGTGTAGATTAGAAATCTACAATCGTTCAAGCAAATGAATAGAGAGGTAGATGTTATCTGATCTGTTATAAAGTTAAAGTGAAAATAACAGAAAGGATGGATTCTATGGCTTTTATGTGTAAGGTTGGCTTCGGGGAATGTGACGGATGCGGATACTGTACAAAAAGAGAGGTGCTTTATAATGCAGAAGAATGATTTTAATAAGTTGATCATATCCGGGCATATAAAGAACAGTCCGTATATGGGCACGACCGCTAACGGTACACCTGTAGTCAATTTCGTGCTTTGCTCAGATTTCAGAAAAAAAAGAGAAGATTTTGAAGTAACGGTATGGGGTGATCTTGCCGAGAAGAGCTATTACGGTCTGAAGCCCGATGACCGTGTATTGATCGAAGGGCATATTCAGAAAAGAAACGCGAATCATACCTGTTTTACATATGAAAACGGTTTGATCGAGGTCGTGGCAAGAAGGATCTTTTCGCTTGACAAGGGCGTCAGCTTTAATGAATTGGGTTCTCAGTTAAATTAATGAAATACACAGAGGATGCATATTCTGAATGTCCCTTTTACATTAAAGAGTCTGACTGCTCGATCGTTTGCGAAGGCCTTTACAACGGTACAAAAAATCACACCGTATTTTGCGAGGATAAGGCGGAATTTAAGGATAGATTCTGTAAAAACAAATACAGAAGCTGCAGATTATACCGTGCATTGGCTTTAAAACACTATGATTAGAGAGGGCAGGGAAACCTGCCCTAAATTTTAAATTAATACTTGAAATTATTAAAGAATTATGATAGAATTAATTATAAATATTTGCGGAGGATTTTATGAAAGCTTTAAAATCGATATTTATTTTAATTATGACCCTTATGATCATAGTTCCTTTTACTGTCAGCGCGGGTTATTACGTACAGAATAAGGTAAACGATCCTGTTGAGATAACCAAGGCAGACGTAGTTGTTGACGGTGTTATAGATGAGTCGGAGAATTGGTCTGCACCTGCAAAATTAAGCGATGATTATGTTAAGTATTTTTACAGCAGTGTTTGTGCGACCGATATCGATATGTATTTTGCATATGATGAAAACGGCTTGTATTTTGCCGCTGATATCGATGAGCTTGCTGAAGTAAACGGTACCGAAACGGGAAACAGCGTTGTTTTTACAACCGCTTACGATGAAAACAGCCTTGATGAGAATTCAAAGAACGTTGTAGGCTTTAATGGCGATGTTTTCATCCTTGCTCTCGATCCTATGGGCTTGTACGTTCGTAACGGTTATATTGCCGCTACAGACTATACTATTTGGTACTGCATGGGTATATCACAGAACGAAGACGGCTCATGCTACGGCAGGATATACCGTTCAAGAAGTGAAGGCATCGACGGTGAAATAACAGGTACTAACGGTATTGAGCTTGGAGTAAGCGTAGCAGAAGATATGATGAATTGGAAGGTAGAAGGCTTCTTACCTTGGGATCTTATTATTTCCGATATGGAAAATAAGACCTTCGGCAGAGCGACTTGCACTCCTGAGGAGCTTTATCGCGGAGGTACACAGTTCAGAGCAGCCGCTCTTTATCAGGACGTTATTTATGATATCGAGCAGGACGGCGCTCCCTATCCTTATAACAGATATATGACCATCTGTAAGGAAATGTACGATGCTTCTCCCGCATACCGTATGGACGGTGAATATACTACACTTTTCGGTCTTAATATGTTCATCTCCGAAAATGACCCTGTGTTCGCAGATGTTGATAAAGACGCATGGTATTATGATGCCGTAAAATACTGTTATAACAGAGAATATATGAACGGTGTTTCCGAAACAGAATTCAAACCTTCCGCTACTCTTAAGAGAGAAGCGTTCGTTCAGGTTCTTGCTAACCTCAGCGGTGCTGATCTTTCGGGATATACAACCTCATCCTTTAAGGACGTAGCAAACGATGCATGGTATGCTCCTGCAGTTGAATGGGCATATGAAAACGGTCTTACTGAGGGTGTTTCGGAAGGCACTTTCGGTGCAGGCAGATATGTTACCCGTGAACAGCTTGCGGTATTTATGACAAGATATGCCAAGTATCTCACAAAGCTTACAAGAGGAGAAGCGGATCTTTCGGTTTATAAAGATGTATCCGAAATCTCTTCCTGGGCTGTTGATTCTGTATCCTGGATGGTTTATAAGGGCTTTATCAGCGGTACAGGTGATGATATGATAGCACCTAAAGCAACCGCAACAAGAGCACAGATGGCACAGATCATCACTAATTTCATGAAGGAATACGGTCTTAATCTCTATTGATATTTGCTGATATAAGAGGATATAAATGAAAAAAATACTTGTAATAAACGGCCCGAATTTGAATATGCTCGGCAAACGTGAGCCCGATATATACGGGGCTCTTACCTTGGAGCAGATAAATGCCGGTCTTAAAAGCGAAGCCCAAAAGCTCAATTGCAATATCGACTTCTATCAGTCGAACTGTGAGGGGGAGCTTTGTACTGCTATTCATGAAGCAATGGGCAGGTATCAGGGCATCATCATCAACCCTGGTGCATATACCCATACAAGCATTGCATTAAGAGATGCACTTGCTTCGGTTGACGTTCCGGCTATTGAGGTTCATATTTCAAATATCCATAAAAGGGAAGAGTTCCGACATCATTCATATACCGCCGCATCCTGCATCGGTCAGATATGCGGGCTTGGAGCTGACGGGTATCTCTATGCCTTGATGAAGCTTGTTAAATCATGTGATTAAAAGTTAAACATCCTGTTAATCATAAGTTATATAATAATTTATACAATAAGCCTGCCTTTGCAGGCTTATTGCGATTAAAAATGTTTTTATTCAGTTTACGGAGAAAAAATGAGAATACTTTTTTCAAATAAAACAAGAGTAATAGGTCTTTTAGCATGTGTATTGGTAACTTCCATATTGATTTTGGTTTGCGAAATACCTTTAAATAACAGTAGGCAGAATGATTTATTAAAGGATAAAAGTGAAACTGCCCTTGCAGAGCCCGAAAGCGATCCTGCGATTATTATCCTTCCCGGTATTATGGGAAGTGAGCTGGAAGCCGATGAGGATCATTCAACCTTTTACGGCGGTAATATCGAAAAAGGGGACACCGTATGGATGCCTGATACCGTATCCGATGCCCTTGAATCCGTAAAAGACCTTGATACGTCATTTATTTCTGATATAACCTTAAGTGATATATCAGATCTTATCGCCTGTTTTAAATTCATTTCAACAAACGAGAAGGGAGAATCGATAAATAAGATATTGCCTAAAGCTGTAACAAAAAACGATAAGCAGATAGGTACTCTCGGAAGTTATACAGAACTTTATAATACTCTTTACAAAAAATATTCTGACAGCTATGACGTTATTTTCTTTTCCTATGATTGGCGAATGTCGTCAAGGGATAATGCAAAATTGCTTGATGCATTTATTAAGGATAAGGGTTTTACCGACGTTACCTTCGTGTGCCACAGCATGGGAGGTATCGTAGCAGCCCAATATTTAACTTTAAGCGCGGACAGCGCAGCGCTGACCGAAAGAGTTATAACTATAGGAACGCCTTACGGCGGTTCTCCTAAGGCATTAATGGTACTGCAGGACGGAAGATATTTCAATTTTGGTGTATTACAGAATAATATTCGCGATCTTGCCTTAAATATGCCTGCAATATATGAGCTCTTACCCACCGAATACGCTGTTTTAAGCGAAGGATATATAGAAAATGACGGAATCATACTTGATAATGAAGAAACGAAGAATTTTATAAAAGACCTTGCACGCTTTGAAAAGGACGAGGAGTCTTCGGGGACTAATAAGCTCCTTTACCAAAATGCTCTTGATAGCCAGTCTGCTCTGATATCAGAAAAGGGACATATAATTTCTGATGATCGATTTGATGTATATATGATAGCAGGTTTTAACTGCGTAACCGTGACGAAAATAGTCGAAGAGAATAATCTTTTTTTAAAAACAGATAAAACTTATTTCGGTGACGGTACGGTAAGCTGTGAAAGTGCGGCATTTTATAACGGAGAGCTTTTCGATAATCCCGTTTACTTTGTTGACGGTGTTGATCATCGTTCTCTTGTTAAGGACAGCGACACTCTTGAGCTTATTACCTCGATAATTGATAAGGACGGTCAAATAAACAAAGATGATTACAATAATAAAAAGATCGTTGATTATGAAGATATTACTTTGAGAAAGGATTAAGGAGAAAATATGAAAAGGTTTATTTCGCTTTTAGCTGCATTGATAATCTTTTGTTGCTTGATTACTTCATGTGCCGGAAAGGACAAGCCTGCCGTAAATTCACTTGATTCTGCAATATCCAAGGTGGAAAATGAGGAAACCGAAGGCTTTGACGATCTTTTGTTTGACGACGTTGAAGTCGAATTTGTAAATAATAACAGTTATTTGGAATTAGGCATAAACGATTCGATGAATGAGCTGATTAAGAATTATTTTATTAGCTATTACAGAGCACTCGGCTCATTAGAAGATCATGATATGTCCGAATACTTTGCAAAGGATCGCGAATACGAAGCCTGTATCGTAAATGAAATGATATCATATCAGAACGGTATAAGAAAAAGCTTTACCTATGATATGCAGTACAAAAAGGCAAGTGTAGGCATTACCTACCGTTCTGCCGATGAGGTCGATGGCGGGTATAAGATATATCTTTGTGAAAACAATGCAATGAATTTCAATTACATTTCGGATATAACATCATATACGAGTGACGTTGAGCATTATTTCACAGTAAAGGAGAATGAGGGCAGATATCTTATAACAGAGCATTCGGAGATAAGCGGTGTTTACGATCTTATAAAAAGCGGTTTTGAGAAATATACAAACGGACTGTCAGATTATGATACCGACGAGATATTCGGTATAGTAAAGGATTATTTTGTATCGATAACCGAAAAAGAGCTTAAAGAGGTCAACAAGCAAAGAGAGGAATATAATAATTCTCCCGAAAGCTTTGAGACGGATCTTGTTGCAGATAACGAATATGATGTTGATTCAGCGCTTGCTTATTCATATGAATGGGCAGGAAAAACACAAGCAAAAAGAAACCCCGATTTCGGTATGTATGATATATACGGCGGAAACTGTAACAATTTTACCTCACAATGTCTGTTTGCAGGAGGAATACCTATGGATCTTCAGGGGGTTCAATGGAAATGGTACGGTGAAAGCGTTAATTCAACAGGAGGTGCCCACGGAAGAAGTCCGAGTTGGGCAGAATGTGATTATTTCTATTCCTACTGCACCGAAAATGAAGGCTTCGGTCTTGTGTGTGATTATTCCTCAAACATATTCAGCGGAAGACCCGGGGATCTTGTTCAATATATAGTTGATGACACCGACGCGGTACATACTGTTATTATCACAAAGGTGATATACGATTCCGAGGGCAACGTGGTTGATTATCTTATTAATTCAAATACTACAGATAAGGTTGACAGTCCCATGAGTGCTTACGGATATACTAATTTCAGATTAATAAAAATAATCGGTTGGAATAATAACTGAACGGAGGGCATTTTGCCCTCCGTTCAGACTGTCGAAAAACTCGGTCGGACGTGTGAAATAATTTTTTATAATAGTTGTTTGCTCCACTTTATAAATATTAAAATTTACATTTTATTCTCCGTATATAGCTGAATAAGTATTCAAAAGCACCGTAAACATTGAGTTCACGGTGCTTTTTCACACTTTTCCGCGAAAAGCCTCTCTACCTTACATAGTAAGCCTACGGAGACTTTTCACGAAAACTATGGGGTTCCCCGAAACGAGCTTGCCGAGTTTTGGGGGTTCACATACCTTCGCTTTTCAAAGTCTGCCAGCTTGTCGATAAGTTTATCGACAAGCTGACGGAGGGCATTTTGCCCTCCGTTCAGACTGTTGAAAAACTCGATCGGACGTGTGAAATTAAAATATTTAGTAGTAAGTTGCTCCAATTCGGTGTGCTTTTCGTTACTTTACAAAAAATCTTTTTTGATACGGTCTATCGCGCCCTTTTCAAGTCTTGATACCTGCGCTTGTGAAATACCGATCTCTTCTGCTATCTCCATTTGCGTCTTTCCTTGATAAAATCTCATAGATATTATCGACTTTTCACGTTCGTTGAGCTTTTTTATTGCCTCGTTCAACGCAATTTCTTCGAGCCAGCTTTCATCTGTTGAGCTTGTGTCACTGATCTGATCCATTACGTAGAGCGAATCGCCTGCCGTACCGTCATTATAAACAGGCTCAAATAATGATACCGGGTCAACAATAGCTTCAAGAGCGTTGGATACACGTGCTTTTGTCGCTTCTATATTATTGTCGTTAAGATATTTAACGATATCCTCTATATTAGGCTCCCTATCCATTTTTTTCGATAACTCTTCCTTTGCCCAGAGTGCGTGATAAGCGAGGTCACGTACACTTCGGCTTACACGTATCATATTATTGTCTCTTAAATAACGTCTTACCTCTCCGATTATCATGGGAACAGCATAGGTACTGAATTTAACGTCAAGCTCAGTGTTGAAGTTGTCAACTGCCTTTATTAGACCAATACAGCCTATCTGGAAGAGATCGTCAGGATTCTCACCTCTGTTTGCGAATCTTTGTATTATACTTAAAACCAAGCGTAAATTACCGTGGATTAGCTGTTGCCGCGCAAGCTCGTCTCCTTTCCTTGCCTTGATCAGTAATTCTTTCTTTTCGTTATCACTTAATGTTTTCAGTTCGGACGTGTTAACTCCACAAATTTCAACTTTACTGTAATACACATTTCTTACCTCCGGTGATACTGAAATAAGTATTGCCAAAGGCATATCTGTGTTATGCAGGTAATAGTTTTCTGCAACAAATTACCATTAATTAATTGACATTATCTTGAAAAAATGTTATAATTACAGTATTAAAATCAAGGAGAATGTTTATGAAAAAGATACTTTCTATTGTTCTTTTAGCGTCTATGCTTATCGGTATTATTCCTTTTTCTGCAAATGCTGATGATAAGGGATCGCTTCTTCCTTTTACCGATGTTAAAGCGGATGATTGGTTCTATGATGCAGTTGAATATTCCTATAATAAAGGATTATTTAAGGGTACAAATGATGAGGGTACGCTCTTTTCTCCCGAAAAGGTCATGACAAGAGCTCAGTTTGCCACAACTCTCTTCAGGGTTGCAAGTGTTGATGAGTCAAGCTATGCCGGTGCAACAGGCTTCAGTGACGTTCCTGCAGGCAAATGGATGAGCCCTGCGGTTAAATGGGCAGCTGAAAAGGGTTACGTTAAGGGTACGGGTGAAAACAAATTTAACCCCACAGGAGCCCTTAACCGTCAGCAGTTAGCAACAATGCTCTATAGATTTGTTGATGAAAGCTTTGATATCGGCTCTGTTGACGATAACGCTCTCAATGCATTTGAGGATTCCTCAGACGTTGCGGCATGGGCAAAGGAAGCGATGATATGGATCACCTCCGTAAAGCTTTTAAACGGTAATGAGAAAGGACTGCTTGTTCCTCAAAACAACGCAACAAGAGCCCAGGTTGCCCAGATCCTCTTAAATTTCAATAATGTTTTTGAGGGTACAGACAGCACAGGACTTGTTAACAGCGATCTTGTATTTGCCATCAACAATATTAAATACACAGAGCCTAAGAACGTTATATTTATGATAGGCGACGGTATGGGCTTTAATATTGTAGAAATGACAGAGCATTTATACAAGGACGAGCTTTATGCAGGAAAGCTAGCCATGAATCATATTCCCCAGCTCAGCACACATACAAGTTATTCCCAGGATAATCAGACAACCGACTCCGCGGCCGGCGGTACAGCTCTTGCAACGGGCTTTAAAACAGCTAACGGTGTTATAGCAATGGATCCCGAATGTACAAGAGATTACAAAACTACCCTTGAGCTTGCGGCTGAGAAGGGAAAGAGTACGGGTATTATTGCTACTAAGAGCGTTACCGATGCAACTCCCGCTTCGTTTACTGCGCACGTAAACTCACGTTATGAACATGAGCTTATTGCAAGACAGCAGATAGAAGCTATGGTTGATGGAGAGCTTGATCTTGTTCTCGGAGGCGGAAGAGATTATTTTACCGACGGCTATAACAGCGACAGACTCAACCGCGCAGTAAGTGCAGGTCAGTTATATTATTCTGATAACTTTGAATATTCGAAAAATGATGAGCTTCCCATGTTCGGTCTTTACAGCTCTGATGCAATGGATACCTATGACGAGGAGCTTCCTACTCTTGCAGAAATGACCGATCTTGCAATCGATAAGCTTTCTGTAGATAAAAACGGCTTCTTCCTTATGGTTGAGGGATCTCAGATCGATACCTTTGCTCATAATAATGATCTTGAAAAATCTGCACATGAGTGCTTTGAGTTTGACCGTGCGGTAGCAGTTGTTCTTGATTTTATAAAGAATAATCCCGATACACTTCTTATAATTACAGCAGACCATGAAACGGGCGGACTTGTTATTCCCGAGGAACTTGATGAAGTAACCGCAAATTATTATACATACCTTACAGGAAGCCACAGCTACAGAAACGTTCCCGTATATGCGGTCGGCTACGGTATTGAAGCAATAGACAAAACAAATGAGAATGTTGATCTCGCTATCTTTGTAGCAGGACTTTTAGGTGAAGATGATTTCGGTTATAAGAGCGAAAATCATAACCTTATCGGAAGTGACGATCTTACTGCACTTGCAGAAGCAAATCCCTATAACAGTACAATTGCCGACGATGGAATAAAGATAAGCTTCGGAGAAAACGGAGCCGAATTTGCAATACCTGTCGAACTGTTTAATACCTCAAGAGAGGATATCAAGAACGCAAGAGCGATCCATATTGAATTTACCAATACAAGCGATAGATATGTTGTAGTTCCTTCTATGTATGCAGGCGCTGCTTTGGTCGATCCTCATCTTGAATATCTTGAACCCGGTGAAAAGCAGATCATATCCTATATTCTTCCGAGCGAAGGCTGGAATGACTATATATTTGCCGATGTTAGCGAATTCGGTCTCTATATCGCGGAACCCTTCTTCAGTTTTGATCCTGCAGAAAACGAAATAGTTATGGGTGATATCACAGTTACAAACAGAAATTTAGATAAATAACATGATGCTAACAGAAAAAACGGAGTAAATAGGATTTACTCCGTTCTTTTTCTTGACATTAATCCTTAACGGTGTTATAATTAATTATCAAAAAAAGGAGTGACGTTATGAAAAAAATTCTTTCTTTATTGCTTGTAATTACAATGCTTTTCTCAACAGTCTCTTTTTTCACTGCAGCCGATAGTGAAAAAGAATTACCCTTTATTGACGTTGATGAAAAGGATTGGTTCTATACCGCTGTTAAGTATTCATATGATAACGGTATATTTAAAGGAACAAACGAAGAGGGAACTTTATTTTCTCCCTTCAACGTAATGACAAGAGCGCAATTTGCTACAACTCTCTTCCGTTTTGCGGGAGTTAACGAAGACAGCTACAGCGGTGCTACAGGCTTTACAGACGTACCCGAGGGCAAGTGGATGAGTGCCGCAGTTAAATGGGCTGCTGAAAAGGGTTACGTAAAGGGAACGGGCGAGGGCAAATTTGATCCCACGGGGGCTCTTAACCGTCAACAGTTAGCAACAATGCTCTATAGATTTGCATCTTTCACTTTTGATACAAGTAAGGTCGATAAAGATATTTTAATCAACTTTGCCGACGGTGAAAAGGTTGCTTCATGGGCAGAGGATGCTGCTGTTTGGGCTGCTTCGGAGAATATTCTCAAGGGTAATGAAAAGGGAGATCTTCTTCCTTTTGCAAATGCAACAAGAGCCCAGGTTGCCCAGATACTTTTGAACTTTGAATCCTTCTGCGGCGGAACAGATGCAGACAGCTTTTTAAATAAGGATATCGTTCTTTCTGTTAATAACGCAAAATACACAGAAGCTAAAAATATTATCTTTATGATAGGTGACGGTATGGGATTCGGTATTGTAGAAATGACCGAATACCTCTATAAGGACGATCTTTATAAGGGCAAGCTTGCAATGAATTATATAGCACAGAAGAGTGCCCAGACCACATACTCCCAGAACGATCAGGTAACAGACTCTGCAGCGGGCGGTACGGCTCTTGCAACAGGTCATAAGACCGAAAACGATTTTGTAAGTATTTCACCCGACGGTAAAATAGATTACATGACCACTCTTGAGCTTGCGGCTTCAAAGGGAAAGAGCACTGGTGTTGTTGCTACAAAGAGCGTTACCGATGCGACCCCCGCCTCATTCACCGCTCACAGTGTTTCGAGACAGAATCACAGCGAAATAGGTATTCAGCAGTTAGATAAGCTCATGGACGGTACTCTTGATATTCTTATGGGCTCAGGTATTAAATATTACAGAGGTTCGGATGATATCAAAGCAAAGCTTGCAGAAGCAAAGGATGCAGGAGTAAATTATACAGAATCCTTTGACAGCGCACTTGATATGGAGCTTCCTGTATTAGGTCTTTTTGATACCTATATGGAAATGGATACAACAAACCCCGAGAATCCTACCATTGAGGAAATGACCTCCTTAGCACTTGATAAGCTTTCAGAGGATGAAAACGGATTCTTCCTTATGGTTGAAGGCTCACAGATAGATACCTACAGCCATAATATGCAGCTTGAATATGCAGCATATGAATGCTATCATTTTGACCGCGCTGTTGCAAGAGTTCTTGATTTTATTTCAAAGAACCCCGATACCGTGCTTATTATAACCGCAGACCATGAAACAGGCGGTATCATCCGTCCTTGCGAGGTAAATGAAGAAACTGCAGACAGTACGTATTATACAAGCGGAAGTCATTCTTCAAGAAGCGTCCCCGTTTATGCGGTAGGCTACGGTGTTGAAAAGCTTAACAGACTTAACGAAAATGTAGATCTTGCTATTTTCGTTGCAGAGCTTTTAGGTGAAGATGATTTCGGAACAAAGAGTGTGAATAAGAACCTTATTGTCGGAGATAATGCCGATGATATTTCGGTAATAGCAAAAGAAAATGAATTTTCCGAAGCTACAGACGATGGATTGCTCTTTACATTTGACGGTAATACTTGTGAGCTTACAATTCCCGCCGAGGCATTTAATACAGATCCCGCCGATATTAAGAATTCAAGAGCGATACACGTTGAAATAACCAACGCAGGGGATGATTACCTTACAGTACCTTCTCTGTTCTTATACGGCTCCTTATTTGCTCCTACAGTTGAGTTTATAAAAGCGGGTGATACCGTTACCGTATCCTATATTATTTCCACCGGATATTGGGAGGATAATTTCTTTGCAGATATTGATTATATAACACTTTGCCAGACCGAGCCTATATTTGATTTTGATCCTACGGTTGCGCGTATGCTGTTGGGAGATATCTACGTGACAGACAGAGGTCTTGACGATTGATCCTTTAACTCTGTTTTAGTGAAATAATAATTAAGCAAAAAGACTGCTGACAATATAAGTCAGCAGTCTTTTATTGTATTATAGGTATTTAAATCATTTCTGTTATTATATTTATTTGTTTGAATTACTCGTGGTTAAAATATTTAACGAATGCAGAGCAGGGGATGTTTTCAGAGTTACTCAAGGTTGACCATGTGGGGAAAGTTGCGTCGGTTGCTCTGTTGTAACGCACACCGTCGATTCTGCCGTCAGCAATGAGAGTTACTGTATCCTTGCCTGTAACCTGCGCATCGGCGCATTCTACCCATTCGCCGTTAACAAATACCTCAAAGCCCCAGATTCCTACGCCCTCTTCATCGTGGTTTACAAGGCCGTCGCCGACGTAATCAAACTTAAGCTCGATAGTATCAAGAGCCTCGTTCACAAAGCTCTCTGAATTAAATACGGGACCGGATACGTAATTGATATTGTATTCGCTGTCGTAATTACCTGTTGCAAGAACCATCTTTGAGAGTCTTCTTGCCTGCTTGTGCTTGATATAGGGATGAATGTTATTTTCCCAATAGACATCGGCAAAGAAATCGCCTGAAGCAACAAGATAAAAATCATCAAGCATTGTAGCTATCTTGCCCTGTTCGGTTCTTACCGAACCCGTAGAGATGTAAGCCTGATTGGGGCTTGTTCCTTTAAAGCAGGAGGGGAATTCTATCATATAAACCGAGAAGTCATCGTTGCCCATAACGCTTCTGTAATATTCCATAAGCTCGGTAAACTGGTCAGCGAAGGTAGAAGTGCCGACACCTCTGTATTCCTCGGTTGTTGTCCAGTCGGATTCACCCTGATACCACCAGATACCTGCAATAGAGAAGTTTATAAGGGGATATAACTGCTGGTTATATGCCATTCTTGAGGTAAGCGCACTGCTTGTAATTAAGGGAAGATATCCTGTTTCCTCGGTGGTAACGTCGGTAATAGCCCAATAATGGATACCTGTCTTTTCGTCAACTATTTCGGTACCCCATTTATCGGCAAGCTCGTTGGGAGCAAATGCTATGAGAGGGAAGCCGGAAGCGTCGATCTCGATAACACCGATCGGTACGTCTGTCTCATTGGACATTTCATATGCTGTGATATAACCGAGTGCAGAGAAGATGTATGTATCCGCGGGATTACCTGCAAGAATTTCATTGATATAATTCTTATTATATGCAGCTTCTACTTCTTCCACGGTCTGCCAGCCGCTCCAAACCTCAGCGTCCTTATAAAGTGTCGTTGTTCCGGGAGCACGGTCTCCTGTGTTAAGTCTGTGATACTGGTTGGAATTACGGAAGAAACGAAGATTCTTATTATGATCGAATTCAACCTGGTATTCGTTACTCATGCCTTTTCTTTCAAGATCATCTGTGAGATTCTTGATGCTGTAGTAAACGTTTGACTGACCTATAACGTAATATACGTCACCGAAGAGAACGTTATTGAAAACTATGTCCTCGCCTGCAGATTTAACAGTGATCTTTGTAGGCACGGTGGAGTAGGGGAAGGTTTCTGCGAATACAGCCTTCCATTCACCGTTTTTAACGATCGCAGATGCTTTCTTACCGTTGATCTCAACAACAACGCTCTTACCGTTTTCGCTTTCGGGCGCCCAACCCCATACCGAGCATTTTTCATCTCTCTGGAGCATCATATCATCGGTGAACGCACCGGATACGGTAATACCTGAAGCCATTTCGAGGGCGTTTTCGTTTTTGTACTTATCGAATCTTTCGATAATAACCGCAAGCTGTCCTCTTGTGGCGGTGTTCTTGGGCATAAGGTTATTATTACTGCCCGAAAGAATGCCTTCTTCAACGTTCCATGCCATAGCTTCTGCCGCCCAGCCGGCAACGGAAGCGCCGTCATTGAAGGAATCCAATGCTTTTACGTCAGCTCCCATGTTGTCGATACCTGTGAACGCACAGTAGTTGAACATGAACTGTGCAAGCTGTTCACGGGTAACAGCCTTTCTGGGTTCAAATGCGCCCTTATCGTTGCCCTTTGCAACTCCGTTTACCTTAGCCCATTCAACAACGGGTGCGAACCAATCGTCTGCTTTAACATCATTGAAGGATGTTTTGCCTGCGTAATCGTCGGCATTTGCACCGGACATATTAGCCAATACTTGAACTACCTGTGCTCTTGTAACTGTATTTTTAGGAGCGAAGGTAGTTTCAGATGTACCCTTCATAAGTCCGTTTTCGTAGCAATAATTAACGGCATCTGTGTACCATGTATCGCCAACGTCGATGAAGGGAGTTGTGTTCGCCGCATTTACCATAACCGCAACACTGCAGATCATAATAAGCATAACTGCGAGCAAAGAAATAATCTTTTTCATAACAGATCTCCTTTATTTAATTTTATAATTATTATACTTATTTAACATTCTGACTTTATCCGCTTCGTTGTTTAAATAAAGCGGATGTTATTGATATTCTGCAGGGTCAGCATTCAAAAGCCCAGTTACCGTTTTTGAATATCTGAACCTTACTGCCGTCGCGAAGAACTGCTTCTATATCGAGGTCTTCGGAGCCTATCATAAAGTCAACGTGTATCATTGAATCGTTTATACCCATTTCGCGAAGCTCGCTTAAGGATTTGCTTGCATAATCCTTGATTGTGTTCGTGAAGCCCTCTCCCATTGCAAGATGACAGCTTGCATTTTCGTCGAAAAGTGTATTGTAGAATGTAAGACCCGAATTAGAGATAGGGGAATCAAAGGGAACAAGCGCACATTCTCCGAGATAGGCGGCACCCTCGTCCATATTAAGCATTTCACCTAACAGGCTCTCATTCTTTTGCGCTCCCCACTTAACTGCTTTACCTTCTTTGAATTCAATAAAGAAGTTATCGATTATCTCACCGCGGTAGGAAAGAGGCTTTGTTGAATAAACTATACCCTCTGCCGCACCTTTTTTAGGAGAAATAAATACTTCTTCGGAAGGAATATTTGCATTAAAGCTATATCCCTGTAAGCTTTCCTCACATCCGCCCATAAATACAGCCTCGGGTATCATGCCGACAGTAAGGTCGGTGCCCTTTGCAGAGGTGTAATGAAGCTTGTCTATACCGAGAGAATTGAGAAATTCGCATCTCTTGGCGAGATCACGGTTGTGCTTCTCCCATTGTGCAATAGGATCCTTGTCCGCTCTTGACGTGTAGAGTATTGCTTCCCAAAGCTTTTCAACTGCTTGATGCCTGGATAACTCGGGAAACATTTTTTTTGCCCATTTAACTCCGGGAACAGCGGCGATGCACCACTGATACTTATTGTCCATTTCATCTCTGTAGGGCTTAATGACCTTATATCTGCCCTGTGAGCCCTTGGACATTTTTTCTTGGTTAATACCTGCAAGACCGTCGGGATCTTCAGAGAGAAGATAGATCATGCAGGGGAGTGCCTCACAACGGTGCTTGAGCTTTTCTTCCTCCCATTTCTCAACTGTCGAAAGCTTCTTTACCGTTTGATATTTTACGTGAAGCTTGGTGAGAGGCTGATGCTCAAACTGAACCGTAACCTTTGATGCCTTGCATTTGTAGCATTCCGCAACAAGCATTTCTACAAATTCAGGCTGGTCGAGCTCGGCAATTATAATTACCTCCTGACCCTTTTGAATATTAACGCCCATCACGGCAATAAGACGTGCGTATTCGCGTAAAACTGTTTTTTTCATTATATAGGGATCTTCCTTTAAATTAAATTTAATGCCTGTTGGATATCTTCAATGATATCATCGGCATTTTCAATGCCTACCGAAAGACGAATAAGGTCGGGTGTTGTTCCACACTCTATGAGCTGTTCGTCATTCAGCTGTCGGTGAGTCGTGCTTGCAGGATGCAGTAAACAGGTCTTTGCGTCAGCCACGTGAGTAGCAACTGTGCAAAGCTTTAATGAATCCATAAATACGGTTGCCGCTTCACGGCCGCCCTTTACACCGAAGGAGATAACACCGCTCGAACCGTTAGGGAGGTACTTTTTTGCAAGACCGTAATACTTGTTACTTTCAAGTCCGGGATAGTTGACCCATGTTATCTTTTCATTGGATTCAAGGTATTTAGCTATCTTTAAAGCGTTCTGACAATGTCTTTCCACTCTTACGTGTAAGGTCTCGAGACCTAAATTGAGAAGAAATGCGTTCATTGCGGAGGGAATTGAGCCGAGGTCGCGCATAAGCTGAGCTGTGAGCTTGGTAATATATGCACCGCGGCCGAACTGTTCGGTATAGCTTATACCGTGATAAGAGGGGTCCGGATCAACAATACAAGCAAATTTTTCTGGATATTTTGACCATTCGAAATTACCGCTGTCAACTACTACGCCGCCTACTACAGTTGCATGGCCGTCCATATACTTTGAGGTTGAATGGGTCACGATATCCGCGCCGAACTCGAAAGGTCTGCAGTTTATGGGAGTAGGGAAGGTATTGTCAACGATAAGGGGGATACCGTTATCGTGTGCCGCCTTTGCGAAGGTCTCTATATCGAGGATGGCGAGGGAGGGGTTGGCGAGCACCTCGCCGAATACCGCCTTTGTGTTGGGTCTGATAGCGGCACAGATCTCCTCATAGGAGGAATCGGGAGCAATAAACGTTGCATCGATACCCATCTTCTTCATAGTAACGCTGATAAGATTAAAGGTTCCGCCGTAAATAGCAGAGGAAGCTACGATATGGTCGCCTGCGCCGGCTATGTTGAAGATGGCATAGAAATTAGCCGCCTGACCCGAGGAGGTCAGTATTGCCGCAACACCGCCTTCAAGATCGGCTATCTTTGCCGCAACCGCGTCATTGGTGGGATTAGCCAAACGGGAGTAGAAATAACCGTCTGCCTTAAGATCGAAGAGATCTCCCATTTCTTTGCTTGATTCATATTTAAATGTTGTTGACTGAACTATAGGGAGCATTCTGGGTTCGCCGTTCTTGGGGGAATAACCAGAATGCAGACATTTTGTTTCGATTCTTTTGTTACTCATAATTATCCCTTCTTTGCGAAGCTGTCCTTAAGGCCAACTATAAGGTTAAATGTATTTTCGTTCTTTGTATCCTTTACAAAGTATCCGTTACGAACAAACTGGAACTTGTCACCGGGCTGTGCATCAGCTAATGCGGGCTCTACCATGCAGTTCTCAAGCTTTGTAACCGAATTGATATTGAGATAATCGTCATAGGTCTTATCCTCGGGAATATCCCCTGTATTCTCGATATCAAAGAGCTTGTCGTAAAGCATAACGGTAGCAGGCTGTGCGTATTTTGCACTTAACCAATGGATGGTACCCTTAACCTTACGGTCAGGCTTATTTGTACCTGTTTCAATATCTGCCGTACAGCGAAGCTCCTTAACAGAGCCGTCCTCGTTCTTAATTATTTCCTCGAGCTTGATAATATATGCACCCATAAGGCGAACTTCACCGTCGGGCTTGAGTCTGAAGAATTTAGGCGGAGGAACTTCTGCGAAATCTGACTCGTCAATATAAAGCTCACGAGTAAATGGAACCTGACGTACTCCTGCGTTTTCATCGTTGGGGTTGTTAGAGATTTCAAAATATTCCGTCTTATCCTCGGGATAGTTTGTTACAACGACCTTAATAGGCTTTGTAACTGCAATACGGCGGAGTGCTGTCATATTGAGATCCTCGCGAACGCAGTGCTCAAGAAGCTCCATATCCATAAGAGAATAGTTCTTTGCAATACCTGCGCGGCGAACGAAATCGAAAATCGCGTTAGGGCTGTAGCCTCTTCTCCTTAAACCGCAGATGGTAGGCATACGGGGATCATCCCAGCCGTCAACAAGACCTGTTTCAACGAGCTTGCGGAGATATCTCTTACTCATAACTGTATGAGTTACGTTAAGTCTTGCAAACTCATACTGATTAGGTCTGGGGTCAAAACCGCCGATATTCTCAATTACCCAATCGTAAAGAGGTCTGTGGTTTTCAAATTCAATAGAGCAGAGTGAGTAGGTGATACCCTCAAGAGCGTCCTGTATGGGATGCGCAAAGTCGTAGAGAGGATAGATGCACCATTTGTCACCCTGACGGTGATGGCTTGTATGGAGAATACGGTAGATAGCGGGGTCTCTCAAGTTCATGTTGGGCGAAGCCATATCAATTTTAGCGCGCAAGGTTCTCGAACCGTCTTCGAATTCTCCGTTCTTCATTCTTTCAAAAAGATCAAGGTTTTCTTCAACAGATCTGTTTCTGTAGGGGCTGTCCTTGCCGGGCTCGGTAAGTGTACCTCTGTATTCTCTCATTTCGTCGGGAGAGAGGTCGCAAACGTAAGCCTTGCCGTCTTTTATAAGCTTTACCGCATATTCATAGCACTTTCCGAAATAGTCGGAGCCGTAAAAAACACCGCCTGTAGGCTCACAACCGAGCCATTTAAGATCTTCGTAGATAGATTCTACGTATTCATCGTCTTCTTTTGAAGGATTTGTATCATCGTAACGGAGGTTGAAGAGACCGCCGTACTTTTTTGCTGTCATGGAATTGATCCATATAGCCTTTGCAGAGCCTATATGGAGATATCCGTTAGGCTCGGGAGGAAAACGGGTATGAACCGTATTCTTAACACCCTCTGCAAGATCCTTGTCGATTATATCGTGAATAAAATTTGACGTGCTTAAAATTTCTTCCATCTTTGTTACCTCATATATTTGCTATAGCGTTATTTATTCTTGAAAGAGAACGTTCCTTGCCGAGTATGTTCATTACTTCATACATATCGGGGGAGTTTGTCTTACCTGTAAGCGCGATTCTGATAAACATACTGATATCGCCTACATGGCCCTTATAGTCATCGGGATTCTTCTTATAGAGCTTAGTTTCGGGAGCGAATCCGAGCTTTTCCGCAATGACCTTGAGCTTTGCAAACCATTCGTTTGCATCGTCCTTTTCATCGTAAGTCTCTGTAAACATTGTAAGAGCCTTCTTTACGTCTTCCTTGTCGAAATTCGCGGGGATCTCGGCTTCAACCTTGAAAAGCTCATCATAGAAAAGTCCAACGTAGGGCTTTACGTCCTTCCAGATGCAGAGATCCTTTCGGGGCTTGGGTGTTCCTCTGCCAATGGAGAGAATACGCTTTGCATATTCGCTGTCACGGGTAAAGAGGTCATAAAGCTCGGTGTCATATTCCTTTGCCCACTTAACTATCTCGTCATATACTTCGTCGGCACTCATGTGCGCAATTGTATTCTTTGAGATATCGTTGAGCTTATCGAAATCAAAGAGAGAACCGGAAGCACTCATCTTTTTAATAGAGAATGCAAAGTCATTCATATCTGCCTTGGGATTAGCCGCTCTCCATTCCTCATAGTTGGAATTAAGAAGGGTCATAACGTATTCCTTGACAGACTTTGCGGGATAACCCTCGGAAACATAGTAGGAAAGTCCTGCGCCGAGGTCGCGCTTGGAAAGCTTTTTCTTTGAACCGCCCTCCATCTTCATGAGCTGGGAGATGTGAAGATATTTAGGAATCTTAAAGCCCAGGGCTCTGAAGAGCTGAACGTGGAAGGGGAGGCTGGGAAGCCATTCTTCACCTCTTACAACGTGGGTTGTATGCATGAGATGATCGTCTATTGCATGAGCGAAATGATATGTGGGGATACCGTCGCTCTTTAAAAGAACGTGGTCGATATCATTTTCTGTTATTTCGATCGCACCCTTGATAAGGTCAGTAAATTTAATTTTGTTCTCTATATTGCCCTCTGAACGGAAACGAAGCACGAAGGGAAGACCATCTGCCATCTTTTCCTTAACTGTTTCAAGGTCAGCATCACGGTATTTAGCCCATCTGCCGTAGTAACCGGGATTAGCCTTGAGTGCCTCCTGCTCCTCGCGGATGGCCGATAATTCTTCCTCAGTACAGAAGCAGGGATAAGCCTTACCCTCTTCGACAAGCTTCTTTGCGTAGGTTTGATATATCTCAGCACGCTTGGACTGTCGGTAGGGTCCGTAATTACCCTTTTCGCCGCCTGCACAGATACCTTCGTCAAAGAAAATTCCGTAGGAAGCATAGGAGTTTATGATATCCATATCAGCACCCTCGACCTCTCGCTTGGCATCGGTGTCCTCGATACGCAGATAAAATACACCGCCGCTCTGATGAGCAAGTCTTTCACCAACCATTGTGGGGAAAAGGCTGCCGAAATGAACGAAACCTGTGGGGCTGGGAGCAAATCTTGTTACCTTTGCACCCTCGGGAAGCTGACGGGGAGGGAACATAGCCTCAATTTCCTCGGGAGTCTTTTTGATATTGGGAAATAATAATTCGCTTAATGCATTGTAGTCCATCGTTTTATCCTCATCTCATGTATAAATTATATTCTTTTTCATAGGAGAGCTTCGAAGAAGCTCCGTGGCCTGGATATATCTTATAATCAATATCCAAAGCCTTGATTCTTTCAAGGGAGGCGAGTATTGTCTGATAATCGCCGCCGTAGAAATCGTATCTGCCTATACTTCCTCGGAAAAGAGTATCTCCGCATATCATATCTGTTCCGATAAGATAACATACAGAGCCTTTTGTGTGTCCTGGTGTATGCATTACCTTGATCGTGTTACCGCAGAAGTCTATAGTATCATTGTCCTTCAAGAGTACATCTGCCTCTCTGCATGGTGTATGAACGCCGCCGTAAAACGACATAAGGCTTTTATCCACGTCCAAAAGAAGCTCGTTATCTTCGGCTCCTATATATACGGGTGCGCCTGTGCGGTCTCTCAATTTTTCCAATGCCATCATGTGGTCAAAATGACCGTGGGTAAGAAATATCTTATCAACTGTTAATCCCTTATCGTTGAGTTTTTGAACGATTACTTCAAACTCATCGGCAGGATCAACAACTATACATTTTTTTGTTTCCTCATCGATAATAAAATAACAGTTTGTCTGCATATTACCGAGTATGAATTTTGCTATTTTCATTGATATGGTTCCTTGATATTAATAATATAAAATTATATCATATTAATTTAAAAATGTCTATAGTTTATATATAAATTTATATATTGAATTAGATTTTATTTCCTTGATTTTTATCTTATAATATGATATAATTTAATTGAAATTTTATAAACTACCATGGAGGACATTATGAAAATAATTAAAAGTTTTTTATTGGCATTATCCTCAATAACTTTGATCGTATCTGCATTTATTGCATTAGGTATGGTTTGTTCTGCTTCTGCTGATGTAAAAAGCGGTAAATACGGTGATAATATTTATTGGACCATCGACGAGAATGGTGTTTGTACGTTGACGGCAGCGGTGAATGGTATGATGATCTATCCGATAATCAACCTGATTGGTATTGGGAAAACGTACCCTTTACCAAAGTTGTTTTCAGCGAAACGTTAAAAAGTATCGGAGAATGTGCATTTAAAAGCGCTGAACATCTTGAATCCGTTATAATACCTGAAGGTATTGAGAGAATTTCATATGGTGCATTTTATAATTGTACTTCATTAAAAACTGTTAAAATTTCTTCATCGGTATGTTGTATAGAAGATTATGCATTTTATAATTGTACATCACTTTCCGACGTGTATTTAACCGATTTAAATGCTTGGTTTGATATTGAATTTACTACTTCTAATTTGAACTTTACAGGTCATCCTTTAAGTTATGCAACTTCTCTATACCTAAACGATGAATTATTAACTGATATTATTGTTCCCGATGGCGTAACTGAGGTTAAAAAACACGCTTTTTACGGCTATGACGGTTACTTTAATTTGGATCTGAATGACGTTGAAACGGTAAATGACTTTGCGTTTTACGATTGCGCGGGACTTGATAAAGTTTATATATCTGACAGTTTTAAAACTCTTGGCTGGAATTCATTCAAAGGCGGTTGCGGAATTAACGAATTGCATATAAGAGACCTGGCTTCATGGTGCAACGTTCATGTTTACGGTAACAATTCTTTGATAAGAAATAACGACCTCTATTTAAACGGAAATATGGTTACGGAACTTGTTATACCGGATGACGTAACTGAAATTAAATCTCACGTTTTTGAAGGATTAAGCGAAAAGATAACAAAGTTGGTTATTCCGCCAAGTCTTAAAAAAATCGGCAGTTATGCTTTCGGCAATGCCTATGGAGATCTTGACGTTTATATTTCTGACCTGAAATCTTATTGTGAAATTGAAATGTCGGGTATATTATTTAACAGAGAATACGATGCACGTTTATATTTGAACAATGAAATGATAACCGAATTGGTGCTGCCGAAAGAGATAACCAAGGTTAATGACAAAGTATTCTGTAATTTCTATTATTTATCCGAGTTTGTTATTTATAATGATGACATTGAGTTGTTTGACAATTCTTTCCCGTCTCCGAATCAACTGTACAGTGAAGATAAAAAGATCATATGCAATAAAAAATCCGCGGCAGACACATTTTACAAAAATAAAAATTTCGTTGTAGAATACTTTGATCAGATAACAGTTGATGAAATGACTATTGCATTGAATAATATTTACAATGTGAAAGATATATTTTTTGCTCACGGTTATTATTACAGCTACCGTGATATAAAAAACAATCTTGAATATGGTCTTACTTCGGCTAAACTTGGTGATAACAATTATTATTCATATAATGCCACTAAAATAGGGGCATATTCAGTACTTATAAGATATAATGACGGACGGGCTAAATTATTCTTTGCTTCTGTTGATGCAAATGAACCTACATTTACCCCAAACGGCATGCAACTAAAAGTAGGTAATCTTGAAGGTGTTAAGGTTATCCGTACTGCTTACGGTGATTATAATACAGTAGCCGAAATTAAAAGGGGAGAGTCAGCACGAGCTTTTACTTCAAAAGACGTTTTGGCAAACGTAACAGAATATACTGTTCAGTATAGAAATGAAGGTCTCGTTTCTGTTGCTGTTTGTTATGAAAACGGTTATTCTGTTATTTATAAGTATGAAGTTGTTAAAAAGAGCCCCATTATGAAACAAACCAATAACACTGTTTCTTTCGAAAAACTTGATGATCTTAAAGTAATAAGATATGCAATGGGTGAATATCAAACTTCAAGTCAGATAAAGAACGCCGAAGGAAGCATTTCTGTTTCATCATCTAAAATTAACGCAGATTCCGTATCATTCACACTTGATAAAGGAAGATATACTTTCTGCGTACAGTATAACGATGAAAGCTATAACTATTATGTTGTTAATGTTGAATAATATATCATATTAATTGCGAGGTTTTAATAATGAAAGCATATGGTAAAAAGACTTGGCTTATCGCCGACAATTATTTAAATTCTAAATCACTCAACGATTGGAACAGCCACGAGGCGGTTTGTGTTCTCAATACATCCGAGGTGGATGCCGAAATCAAGATGACTCTTTTCTACGAGGATATGGATGCAAAGAATGACGTTGTATCCTTATGTAAGGCAGGAAGAACTCATCACATAAGAATGGATAAAATAAGAGATTCAAAAGGCGAACTCTTGATGCGGGACGTTCCTTATGCCTTGCTTATTGAATCGAATACTCCCATCGTGGTTCAGTACTCACGTCTTGACACGTCAAGAAGAGAGCTGGCGCTCATGACAACAATGGCTTATCCTATTGAAGAATAAACTTGACATATAAGAAATTTTATAATATAATAATTTGAATACACTTATGAGGTAAGTCAGATGAAGGAAATCGTTGCCGTTCTTTTATGCGCGGGCAAAGGAAGCCGTATGAATGACGATTCAACAAACAAGGTTTGTATGGAGGTCAACGGTATTCCTGCAGTTAAAAGATCAATACTTAATATGAAAAAAGCAGGAATCGATCGTTTTTTATGTGTTGTCGGCCACCGCGCCGAGAAGGTGATGGAGTCGCTTTGTGACATTGAAGGCATTGCCTATGCCTATCAGGCCGAGCAGAAGGGAACGGGAAATGCCGCTCTTGTAGGACTTAGCGCCCTTAAAAAGCTTGGCTGTAAAGGTGCGGCCTTTATTGCAATGGGCGACAAGATAATTTCTTCAGATGTTATTGAAAAGCTTACCGAAGAATATGAAGGATCGGATGTTAAGGCTGTATTTGCTGTGCAGAAAAAGCCCTTTAATCCCGGAGGCGGAAGAATAGCCCAAAGAGACGGCAAGGTATGCGGAATCTATGAAATGACCGATTCGTATTCGCTGATATTGGGCTCTCTTGATAATAAAACAAAAGAAAGCTTTGAAGATAAGCTTGCTGAATATGATATAAACGAAAAAAAGAAGAAAAAGATTCTTGATTATTGTTTGGAGGCAGGTGATTCTCTTAAAAGCAGTGTTGTGCTTGCCGGAGAGAGATTCAGCGGTGAACAAATTGAGTCTATGCCCTATGTTAATACCGCCACCTATATTGTAGATACAACAGAAGCTATAAGGGAGATCAAAAAATTAGGCTCGGATAATGCCCAGGGTGAGGTATATCTCACCGACGCTGTAAACGCACTCACCGAGCGCTTCGGTGCAAGTGTTATTCCTATTGAGAAAAAAGAAGATATGCTTACATTTGCCACACAAGAGGAGCTTAAGGAAGTAAGCGATTATTTCGCCTCTATTGAAAAGGAACAGGAGAATATATGATACGTCTTGCCTCTGAATGGAAAAAGCTGTTTTTAGATTGGGATCCTCATATAAAAGAGTTTTTTGAGCTTATATACGGTCCCGATCAGGGTGCTCTGATAGCTGAAAGAAGAATGACCCTTATCTCGATGATAGACGTATTTATCGAACGATACGGAGATAAAGATACTGTTATAACCCGTTCGCCGGGCAGAGTAAATATATTAGGCAGACATATTGAGCATCGCGGCGGCTCGATCAACGTAATGAGCATCGACCGTGAGACTCTGCTTATATGCGGAAAACGTGATGATGACATTGTTAATATGTCTAACGTCGATCCCAAGTTTGCTTCAAGCTCGTTTTCTATTGCAGAAACTCTTCATAAGAGCGAAAATGAAAATTGGATAGATTATATTGAAAGCGACGAGATATTGAAGCTTGTAATGGAAACGAAGGGTGAATGGGGTAATTACGTTAAAGCATCCGTATTACGCCTTGCCCTTGAATATAAGGATAATAATTTCTACGGCATGGATATGCTTTTTTGCGGTAATATTCCCATGGCGGCAGGGCTTTCCTCCTCTTCGAGCATAGTTGTTGCAACAACAGAAGCTCTCGTTGCGTTAAACGAGTTAAATATACGGGCCAATGATTTCGTTCATCTTTGCGGCGAGGGTGAATGGTTTGTCGGCTCACGAGGCGGAGCGGGAGATCATGCGGCTATGAAATGCGGAAACCGTGATATGATAACCCATCTCGATTTCTGCCCCTTTAAGATAGGAAAGAGCGTGGATTTTCCCACCGACTATAACGTTGTTGTTGCCAACAGCTTTGTTGAAGCCAAAAAAAGCGAGGGAGCACGAGACAAATTTAACCAAAAGGTCGCCTGCTACGAATTCGGCTTTTGGATGTTCAGAAAGAATAATCCCGAATATGCGGATAAACTGCAATATCTTAAGCATATAAACCCCGGTCATCTCGGTATTGATGATGCCGAGATATACAGAATGCTTTTGAGGGTGCCCGAATATATGACGCTTGACGAGGTGTATTCAGAGCTTCCCGAGCATAAAAAGGAGATCGACAGAATACTAAAGACCCACAATGCACCGGATAAATACGAGATAAGAAGTACTCTTATGTACGGAATCACAGAGTGCCTTCGTGCAAACGTATGTCTTGAACTTCTTGAAAAGAAAGAGTATGAAGCATTAGGCAGACTTATGAGCATCAGCCATGACGGTGACAGAGTGGCAAAGGGCAAAAAGGCCTATGATTATTCTGTTTCGGATGATTATCTTAAGACCCTTATCGAGGACTATCATATGGGTGATCCTACGGCGAAGCTTTACTGTCAGCCGGGAGGCTACGGCTGTTCAACGGTTACAATCGACGCCTTGGTTGACTTTGCAATGTCTATAGACGGTGTTCTTGGAGCGGAGCTTTCGGGCGCAGGCCTCGGTGGATGTATAATTATACTTGTAAAAAAGGAATCAACCGAGCATCTTTTAAATCAATTAAAAAAATATTATTATGATAAAAAATCCTTGCCTATGGGCGCACAGGTCTATATTCCTGTCGCAGGCTCGTTGGCATTTTAGCGGAGGTCATTATGAATAAGAAAATACTTTTAACAGGCGGTGCCGGATATATCGGCTCACATACCGCAGTAGAGCTTTTGAATGACGGATGGGAAGTCGTTATTGCCGATAATTTCAGCAACAGCTGCCCTGAGGTTCTTAACCGTATAGAGGAGCTCGGCGGGAAAAGACCTGTATTTTATGAAATAGACGTTTGTGACGAAGCGTCCCTTGAAAAGCTCTTCGATGCAGAAAAGATAGACGCTGTTGTACATTTTGCAGGCTATAAGGCTGTAGGCGAATCTGTTGCAAAGCCCGAAATGTACTATGATAATAACATTAATTCCACCCTTGTACTCCTTCGTGTTATGAAGAAATACGGCTGTTACAATCTTGTATTCAGCTCTTCCGCAACCGTTTACGGTATTCCCGAAACAGTTCCGCTTGTTGAGACCATGCCCACAGGATGTACAAATCCCTACGGATGGACTAAGCTCATGAATGAACAGATCTTAACTGACGTTGCAAAGGCAAATCCCGATATGTCCGTTGTTCTTCTTCGTTACTTCAACCCCATAGGGGCGCACAAGAGCGGCAGGATCGGTGAAAACCCCAACGGTATTCCAAATAATCTTATGCCTTATATCACACAGGTAGCTGTAGGAAAGCTCGAACGTTTAAATGTACTCGGTAATGATTATCCTACTCATGACGGTACAGGTGTCCGCGATTTTCTTCACGTTGTTGACCTCGCCCTCGGTCATCTTGCAGCTCTTCGTTATTCCTTTAAGGAAAAGGGCGTTGAGGTGTTCAACCTCGGTACAGGAACCGGCTACAGTGTTCTTGATATAGTAAATGCCTTTGAAAAGGTGAACGGTATCAAGGTTCCTTACGTAATCGCACCCCGCCGTCCCGGTGACGTTGCGGAATGCTATGCCGATGCCTCCAAGGCTCTTAATAAGCTTGGCTGGAAGGCAGTACATACTCTCGAGGATATGTGCCGGGATTCATGGAATTGGCAGAAGAATAATCCTAAAGGCTATTGATAATTTATAATTATTTGAAAGATGCATCTTCGGATGCATTTTTTCTTTTTTAGGTTCATATATTGGTATAAAAAAGAGGGGAAGACCCTCGTATGATACGCCCAAGCTTTTCTTAAACTTTAAATTACTGTTGAGGCGGAGAATTATCCTATAAAGAAAAAGGAGATTTATTATGGATGAAAGAGATATGAATCGTTGTATAAACGTAAATATTACAAAGCTCTGCGATACAAACGAAAGAAATGAGGATTATATTCTGCCTGATTATATTGCCGATATAAAGAAACTCGTGCAATGTGACAGCGAAGCCGTTTTACATAACGTATTCAATAACGGTAATAATCTATTGTGCGAGGGCGAGATAGTATATAACGTTTTATGCATATGTGAGGATGACAGTCTTCAGAGTATTATATATTCCGACACGTTTACCCTAAATATACCCGTAAAGGATGATAACGTGGAATCGGTGAGCTATTTTTGTAAAACAGAGAATCCGAATGCAAGACTTGTAAACCCGAGAAGGATAAGCTTCAGAGCCCGTCTTAATATATTTATGCAGAAAAACGAAAGCGTTGATACCGAGCCTGAGATATCCTGTAACGAGGATATATGCCTGCAAAAGAAAACCGAAAAGATAAGGTCTATGATGATCTCGTCAGAGTGCGAAGCGAATCTTCATGCAAGCCATGATATAGAGATATCATCGGCTCTTCCCGAAGTATCTGCAATTGTATATTGCAAGGTTAATACAGTAGTAAATGAAATTAAAAAAACAGATACTCAGGCTTCGATCCGCGGTGAAAGCTATATAAACATCCTATATCTCGGCAATGATTCCAACTACCATAAGATAAGCGAGACAGTGGGATTTAACGAATATATAGCAAACGAATATACCGACGATGATGCCTGCATCTGTGAGGTTAGGATAAAGGATATCAAGGTATCTGTACAGAATAACAGCTTTGGAGAAATGCGTATAATTGAGCTTGATTACGGCTACGATCTTTGCCATAAGCATTATTACGGAGTAAGATGCGAGGCTGTATGCGATGCCTATTCAACAAAAAAGGAGTTTTGCTTTTCAAAAGAAGAAATTGAATATATAAGACCTTACGAAGCGTTTTCATCGCCTTTGAGCGTGAATGAGATCATGGAGCTTTCCGTTGAAGGTGATATAATACCGAAGCACGCTGTTGAAGTAAATGCAAATGTAGATTCACATGAACTTTTCTATGATGCCGAAAGAAATAAATTTGTATTACACGGAGAGATAGAATGGACACTTCTTTGTATTTGCGAGGGTGAAGAGAGATATACCGTTATAAAACAAACGGCACCCTTTAAATATGAAAGAGAAGGATGCGGTTATAAATTTGATTTATTTGAAGAGCATAAATGCGATATTATTAAATGCAATGCCGAGATCAACGGCTCAAAGACTTCTCTGAACGCAGAGCTCTATATAAATGCCGTACTCGGCGCAAAGGAAAAGCACTGCAGAGCTGTAAACTGTACGGTCAGCGAAAAAGAGAATAACAGATCCTCTGTAATGACTTTATATTATCCTGTAAAGGGAGAAACGCTATGGGAGGTTGCAAAAAGGTATAAATGCAGATGTGAGGATATTATTGAGGTCAATTCATTGCAAAATGAAGATCTCGCTGCCGTAAAGGTACTTTTAATACCGTAGGCAGCGAGATATAACGTTTAATTGAATTCCTTATCGTTTGTTTTGTTTCCGTCACCCGATATAGGGATCTCTTCACCGAGACAAACGGGTAATGGCTTGTAAAGAGTAATTACAAAATCCTTAATTCTTGCGGCAACCTCGCGGATATCCCTCGTCCATTGGCCGACGTATTCACGCAGATCCGCGTTTATCCCGAAAGCCTCCAGACCGAGCGAATCGGCAACGTAGAGCGCCCTGTATAGATGGTATTTTTGTGTAACGATAACAAGTCTTTTTACCTTGAAAATTTCTCTTGCGCGGTACATAGAATCATATGTATTAAAGCCGGCATGATCCATGAAGATATCCTCTGAAGGTACACCCGCATCTATGGCATACTGCTTCATTGTGTTGACCTCATCGTATTCTGCTGTTCCGTGATCACCGCTCATAAGAATCTTCGGTGCAACACCCTGCTTGTAAAGCTCGATACCGCGCTCAAGTCTGTCATGAAGCATATGACTCGGAGTACCGTCCTCTCTGACACCGCAGCCTAATATTAGTATGCAGTCAGCGTTTTCTATAGTTTCTGCATCTTTTGGATCAACGATATTATCCTTAACACTGTTTTTAATGTGAAGATTTATGCAGAGAACAACTGTTACACATAAAAGAAAAAGAGTTGTAATTACAATTAATAATATTTTTAAAGTTTTTTTCATAATTATAAGCATAAATGGGCTTACTTGTAAGGTAAAGCCCATTTTTTGATTAGAAGAGATCGTTCTGGTTTGCTGTCTTGATTCCTGCACCTGCAAGGGCTGCAGCAGCACACTGATTGTCGTCAACGCGGAAGATCATGTATGCGCCGGTCTTTGAGGAAAGGAATGCATAGGTATATTCAACAACTACCTTGGCTTCGGACAGAACTTCAAGTATAGTTGCAAGACTGCCGGGCTTATCGCTTATAGAAGCCGCCAGAACTTCGGTGGTCGTGGTAATATAACCGCCGTCCTGTAATGCCTTATTGGCGGCATCAGGATCGTCACAGATGATACGGAGAATACCGAAATCCTGTGTATCAGCTATAGAAAGGGCACGAAGATTGATATTGTGGTCTGCAATAAATCTTGTTGCCTCTGCTAATTTACCTGTTTTATTTTCAATGAATACAGAAATTTGTTTAACACTCATTATAATTTTCCTTTCTTAATCGTGAAGCTTTCTCTTGTCGATTACACGAACCGCCTTGCCTTCACTTCTTTTAATGGTCTTCGGTGCAACGAGATGTACCTTAGGCTTTATACCAAGCATCTGTATCATAGCATCGGCAAGAGACTTTTCGTTTGCATGGAGATCCTTTACTGTATCAGAGAACTGCTCGGGAGAGAGCTCAACGTAAACGTCAAGAGTATCGTTATTCTTGACACGGTCAACCTCGATAAGATAGTTGGGGGAATAACCTTCCTTGATAAGTACGGTCTCTATCTGTGAGGGGAATACGTTAACACCGCGTATAATAAGCATATCATCGCTTCTGCCCATAGGCTTAGCCATCTTGATAAAGGTACGTCCGCAGGAGCAAGGCTTTCTTGAAAGAACACAGATATCACGGGTTCTGTAGCGGAGAAGAGGGAAGCCTTCTTTGTCGAGATTTGTGAATACCAATTCACCCTTGGAGCCTTCGGGAAGAACCTCTCCTGTTTCGGGATCGATTATCTCTGCAAGGAAATGGTCCTCATTTATATGCATACCTGTCTGCTCCTCGCATTCAAAAGCAACGCCGGGGCCGGTGGATTCGGTGAGACCGTAGATATCATATGCCTTGATACCGAGAGATTTTTCGATATCGCGTCTCATTTCCTCTGTCCATGGTTCTGCTCCGAAAATACCTGCTTTGAGGTTTATATCATCGGGAGAAAGACCCATTTCCTTTAAGGTCTCGCCTATGTATGCCGCGTATGAGGGGGTACAGCAGATAATAGTTGAGTTAAGGTCCTGCATAAATTCTATCTGTCTTTCTGTGTTACCTGAGGACATGGGAAGTGTGAGACAGCCTACCTTGTGCGCTCCTCCGTGAAGTCCGAGACCTCCTGTGAAAAGACCGTAGCCGTACGCTATCTGGCAAATATCCTCATTTGTTCCGCCTGCCGCAACAATGGCTCTTGCACAGCAATCGTCCCAAAGATCTATATCTTTCTGTGTGTAGAAAGCAATAACTCTTTTACCTGTTGTTCCGCTTGTTGAATGAATTCGTACACAGTCTTTAAGATCTGCTCCCAAAAGACCGTAAGGATATGCGTTACGTAAATCAGCTTTTGTGAGAAAGGGAAGCTTGTGAAGATCCTCTATACCTTTTATGTCATCGGGTGTAACACCCTTTTCATCCATGAGGTCACGGTAATATTTAACGTTCTCATAAACGCGTTTGACCTGCTTTACAAGCTTTTCACTCTGAAGAGCTTTGATTTCTTCAACCGAGGCGGTCTCTATCTCGGGCTGATAATAATTTGCCAATTTGATCACTCCTTAAAAAAGATGTATTTATTTTACACCTATCGAAGATTCTTGTCAATATATTGTGAGTAAAAATTGATTAAAATACGAATATTATTTCATTAGTTTGTGTTACAAAATAAAATTAAATATCCCGGCTTTAATTATAATTAAAGCCGGGATATTTATTCAATTTGAGTTTGAGAGCATATTCTCAATATAAATACCGTAACCTCTCGTAGGGTCATCCACAAGCACGTGCGTAACAGCGCCCACAAGCTTTCCGTTTTGTATTATCGGGGAACCCGACATACCCTGTACTATTCCGCCTGCTTTTGATATAAGCTCCTTGTCCGTTACTTTAATATTAAAATTTTTAGTCGGATTAGAATTATTATTAATCTTTTCAATTTCTATATCATATTCACAAATATTGTTGTCTGAAAGTGTGCATAATATAGTTGCAGGCCCCGGCTTTAACTCATCCTTTAACCCTATCTTTATCTTTTTGAGTTTTTTTGTTTCAATACTGTTAAAAGCACCGAATACACCAAAGTCTGTATTGCTTATAAGAACTCCTTTATCTTCACCGGAAAAATAACCCTGTAATTCACCCGGATCACCCTTTTTGCCCTTATCAACATTATTTATCGTCACGTCGCACAGAACACCTCGGTTCATTGGAAGCAATCTTGCGGTGTCTGAATCGCACACACCGTGTCCAAGTCCTCCGAAAGCATTGTTTTCAGGGTCGATATAGGTTACAGTTCCTATACCTGCCGTACCGTCTCTGACCCATAAGCCTAATTTATAGACCCCTTCGCTTACAGATTTAACAGGAATCAATTTTGTTTCATAAAGCTTTCCGTTACGCTCATATTTAATCGGTATTTCCTTGCCGCCGCTGTCCTTTGCGGCATTCAGAACGTCAGAAATACTGCCGACCTCATTACCGTTTATCTTTTTGATAATATCTCCTGCTTTTAAGCCTGCAAGCTCTCCCGGATTGACGTTTCTGCTCTTCGTATCGACCTCTGAGGTCCCCGATATGAGAATTCCGTCAGTATATAGCTTTATGCCCACAGGCATACCGCCGACGTAAACCTCTTTATCGCAAAGAAGCTTTACGTCAATGCTTTTTAATTTTACCACACCGAACAGCTTTGCTTCGGCAACGTCGTTTTTCACGGTTGAAATACTTACGAAGGGCGCTATATCCTTCGAGGAGACGTCTTCAACGGCAAAAACAGAAATACTGTCGGGGATAGAATGGTTATAGCCTGTAATCACTACCGAACAAATTAGAAATAAAGACAGTAATATGAAGGTACTTCTTACTAATATTTTCCTTTTCATTTTTTCACTCCTTTTCCTGATTATTGACCCAACCTCAAATTTATAATCGATGAAATTATGGTCTGTATATAATTTGCTCCTTAATTTTTTAAATATGAATAACAATTATTGTTTTGCGTATAATAAAAATTTACAAAATTATAGATGTAATAAATATAAAAATATGTTATACTTAATCGAATATAAATGAGTTATTTTAAATACGGAGGTCATTTTGATGTCTATAATTTGTGAAATTTCTGAAAAAATGCAGGCAGGTAAAGCAAAGGACGTTAAGCTTTTGGTTGCACAGGCGCTCGAAGAGGGTCACAGCGCTAAGGAGATCCTTGATGATGCGCTTCTTGCCGGTATGAATGTTGTAGGTGAAAAGTTTAAGAATAATGAGGTTTACGTACCCGAGGTTCTCGTTGCAGCAAGAGCAATGAAGAAGGGTGTCGAGGTTATCAAGCCCCTGTTGGTTTCCGATGACGTAAAGCCTTCAGGTAAGGTCGTATTAGGTACCGTTGCAGGTGATATGCACGATATCGGAAAGAATCTCGTCGGCATGATGCTTGAGGGTAAGGGACTTGAGGTTATCGACCTTGGTGTTGACGTTTCCGTTGAGGATTTCGTTAAGACAGCGATCGAGGAGGACTGTAAGGTTATATGTCTTTCCGCGCTTCTCACAACTACCATGGGTGTTATGAAGGACGTTGTTACCGCTTGCGAAGAAGCAGGCATCCGCGATAAGGTGAAGATCATGGTCGGCGGTGCTCCCGTAACACAGGCGTTCTGTGATGAGATCGGCGCAGACTGCTTTACTCCCGATGCGGCTACTGCAGCAGACGCAGCACTTAAATTCTGTCAGGAGTAATTATGGAATATATACTTAAGGATATCGAACCCAAGCAAGTCTTTAAGTATTTTGAGGAAATATCAGCGATCCCCCGTGGATCGGGTAACGAAACAGCGGTAGTAGATTATATTGCCGCTGTTGCTGATTATTACGGCCTTAAATACAGAAGAGACGGGTATAATAATATTTTAGTTAAAAAGCCCTCGGTGAGAAGCGATGCTTCCACTCTGCTTTTACAGGGACATACAGATATGGTATGTCAGGCTAATAACGGAACAGAGCACGATTTTGAAAAGGATGGAATCGAGCTTTATACCGAGGACGGTTATATAAAGGCAAAGGGAACAACACTCGGCGGCGACGACGGCGTTGCCGTGGCTTATATGCTTGCATTACTTACAAGCGATGATAAAGAACTTCCTAACCTTGAATGTCTGTTTACCTCAGGTGAAGAGGTAGGAATGACAGGTGCTATAGGCTTTGATTATTCGGATATAGAATCACGTCTTATGATCAATATCGATTCGGAAGAGGAGGGAATAAGCTTCGTTTCCTGCGCGGGCGGTGTACGTCTTGAAATGAGCTTCAGCTCGGATGCAATATCCGAGAAGAATAAGCTTATGCGAATCGATATCAAGGGTCTTTCGGGCGGTCATTCGGGCGTTGAGATCAATACCGGCAAGGAGAACGCTATAGTTATTATGGCGCAGCTTCTTGCTAAAATGTATGAGCGTGAACCCTTTAATCTTGTTACTCTTGAAGGCGGTACAAAGGATAATGCTATCCCGAGAGAGACAAGTGCTGTTATTTCAGTAACAGATACCGAGCTTTATAACGATATCATAACCGAATATATCCGCGAAAAGAAAAAAATCTTCTCGAATGACGAAAAGATTTTTAAGCTTTATACATCAAAAAACAAGCATATCGGCAATATGTTCAGCTTTGCTGATACCACAAGAATCATTAATGAGATCCTTATTGCGCCTAACGGTGTTTTAAGAATGTCAAGACATATCGAGGGTCTTGTGCAAACATCCTCCAATCTCGGTATTGTAAAGGCTGAAAACGGTTGCTTCAAGGCGGTTCATCTTATTCGTTCAAATAATGAATACGAAATTGATTCAACTGTTCTTGAGTTCTCCCGTATAGCAAAGCTTTTAAATTGCGAATACGTTACCTGTGACAGATATCCGGGCTGGGACTATAAGGCAGATTCAAAGCTCCGAGATTTGTATATCGAGAAATTTGAGGAACAGTATGGATATAAGCCGAAGATCGAAGCACTTCATGCAGGACTCGAATGTGGACTTATATCCTCAAGAATCCCCGGCATCGACATTATTTCGATAGGCCCGAATATTCTTGATATTCATTCACCCGACGAAAGAATGGAGATAGCTTCGGTAGAACGGACCTACCGTTTGCTTTGTTCTATTATAAAATCAGTATAAGAAAAGCGGAGCAATTTCTATAAATCAAAAGGACTTCAAATGAAGTCCTTTTTTGTCTTTATTGTACTTATATGCAAACAAGCACAATCACAAATTAAAAGTGAAGTATCGGCAAAGCCGATGTGAAGTTATGGCTTACGCCATAGTGAAGTTTTGCGGTTTTACCGCAAAGTGAAGTTAAGTTTGCCAAAAAAACACTTGCGAAGCAAACTTCACTACGCAGTAACTTCACTGCCGAAGTCAACTTCACTTGCCCGTAAGGGCAAACTTAGTCAAAAAAAGAGCAAGTCTTTCAACTTGCTCTTTTTTCTGGAGCTGCTACCCGGATTCGAACCGGGGACCTCGTCCTTACCAAGGACGCGCTCTACCGACTGAGCCATAGCAGCATCAACTACCCGTATATAATACCAAAAAGAAATCATTTTGTCAAGTCTTTTTTTTTACTTTTTTTATTTATTTTTCGATTTTTCATCATATGTAAATATTATACCTTAAATCACCTACAGCTTTGTTCAAAATGTAATATGAAAGGAATATGTTGCATAATGCTTTAATATATGCTATAATTGATCCAAGGCGGTGATAAAATGAAAAAAGATGTAATATTTGCCTGTGACATCGGAGGAAGTAAGCTTCTTTGCGGTTTTATTGATGAAAAGGGAAGTATTATTGATAAGGAAAAGCTTATTTTTCCTTTGGAATTTACAGAGGAAACGATAGAATCGTATATTCTTGAACTATATACTCTGTTAAAAGAAAGAAATCCTGAATGTAAAGCAGTTTCCTGCGGTATGACTATACCCGGTCTTGCAGATCCGAAAAACGGAATATGGGTATATGCCTGCTTTTCCGGTATAAGTAATTTTCCTATAGCAGAGAGGATGTCCGAAAAGCTTGGTCTTTCGGTATATATTGAAAATGACGTTAATGCCTGCGCGTATGCGGAAAGTGTTTTCGGTATATGTAAGGATTGTAGTGATTATTTGTGGGTAACCGTATCTAACGGTGTCGGCGGCGGACTTGTTCTTAACGGACAGGTCTATTCCGGAGCATTCGGCGGTGCAGGCGAAATAGGTCATATTATAGTAGAGGATAACGGTCCTTTGTGCCCGTGCGGTCATAAAGGCTGTGTCGAGGGGGTAGCGGCAGGCCCTGCTATTTCCCGCAGATATGAAGCTGTTACAGGAGAAAATATATCTGCGCTTGAAATATCAAAGCGTGCCCGTAACGGCGAAAAGCTTGCCGTTGAAGTATTTAAAAAGACAGGCGAATACATAGGAAAGGGCTTAGGAAGTGCCGCAAGTTTGTTGAATCTCCGACGTTATGTTTTGGGCGGCGGAGTTATGCAGAGCTTTGATCTTATGGAAGAGGATATACACAAAGCATTCAGAAACGAGGCGTTTTCCTCGCCTAATAAAAACGCTGAAATAGTGCTGACCGCATTAAAATACGAAGCGGGACTTTTAGGCGCGGCTTCTCTTGCCATAAATAAGTAAATATATTGGATTTTTTGCGGAATCTTATTGCAATATTTGTTTTTTATGGTATAATTATTATATTATTGTTTTGGAGGTTTTCATAAATGTTTTGTAAAAAATGCGGTGCATATAACGAGGACAACGCTACATTCTGTTCGGGTTGCGGAGAAAACTTAACTAAAGAAGATAATCTCTATACCCCCGAAATAATACCTGAAACCGAAAACAGTGCGCCTTCATCTGCTGACGATCCCGGTAATACCTTCGGTCTTATTTCAATGATCATCGGCATTGCGGGAACTGTTATCGAATTAGGCTGTTGTTGCTGCGGTACATACGGTCTTATCGGTCAGGGCTTTTGCTTTCTTGCGGGTATTGCAGGTTTTGTGTTAGGTTTTTTAGGCAACAAAAAATCAAAGGAAGCGGGCTTTAAGAACAGCAAGGCTCTTGTCGGTATCATTTTGTCAATTATTACTGTGCTTCTCTTTATAGTAAATATCATTTTAACTGTTGCAGGTCTTGCTTTAGGCGCAGGATTAGGTTTTATGTCAAGCTTTATGAGTTATTAATTAAAGCGCTTAGTAAATTCCCATAAACAAAAAGCAAGTTGGTTTTCCAACTTGCTTTTTACATTACGCTTTTGCTTCAAAGCTCTGGCAATCTGTGCATTCGCACATCTTGGGGTCGGACTCATGGCTTCCTACCTTGATCTTATTAAGAGAACAGTAGTTTTCGTTCATGCAGTGATACTTACATTGAGTAACAGTACATTCGATGGAACTGTTTGCTTTATTGTTATTACAGCAATTCATTTTTCAAACCTCCTTTTAAGTTCTTAATATTATTGTTAGCAACAGAAGGTTTATTATTCATATTCTTATTGAATTTCAGCTTTTGATATGTTATACTTAATAAAACACAAGCTTGAGGTGTAATTTTGAAATTTTTAAATAAAAACGCGAGACTCCTTGTTTTTATCTGTGATATTCTCACGATTCCCGCATGGATCCTTTTAAGATGGCTCAGCTTAAAAATGCTTTCAACACAAAGACCCTGTACATGGACTCTTTTCGGATTGCAATGTGCTACCTGCGGAGGAACAAGGTGTGTAAAGAATTTTCTGCTTTTTAATTTTATCGAAGCATTTAAGTATAATCCCGTAGTATTTTTCGGAATCATATATCTTATACTTACTTTGATCTTTCTTAATCTTGCCTTTGTATTTAAAGTTGGAATATTCAAACGAATATTAAAATATATGTACAGTATTCCTTCTTTACTTATATGGGTAGGGACATTTTTGATGTTTATAGCTGTAAGAAATATACCTTGGTTAATAAGATTTTTAGAGTATATAATAAGAAAAAATTAAGACGGTACGTTTTGTACCGTCTTTTTTGATGTATAGGAAATTGGTGTACTTCGGGTACTGAAAAACAAGCTTGTGTAAGGTTCAACCCGATAATCGGTACGGGCCTGCACCAGCTCTTCAGTGGATCAAAGGGAAGATGGATTATTTACCTAATATCTGCTTGCGGATAGTTTTCTTGAGATCCTCGATGATAGAATCGGAGCGGTTGTTGATGGAGCTTTTGAATGCATCTGATTCTCTTTTGGCATTACGCTGTGCCGCTATCTTATAGTCAGAAGCCTCCTTGATGATCTTTTCAGCCTCTTCCTTTGCGAAATTGAGGATCTCATCGACTCTGTCACAAATTGCGTCATACTTTTCAGCCTTCTCACGGCATAATTCCATATCGGGAGTAACTGTGCTGATTATTCTTGAGTCGGGGATTCTTTTAAGCTCTGACATTTTTTCATCTGCCTTTTCGAGCTCTTCCTTCATGGATTCAATGAGAACGTCCTTTTCGGAAAGGGAAGTCTTAAGAGATTCAAGCTCTGATGTGAGAAGCTCATTTTTGATCATAAGATCGCGTATCTCAGCATCACTTTTTTTTGATTCCTCCAATTTATACTCCAATTCTTTGATACGTACGCTCATTTCGTCGGCATCTTTTTTATAGCGTTCCTCGATCTTATTGAAGCGAACGTTTTCTTCAGATATAAAGCGGTTAACGTCTTCGGTATTGTATCCGCGCATCTGCTTGCGGAATTCTATATTCTTATCCATAATATCCCCTAAATATTATAATTATTTCCTTGAATTAAGGATCTTTTCAACAGTCGCGAGATCCTCGGGTGTATTTACGCCGATAAGCTCATCGTCATCAGTAGTAATATAAGCGTTGACCTTTTTACCCATTCTTGCAATAGCGGGAGGAACGTCGGTTATGTAATATTCTCCTGCGGCATTATTGCAGTCGATAACCTTAAGAGCCTCTCGGAGAGCATCGGCATTGAATACGTACATACCAACGTTGAGCTCGGTGATAGCCTTTTCTTCCTCTGTGCAATCCTTTTCCTCGCGGATATCAATAACGTTGCCGTTTTCGTCACGGATGATTCTTCCGTAGGGAAGCTTTAACTGTGTGTCAGCAGAAAGAAGGGTTGCAAGGTTGCCTTCTGCTTCGTGCTGTGCTATGATACCTTTAACAGTTTCGAGAGCGGTAAGGGGAGCATCTCCGTTAACGATAAGGATATCTCCGTGATAATCATTGAAATTAGCATTTTCTATACCGCACATAACGGCATATCCTGTGCCGTATGCATCGTCGCCCTGACGCTGGAAGGAGCATCCGTAATCCTTGAATGCGTCCTCAACAAGCTCGCTCATGAAGCCTGTTACAACAGTAATATCCTTTTTTTCTATCATAGGCATTGCATCGAAAACGTAGTCTAAAAGGGGACGTCCGTTTGCTTCGCGAAGTACCTTGGGCTTAGGATTGCCGGGCTCCTGTAATCTTGTGCCTTTGCCGGCAGCCATAATTATTGCTTTCATTGTGTAAGACCTCCGAATATTTTCATAATCATCTTATTATAACACAAAATTTTTTCAAAGTAAATAATAAAATACAATTTTTTATATTATAAGAAAAATCTACTCCTACGTTATCAAAAAAATGTAGAAATTCGCTGGGGTCTGCGGTACTTTATATAAATATTGACATAAGGAAGTAAAATTGTTATAATATTAATTAAGAAAGGAGTAGATATATGAATTACGTTATGAGTGATATTCACGGATGTTATGATAAATATCTTGCTATGCTTGAAAAGATCGATTTCAGCTCCGAGGATACTTTATATATTTTAGGCGACGTTATCGACAGGGGAGATAACGGAATAGATATACTGCTTGATATGATGAAGCGGCGAAATGTGATACCCATGCTCGGTAATCATGAGCTTATGGCATTTACAGTCCTTGAAGCGCTTAACGTTGAGATAACCGAAGAAAACTACTCTTCTCAGATCAGCGATAAGGTTTACAGAAGCCTTACGCATTGGACGGATAACGGAGGATATCCGACATATAAGGCATTCACCGCCCTTAACTATGTTAAAAGAAAGCGTATTCTTGATTACATTAACGATTTTATTGTATATAAGGAGCTTACGGTGAACGGAAGAGATTTCCTTTTGGTTCATGCAGGCCTTGATAATTTTTCACAGGGAAAGCCGCTTGAGGATTACAGCATAAAGGAGCTTGTATGGTACCGCTGTAATTATAACAGAGTGTATTTTGAGGATAAATATCTTGTAACGGGACATACTCCTACTTTTTATATAGATCCTTCCAATAAAGGCAGGATATACCGAAAGAATTTCCATATAGCTATCGACTGCGGTGCTGTCTTCGGAAATCCCCTTTCCTGTATATGCCTTGATACTCTTGAGGAATATTATGTTTAATGAGGTAAAATATGGCTTCAGCGATCAACGATAAGATTATTTTAATATTAACTGACGGAATGCATCCCGATGCTGTTGAGTATATACCGAAAGCAAAAGAATTTTTAAAGGGTTCCGCTTCCTGCATGAATGCACGCTCGGTAATGCCTTCGGATACGTTGCCTTGTCACTTTTCTCTCTTTAAGTCTGTTGAACCGTCAAAGCATACCATAACCACAAACGGATATAGAAAGCCTGATAAGGATTACCGTACTATCTGCGATGTTTTACGTCTTAACGACCGTAAATCCGCCATGTTCTATGCATGGGAACAGCTGAAATATCTTACAAGACCTAATGATATTGCTTATTCCTGTTATATTAACAAGGATTTTTACGGTAACAGGGAAACAGTAAAAAAGCTTACAAATAGTGTTATTGATTTTATGAGCAATGATGAAGCGTCGTTCATCTTCCTGCACTATGACCTGATCGATGACGTAGGACACGGATATGGCTGGATGAGTAAAAAATATATTGATGCGGTACGTTTCGTTTGGGACGAAATATATAAAGTGGCTGATGCCGCAGACGATGAAACCACTATTATCGTTATATCCGATCATTCGGGACATGACAATGATCACGGAAGCGAATGTGATACAAGGATACCCGTTATAATAAAGGGAAAACGCTTTGAAAAGGGAAGTGCTCTTGAAAATATATCAATTTTGGATATAGCACCAACCGTAACAACTCTTTTAGGTATAGCTCCCGATGAGGAATGGGACGGCAGATCGATTTTATAATTATTTAACGGAGGTAAAAATGAATATAGTAAATGATCAGAAAGTAATTCTTATTGTTACGGACGGAATGGATCCTGCGGCGATCGAACACGTACCGAAAGCTAAGGAATTTATGAAGGACTGTGCATATGCTCTTGATGCAAAAACAGTAATACCTGCAATAACCATGCCTTGTCACGTGTCGCTTTTTAAATCTGTAGATCCGGAAAAGCACGGTTGCTTTGATAACTATGACCCCGGTTATTATAACAAGGTTAAAGCAATGACCGATATTTTTCATCGCAGAGACAGACGAAGTGCGATGTTTTATACCTGGGGTGAATTAAGAGATCTTGCAAAACCCGGATCTATGGCATACGATTGCTTTGTAAGCGGTTATTATAACGGCATTGAGAAAGCAACAAAGGAGCTTACCGATAAAGCTATCGATTATCTCAATAATAATTTTACCAGCTTTACGTTCTTTCATCACGATCTGATAGACTCCCACGGTCATGGCTTTGGATGGATGAGCGAAAAATACATCGAAGCATGCAATTTCGTTTGGGATGAAATTTACCGTCTTGTTGATGCTGCAGCAGATGAAAATACTACGGTTATCATTGTATCAGACCATAGCGGTCATGACCACGATCATTGCGACGAACGGGATGTTACGATACCGCTAATGATAAGAGGTAAGGATTTTAAAGCGGGTACGGTACTCAAGGACGTCAGCATCAAGGATGTTGCTCCTACAATATTAAAGATACTTGACCTTGTACCCGATGAAGCATGGGAAGGAAAAGCATTATATTAATAACGGGGCAGTTGAAACTGCCCTGTAAAATTTAATATCAAATTATATAAAATGCAAATTTTATATAATTGAGGGAAGTGAAAGAATTTATTAAAATAAGGACGAGATATAATTTTGGGTATCTGTTATGATTTGAAGCTTAAAAAGCGGAATGTTAAACTATATTAAATTACAATTCTTATATCAGAATTTAATTATTTACTGACGTTTTATAAAATACGTTTCGATTTAAATACTTATCAGCTATGATCGATACGTTTAAAAAAATCCTTTCGATTTTATTTTTATTTAACGATACTTTATATGTCACAAAAAAATCCTTTTGATTTTAAATCTGTCAGACGTATATATACTCATCAAAAAAATTCCTTTCGATTCTGTTTTCATCTTTTTTATATAAATAATGAAAATCTTCTTGTAAAATAAAATTCCTTATGATATAATTATATAAATAATCAAGGAGAATGTTATGTCTAAATATACAATTGGAATCGATTACGGAACCTTATCAGGACGGGCTGTTTTGGTTGATATTGCAAACGGTGCCGAGATTGCTACAGAGGTTCTTGAGTATAAACACGGAGTAATGGATAAAGTTTTATATAATTCGGACATTAAGTTACCTCGTGATTATGCTTTACAGCATCCCCATGATTACATAGACGTCCTTGAGCATTGCGTTCCTGAAATTATTAAGAGATCGGGCGTTCATAAATCGGACATAATTGGAATAGGCATTGATTTTACGTCATGTACGCTGATTCCTGTTTATTCAGACGGTACTCCTCTTTGTTTTGATGAAAGATTTTCATCTCTTCCCTGCTCTTACGTTAAATTATGGAAGGATCATTCATCGGTTGAGGAAGCGGCTTTATTAACCAACCACGCGAGAAGCAAGGGTATGGCATTTATAGAGCGTTACGGCGGCAATATTTCCCCCGAATGGCTTGTTCCTAAGGTGATGCATATTCTGAATAACGCTCCTGAGGTCTATAACAGCGCAGATTATTTTATAGAAGCGGCTGATTGGATAGTATGGCAGTTAACGGGAAAGCAGGTCAGAAGCTCCTGTACCTCAGGCTATAAGGCATTATGGCATTCGGACGACGGGTATCCCGATCCCTTGTTTTTTGAAGAGCTTGACGTACGGTTAAAGAATCTTGTTCAGGAAAAACTCAACGCTCCGGTACAATCTATTGGTACTAAAGCCGGATCGTTAACCAAGGAAATGGCACAAAGATTAGGTCTGCAGGAAGGAACAGCGGTTGCTGTAGGTAATATCGACGGCCATTGCACAGTTCCCGCTGCAAAGGTTACAAAACCGGGTGAAATGCTGTTAATATTAGGAACATCAGCCTGCTTTATGACTCTTGACGAAAGAGAGCTTGATGTAAAAGAAATTGCAGGTTACGTTAAAGACGGTATGATACCGGGATATTTCGGCTATGAGGCAGGTCAAGCTTGCATGGGAGATCACTTCGCATGGTATCTTGAAAATATGCTTCCCTATTCGTATAAGAAAAAAGCCGATGAACTTGGAATTTCAGAAATGCAGTATATATTCGATCTTGCATCAAGGCTTGAGCCGGGAGAAAATCATCTTATAGCTCTTGATTGGTGGAACGGCAACAGAGCTCTTGAAGGCGGAGCCGATCTTTCGGGTACGATAGTAGGTATGGATCTTTCAACAAAACCTGAGGATATCTTCAGAGCCTTGGTAGAAGCAACAGCCTACGGAGCAAGAATGATAATCGAAAATTTCCGTAAATACGGTCTGAATATAGATATAATTCATGCCGCGGGAGGAATTGCAGAAAAGAACCCTTTTGTAATGCAATTATATTGCGACGTTATAGGCTGTGATATTAAGGTTTCGGGCTCGCCTCAGGCGGCGGCGCTCGGAGCGGCGATATTCGGTGCAGTTGCCGCAGGTAAGGGATCCGGCGGATATGATACGGTTGCTCAAGCCGCGCAAAAAATGGGCAAATTAAAGGATGTCGTATATAAGCCTGATCTCAAAAATAAACTGATCTACGATAAGCTTTATGATGAATTTTGCACTCTGTTTGATTATTTCGGCAGAGGTAAAAATAAAATAATGAAAAATATTAAGAATATAAAGGAGTAAAACTATGTTTACTAACGACGTAAAAGTTAAAATGGGTATTGTTGCGGTAAGCAGAAGCTGTTTTTCCAAGGAGCTCAGTACAAACAGAAGAAATGCTGTTAAGGCTGAATGCGATAAGCTTGGTTTAGAGCTTTACAACTGCCCTGTACTCGTTGAAAACGAAAATGACGCATTGAAGGCTCTGGATGACCTCAAGGCAAATGACGTAAACGCTCTTATAGTTTACCTCGGAAATTTCGGTCCCGAAACCCCCGAAACTATGATGGCTCAGAAATTCTGGGGTCCCAGAATGTTCTGTGCTGCAGCCGAGGAATCTATGAATGATCTCTTCGACGGCAGAGGCGACGCATACTGCGGTATGCTCAACGCGTCCTATAACCTCAATATGCGCGGTCTCAAGGTATTCATCCCCGAAGAGCCTGTTGGTACAGCAGACGAAACTGCAGCTTCTATCGCAGAGTTCGAGCCTATCGCAAGAGTTATTATAGGCCTTTCTTCTCTTAAGATCATTTCCTTCGGTCCCAGACCTATGGATTTTGTTGCTTGTAATGCTCCCATCAAGCCTCTTTACGATCTCGGTGTGGAAATTCAGGAAAACAGCGAGCTTGACCTTTTCTGTTCCTTTAATGAGCATGAAAATGACGAAAGAATTCCTGCAATAGTTGAAGAAATGCTTGCAGATTACGGCGGTTGTGTTACATATCCCGATGCACTTGCAAGACTTGCACAGTATGAGGTTACCCTTCTTGACTGGGCTGAAGCCAACAGAGGTGCTTGTGAGCACGTTATCTTTGCCAATAAGTGCTGGCCCTCCTTCCAGACTGCATTCAAGATAGTTCCCTGCTACGTAAACGGCAGACTCTCGGCTAAGGGTATCACCGTTTCCTGCGAGGTTGATATCTACGGTACTCTTACCGAGTATATGCTCTACCTTGCTACAGGTAAGGCTCCTGCCCTTCTCGATATCAACAACACAGTTCCCAAGGATCTTTATGAAGCATACAAGGATAAGGCTAACGGATATAAGCCTAACGAAATGTTTATGGGATTCCATTGCGGTAACGGTTCTATCTGCTTCTTAAAGAAGCCTACCATGGGTTATCAGAGGATCATGAAGCGTGACCTTGAGCCCGAAGGCGAGCCCTTTATCACAAGAGGTACAGCAGAAGGAGATCTTATCACCTCTCCCGTTACCATCTTCAGACTTCAGGGTACTGCAGACTGTAGGCTTACCTCTTATATTGCTCAAGGTGAGACCCTTGATATGCCCACCCATTCCTTCGGGACTATAGGTATTATCGCTATTCCCGAAATGCCTCGTTTCTACCGTCACGTTCTTATTGAAAAGAACTATCCTCACCATTCCGGTGTCGGATTTGCTAACTGCGGCAAGACCCTCTTTGAGGTTGTTAAGCTTCTCGGAGTTAAGGATATAGCATATAATCAGCCTGCTTCACTTCCTTATAAGACCGAAAATCCCTTTGCATAATTAACAGAAGGCTCCACAAGGAGCCTTCGTTCTTTATTTCTTCTAAATGCAGTAAAATAGAAAAGCTCTCGTTTGAGAGCTTTTGATTATGACATTGTACTGTAGTTGGGAGCTTCCTTTGTAATGGAAACGTCGTGAGGATGAGATTCGCGGAGACCTGCACCGGTGATACGAACGAACTGTCCGTTTTCCTTAAGGAGTGCAACTGTTTCGCATCCGCAGTAACCCATACCGCTTCTGAGACCGCCGAGAAGCTGATAGATAGTATCTGCAACCTTACCCTTGTAAGGTACGCGTCCTTCAATACCTTCGGGAACAAGCTTCTTGTTGTTTTCCTGGAAGTATCTGTCCTTGGAGCCCTTTTCCATAGCTGCAAGCGAACCCATACCGCGGTAGAGCTTGAAGCGTCTGCCCTGATATATTTCTGTTTCTCCGGGGCTTTCCTCACAGCCTGCAAGAAGTGAACCAACCATGATAACGTCAGCGCCTGCCGCTATAGCCTTGGTGATATCACCGGAATACTTGATACCGCCGTCAGCAATAACGGGAATATCATATTCCTTTGCAGCTCTTGCAACATCAAAAATAGCGGTAATCTGAGGTACACCGATACCTGCAACAACACGTGTTGTACAGATAGAACCTGGGCCTATACCAACCTTAATAGCATCTGCACCTGCCTTGATCATATCGACAGCGGCTTCGGCTGTTGCAATATTACCTGCAATAAGCTGTGCATCGGGGAATGCTTCTTTAACCTTTTTAATAGCGTTAAGTATATTCTGGGAATGGCCGTGAGCTGAGTCGAGCACAAGGAAATCTGCGCCTGCTTTGAGAAGCGCTTCAGCGCGGACAAGTACGTCTGATGTTGCACCGATAGCGGCACCGCAGAGAAGTCTGCCCTGAGAATCCTTTGCGGAATTGGGATATTTGTTTCCTTTTTCGATATCCTTTATGGTGATAAGACCGCGGAGTACGTTTGATTCGTCAACCAAGGGAAGCTTCTCTATCTTGTGCTGGCGAAGGATCTCCTGCGCTTCTGCATGGCTTGTACCAACCTTGGAGGTGATAAGATTATCCTTTGTCATAACCTCCTTGATCTGCATATCCATGGAAGAAAGGAATCTCATATCGCGGTTGGTGATAATGCCGACTAATTTTCTGTCATCATCACAGATCGGTACACCGGAGATCTTATACTTTGCCATAAGCTCTTCGGCTTCATAAACATAATTATCGGGGGAAAGGTAAAGAGGATCGAGAATAACACCGTTTTCGCTTCTCTTAACTCTTTCTACTTCGTCAACCTGACGTTCCAAAGGCATGTTTTTATGAATAACGCCTGCGCCGCCTTCTCTTGCGATCGCAATTGCCATTGTGGATTCTGTAACAGTATCCATAGCGGCGGAAAGAATCGGCACGTTAAGGGTTATTTTCTTGGTAAGTCTGGTTCCAAGCTTGATATCAGCGGGAAGAACAGAACTTTTTGCGGGAATAAGAAGCACGTCGTCGAATGTTAAAGCTTCTTTTGTAAACTTGTAGGACTCATCAAAACTCATCGTCATACCTCCAATAATTATATTTTAATTATTATATATCAGTTTTATTTTTAAGTCAACATATTTACCTATGAATTTTTTATGAAATTTTTTGCGATATCAAATATATCGGATAATCTTGATAAATTAAAATAAATGTTGTATAATAAAATCGAAATAACCACAAGGAGTTTCACAATGAAAATATTTCAGATAATCAATCCCAAAGCAGGACACGGCGATGCTGTAAAAGCGGAGCTTAAAAAGACGAATGCTATTGTATATACCACAAAGGCTGTAGGGGACGCAACACGCTACGTTAAGGAATGCTGTGAGAATAACGAAGGCCGTCTTCGTTTTATCGTATGCGGCGGCGACGGTACGATAAACGAGGTCGTAAACGGAATCATGGAAGCAAATGCACAGGACAGAGCCGCGTTCAGCGTAATGCCTACAGGCAGCGGTAATGATTTCAGACGTGCTTTTGAAAATGAAAAGGGAGAACGAAAGATAGATCTTATAAAGTATAACGGAACCTACGCTGTTAATATGATAAATATCGGCTTCGACTGCGATGTTGCCGAGAAAACGGGACTTTATAAGAACAAAAAGCTTATTTCTGGAAGCTCTGCTTATATTTTAGGAGTATTGAACGTACTTTCTCACAAGTTAGGCCAGGATTTTAAGATAACTATTATAGATAGGAATGATAAGAAGCATATAGTTTACGAAAAATGTCTTCTTTGCTGTGTAGGTAATCTTCCCTACTGCGGCGGAGGTTTTAAGGCATTACCTCTTGCCGTTTCTGATGACGGGCTTCTTGATATGCTTATAGTATCAAAAATCTCAAGAGTTAAATTTGCTTCCCTTGTTTCAGCATACCGTAAGGGAAGCTATATAGACAGTAAAACAGAAGAGCTTGATCCTAAATTCAAGGATATCGTTAAATATTTTAAATGTAAAAACGTTACCGTCGAAAATACAAAAACGATATGCGCCGACGGTGAGATAGAAGAAACCGACAAGATAGAAATATCGGTCTATCCCAATGCTGTAACATACATAAATTAGGTGTTTAAAATGAACAAAAAATATATAATGGCACTCGATCAGGGTACTACAAGCTCAAGATGTATAATATTTGATAAAAACGGAAATATCATCAGCCTTGCACAAAAGGAGTACAAACAGATATTCCCTCTTCCCTCCTATGTAGAGCACGATCCCTTAGAGATCTGGCAAACTCAGTTGACAGTAGCCAAGGAAGCTCTTGAGAAAAGCGGTATCGGAGCAAATGAGATAGATTCGATCGGAATAACAAACCAAAGAGAAACAACGGTAGTATGGGACAAATACACAGGCAGACCTATATATAACGCTATCGTATGGCAATGCAGAAGAACCGCTGAATATTGCGACAGACTAAAGCAGGAAGGCTATACCGATATAATAAAGAATAAAACGGGACTTGTGATCGATGCGTACTTTTCAGGTACTAAAATCAAATGGATACTCGATTCTGTAAAGGGCGCCCGTGAGAAGGCGGAAAAGGGAGAGCTTCTTTTCGGTACAGTCGATACATGGCTTCTCTGGAATCTTACAGAAGGCAGAGTTCATGCAACAGACTATTCAAATGCTTCGAGAACGATGCTTTATAATATTAACGAGCTTGCTTGGGACAAGGAGCTTCTCGAATTGCTCGATATACCCGAATCTATGCTTCCGGCAGTTTGTCCGTCAAGCGGCATTTTCGGTACCACTTCACTCTTCGGACTTACAACAGATATACCTATATCGGGTATAGCAGGCGACCAGCAGGCAGCACTTTTCGGTCAGACCTGCTTTGATGAGGGACAAGCCAAAAATACTTACGGAACAGGTTGCTTTCTTTTACTCAACACAGCCGGTAAGCCTCATATCAACAATGACGGTCTTGTTTCAACAATTGCATGGGGTATTGACGGTAAAGTAACCTATGCTCTTGAAGGCTCTGTATTTGTCGGAGGCGCAGTAATACAATGGCTTCGCGATCAGATGCAATTCATCAGCTCTGCGGCGGATTCTGAGCTTGAGGCTTCAAAGGTTCAGGATAACGCAGGAGTTTATATAGTTCCTGCCTTTACAGGACTTGGCGCGCCCTACTGGGATCAATACGCAAAGGGTACTGTAACGGGCCTTACAAGAGGTACAAATAAAAGCCATATTGTACGTGCGGGTCTTGAGAGCATAGCCTACCAAAGTCATGATATTTTGAGAGCTATGGAAAGATCGGCAGGTATAAGAATGCAAAGCCTGAACGTTGACGGAGGAGCCTGTGCAAACGATCTTTTGATGCAGTTCCAGGCGGATATTCTTGGTGTTGAGATCAACCGTCCCGCGTGCATCGAATCAACGGCATTAGGCGCGGCATACCTTGCAGGACTTGCTACAGGCTATTATAAGAATACCGACGAGATCAAAGCTCTTAAATCTATAGCAAAGAAATTTACACCCGTTATGGATAGTGAATTAAAAGATAAATACTTAAAGGGCTGGAGAGATGCCGTTTCCCGTACGCTTACAAATGAAAAGAACTAAACTTAAAAATCTTGTATATACTGCATTATCGGCAGGACTATTGTGCGTATTGTCACCCATAGCCCTTCCCTTTGGTGTTGTTCCGATAACCCTGTGCACTCTTCTTATTTATCTGTACGCTTACATACATACCCCGAAGGTTGCTGTATTCTCGGTAATAATATACGTTGCCTGCGGATTTACGGGACTTCCCGTGTTTTCGTCATTCACGGGCGGGATAACACAGCTCTTATCCCCTTCAGGCGGTTTTATTTTAGGATATATACCTTTTGTTATAATACTTACCGCAGGCTTTAAAAAAACGATTAATAGCTTGCTGAAATTTATTATAATGCTTATCTCAACCTTTGTTTTATATGCAGTCGGAGCGTTTTGGTATCTGTTATGGCTTAAGAGCGGCGATATCAATGCCGTAATATTGATGATCCTTCCCTTTATCCCCGGAGATATTATAAAGATAACCGTTGTTTCACTAATTGGTACAAAAATTAAATCAGTTGTAAATAAATAAAATTCTTTTGTTTTCTATTGCCAAAACAACTAAAATATTGTATAATTAAAGCGTATGCGACAATACAAAATTCAAGTGAGGTAAAGACGATATTCGTCGAACATGAAATGGTACAAATTTTCATTCAGGCATTTATGTTGTTAGGTGGCCTTGGTTTCTTCCTCTTTGGTATGAATGTAATGTCCTCGGGTCTCGAAAAGCTTTCCGGCGGTAAGCTTCAGAATGCCCTTCAGAGTGCAACATCCCATTGGTTAAAGAGCTTGGTTCTCGGTGCAGGTATTACGATTGCAATACAGTCATCCTCAGCACTTACAGTAATGCTTGTTGGTCTTGTAAACTCGGGTATTATGTCTCTTGGCAGTACCGTTGGTGTAATCATGGGTTCCAATATAGGTACTACTCTTACTGCATGGATCCTTTCTCTTTCGGGTATTGAGTCGGACGGATGGATAGCCCTTTTGAAGCCCGCAAACTTTTCTCCTCTTGTTGCATTTATCGGTATTGCTCTTATAATGCTTGGTAAAACAACTAAGAAGAAGGATACAGGTAATATTTTAATCGGATTTGCCGTTTTGATGTTCGGTATGGAGCTTATGGGGGACGCAATGGAGCCTATTGCAGCCTTTGCAGAATCGAATCCCGAAAAGTTCGAAACAATAATCTCTGTATTCAGTAACCCCTTGATCGGTGTTTTGGTTGGTGCCGTATTCACCGGTATCATTCAGAGCTCTGCTGCTTCTGTTGCTATTTTACAGAATCTGGCAAACACGACGGGTATGGTATCCTTTGGTATGGCTATTCCGATCATAATGGGTCAGAATATCGGTACCTGTGTAACGTCTCTTATTTCCAGTATCGGAGTTAATAAGAACGCAAAGCGAGTTGCAGTAATACATATCTTGTTCAATCTTATCGGTACATCGATAGTATTGCTTATATACATTCCCGTTTATTATATCTTTAGAAGTGAAGTAATAATCGATTTCTTAGCCTCAAACGTGACTCCGTTTAAGATTGCAGTTGCCCACTCTATATTTAACTTTTTTACAACGGTACTTCTTCTTCCCTTCCAGAAAGCTCTTGTTAAAATTGCAAATATCATTATCAAGGATAAGCCCGGTAAGGAAGAAAAATATACGTTTATCGACGACAGACTTCTTAACACACCCGCATTCGCCATCTCAGAATGTAAAAACCGTTGCATTGAAATGGCAAGTAAAGCAGAGACCGCCATTATTTCTGCAATCAATTTGTGCGGTAATTACGATGAACGCAGAGCTAACGACGTAATGACTATAGAAAGTGATATTGATAAATACGAGGACAAGCTCGGCACCTTCCTTGTAAAGCTTTCAAGAAATGAGCTTTCCGATAAGGATAACGCAGAGGTATCGCGTATGCTTCACTCTATCGGTGATTTTGAGCGTCTCGGCGACCATGCGGTTAATCTTATCAAGGCTGCCCGTGAAATGCATGAAAAGAACCTTAAGTTTACCGATGATGCAATGGCAGATCTCAAGGTTGCTCACAGAGCATTGACCGATATTGTAAAGCTTACAACGGAAGCTTACATTAAAAACGACCTTTCCCTTGCGAAAGAGGTAGAGCCTCTCGAACAGGTTATCGATACAATTCTTGCTTCCATAAAATCAAGACATATAACCCGTCTTAAGGTCGGAGAATGTACGATAGAGCACGGCTTTGTTTTGAACGATATACTCACGAATTTCGAAAGAGTTTCCGACCATTGCTCTAATATCGCGGTTACAATGATAGAGGTAGTACAGAACGCTTACGATACCCACGAATATCTCAACGCTCTCAAATCTATCGAAAACGAAGAATTCAGCGAAAAGTATAAAGAGCTTTCTGTTCAGTACAAGCTCAGATAAGGATCTTATATGTCTATCGAAAGAGTCAGATCATATTTTTCACAGTTTAATATCGAAACAAGGATTCTTGAATTTGAAGAATCGAGCGCAACTGTTGAGCTTGCGGCAAAGGCGGCAGGCACAGAGCCTGCAAGAATAGCAAAAACTATGTCCTTTTGGGTTGACGATGCAGTAATACTTATCCTTTTAGCAGGAGACGCAAAGATAGATAACTCAAAATATAAGGCACAGTTCCATACAAAGGCGAAAATGCTTTCCTTTGACGAGGTAGAGCCTAATATAGGCCACGGAGTCGGCGGTGTTTGTCCCTTTGGCATCAACGAAGGTATAAAGGTTTACCTTGATATATCTATGAAACGTTTCGAGACTGTATTCCCTGCCGCAGGCAGTTCGAACAGCGCAATCGAGCTTACTATCGACGAGCTTGAAAGCTATTCAAATGCCAAGGAATGGATAGACGTTTCAAAACCGATAGAATAACAAAAAGCGGGCGCCGGCCCGCACCGATGATCGGGCGTGAACCTTACATAGGCTTGTTTCTTCAGTACCCGAAGTGGAGCAATTTCCTATAAATAAAAAAAGTACGGATCACTCCGTACTTTTTTTATTTAGAATAATGAGATCTGCGAATCATCGTCAACTGCATCATAGTCATAGTTTTTTTGCAGCTGTGATTCGGTATTTTTTAAGAGCTCGTTACGCTTGCGTTCAAGCTCATTTTCGTGCTCGTTTGAGCCGATACCCGGGTTATCAAGCAAAGATACCTGGTTGGTCTCGGAAAGCCCTGTAAAGGCTTTATTTCGTCTTAAAATCTCTATTATGGATTTTGAAAGACCCGCTCTCTGGCGAAGATCCTCGATAGAAAGAAGATCACCCGATACACATACCTCCATGATCTTTTCAGCCGCGGCATCACCTAAGCCGGGTAAAGCATTAAAGGGCATACGTATTCCGTCCTCTCCTTCGGGCAGAAATTTAAATGCGTGAGACTTATATAGGTCTATCGGCAGGAATTTTACACCTCGCGCCATTGCTTCGTTTGCAAGCTGAAGTGCAGGAATCATATCCTCTTCCTTCTTTTCGGTCTGTTTTTTCTTTCTTCTTTCGTCTATATCCTTTAAGGTGAATGCAACGTTAGCTCTTCCATTTCCGACTATCTCAGCATCGAATCCGGAGGGCGCAACGGTAAAGAATGCCGCATAGAACACAACAGGATAATAGACCTTGAACCATGCAAGGCGTATTGCCGAAGTAACGTAAGCCGCGGCATGTGCCTTAGGGAACATATATTTGATCTTTTTACAGGAAGCGATATACCAGTCGGGAATTTCCTGCGCTCTCATAGCCTCCTCGTATTCAGGCTTTAAGCCCTTACCCTTTCGTACGTCCTCCATTATCTTAAAGGACATACTCTTTTCTACACCGTGGTAGATAAGATAGGTCATGATCGAGTCACGGGTTCCGATAAGCTCTGATATCGTACAGGTACCGTTTTTAATAAGCTCATCACCGTTACCTGCCCAAACGTCTGTACCGTGAGTAAGACCGGAGAGCTGTAAAAGATCGGAGAATGATTTAGGCTTTGTGTCAACTATAACCTGCTGAACAAATCGTGTACCGAATTCAGGGAGACCGAAGCTTCCTACGGGAGCTCCGCATTCCTCTGCAGTAATACCTAATGCCTCGGTGTTAAGGAATAGACTCATGACCTTTTTATCGTTCATAGGAACGTCGAGAACGCTTAAGCCCGAATATTCCTCGAGCATTTTATACTTTGTCGGCATATCGTGTCCGAGCTCATCAAGCTTAAGGATGGTATCGTGAAGATATGAGAATGCAAAGTGTGTTGTTATTATACTTGAATTGGCATCGTCTGCAGGATGCTGAACCGGAGTAAAGTCGGTAACGTCGTATTTTCTCGGTACAACGATAATACCGCCGGGATGCTGACCGGTAGTTTTTTTAACACCGACACATCCGTTTTTGAGACGCTCTACCTCGGAACGGTTGAGGGGGATAGCCTTTTCCTCCGCATATTTCTTTACAAGACCAAAGGCGGTTTTTTCTGCAAGAGCGGAAATAGTTCCGGCTCTGAACACGTTTTCGGACCCGAAAAGTTCCTCGGTATATTTATGAACCTTACCCTGAACATCTCCCGAGAAATTAAGGTCGATATCGGGGGATTTATCACCGTAGAAGCCGAGGAACGTTTCAAAGGGGATATCATGGCCGTCTCCGATCATATGCGTGCCGCAATGAGGGCAGTCTTTATCGGGTAAGTCATAGCCTGAACCTATAGAACCGTCGGTATAGAATTCAGAATGCTTACAGTTAGGACATCTGTAATGGGGCACAAGCGGATTAACCTCGCTTATACCCGCCATTGTTGCAACGAATGACGAACCAACCGAGCCTCGTGAACCAACAAGATAGCCGTTCTCCTCCGAATACCATACAAGCTTTTGTGCTATCATGTAAAGCACTGCAAAGCCGTTTTTGATGATTGAAGTAAGCTCTCTGTCGAGTCTTTCGCTTACTATTTCGGGCAAGGGATCTCCGTACATACTCTTTGCTCTTTCCCAGCAGATACGCTGGAGATCCTCTTCAGCGCCCTCCATTTCGGGAGTATATGTACCCTCGGGGATAGCTCTGATCTTTTCTGTCATGTCAGCTATCTTATTAGGATTTTCAACAACCACCTCATACGCTAATTCTTCTCCGAGATAGTCAAATTCCTTCAGCATTTCCTCTGTCGTACGCAGATATATGCCCGTATCCCTGTCACCGTCCTTAAATTTCATTGATTTAAGGAGTATCTTACGGTAGATCTCATGGTGCTTGTCCGCAAAATGCGCGTCACAGGTAGCTACGGTAGGCTTACCAAGCTCTTTGCCGAGATCTATTATCTGTCTGTTTATGGCCTTTAAAGCATCAATATCGGGCACAAGACCCTTATCAAGCATAAACATATTATTACAAAGGGGCTGAATTTCAAGATAATCGTAAAAATCAGCGATTTCAAGAAGTTCTTCGTGACTCTTATTCTTTAAAATTGCGGAATAGAGTTCTCCGGATTCACAGGCGGAGCCTATGATAAGACCTTCGCGGTATTCCTCAAGAAGCGTTTTGGGAATTCGGGGATTCTTATAATAATAATCAAGATAGCTCTTTGATATAAGATGATAAAGATTCTTTAATCCAACCATATTTTTTGCGAGAATTATCATATGGTAGGATCTCTGCTTTTTTGGATCGGCTCTGTCTGCCATGGCTCTGTTCATGGCATCAAAATCGGTAATACCTTCTAATTTGAGCTTGTTACACATACAGAAGAATATTTTGGCAAGCATCTCAGCATCATCGCAGGCTCTGTGATGATTGAACTCCGGAAGCTTGAAATAATCTGCAAGTACATTCAGCTTATGCTTTTTAAGCTCAGGATTAACGTACATCGAAAGCGGTACTGTATCGAGATATGTGTTGTTAAATTCAAGCTTATATTCCTTTGCAGCCGCACGGATAAATGAGGTGTCAAAGGTTGCGTTGTGAGCTATAAGTATATCATCTCCGCAAAATTCAAGAAAGCTTACCAAGGCTTCCTTACATTTCGGAGCGCCCTTAACCATTTCATCCGTAATACCTGTTAATTCAACGATATCAGCGGGTATCGGAACCTCGGGATCGACCAAGGTATTGAAGGTGTCAATGACTCCGCCGTTTTTTACCTTTACTGCGCCGATTTCGGTTATCTTATTATAGGTCGCGGAAAGACCTGTGGTTTCAAGGTCGAATACAACGAATTCATCGTCAAGGGATGCCTTCGCATCACCGTAAACCGCTCTCGCTGTATCATCCACGTAATATGCCTCCATGCCGTAGATTACCTTGAAATCTATACCCTTTTTTGCGAGTCCGTCAGCGGCAAGCATTGCCTCGGGAAATCCCTGAACATTACCGTGATCTGTTACCGCAATAGCTCTGTGTCCCCAGGAGGCCGCCAGCTCAACAAGAGTTCCCGGAGGGATGGTAGCATCCATGGCTGACATATTTGTATGACAGTGCAGTTCAACTCTTTTTACCTCGGCATCATCGCTTCTCTTTATCTCTTTGACCGAACAGGCATCGGAGAAATTGAGAGTAAATTCACCGTCAAAGGAATCCTGCTTAACGTTTCCGACAACACATAGAACGCCTGAATAAAGCTCAACCTTTATCGTACCGCGTTTTTCCTTATATTTTGTTTTTGATATAGCTTTCATAAGAGGCTCAGCCTCTTCATTGGGCAGTACTGCTTTTACCGTTATCGAGCCCTGCTCGTCGGTGATACCAAAGGAGATTATCTGCTTGTCGTTTTTTCTCGTCGGTTTAGCCTCAAAGTTAACTATTCGCCCAATGGTGCAGATATTACGCATATTGCCGGTAAGGGAAGATATGGGAGTAGGAATAATATCAAAGGGAATATGATCACCCATGAAATATTCGGGTTCTGAAATGTCAACGGTAATATGACCTATTCTTATGTGTCCGTTTTCAAGATTTTCGAGTACAGGTTCTTCAAGCTCTGTAGAGTTTACCGTATATACGGGCTCCTTATCCTCTGTATCCGTAAGCTCGGGAGGGGCATTAAGTATTCTTTCACGTTCAGCCTCTATCTCCTGAATGTATTTAGAAAGCTCCTCCATCTGTCGGCGGCTGTAGCTTTCATAATCGAAGGTTGCATCATCGCTCCTTCTTAATGTAACGTCATAATGGAGACCAAACTCGTTGAAAATGATCTTTTCGATCTCTTTATTTGTTTGGGCGGAATATAAAAGCTCTATACCGCCGTTTGTGAAATCAAGGTCTATAATTATTTCGTTACCGTCGATCCTGTATTGATAATCGTTAAAAAATCCGCGAGAAACAGAGGCGCTTCTCGACGCCTCTTTAAGAATCTCCTTTATATAGTCAACGTAGAACAGCTCTTCATTATATTTAGGACAGATACGCATCATACGAAGATCGTATGCCTTCGCTATTTCTTCCTCGATACGGTAAAGAATATTCTTTGAAATTATCTGTGAAAAGGCAACGTCAACCTCAAGCATCCTTTTTTCAACGTCAGCCCGCCTGCCCTTGATCTCGGATGAATTGAGAAGCCCTGCCGTTACGTCATCGGGTCTATATTTTGAAAATACCTCTAAAAAAGTTTTAGCCAATTTATTTTCCTTCTACATTCTGTTAATTTCGTCTATCAGCGCGCTGATAATACCCTCTTCAGGCAATTTCTTTACGATCTCGCCCTTTTTGAAAAGCAAAGCCTCACCGATACCGCCTGCAATACCGATATCAGCCTCTTTTGCTTCGCCGGGACCGTTTACCACACATCCCATGATGGCAACCTTGATAGGCTTTGTTACCTTTATTTCCTTTGTCATTCTGTCCTCAAACTCGTTTACAAGACCGATAAGATCTATCTTTGTTCTTCCGCAGGTAGGACAGGAAACTATTTCAATACCGCTTTTTTCACGTAGTCCTGCGGCTTCAAGTATTTCGATACCCCAATCTATCTCATAAACGGGATCGGCGGTAAGAGAAACTCTGATCGTATCACCGATACCTTCGGTCAAAAGAGTACCTATGCCGAGAGCGGATTTCATTACTCCCATTCTCATACTGCCCGCTTCTGTTACACCGAGATGGAGAGGATAGTCGCACATTGTTGATACCTTGCGGTTTGCATCTATCATGATTCGGGGGTCTGAAGACTTTATAGCAAGCACAATGTTGTTAAAATCAAATCTTTCAAGTATTGCCGCAGACTTAAGAAGGCTTTCGGAAAGAGCTTCAGCGCATACATGGCCGTATTTCTTCAATATCTCCTTATCGAGAGAACCGGAATTTACGCCTACTCTTATAGGAATGTTCTTAAGATTACAAGCTCTTACTACTTCTTTGATCTTATCGTCAGTACCGATGTTGCCGGGGTTTATTCTTATTTTATCTGCTCCGTTTTCCGCTGCTGCAACGGCACATTTATAATTAAAATGGATATCGGCTACCATGGGGATAGTTATACCCATTTCCTTAAGCTTATAAAAGGTCCTTGCCGCCTCAGGAGTCGGAACGGTAAGTCTAACGATATCACAGCCTCTGTCCTGCAGAGCCTTAACCTGCTTATATGTTGCGTCTATATCACAGGTGTCGGTATTTGTCATCGACTGAACCGAAACCGGTGCATCTGCGCCGATGAACGTATTTCCTATTTTTATTTTTCTTGAAACTCTTTTATTATTCATGATCATTAATTAATTAAACCGTTTATATCTTTGATTGTTATTAAAAGCATAAACAAAAGCAGTAACAATATACCTGCAAGGTGTATCATGCCTTCGTATTTTCTGTTGACGGGTCTTCCTCTGATAAGCTCAATAAGCTGGAAGAATATACGTCCGCCGTCAAGGGCGGGAAGGGGTAAAAGATTAAATATACCTAAATTCATCGCGATTATAGAGCAAAGATATAACAGAGAGTAAAGTCCCGTTTTTGCGGCGTTTCCGATAGTAGTAGTTACTCCTACAGGTCCGCTTACCGATTCGAATCCTATTCTGCCGCTTATAAGATCGAAAAGCGATTCCCATATCATTCTTACAGTTAAAAGTGAGCCGTGAAGGGTGTGCTTTATAACGTTTACAAAGCTTTTCTCTTCCCTTTTCACTTTGAAATCAAGCTCACCGTAGTCGATACCGTCCTCCGACTCAATTCCGAATCTGACGTCCTCTATAAATGTTTTCTCACCGTCACGGACAACCAAAAAGTCCATCGGTTCTGTTCCGTCACGGCTGATCTCGTAAATTACGTTATTCCAAATAGGTGTTTTTTTACCGTTGATCTCAATAATTCTGTCTCCGAGCTCAAGACCGCAGGAAGATGATATAGCATTTTCGTTGAACTCGGCTATCACGGTAGAACCTATGGCGCTCGATGCAAGAATAAAGCAAAGCATAAGTATTACACCCGCAGCAATATTAACAGCAGAGCCTGCCGCGGAAATTATTATTCTTTGCCATACCTTTTTGTTACAAAAAGCATTGGGATTATCCGATTCTTCGTCCTCTCCCACCATTGCAACGTAACCGCCGATAGGCAAAAGCCTCAGTGAATAGAGAATTCCTGTTTTTTCTGACCTTTTGGAAACAAGCTTCGGCCCCATTCCAACAGAAAATTCCTTAATTTCGACCTTAAATATTCTTGCAAATATATAATGGCCGAGCTCATGCAAAAGAATAAGAGTACAAAAAATGAGTATCGCTATAAGAATATAAATTAATATCAGCTCCTTAAAAGCCTGTCAACCATGCTGCGGCTTTGAATATCGGTATTATAAATATCCTCAAGATCGGGATCCTTTATGTATTCTGTTTTGTCAACAGCCTCCCATACAAGGTCCATGATATCGGTAAAGGAGATCTTTTTTTCAAAGAATAGTGCAACGGCTCTTTCGTTGGCGCCGTTGAGAGCTGCACCTAAATTACCGCCCTTTTCAAGAACACGATACGCTAATTTTAATAATTTGAAGGTGTCATAATCGGGCTTTTTGAATGTAAGAGCCGATATTTCGGTAAGATCAAGAGGCTTGAGGGTACCCTCACAGCGGTTGGGATATGAAAGCGCATACTGAACGCATAAACGCATATCGGGACAGCTAAGCTGTGCAATGACCGCATTATCAATATATTCTACCATAGAATGAACTATGCTTTCAGGATGCACAACAACCTTTATCTTGTCACCGGTAACGTCAAATAGATACCTCGCCTCTATAACCTCAAAGCCTTTGTTCATCAGAGTTGCGCTGTCAACGGTTATCTTGGGACCCATCTTCCATGTGGGATGAGCTAATGCCATTTCAGGGGTAATACCCGAAAGATCCTCTCTTGTTTTACCGTAGAAGGGGCCGCCGGATGCAGTCAGCCATAGAGATTTTATATCCTCATGACGGCTGTTTGCGATACATTGGAAAATGGCGGAATGCTCGCTGTCAACAGGAAGGATCCTTACTTTGTTTTTCTTCGCAAGTCTATTTACTATCTCGCCTGCACAAACAATAGTCTCCTTATTGGCAAGGGATAGTGTGACGCCCGATTCGATTACTGCTATGGAAGGAGCAAGTCCTGCCTCACCGGTAATTGAATTTATAACGCTGTCGCTCTTCCCTGCACCTGCTGTATCTACAATAGCATCCTTGCCTGAGATCACCTTACAGCCTGTATCTGCAACTCTTAACTTAAGATCCTTTGCGGCATCCTCAAACAGAACCGCACATACATTTGGCTTAAATTCTCTTATTTGCTCTTCAAGCTTTGAAACGCTTCTTGCACCGCTGATTGCATCAACCTTAATATTGTGACTTCTTGCAACGTCAAGTGCCTGAGTTCCTACAGAACCCGTTGAGCCAAGCACCGTAATAGATTTTTCGTATATTGTTTTCATATAGTTACCTTAAATTATATTCTGTACGATATAGGGTATGTTTAAAAGAACGAATAATACCGAGGAGGTGGCAATTGTTGAATCGAATCTGTCCATTATACCGCCGTGTCCCGGAATAAGATTACCGTAATCCTTAACTTTAAACTGACGCTTTATAAGGGATGCAATAAGGTCACCGCACATCGAAACAAGCGAAAGGAAGAAGCCCATGATACCTAATATAATGTAGTCGGGGGATCTATCAAAGTATTTACCGAGGATAAATCCGTAAAGTAAAAACGCCAATACACAGAAGAATAGACCTCCGACAGCACCCTCTACAGTCTTTTTCGGGCTGACGTCGGGAATAAGCTTATGCTTGCCGAAAAGAACACCCGTGAAATATGCACCCGTATCAGATATCCATGCGGAAATGAAAACGAGAATATAAAGAAAGGCGCCCTTAGAGTCTATCGATCTGATGGCAATAAATGACGTAAATCCGAAAATGATATAGAATATCATCGTAAAAAGAAGTCCTATATCAGAGGGAGTATGCTTGCCGTGAGAGAATACCGCAACACCCAGAACGTAGAACATATATACAATAAATACAACAAGAATAAGCTCGCTTATCGGAATTCCCGTATCTATCTGACGAACAAAGAAGGGTAAGCCCAAAGCGATAACATATGTGGGAATGCTGATAAACCATGCGTTACCTTTGCCCAGACAGCCGAGCATTTCATAGCAAGCAGCAAGACAAAGCAGAGCAAAAATTACTTCAAGCAGTATAAGATGTGAAAAAATAAAGCAAGGTATAAGCAAGGCTACCATAACGGCACCGCTTATTGTACGTGTCAGCATTATTAGAGTCCTCCGTATCTTCTCTGTCTTTGATAGAAGTTTTCAACTGCGGCATCGATGTGCTCGGGCTTAAGGTCGGGCCAGAGAGTATCGGTGAAATAGAATTCTGAATAAGCACTCTGCCACATAAGGAAGTTTGAAAGACGCTGTTCCCCTGCCGTTCTAAAAATAAGATCGGGCATCATCTGTCCTTTTGTATATAAACGGTCCTCAATATCCTTTTCGGTGATCTCTGTAATACCTTCAGCTATTGCGGTATTAACAGCATGAACTATTTCGTCCTTACCGCCGTAATTTATGGCAATATTAAGGTGCTTTTTGTTATTCTTTGATCCTTCCTCGACCTCTGTCATGAGCTCCTTCATTTTATCGGGAAGAGGTGATTTGTCGCCGAGAAACTTTATACAGATATCCTTCTTCATCATTACGTTAAGAGCCTCGTAGATATAGTCGATAAAAAGCTTCATAATAGCATCGACCTCTGCCTTAGGTCTCTTCCAGTTTTCGGTGGAAAAGGCATAAACGGTTACTGTGTTGATTCCTATATCACCGCAATATTCGGTTATTTCCTTAAATACCTTTGCACCCTGGGTATGACCGTATTCCCTGGGCATACCTCTTTTCTTCGCCCATCTTCCGTTACCGTCCATGATAAATGCGATATGTTGAAGACGCTCGTCAACCTTGACTTCGGTATTTTCTTTACTTTTCTTGTTAAACAATGCCATAATTCAAAACTCCATAAATGCTCACAAAGCCACGCCCTTTCGAGCGTGACTGTGTAAGCTTGTTATTCTTGTCAGATAGACATGATCTCCTTGTTCTTTGCATCAGCAACAGCGTCAAGAGCCTTGATATACTTATCGGTGAGCTCCTGAACTGTCTTTTCGGATGACTTCTGCTCATCCTCGGTCATTTCGCCCGCCTTCTTCATATCCTTGCACTTATCGTTAGCATCGCGGCGGATATTACGGATAGCAACCTTTGCGTCCTCAGTCATCCTTGAAACATCCTTGGTGAGCTGCTTTCTCTTTTCTTCTGTAGGCTGAGGGAATGCAAGTCTTATAAGCTTACCGTCATTTACAGGCTGAAGTCCGAGATCGGAAGCTAAAATAGCCCTTTCGATATTCTTAAGAGTGGAAGCGTCCCAAGGGCTTATAACGAGGGTTCTCGCATCAGAAGCCTTAACCTCTGCTATAGCGTTGATCTGGGTGGGTGCGCCGTAATAGTCAACGGTGATCTTGTCAAGAACAGCCGCATTAGCTCTTCCTGCACGGATAGTAGTAAGCTCATGCTCAAAGCCTGCTACACTCTTTTTCATCTTTTCTTCATAAACCTTAACGTCGAGTTTCATTTTATTTACCTGCCTTTACAATAGTTCCTATATTTTCGCCCATAACGGCTCTTTTAATATTTTCAGCTTTGTCAAGACCGAACACAAACAAGGGGATGTTATTTTCCATGCAGAAGCTTGCCGCTGTTGTGTCGATAACCTTTAAGCCCTTTGCAAGGATCTCAGAATATGTTATCTCGTCAAGACGAACTGCGCTGGGATCGACCTTGGGGTCTGCGGTATAAACACCGTCGATATTCTTTGCCATAAGGATAACGTCTGCACCGATCTCAGCCGCACGAAGAGCTGCTGTAGTATCGGTAGAGAAGAAGGGACTTCCTATACCGCATCCGAATATAACCACTCTGCCCTTGGCAAGGTGACGGCGAGCGGAAGCATTGGTATATACCTCTGCAAACTGCTTCATCTCGACAGCGGTAAGAACTCGTGCATCAACACCCAAATTAATAAGTGTATCCTGAAGTGCAAGGGAGTTGATCGTTGTAGCAAGCATACCCATATGGTCTGCACGGTTACGGTCCATATATCCGCCCTGTCTGCCGCGCCAGATATTACCCGCGCCTACTACGATAGCAACCTCTGTTCCTGCCTCAACACATTCCTTAACGGTAGCACATACCTCGTTTACGAAATCGAAGTTCAGAATACCGTCAGAGCCTGCTGCCAATGCCTCTCCGGAAAGCTTTAAAAGTATTCTCTTATATACCGGTTTATTAAAAGTATCACTCATTTTAAGATCTCCTCCGGTTAAATATATTTCATCATATATTTTACTATAAAATATCAGTTTTGTAAATAGGAAATACAAATTTTATAAAAAAATAACTGCTGTTTTTCAACAGCAGTTATAAAAGATTTATTACTTGATCATGTTTGCAATTTCTTCAGCGAAATTGTCTTCTCTCTTTTCAAGGCCTTCGCCCTTTTCGTAACGTACGAAGGAAACGAGCTTGAGCTCGCCGCCCATAACCTTAGCCTCGTTAGCGAGATACTTGGTTACGGTGAGGTCTTCATCCTTAACGTAGGTCTGCTCAGCGAGACAGTTGGTCTCGTAGTACTTATTGATTCTACCGAGAACCATCTTTTCCTTGATTGCGTCGGGCTTGTTAGCGTTCTTGGGATCGTTTGCGATCTGAGCAAGAAGAATAGCCTTCTCTTCATCAAGTACGCTCTGGGGAACGTCCTCACGTGTGGTGTAGAGGCAGTTCATAGCAGCAGCCTGAAGAGCGATGTTCTTTGTTACTTCTGCGAAGTTTGCGTGAGCCTTAACAGCGTCATCAGCCTCGAACTTAACGATAACACCTGCAGCGCCTGCACCGTGAATGTAGGTAGCAACTGTACCCTCAACGATTACGAAACGGCGGATGCTGATCTTCTCACCGATAACGAAGGTCTGATTCTTAAGCTCAGCCTCAACGGTGGTGTCAACACCCTCACAATTGCAAGCGAGGAGTGCTTCAACATCAGCGGGCTTATTCTTAAGGATAGTCTTAAGAAGATTCTTAACGAAAGCCTTGAAGCCGTCGTTCTTTGCAACGAAGTCTGTCTCGGTGTTAACCTCGATCATTGCGGTGAGACCGCAGCAATCGCAGGAATAAATATCAACGATACCTTCAGCAGCAATTCTGCTCTGCTTAGCATCAGCCTTTGCAAGACCCTTCTCACGAAGAACCTTTACGGCCTCGTCGAAGTTACCGTCGGTCTCAACGAGAGCCTTCTTACAATCCATCATACCGCAGCCTGTCTGAGCTCTGAGAGCAGCTACGTCTTTTGCTGTAATAGCAGCCATTTTTATGTCCTCCTGTATTTGGTTAATTTCAAATTCAATTTAAATTATTCAGCAGCTTCTTCAGCCTCAACTGCAGCATCTTCCTCTGCAGCGAAAGCTTCACCCTGCTTACCCTCGATCATTGCATCAGCAAGAACGGAGGAGATGAGCTTGATAGCGCGGATAGCGTCATCGTTACCGGGGATAACATAGTCAGCATCATCGGGGTCACAGTTTGTGTCGATGATTGCAACAACGGGAATACCGAGCTTCTTAGCTTCTAAAACTGCGTTTCTTTCCTTGCGGGGGTCAACTATAAAGATAGCATCGGGAAGACCGGGCATTTCCTTGATACCGCCGTAGTTTCTCTCGAGGTCAGCCTTTTCCTTCATGAGCTTTGCAGCTTCCTTCTTGGTGAGAAGATCAAGAGTGCCGTCCTCAGCCATCTTTTCAAGGTCGTTAAGACGAGCGATGCTCTTCTTAATGGTCTTGTAGTTGGTGAGCATACCGCCGGGCCATCTTTCGTTTACATAGTACATACCGCATCTGGTAGCTTCTTCCTTAATAGCGTCAGCTGCCTGCTTCTTTGTACCAACGAAGAGCATATTACCGCCCTGAACGGAGAGGTCACGTACAAACATGTAAGCTTCTTCAAACTTCTTAACAGTCTTCTGAAGGTCGATGATGTAGATGCCGTTTCTTTCTGTGAAGATGTACTCTGCCATCTTGGGGTTCCATCTTCTTGTGTGATGTCCGAAATGGACGCCTGCTTCAAGCAGTTGCTTAATAGTAATTACTGACATTTTTAATGTCCTCCTTCGGTTATTTCCACCACAGAATGCCGTAATACCATAGGTACACCGAAAGTCAATTCTGTGTGTGAATTCATAAGCCCAAATATAATATCACATTTAAAATAATATTTCAAGAACTTTTTTCACAAAAGAGAGATATTCACAAAATATTTACATTATCCGCCCTCTTTTGTCAGCCTGCATTGTACGTTAATAAGTATTGTATCGTCTCCTATACGCACTATCTTATCCCATGGTATCCTGATATCGTCCGCTCTTGAAAAGAATAGACCTTTAGATTCCCCGGGAACGATTATCGCCAGAAGCCTTCCGCTGCAGGTATCTATCTCAACGTCGATAACACAGCCGAACTTTCTGCCGTCATTAACGTTAATAACTTCTTTATCACGAAGATCGTTTATACAACAACCCATATCTGCTTCCCCTTTAAAAATAAATTGTATATCATTATATTAAAAATAATAAAAAAATATAACAGCATTTGCTGTTATATTAATTATAATATTCGATCAAGCCTTCGAGAATACCCTCGGCTATCTTTTTTTGATATTCGGGATCGGCAAGCTTGGCATCATCAGAAGGGTTAGACATAAATCCGCATTCGATAAGGATCGAAGGAACGGTTGACCAGTTAAAGCCTGTAAGGTCAGTCCTCGGTATGATACCGCGGTTTTCTGCTCCCGTCTTTTCAAGCACAGCATTGAGAACAGCCTGGCCTATCGCTGTGGATTCAGATATTAAAAGAGTATCGGTAATATAAAGTCCTGCGCCGGGAACAAGCATGCTTATACCGGAAACAGAGGTGTTTTCCGACCCGTCAGCGTGTATTCTGACAGCAAGATCACAGCCGTTATCATTTGCAAGCTCTGCTCTGCCAACATTACTGAGCTCCGCCTTTGAGCCGGTACGTGTCATATAAACTATAGCGCCCTCGGCTTCAAGCATTTCCTTTAAAAGAAGACCTACCTTAAGGTTAAATTCGGCTTCGGTCTGATAAGAACCTGAAGTACCGCTTACAAAAGCCGCTTTCATCTGTGACGAGCCGGGAGCGATAGGCTCCTTTATGCTTTCTGTAAAATCACCGTGTCCCGGGTCAACGCAGATCTTGAGTCCTGCAAGCTTTCCGTTCTTAACTTCCGCGGAAGGAGTTTCGTCCTTTTCATCGGACTGTGATGCCTCTTCCTTTTTATCGTCCTTTTTCTCTTCCGTTTGGTTGTCGGTATCCATATCGTCTTCATTTACGGTTTCGTCAACCTTTTTTGCATCTTTGAGATCAAGAGGAATCGTTTTATCCTTTTTTACAATAGTGATACAGGACGTAAGATCAAGCATCAGTATAAAGCAAAGTATTGCTGTAATTATTTTTTTCATTTCCAGGTCTCCTCCTTGGGACGTACAGGGTCCCAAACCTCTTCGGTATCAAATAAATATAAATATTTTTCTCTTCTGTTACGTAAAGCAAAGCCGTCAAGCGATTTTCTGTCCATAAATACACTTTTACCGTCGGGCTCATATGCAAGGAAGGGCGCAACGCCGACACCGCAGAATATTCTGAAGCCGTTATTATATAAATAATCGTGGGCAACTCCCTCTCTTATCTTGTTACCGTAGGGCCATACCATGACCTTGGTATCACCAATGATCGGAGTAACCTCGTCTATCCAATTGTCGGTATCCTCTTTAATATAATTAACAGACATATCACCCATCTGTGAGTGGCCGTAGCTGTGGCTGGCAAAAGTCCAGCCCTCATTGCGTAAGGCTTCAGCGACCTTTTTAGCCTGTTCTATCTCTTCTTCTCTGTTAACGTTTTCTCCGTCAAGAGGAGTTGACTGGGTTCTGTAACCGTAAAGTCCGTCAAAGCCTGTATGACAAAGTGTGCCCCTCGCTCCTTGGAAGGTGAAATCGGGATGCTTTCGTACAAAATCGTTTATGATCGGGAATATTTCATTCTCATACGAGATGATCTCCTTGCCGTCCTGAAGAGTATATGTACAAACCATTCCCTTTTCATCAACGATAAGCTTGTCAACCATACCTGTATGCATCTTTCTTGAATCGTAGGTAACGTCATCAATAGAGAATACAAGAGGTTTTTTACCCTTAGGAATCTTCAGCTCGGCGAGCTTTACACTGCCGTCAGGCTGTTCATTAACAAGGATATTAATATCTATAAGAATATAATCCTTTTCATAAAGGGCTTCAAATATCTTTATAAACTCATAGGGAGTAATACAGTCCTCGTCAAGACTTGCGGTCATAGAAGGACTCGAATAGCAAAGCTCGGGAAAGGCAATAAGACAATGGGTGAAAACGTGCTCAACACTTCCCTTGTAGGTCACAAGCTCTGTCTGGAACTTTTCGTATTCCTCTATCCTTTTTACCTCGGATTTAAAGAAATCGCTATCGCCAAAGCTTTCGGTGAAACGGCCAACGTAATCGAAAGCACCTTGAATGTCATATTTTGCGAGATATCCGTTGATCTCATAGCTGATGGCATCACGGTTTGTTTTGATAAGCTCTTTTGCCTTTTTGTTGGCTTCCTTATAATTAAGCTTATCCTCCTTCGGAACGCTCATATAAGCCTCTATCGCGGAAATATAATCACCGTGGATCTTATGATCCTTTGCTTTTGAAAGTCCGTCTCTTCCCTTTTCTATCTTTTCAACGGCAGCAAGCTTTGTTTCACATATATCTTTTGCGTTTTTAAGCTGAGAAAACGCGTTAAGCATATTTACAGTATCTTTATATGCAAGATCACCCTCGCAATACTTTGAAACGCCCTTATCAATATACTTTGTAACCGCTTTTTCAGCGTCCTTCCAATGGCTGTCAAGAGCCTTTTCCTTTGACGTCAGCTCTATTTCATCACTCTTCATGCTTCTCTTATAAAGCGACTTTGCGGTTGAAGAATATGACATATTCGTTTTCGAACAGGCGGAAAACAGTCCTGCAAAGCAAAGGACTGCCAGAAGCAGGAAAACCCCTGCGAATATAAGGAGCTTATATATAAGAGGCTTATTGTTGTTCCGCTGTTCTTTATATATTTTTCTTGCGCTTTCCTTATCGGGAAGATTATTTATATTGAAATCAGAATAATTATCGTTCATGTAAATTCCTCTTTAAATAATTCGTTAAATTAATGATATCAAAGGGCTCGAATTTTGTCAATAAATAATTGCAATTTTCAAAAAAATATGTTATAATAATTTTATTCGAAAGGAGTATAGCTATGAAACAGACAGAAATAGGTAAAAACGGCTTTTCGGCAAGCGAGATAATATTAGGCTGTATGCGTATAAACAAGCTCAACGTTGACGAGGTAAAACACCTTCTCACCTTCGCAAACGACCGCGGGATAGATATTTTCGATCATTCCGATATATATGCGGGCGGTATATGCGAGGAGCTTTTCGGCAGAGCCTTAAACGAGCTTCCCGGATTCAGAGATAAAATAAAGATACAGACAAAATGCGGAATAGTACACGATTCAAAAGGAACTATAGCAGCCTTTGATTTTTCAAAAAAGCATATAATCGAATCTGTGGAGCAGTCTCTTCGCAGAATGAATACCGACCGTATCGATTCCCTTCTTCTTCACCGTCCCGACACCCTTATGGAGCCTGAGGAGGTCGCCGAAGCCTTTGAATATCTCTATGATAAGGGTATGGTTTTAAATTTCGGTGTTTCGAACCAGAATCCCGGTCAGATAGAACTCTTAAAGACCTGTGTAAAACAGCCTCTTACAATGAATCAGATGCAGTTAAGCATCGTTGAATGCGGCATGATAGCACAAGGACTCAATACAAATATGTCAAACAAGCTTTCATATATGCATGATGCGGGAGTTCTTGATTATTCAAGAATCAACGGCATGACCATTCAGGCATGGTCTCCCTTCCAGAAGGGATTTTTTGAAGGAAGCTTTATTGATGATCCCGAGTATAAGACCTTGAATGATAAGCTCGAGGAGATAGGCGGAAGATATAACGTTTCCAAAACAGCGGTTGCAACCGCATGGATACTCCGCCACCCCGCAAGGATGCAGGTTCTTGTCGGTACTACCAACGTAAGACATTTAAGAGATATCCTCGGATACGAAAAGGTTGAGCTTTCACGCGAGGATTGGTATTCACTTTACCGTGCCGCAGGACACACACTTCCCTGATAAGCTATTGAATAAATTCATATAATATAAAATCAGCAGAGAACGAAATGTCATATCCGATATTTCGTTCTCTGCTTTTCATTATCCGTTCGTTATCTGACGGTTTTTGCGATGGTCATAACGTAAACCTTCTTTGCGCCCTTGCTTTTTAAAAGCTTTGCACACCGCACTGTACTTGCACCGGTGGTAACAATATCATCGATAAGTATTACGTACCTGCCTTTGAGAGTTTTATTGACATCACTGTTTATCATATAACTCTTTGAGGCATTTTCTGTTCTGTTTTTCAGAGTCCTGTGGGATTTCTGTGCATTTGTACCCTTGTTGTAGAGAAGATCTGAACATCGAAGACCTGATAAAGCACAAAATTCAAGAGCGATTTCCCTGCTCTGGTCGTGACCCTTACGGCGGACGGCTTCCACGGTTCTCGGGACCGAGCATACAATATAATCCTTCTTTTCGAGCCTCGGATAAAGCTCTTTGTACATTTCAAGAGCTATCGCTCTGAAATATGCACCGACGTTTTTATCCTTGCAGGAATATATAAGCTTATTTGCCGCATTACGTACCGATTTGTCATATTGGACGAGATGTATCTCCTTATCTACTATAGCATCCTTGTTATCACGGATACCGCAATAGCAGTCCTTGATGCTCTGATTACAGGTACGGCAACGCTCATTTTTCGCATTTTCCCATTCTGCTCTGCATTCATCACAGAAAACTTCTTCACAGTTGTAAGGCAAAGGCTCATCACAGCATATACATTTAGGAACGAATATAAGATTCAATAATTTATCAATGGTCCTCATTGTTCATCATACGCCTTTATAAGCCAGCTTTTCAGACCTGTATATCTAAGTACTCTTCTGTTATTATCTACCATTCCGTATATAACGTTACCGCTGCCGACTATAATTACCATCTTCTGAGCCCTTGTTACCGCGGTATATAGAAGGTTTCTTGTCAAAAGCTTCGGGGAATAATTATATGCAGGGATTATAACAAAGGGATATTCGCTTCCCTGACTTTTATGAATTGTAATTGCATATGCGTGCTCCAATTCATCAAGCTGTGTAAAATCGTAATAGGCTATCCTGCCGTCAAAATCTACTTCAACGCTCTCAGCGCTCTGATCTATCTTTCTTATGATACCGATATCCCCGTTAAAGATACCCGTACCCTTAACACCGCTGTTTTTCGACCATTCGATATCATAATTGTTGCGTATCTGCATTATCTTATCTCCCTCGCGGAAGATCACGTTACGTACGTTTTTCTGAGCCTTACCCTTTTGCGGAGGATTAAGAACTGCCTGAAGCACCTCATTCATGACAGAGGTGCCCGCATTTCCCTTATGGGAAGGTGTTATTACCTGTATATCCTCAAAGGAATTTAGGTTATATGCCTTCGGAAGTCTTGTTTTACATAGCTGAGCGATGGTATCGGCTATTTCGTTATCCTCCCGCGGCATAAAGAAAAAGTCGCTGCTTTTTGTTTCTATATCAGGATATTCACCTGAATTTATGAGATGTGCATTGGTTATAATAAGACTTTCCTTTGCCTGTCGGAAGATCTCCTTTAATTTAACCGTTGAAAAAACGCAGGATTCGATAAGATCGTTCAGAACGTTACCCGCTCCGACCGAGGGAAGCTGATCTGCATCACCTATAAGAATAAGCCTTGATGCAGGCTTCATGGCCTTTAACAATGATTCAAGAAGAAAAATATCCACCATCGAAGCCTCGTCAACGATCACAACGTCCTCTTCAAGCAGATTATGCTCGTCGCGGATGAAAACAGGCTCGTTTTCCTTGGAATACTCCATTTCGAGAAGACGGTGTATCGTCTTTGCCTCGCATTGAGTTGCCTCCGACATTCTTTTAGCCGCTCTGCCGGTAGGAGCGCATAGAGCGATATTATAGCTAAGATCGCCGAGTATCTGTAAAACACCCTTTATGATCGTGGTCTTACCTGTACCGGGACCGCCCGTGAGTATCATAACGCCGTTATTTACAGCGCTAATTATTGCCTTTCTCTGCATTGAAGCATATTCTATATCCTCTGCTTCCTCAATACGTAAAATAAATCTGTCAATATCGGAAAGCTGTATTTTAGGACATAGTCTGTCAAGAGCCATAAGCTTTCTTGTGCAATAGGTCTCTGCTTCATAATACTTTTTTAAATATACTCTTGTGCCTGAATTTGTCTCAACAAATACAAGGTCGCCGGATTCACGCAAAGCAGATACCTGAAGTTCTATATCCGCTTCTTCAACCTTTAAAACGTCGGCAACGGCGGGTATAAGCTTTGTAAAAGGTATATAGCAATGCCCGTTCTGAATACCGTTAAGGTTTATAAAATACTTTATACCGCTTCTGATCCTGCCTTCGGAATTGTTTGGTATATTCAGGCTTTTTGCAACAGCGTCCGCTTTGGAAAAGCTTACACCGTATATCTCCTCGCATAAAATATACGGGTTTTCTTTAATTTTATCAATTGCTTCAACTCCCCAGCGCTGATATATTCTAACAGAAATCATAGGCCCGAAGAATTCACGGCAAAACATCATTACGGTTCTTATACCGAATTGAGTTTTAAAATTTTCACCGATCTCTTTTGCCTTTTTTTCCGATATGCCGTTTATCTCAGAAAGCCAATCGGGATGATGCTCCAATACGTCAAAGGTGTCCTCTCCGAACTTGTCAACGATGCGCCGTGCCATGACAGCTCCGATACCCTTAACGGTCCTTGAAGCAAGATATCTGTAAATAGCCTGTGCTGTAGAGGGAAGCTGCTTTTCATAATATTCAACCTTAAACTGCTTGCCGAAATTCTGATGCAATTGCCAATTGCCGAGAGCCTTTATAATTTCACCCTCGGCTAAATATGGCATAATGCCCACTATTGTATAAAGCTCGGCTTCTCCGATGGCAATATCGCAAACGGTATAACCCGTTTCCTCGTTGGTATAGACGATATGCTCAACAGTACCTTCTATTTCAACGTATTGTGCATCGTAATCCTTTTGCATATCAAGCATTAAATTTATGAACCCCTATCAGATATTCTTCAAAAGCTCATCGGCAAGATCGGTCTTTTCCCAGGGGAGATCGAGATCTTCTCTGCCCATATGGCCGTATGCCGCTGTCTGACGGTATATAGGACGGCGCAGGTCAAAGCGTTCGATAATTGCCGCAGGACGAAGATCTATCGACTTCTTTACAGCCTCTGCGATCTTTACCTCATCCTCTTTTGCCGTACCGAAGGTCTCTACAAGAAGAGAAACGGGATGTGCCACACCTATAGCGTATGCTATCTGTACCTCACACTTGTCAGCAAGACCTGCTTTAACAACGTTCTTTGCAATATATCTTGCGGCATAAGCGGCACTGCGGTCAACCTTTGTGGGATCCTTGCCCGAGAAAGCGCCGCCGCCGTGACGGGAATAACCGCCGTATGTATCGACTATTATCTTTCTGCCTGTCAAACCGCTGTCTCCCATAGGACCGCCGATAACGAATCTTCCTGTGGGGTTAACGTAAATCTTAGTTTCATCATCCATAAAGTCTGCGGGAATAACAAACTTAATAACGTTCTCTATGAGATCCTTTCGGATAGTTTCAAGGGTAACGTCGTCATCATGCTGTGTGGAAAGAACAACAGTATCAACTCTTGCAGGAATACCGTTGCGGTATTCGATAGTTACCTGAGATTTACCGTCGGGACGAAGATATTTAAGCATACCGTTCTTTCTTACCTCGGTAAGTCTTCTTGCAAGCTTGTGTGCAAGAGATATAGGCATAGGCATAAGCTCAGGAGTCTCGTTAGCGGCAAAGCCGAACATCATTCCCTGGTCGCCTGCGCCTGTATCATACTTGTCTGTAAGCTCTCCGCTTTTTGCCTCAAGTGACTTATCAACTCCCATAGCAATATCGGGAGACTGCTTATGTACCATATTGATAACAGCACAGGTCTCTGCATCAAAGCCGTATTTTGCACGGTTATAGCCTATAGAATCTACGACCTCACGTACAATTGACTGAAAATCAACGGTAGCGGTAGTTGTGATCTCACCCATGATGCTTACTACACCCGTGGTTGTTGTTGTTTCACAGGCAACACGGGACATGGGATCCTGACGGAGCATTTCGTCGAGAATAGCATCGGAAATACAATCGCACATCTTATCGGGATGTCCTTCTGTAACAGATTCGGATGTGAAATAAGTAATAATATCTTTCATTATACACCTCGCGTAAATTAAGAGCACCTCGGGAATCCCGAGGTGCATAAAGAACATTTTGCTCTCATCTCTCAGGATTTAGCACCTTACATATGCAGGTTGCCGGGCTTCACAGGGCCAGTCCCTCCGCCGCTCTTGATAAGATTATTATGTTACTATTATAACGTATATTCTTGTAGAAATATAGTTTATTTTATTACATTTATTTTAATAATTGAGTCAAGTGCTCCTAACTTGTCGAGAACTGTTGCCGGAATTTCGCCTATTATTTCAATAATCGTATATGCATAGTCGCCCTTTGAACGGTTAAGCATATTTTCAATATTAAGACCTTCCTCGGAAACGATGGCAGATATCTTAGCAAGCATATTCTGAACGTTTTTATGCATGATACAGATTCTCGCATCACCGTCGTGAGGCATTGAAGCATTGGGGAAGTTTACAGAATTCTTGATGTTACCGCTCTCAAGATACTCAATAAGCTGATGAGCCGCCATAACAGCACAGTTATCCTCGGACTCAGCGGTGGATGCGCCAAGGTGAGGAATAGCAACGATTCCGGGAACGTTTATGGTTTCCTCTGTGGGGAAGTCAACAACGTATCTCTTTACCTTGCCGGACATAAGAGCAGCTTTCATATCAGCCGCGTTAACAAGATCAGCTCTGGAGAGGTTGATGATACGAACACCGTCGTTCATCTTTGCAAAGTTCTCTTCGCAGAACATACCCTTTGTTTCGGGAGTAGAAGGAACGTGAACGGAAATGTAGTCTGCATGAGCATAAACCTCGTCATAGCTGGAAGCCTTGCGAACAGCTCTGGAAAGTCTCCAGGCACCCTCAACGGTAACGTAAGGGTCGTAACCGATAACCTTCATACCGAGGTTATGAGCGGCATTGGCAACCATACCGCCGATAGCGCCGAGGCCGATAACACCAAGTGTCTTGCCGGCGAGCTCATTACCTGCGAACTGAGACTTACCCTTTTCAACAAGCTTTGCTACGTTTTCCTGACCTGCAAGGGTGTTAGCCCAGTTTACACCGCCTACAACGTCACGTGCTGCAAGAAGCAATGCACATATAGCAAGCTCCTTAACACCGTTTGCATTTGCGCCGGGAGTGTTAAAAACAACTATACCCTGCTCTGCACACTTATCAACGGGAATATTGTTTACACCTGCACCGCAGCGTGCGATAGCCTTAAGCTCGGGACCGAAGCTCATATCATGCATAGCGGCGGAGCGTACCATGATAGCATCGGGATTTTCGATGTCATCTGCTACGTTGTACTGTGTTTTATCAAAAATATCTGTGCCAACCTTGGCGATCTTATTTAATAACTTAACGTTTTTCATAATTACAACTCCAATTATGCTTTAGGATTATTCTTTGCAAACTCGTCCATAAACTTAACGAGCGCTTCAACACCCTCTGTGGGCATTGCATTGTAGATAGAAGCTCTCATACCGCCTACACTTCTGTGGCCCTTGATGTTTTTGAAGCCTGCCGCACCTGCTTCCGATGCAAATTTCTTGTCAAGCTCTGCATCACCGGTAACGAAGGTAACGTTCATCATGGAACGAGCTTCCTTTTCTACGGGAGCGATATAGTAATTCTGATTATCGAGATAATCATAAAGGACCGCACACTTCTTTTCGTTGATAGCCTTCATGCCGTCAAGACCGCCTACGGAAAGGATCCATTCGTAAACGAGCTTTGCGATATAGATACACCAGCAAGGAGGTGTATTGTACATTGAATCGGCATCGGCGATAGTCTTGTAATCAAGCATTACGGGGATATCCTCGCGGGAGTTACCCATAAGATCCTCGCGGATGATAACGATGGTAAGACCTGCGGGAGCCATATTCTTCTGCGCGCCGGCATAAATAACGCCGAACTTCGAAACGTCAACAGGCTCGGAAATAATGCAGGAGCTCATGTCTGCAACAAGGGGAATATCTCCTGTGTCGGGGATGTAGTTCCACTTGGTTCCGTAAATGGTATTATTAAAGCAGATATGTACGTAGTCTGCATCGGGACGGAAATCTTCCTTGGTAAGCTTGGGAATATAGGTGTTATTCTTATCCTCGCTTGAAGCAACAAGCTTAACGTCACCGTACTTCTGAGCTTCCTTGTATGCCTTCTTCGAGAACTGACCGGTAACAACGTAGTCAGCCTTCTTGTTCTTGTTCATAAGGTTAAGAGGCACTGCGGAGAACTGTGTGGATGCACCGCCCTGAACGAAAAGAACCTTATAGTTATCGGGAATGTTCATAAGCTTACGAAGAAGAGCCTCAGCCTCCTGAATAATTGCTTCGTAATCCTTGGAACGGTGGCTCATTTCCATAACGGACATACCGCTGTCGCCGTAGCAGACAAGATCCTTCTGTGCCTTTTCAAGAACTTCCATGGGGAGCATGGAGGGTCCTGCTGAAAAATTATAAACTCTGTTCATTGTAATTTATCTCCTGTAAAATTATTTATTAATTAATATATCCTTCGCAAGTCTTTTCGGAACGTGGTGGATATTATTTTCATCTCTGTAATATTTAACGCTTCCCTTTTCATCCTCCAGAACGGGAGATTCAGCGGGATAGCCCATGGCAAGCACCAATTTAGGCTTGATACGTTCGCTTAATTTGAAGTATTGAGAAACCGCCTCGGCATTGAAGCTTCCTATCATGCAAATTCCGATACCCTTTTCGCAAGCCATAAAATTAACGGTTTGCGCCGCTATTCCAACGTCCTTGAGATATAAGGTCTCATTCTCACAACAGTCGAGATCCTGACAAATCACCATATATGCCGTGGGTGATCTGTCTTCATCGGGACCGTTGTAATTCTCAAGAAATCCTGCCCATCGGGTCTTTGAACGCATAAAGGAGCATTCCTCTTCGTCTGTAACGAGTAGATATTTCAAAGCTTGAAAATTACAGCTCGAGGGTATGAAACGAAGATTCTCAACGAATTCAAGAAGGTCATTTTCGTTAATTCGCCTTGACATATCAAAGCTTCGTATAGACCTCGCCTTTATTAAAAGCTCGCTTATCATTACTTGATAACGAAATGCTTGGGTAAGCCGTTTTCGTATTTAACGGCAGGCTCACCGAAAGTAAGAGGAGCAATATACTTAAGACATTCATCCGTAACGTTATTGCCGCGCTCATTAATAAACTCACGGGGCACCTCACGTACCATATTTGCTATCTTATGAATATCTTCGCTTCCGGTCTCAACCTTGTAAGGATCGTTCGAGGTACGAACGTAGGTCATCATCTTGCCGGTCGTTCCTTGTGAAGCAGCCTTTACCGCAGCCGCGCCAACCATACGTGATTCATCAAGGTCGGTCTTGCTTGCAATATGAGAAGCGCATCTCTGAAGAATATTGAGTTCTACAGAACGAACCTTACAGCCGATCCTGTCCTTAACGGCAAGCTCGAGAGCCTTACCTGTACCGGAAAGATACGCATGACCGAAAGCATCGGTCACACCGGACTGAGCGCTGGCACCGACATAGGTTCCGTCAGCAAATCTCGCACCCTCTGAAACCGCAACAACAACGTTGGGATGCACCTCAAGGGCCGCACGTACGTCCTCCATGAAGTTATCCATATCGAAATCGACCTCGGGAAGATATACAAGATCGGGAGCAACGTCGCTGTAGAGACGGGGAAGCGCCGCCGCACAGGTAAGCCAGCCTGCGTCACGTCCCATGATCTCAACTATTGTAACAGCCTTTACCTTATAAACAGCTGTATCACGCAGGATCTCCTGCATGGATGCCGCAATATACTTAGCCGCAGAGCCGTAACCGGGAGTATGGTCGGTACCCATTACGTCATTATCGATGGTCTTGGGAACGCCCATGATCCTCATTTCATAATCATTCTTTTCGCAATATGCGGAAAGCTTGGCAACGGTATCCATCGAATCGTTACCGCCTATATAGAAGAAATAACGGATATCGTGCGATTTAAAGAAATCTATTATCTGCTCATAGGTCTCAGGCTTTTCATCCATCTTAGGGAGCTTAAGACGGCAGGAGCCTAAAGCAGCCGCAGGGGTGTTGGAAAGAAGCTCAAGATCCTCTTCGCCCTTTATTATCTCCGAAAGGTTGCATATAGTTCCCTTCAGGATTCCTTCAACACCGTTCAATGCACCGTAAACGGTACCGATAGCTTCACATTCAAATGCACCCTTGATAACACCTGCAAGGGTAGCGTTGATCGCAGCGGTAGGACCGCCCGACTGACCAACAATTGCATTACCTTTTAACATAAAAAATTTCCCTTCGTTAAAAAATAAAAATATATATTATATGATACTACATTGTTAACAGTTTGTCAATAGTCTTTAAACAAAAAACAAGGACAAAAGCGATAAATTTCGCTTTTGTCCTAAGGTTATGCCGACAACTCCTCGCATTTAAGAAGTATTTTTACTATCGGATAAATAAGTATTCCGCATAAAAGATTACTTATACCGTGTATTACGTCATAAGGTATCCCCAATGCTATGTATGAAAGCATACCGTTAAAATCAAGGCCGTATATAAGTGCATGGGAAGGTGCGTAGAGAGTTCCGTAAAGGAATCCGTGAAGCGAGCAGACCGCCATATATACAAAGGGCGCCGCTTTATCGGGTATTCTTTTCGGGATCAGCATTGCAAATGCCCATAAAACCGTCCATATATAAAGATACGGAAGCCACCAAAGCGCAAAGCCGTTGAAAAGCCCCATTATAAATACGTAAACGTATATGGGGTATAGTGCTTTTTTACGGTAAACCACGGTTGCAGCAACAATAAGTACACCTGTTAAATGAATGTTCGGTAATGCGGAAAGAATGAGCTGGGAGACGTACATTAAAGCTCCGAGCATACCGAACACCGTTATGTCCTTAATTCTTCTTTTCAAAGCTATTTACTTTCTACGAAATTATATGTCTGACCCGATTCGATATCAGTAGAATCGACCCCGGTTAGCGATTCCTCTCCGGCTATACAGAATTTCCAATAGGTCTTGGTCTTATCATAATCTGCGGTGATTCCGCAAACGGTCTTTACGTAAAGCCCGTAAGCTCCCTCTTCGCCTTCGACAAGACCTGCATCCTGCAGAGCTTCGCCTACGGTTTCAGCATCTGTATAGATATGATATCTGAACACGTTGCCTTTAAGGTCAGTTGCGGAAAACTTGAAATCCTTTTCACCCTCACCGATGATATTGTCATCGAAATCACCTTCGCCCGAGGGTAACGAAAGCTCGGGGCTCTCAACGTTGTCTTTATCCCCGTTCTTCTTTTCTGTATTGCCCGTACATGAGCTTGTAACAAGTGCCATAGCCGCAATAAGCACGATACAAAGAATGCAGGACAAAAGCTTTTGAAGCATTGTCTTATTCATTTTTGTTTTCTCCTGTATAATTAAATTTCTTACGTCAGGCGCTCGCAGACATATGTAAGCTTTTGTAGCGTAAAGTATTTCGACTCGGTGCATATTCCTCCGCCTTCTCATTATTAAAAACAATGGCATTTCTCCGAACTGCGGCATCGGATAGAAGAAATATATATTAGGTAATTTACCCCGCACCTCACGGCGGCGTGCCCGTGCAGGATTCTCACCTGCTTCCATTACGGTACGTTAGCGATTATAACACAAAATAATATAAATTTCAAGACAAAAATATAAAGCGGAGATATTTCTCCGCCTTATTCTGCATTACCTGAAACGTCACCTGAAGCGCTTGCTTCTTCGTCATATTCATAATCAAGCGCATCTCCCGAGGCACTGTCATTTCCGTCATCACCGCAGGAAACTGCAAATAATACGGTAAGAAAAAGCAATAAAGCGCAGAGAATGAGTGATATTATCTTTTTCATACAGATCTCCTTAAAATTGTTTATATTATTATATTACCACAGAAAAACAGAATAATCAATACAATTTATTAATTTGAAGTATTGAAGCTTGGGCTGATTTATGATATAATCAATAAAACGAGGTGATAACGTTGTTCCTGCCTGATTATATCAGAAAAACTATAGATATATTAAATTCAAAGGGATATAAGGCGTACGCGGTCGGAGGCTGTGTGCGCGATTCTTTGATGGGAAAAGATGCAAATGACTATGACGTTACAACAAACGCGCTCCCCGTCGAAATAGCCGAATGCTTTAAGGATCATACTTGTCTTGATTTCGGAATGAAGCACGGAACAATAACGGTTATAATGGAGGAAAAGGTTGAAATAACCACCTTCCGTATCGACAGTGAATATAAGGATAACCGACATCCCGATTCGGTTTCCTTCACCGATTCGCTTTTCGAGGATACCTGCCGCCGTGATTTTACCATCAACGCTATTGCTTACAGCCCAAAGGAGGGATATATAGATCATCACAACGGTATATCTGATATAAAAAACAAAGTAATAAGAACTGTAGGCGATGCAGAAGAGCGTTTTTCGGAGGATGCATTACGAATATTAAGAGCTCTGCGTTTCGCTTCTGTACTCGGATTTGATATCGAGGAAAGCACAGAAAAGGCTATACGCACACTGAAGCATCTTCTTAATAATATAAGTGCCGAGCGTATATTTACCGAATTCACAAAGCTTTTATGCGGCAAAAACGCAAAATACGTTCTTGAAGAATTTCACGAGGTGTTTGAGGTATTCATTCCCGAGCTTGTCCCCATGATAGGCTTTGAACAAAACAACCCCCACCATATTTATGACGTTTATAAGCACACCTGCGTTTCTCTCGGTGCAATTGAAGCGGAGCCGATACTGCGCTGGGTAATGTTTTTACACGATACGGGAAAGCCTCATTGCTACACAGAGGACGAAAAAGGAGGACACTTCTACGGACATTATAAAATAAGCTCGGATATAGCCAAAAAGGTATTAAAGCGTCTTAAAGCGAGTAACAGCTTCACAGATGAGGTATCGACCCTCGTGTATCATCACGATTCGGTAATACCGACGACCGAAAAATCGGTCCGAAGGCTTATCTTTAAAATCGGCTATCCGAGAGCAAGACTTTTATTTAAGATCAACAGAGCCGACGCATTGGCACAGGCGCCCGGGCAGATAGAGCAAAGATTGGAAAGAATATCCGAGCTTGAGCGTCTTGCCGTTAAAATAAACGGACAAAACGAATGCTTTCATTTAAACAAGCTGAAAATTAACGGAAATGACCTTTTGGCTCTCGGCTTACCGCGCAATAAGATCATAGGTAAGATATTAAACAAGCTTCTTGAGGAGGTAGTTGATAAAAGCTTGGAAAACGAAAGAGAGGCTCTTATAAAAAGAGCCCTTGAGCTTAAGGATATCCTATAAGCTTTCTCTTATCTTTTCAAGCGCCGCCTTTTCTATACGCGAAACGTAGGAACGCGATATGCCGAGCATTTTTCCTATTTCTCTTTGCGTCTTGGCGCTTGTATTTGAAAGACCGTACCTTAAAACAATTATCTGCTTTTCCCTTTCGGTCAGCTTTTCATTTAAAATATGTAAAGCCTTTTCGCAATACATTTTATTATGAATATCATCGGCTATCGTATCCTCGCAGGATATAACGTCTATATATGTCAGGGGATTTCCGTCCTTATCCATATCGATAGCCTCGTTTATGGATACCTCGTTCTGCAGCTTCTTACGGCTTCTGAAATGCATCAATATCTCGTTCTGAACACATTTTCCCGCATACGTAGCAAATCTTGCTCCGTTTTTCGGATTAAAGGAATCAATAGCCTTTATAAGACCTATCGTTCCTATGGACATAATATCCTCGGGATTTTTTACTGTAGTATAATATTTCTTCACTATATGTGCAACAAGACGGAGATTATGCTCAATAAGTTTCTCACGCGCCTTATTGTCCCCTGAGGCAGATAGTTCAAAATATCTCTTTTCCTCTTCTGCTGACAAAGGGGGAGGAAAGCTGTCGCTATGGGAAACACGCAGAAAAAGTCCGACGAAATTCAATATCGCATTAAACACGGCATCAAACAAAACAATCAACTCCATACGAATTTTTATAAATATATGTAAAGGTAATAAATATTATGTATTATTCGGTAATAGATATAGGCTCAAATACCGTAAAATGTGAAATATTCGAATATATCGAAAATAAGCTTGTCTCAAAAGGCTTTGTTTCAAGACAATTAGGTATAATAGCGAGAATAAAGGAGGGGGTATTACCAAAGGAGGATATCATTCTGCTCTGTGAAACCCTCAGTCACTTTAAATCGGAATGCAAAGCATACAACACTCTTCCCTTCTGCTTTGCCACAGAAAGCCTTCGTAAGGCGTCTAATCTCGATGAAATAAAAGAAAATGTAAAGCAATTAACGGATATATATATCGATCTTATCCCGGGCAGGGATGAAGCGCTCCTAAGCTTTAAAGGATTCATCAAAAATACCTCTTCTTATACTCAAGGTATTATGGCTGATATGGGCGGCGGCAGTACCGAAATTCTATCCTATGAAGATTCTCATCCCATTGAGCTCAATTCCTTTAAATTCGGGTGTCTTTGGTTGAAAAAGAAATTTGTTAAGAGTAGATTCCCTTCTTTATCAGAGGAAAACAAGATCGACAGCTTTATCAGAAAAGAGCTTGGAGCTTATCCTTGGATAAGATCGTCCGATACGCTATGCATTATCGGCGGAACGGGAACGGCAATAGAAAAGCTTGCTTTGAAATGCGGCTTTGAATATAACGGCCATTTCACCAAGGAAGGCTTTCGCAGTCTTTACGAATTCTTCAGAGATCCTTCAGAGGATAAGATAAGGCTCCTGGAGGAGCATATTCCCGCAAGAGTAGAAACGATACTGCCGGGTATGTGTGCGCTGTTGACCGTAGCAGATATAGTCAGTCCCGAAAAGATATATATATCAAAGGACGGAATACGTTCGGGTTATATCTACCGCATACTCGAAAAAGAGGAAGAAAGATGAAAAAAGAAGAAAGTAAATTTATAAAAAGCAATATATTCGAGGGAATGGTATCTATAAGATCCCTTATAAACGCACAGGATAAAGCTGTTTCGGACAGAAAGATAACAAAGGTATATGTAAGCGAAAGTAAAACCTCAAAAAGAGGAAAGGAGCTTTCTTATATCAAAGCCCGCTCCTATGATTTAGGCTACACCATTGAAGTAATACCCGACGAAGAGCTCGATTCCCTCACCTTAGGAAACAGCCACGGCGGACTTATATGTGAAGCAAGCGAACGCACCATACCACAGCTTACAAACGAAACAAAGCTCAAAGAAAACGGCTTCTACGTGATGATCGAGGGAATCGAGGACCCCTATAACTTCGGTTATGCTCTCAGAAGTCTTTATGCCGCAGGTGCAGACGGTATAATTTTATCACCCCGTAACTGGATGAGTGCCGCAGGTGTGGTTTGCAGAGCATCCGCAGGCGCAAGTGAAGTAACCGATATCTATATCTGCGACGGTTCAAATGCCGTTAACATATTTAGAAATAAAGGCTATTCGGTAATTTGCTCGGATATAAAAAACTCCGTTTCCGTATATGAGACAGAGCTTAAATATCCGTTATTTCTCATTGTCGGCGGTGAAAAAAGAGGTATTACGTCCGCTCTGCTTTCAAAAGCCGATAAAATCGTTCGTCTCGACTATAAGGGTGAATTTAACAATGCACTTTCCGCCGCGAGCGCAGCATCGATCCTTGCCTTTGAAATAATGCGTCAAAACCTTAAATAACAGTATATTACAGTGTTAAAATGCGACGCCGGGCGAGTCGAATCACGCTCCGTTCCTTGATGTAAACAGCTCACATGAAGTGGAGCTGTTTCCTATAAATAAACAAACGGTGTGAATATAAATCACACCGTTTTTATCGTACTATAAGGCTTTATTTACCGTTTTATACGAACCGCTTGCGCCGTCAAAGCTAATATTGAATCGCGTTATTTGTTTGTACAACCGCATCCTATACCGCCGCTAAGGTCACGGTAGGAGGGCGGATAAAATTCATTTATCGGAAAACTCATCTTTGCAAAGGTAGAGCACGGATCCTCTTCGTTTGTTTCAACACATACCTTTTCGGGTACGGTATATTCTCTTGCGCTGATCATATACTGGGCAGGTCTTTCTATTCTTATAACAGAGAAAAATCCAAGAGAAATATAAAGCTTCTTCATGTCAAAATCGTCCTCACAGAGACTGCAGTCAAGACAATCGCAAACTCTTTTGGGTATATCCTCAACAGAACAACAGCAGTTACAGCAGTTTATCTCATCCTTTGCTACCTTTACACCGAGAGCAATGGGATCGGTAACCTCACATACAACGGTTGGTGCGTTTGTGTATTGCATATCGCTTCCGGGACATTTACAGAAGCACTGCTCGCCCGATTCACATTTAAATATGTTAACGTTGCCCTCACTTCCGTAAAGGATAACGCGTTTTTCGGTAACGCAAATACCTTCGAATTCCTGTACCTTACCGGGTGCAATACAAGCTTCGAAGGTGATCTTCGTATAAAACCGTACGTTTATCGAATAGAACCCTCTGTTGAACTGTACAGGCTCCAAACCGAGATATGTCCATACTACCTTAGTTTTTTTAACTCTTATATTTGACGTTTTTTCAATAATATCCTGTCCGAAGGTGCTCAGATATACTCTGACGTTTTCAAAGCAGTCCTTATCACGGCAGCTGTCAAGTATTCTGTTACAGTCGATACAAACGTTTTCGTTACAATTACCGTGAGAGGTACCGGTATTTCTATTTTCAGCCATGGCTATTCCTCCTCATGTTAATAAGACATTTGTCTTCTGTAACATAATATGCAAAGAAGATTAAAAGGTTAAAAGCCGTCCCGAAGGACGGCTTCAGCTTGTCGATAAAATTATCGACAAGCTGCTGACTTCGAAAAAGAAAGCTTAGGTTTTCGTGAAAAGTCTCCGTAGGCTTACTATGTAAGGTAGAGAGGCTTTTCGCGGAAAAGTGTGAAAACGCGGTGTAAACTCAATGTTTACACCGCGTTTGAATGCTTATTGCGCTTTATTGGGAGTGGTAATTCTTAATATCTTATATCGGTATGACGGAGAGTGGTACTTAATTAATAATTACTTTCACACGTCCGACCGACTTTTTCGACAGTCTGAAGCCGTCCCGAAGGACGGCTTTTACTTGATTATTAATAAACGTATTTTTGAGTTGCTTCGGGAAGATCTGCCTTATCGATAGAATTTGTAGCAACTATTGTGATATTGTGCTTTTCGCTGAGATCATTGAGCTTTTCAGCCAATACAGTAAGCATCTCAACGTCATTGTTACAGATCTTAAGAGCGGAGTCAATATATATATGAGTGATATCACGGTTACTTGCGAGCATACCGGCAACCATACCGTAAAGACAAGCAGCATCATTGATATCGAATTCCTTTGTATCTACAAGACGCACCTTATGGGTAACCTCATGCATAAGCTTGTTGCCCTTTTCGATGAAAACTACAGAACCGTTGGAAACCTCACAAGCCTCGTTTGCCAATGCAACGATTTCCTTTGTTTTTCCTGCGCCCTTTAAGCCAACAATAAATTTTAACATTTTTTATACCTCCGTATATTTATATTATTTAAATTATTACTTTTTCAACTGTGCACGAATCTCGTCGAACTTTTCACCCTTCTTACCCAAAAGTGCAAACATATTATTTTTGTATGCCTCAACACCGGGCTGGTCGAAGGGATTGATTCCGAGAGTATATCCGGAAACAGCACAAGCAAGCTCGAAGAAGTAAACCATATAACCGAAGTCAGCTTCGCTTCTGCCGTCAAGCTCTAAAACGATATTGGGAACGAGACCGCTGGTATGAGCAAGAACGGTAGCCTCGGTGGCGGTACGGTTGACCTCATGCATTGTCTTACCCGCAATATAGTTTAGCTCATCAAGATCCTCTGCATCGAAGGGTATGATCACCTCGTTCTTGGATGACTTGATATCAACAACCGTTTCAAAGATGTTTCTTTCGCCCTCCTGTACTATCTGACCGAGTGAATGAAGATCTGTTGAATAGATAACAGAATCGGGAAGAATACCCTTGCCATCCTTACCTTCGCTTTCACCGTAAAGCTGCTTCCACCATTCTGCCATCATAGCAAAAGCAGATTCGTAGCAAGCCATTATCTCTACCTTTTTACCGCCTCTGTAAAGGATATTACGGATAGCGGCATACTGAAGACATGAGTTGTTTTCATAATCGAGGGTGAGAAGCTCCTTGTTTGCCTGTAAAGCACCCTCCATGATAGCATCGAGATCGCAACCGGCAACGGCAATGGGAAGAAGTCCTACAGCGGTAAGAACCGAATATCTGCCGCCGATATCATCGGGAACTACAAAAGTTTTATATCCCTTCTGATCGGCAAGCTGCTTAAGCGCGCCTCTTGCCTTATCTGTTGTAACGTAGATACGGTCCTTTGCACCATCCTCGCCGTACTTCTTTTCAAGAAATTCTCTGAAAATTCTGAAAGCGATAGCGGGCTCAGTTGTCTTACCCGATTTGGAAATAACGTTTACGCAAACGTCCTTGCCCTCGCATATATCGAAAAGCTCCTTCATCTGCGCGGAAGAAATATTATTACCCGAGAAATAAATTTCGGGAGTATCCTTTTTGAGTGAATTGTAGAGGGGACTCTTTATAAACTCGATAGCAGCTCTTGCACCGAGATATGAACCGCCGATACCGATAACGATAAGAACGTCACAGTCTTTTTTGATCTGCCCGGCAGCTTTTTTAATTTCGTTATACTCCTCTGTTTTATATCTTAATGGGAGATCGTACCATCCTAAAAAATCGGATCCTGCACCGGTCTTTTCCTTTGTAGTATTAAGTGCGTTTACGATCTCACCCTTTATAGCTGAGATATCAGCCTCCGAAACAAAATCGGAAAGGTAACCTTTGTTAAGCTTGATTGCCAATTTTTACATCCTCCGTGTATTTATTATAACGGACTATCCTCCGAATATTTCTGTAAATAACCTTGAAAGCAGTCCGATATAGGTAATTTTGTTAACGTCCTCAAGAGCAACTACCTTACCCTTATAAAGAAGTTCAGAATCAAGGGAGTATATGACCTCTCCCACACAGTCACCCTTCTTCAAGGGTGCTTTTATATTTTTGTTAAGCTTATATTCCCTTTTGATATTAGCCTGAGAGCCCTTTACGGTAAGCGCATCGCAGCCTTCGATAAAAAAGCTTGTAGTTTCCTTTTCAGCGCCCGGAACTCTTTGCTTGCTTATGATCTCGGGTTCAAAGCTTACAGCGGCGAAATTTGCAAACCCGTGATCTAACAGCTTCTTTGCGGCTTCATTACGCTGATCTCTTGTGGATGCCTTCATTATAACGCATATAAGCTGCATCCCGTCACGCTCGGCGGCAGCTGATATACAGAATCCTGCCTTCGAGGTAGATCCCGTTTTAAGACCGTTTGCTCCTCTGTAGAACCGAACGAGCCTGTTCGTATTGGTAAGGCCGAAATCTCCGTTTCTCACACTGTCCATCCATACCGAGGTAAAGGTGAGGATATCGGGATGTTTATTTATAAGCTCACGGCTCATAAGTGCAATATCTCTTGCCGTAGTATAATGCTCGGTTACAGTATCGTCAAGACCGTTTGTATTCTCAAAATTAGTATTTACCATTCCAAGCTCTTTAGCCTTTTGATTCATCTGTTCAACAAAGGCTTCCTCACTGCCGCAAAGATGCTCAGCCATTGCAACGCAGGCATCGTTGGCGCTCGCCATCGATATACTTTTAAGCATATCTCTAACTGAAAACTGCTCGCCTTCCTTTAAATAGACCTGAGAACCGCCCATGGAGGCTGCATTTGCGCTTGCAGTTACCATATCGTCATAAGAGATCCTGCCGCTGTCTATCGCTTCCATTATAAGAAGCATTGTCATTACCTTCGTAACAGAGGCGGGAAAAAGCTTTGAATCAGCTTCCTTTTCATAAAGCACTCTGCCCGTTTTGGCTTCGATAAGAATATAGCTTGGAATAGAGCTGTCAATATTAAGCTCTGTGCAATTTGAGCTTACACCTGTGGGAATAAGCATCAAAAGAGTCAGCAAAACCGAGAAAAATTTTTTCATATTAACCTCGCACAATTTATATTTTAGTATAAACTATGCGTATATGAGACAAACTATTCCGAAATTATAATTGAAGCTATCTTATCTATAAGTATATCGGGTTCGTCGCCAAAGGCCGTTAAAGCAACAGGCTTTGAGAGATCGAGCCCGAATATTCCCATGATAGATTTTGCGTCGATAGTATAGCTGCCGCTTGTAAGTTCGATATCAAAGGTGCAGGCGGTAGCGCTGTCAACAAGTAATCTTATATCTTCAATTGTAGAAAGCTTTATGTTTACCGTTTTCATGAAAAAACACTTCCCTCTTTACTGTATATATATTTTACAATATTATTAACGATTTGTCAACAATATATAATAAAAAAACACGGTAATAAACCGTGTTTTTTCAATTATATAATTAATATTTCTTTTGTTATTCGAGGTCCGGGTCATTCTGTGCAGGCTCTGAAGTATCGTCGGTAGAGGTATCCTCATCACCGCCGCCTTCATCGGTCTCATCAGAGTTATTTGTTTCCTCGGGATCGGTATCTTCGGGGTCACGGGTAATGGGATCGCCGTTTTCGTCGGTTTCGGTCTCATCCTCCTCGTTAAGCTCTGTGTTTTCTTCGTCATGTTCGTCACAGTATTTTGAAGGGATAGAGCCTGCGGCATAATATCCTGTTTCGATAAAGCCCTCACAATACTTGGTTGCGCGAAGACCCGATTCACAACAGATAGAAGCAGAAACGATGCCGTCATCATAATCAAACTTTTTCTGATAATCAACGGGATTTCCATTGCCGTCGGTAAATACCTTTTGCTCGTGAAGCTCACGCATAACGTTTTCCCATATCTGAAGCGCAGGGCTCATTGTTTCAGAGAAGCCGTTCAAGCTCATAGGCATTGCGTAACCGAACCATACACCGCCAACGTAATAGGGTGTATAACCCATAAACCATCTGTCACAGTCATCCGAGGTAGTACCCGTTTTACCTGCTACAGCTATCTTGTTATCAAGTGTAAGTCTTGAAGCAGTACCTGTAGAGGTAACCTCCTGAAGCATAAGAGTCATAATAGACGCATTTGCAGGACTCATGACCTGATTTGGCTTACCTGAATTATCAACAATAATATTATTTTTACTGTCAAGGATCTTTACAACAGTTCTTGTGCCCGTAAACACACCGTTATTGGCAAAGATCTGATATGCTCCCGTAAGCTCGCGCACAGTTACACCGTAGTTCATACCGCCGAGACCGAGCGCAGAAAGGTTAAGGTCTGATATTACTGTACCGGAACTTGTGGTACGCTCGTAAATAACACTTTCCATACCAAGCTTGTCATGAACGAATTCATAGGATGCCTGAAGTCCGAGCTTGTTAAGAACCTTAACGGATACGGTATTAACAGAACGCCTTATTGCATCGTGAATGGTGGTGGGGCCTTTGTATCCCGCAGGATAGTTTACAGGCCATCTTCCCGAATAAGGGCTGTCATTGATTATTGTACCGTAATTTACAACTCCGTATTCAAGAGCAGGACCATAAACCGCAACAGGCTTGATGGAAGAGCCGGGTGAACGTGTTGTCTGAGCCGCATAGTTGAGCAAACGGCTCTGTGTCTTTTCACCTCTGCCTCCCACAAGTCCGAGAACGTCGCCGGTTTTGGGATCTGTGATAACCATAGATGCCTCAGGCTGAACACCTTGATTTATCTTGGCGAAATTTGCGTCGTCTATAAAGTAATCCTCAAGTATCTTCTGTACGTCGGGATCCATTACGGTATAGATCTTAAGACCGCCCGTATAAAGCATCTGTGTTGCGGCAGCCTCTGTTATTTCAAGGTTTTCCATAAGAAGCTCTATGGTATCCTCGATAACAACGTCGGTGTACCAGGATGTGGTCGCGCTTAAATTGTTTGCAGTGATATCCTCGCTCAACACAAGCTCTGTTTCGAGTGCCTCCTCATACTGACGGTCGGTTATCTTACCGAGCTCGTGCATCTTGAAGAGTACGTCGTCGCGTCTGTCCTTATTATAATCGGGATGAACGTAGGGGTCGTATTTGTAAGGATATTTCGGAATAGCCGCCAAAGCCGCACATTCTGTAAGATTAAGCTCTGAAACGTTCTTACCGAAATATGCCTGAGAAGCAGACTGAACACCGTAGCAATGCTCGGAAAGGTAGATGGTATTGAGATATATCTCAATTATCTCTTCCTTTTCAAGCTCCTTTTCAAGCTCAAGGGCTGTCATTATCTCGGAGACCTTACGCTGGATGGTAACGTCATCCTCACCTGTTACGTTTTTGATAAGCTGCTGGGTAATAGTAGATCCGCCGTAGCTCGCTCTGCCCGTCATAAAGTAGAAGGTAGCGCCGGCAGTTCTCTTCCAGTCAACACCCTTATGATCCCAGAATCTTTCGTCCTCGATCGATATGAACGCCTCAACGAGCTCTGTAGGCATGGAATCATAGGAGACCCACGTTCTGTTCTCGCTGGAGAAGAGCTGTTGGTCTTCGATCTCAACGGGAGTTCCGACACGGTTTGCACGGTCGGTATAGTTCATATAATATATTCTCGTTGTAAGATCCTGATCGGTGGAAAGTGCCGTGATCTCGGTTATATCAACGGTCTCCTCAATGTAGTTGTTCAAATATACAAAGAAGGTAAATCCAACGATAGTACCTGTGATCAAGCATATAAGAAGTATGGTCATCAAAACGCTGAGAATGATCTTGAATATTCTTCCGATAACACCAAATACGTCGCCTGCGCGAACGCTTTTGAACTCGGTTTTCTTTTTCTTCGGAACGGTCTTTTTACTGTTCATTTATCAACCATCCTTTCTTTTAAGGTATTATATTATTATAAACCGCAATTATGAATACGATATGAACATTAGCCCTTTAATACAACATTTTCACTGCCTAAAAGCTCGGAAAGCTCTTTTATGACGAAATCTGTCGGTGCAACGGAGCGTGTACTTATCTTTAGATAACGCTTTTGAGACATATCGTAGAAAACAACGTTGGTCTCTCCCGCAAAGATCTCAATGAGAGCAAGGGCACGCTTGTACAGGGGGGATTCAAGGGAAGGTATTCGCAAATATAAGGTCTTTTCGGTTATATTAACCTTATTTTCGGTATTTTTCGCATCGCTCGGCTCATCTTTTACCGAAATATCGGCAAGATGTGATATTTTCTGAAGCACAAGCTTTGCATACTCCTCCTCCTTTTGACTTATACGCCCTGTTGCATACACAGGAGTATCTATTGTGAAAAGAGCTCTGTATTTATCATATGCATAGTTAAAAACTATCATTTCGATCTCGCCCGTTTCGTCTTCAACGCAAACGAATGCAACGTTCGAGCCGTTTTTCGTTTTTTTAACGGTAACCTTTGTAACTATACCGCAAATGCTGTACAGAGAATCATCGCTGTTCTGCATATTTGCGAGGCTGAAAACAGGTGAGTGCTTCAGCTTTTCTGTTACAGCACTGTACTCCTCTATCATGTGTCCGGAGAAGCATAGACCCGAAACCTCTTTTTCAAGCATAAGCTTCTGCTTTTTTGTAAAATCCGCAACCCTCGGATAATCTATCTTAATATCGTCGGTATCGTCGCTGAACATATCGAATTGACCGGATAGAGCATTTCTTACCTTATCGCGTGCAAGCTCGACAGCTGTTTCATAAACACGGAGAAGCGAGCTTCTGTAGATACCGAAGCTGTCAAACGCACCGCTTTTTATAAGCGATTCAAGAGCTCTTGTATTAAGATCTTTGTCAGCCATTCTTAAAACAAAGTCTGAAAAAGACTTAAAATCACTCTTTTTGCGCTCCTCGGTAATTGCCCTTATAAACGGCTCACCTACGTTATGCAGCGCAAGGAGACCGTAGCATATATTACCATCCTTTGCGGCGGTAAAGCCTATTCCGCTTGTATTAATGTCGGGAGCAAGGAGCCTTATTCCCATACGCTTTGCATCTGCAACGTATGCAGCCGTTTTATTCATATCTCCTGTAACAGAGCTTAAAAGTGCGGCCATATAATAGGCAGGATAATTAGCCTTAAGATAAGCGGTTCTGAAGGAAACGAAGGAATAAGCGGCGGCATGAGCCTTTTTAAAGCCGTAATTTGAAAATCCCGTCATATCCTCAAAAAGCATCTCAGCGTTTTCAGCACTTGCGCCGAGAGCGGTTGCGCCCGAAATGAAATTATCTCTTTCGGCGCTGATGATATCAGCTTTTTTCTTTGAAATGGCACGTCTTACAACGTCTGCCTTTCCGTAGGAATAACCTGCAATGGCTCTGAATATCTCCATCACCTGCTCCTGATATACTATACATCCGAAGGTCTCCTTTAATATCGGTTCAAGGGCGGGCATGGCATATTTAATTTTTGAAGGATCATGCTTGTTTTCGATAAATTTGTCAATGAATTTTGCCGGACCGGGACGGTAAAGTGCTATAGCGCTCATGATATCTCTGATATTATCAGGCTTGTATCTCGAGAGCATCTGCTTCATGCCCGAGGATTCAAGCTGAAAGATACCGTCCGTGTTCCCTTTTGTTAAAAGCTCATAGGTCTTTTTATCGGATAAGTCAACCTCCTTTATATCAAAGGATGGTTCCTTTTCTCTGATCATCTTCTCGGTCTCGTCTATTATCGTAAGGTTTCTGTTACCGAGAAAATCAAATTTCAAAAGACCGATAGATGCCGTATCGTTCATATTATAACCAACAAGAATATCCTCTCCGCTTACAGTAAGAGGTGCGTATTCGTATAAGGGTCTGTCGCTGATTATAACACCCGCTGCGTGGGTCATGATATTTTTAGGCATACCCTCTATCTGTCTTGCGAAATTAAGAAGCATACGTATCTTTTCAGAGCTTTGATACATTACCTTGATATCGGGAAGAAGCATGACCTCGTCCATGGTGATCTTTGCTGTTTTCGGCACCTTATTTGCCACATCGTCAACCTCGGAATATGACATTCCCAGCGCCTTGCCGATACTTCTTATAGCGGCTCTCGGAGCAAGAGTACCGAAGGCGACGATCTGGCAGACCTTTTCCTCGCCGTATTTTCTTTTAACGTATTCAATAACCTCATCCCTCTTGAAGTAGCAAAAATCTATATCAAAATCGGGCATACTAATTCTTTCGGGATTAAGGAAGGCTTCGAAAAGAAGATTATATTTGAGAGAATCCACCTCGGTTATGTTAATAAGATACGCAACAAGGCTTCCCGCACCGCTTCCTCTTCCGGGGCCTGTGGGGATAAGATTCGATCTTGCGTAATTCACAAAATCCGCAACAATGAGAAAATACTCGGCATACCCCATAGATATTATGGTGTCAAGCTCGTATTTTATTCTGTTCTTATATTCTTCCTCACTGTTATTTTCAAAATTGATTTTTTTGCTCTTTACCTTTTCGTAAAAGCCCTCCATGGTTATCTTTTCAAGATATTCTCCGGCAGAGAGCTTCTCGTCGAAATTTATCTTCGGAAAATAATATTTACCGAACTCAAAATCAAAATTACATTTTTCGGCAATGAGTGCCGTATTATCGACCGCTTCCGGAGTATCCGCAAAAATCTCACGCATTTTTGCTTCGTCTTTAAAATAATATTCGTCAGTCTCAAAGCCTATAGGATTTTTATCGCTCAAAACGTTGTTCGTCTGCATACATACCAAAACGTTCTGAAGCATAGAGTCCTTTTTTTTCATATAATGAACGTCATTTGTCGCAACGAGAGGAATATCACATTCACGGCTTATCCGCTTCAATGCATCGTTAACCGTTTTCTCTTCAGCAAGACCGTGATCCTGGATCTCTAAATAAAAATCCGAACCGAAAAGCTTTTGGAATTTGATAGCGCAACCCTTCGCACCTCCATAATTACCGTTGAGAATATACTGAGGGATTCTGCCTGCAATACATCCGGAAAGACATATCAGCCCTTCGCAATGTTCAGAAAGGAGCTCAATATCAATTCTCGGCTTTTGATAAAAACCTTCTGTCGAAGCTTTAGAAACCATATATATAAGATTTCTATAGCCAACGTCATTTTTACACAAAAGAACAAGGTGATGGTAAGCAGTTTGTCCTTGCATTTCTCTGTCAAACCTTGATCTGGGAGCAACGTAAACCTCGCAACCGATTATAGGCTTAATACCGACAGCCTTACAGGCATTGTAAAACTCAAGAGCACCGTACATTACACCGTGATCGGTTATGGCACAGGCATTCATACCCATTGCAAGTGCATAGGCAGGGATCGCCTTTATTCTGCAGGCACCGTCAAGCAAAGAATATTCACTGTGTAAATGAAGATGAACGAATGACATATTATTTTTCCTCGTTTTCGGCAAATTCCAATATTTTGCTCAATCTGTGATTTAATCCCGACTTAGTAATAGCGGGCTCATGAAGCGAAGCAAGCTCCGCCAGGGATACACCGGGGTTCTCAAGTCTTAATTCTGCGGTAATTCTTATATTTTCAGGCAAAAGAGCGAGACGGTTCTCTGCCTTAAGCTTTTTTATTGCATCAATATGCTTTCTTGAAGCCCTTATAGCCTTTGAAAAATTGGCTGTATCACAGTTGTTGGCCCGGTTAACACCGTTTCTTATCTCTTTTGTGATCTTCGCGTTCATAATTTCAAAGGCAGCAGAGCTCGCGCCTATAAAATTAAGTATATCCTCTATAGACTCGCTTTCCTTGATATATATAACGTTATATGAATCACGAACCGTTGTTTTATAATTAATATTTATTTTATCCAGTATTTCCTTGATATTATCAAGCTTTCTCATGCTCTTGAATTCAAGTCTGTATGACTTTTCGGGATCGTTCACGCTTCCCCCTGCCAAAAATACTCCGCGAAGCATATGGTTGTCACACTTTGAGCAGACAGGCTTTTTCGATATATCCCTCATTATCTCAAATAAAGTTGATTTATCGTTGAGAATAAGACGAAAGCCGTTTGAATAGTAATCTATCTCGCATTCTCCGCCGTAGCATTCAAGAATAAGACGCTCGGTCAGAGAGATCACAGCCTCAGATTCGCTGTAAAGGATCATTTCGTCTATTCCCTGCTTTGCGCCGTATAAGAGCATACCAAAAAGCTGTGCCTTTTTACAGCACAGCCCTTTGACATTTAATTCACATAAACTTTCCTTTGTTTTAAGGGCAAATGAACTCATTTATTATCCGCCTTTTCGCAGTCGCGGTGTAAAAGAACCGCGTTATATCCGTTTTCCTTCAGATAGTTGCAGGTACGCAGGGCAAAGGCGACGCTTCTGTGTCTTCCTCCCGTACATCCAAAGGCAATTATGTACGAATCCCTTCCTCTTTCTATAAAACGGTCGAGCTGTACCTTTACGGCTTGGGTCATTTCATAAAAGAACAGATCAGCCTTTTCGTCAGAGAAAACATAATCATAGACCTCTGTAAACTCTCCCGAAAAGGGCCTCAGTTCATCAACGTAATAAGGATTCTCAAAGCATCTTACGTCAAAAAGAGCGTTGGCTTCCTCAATAAAGCCGTATTTATATCCAAAGGACACAACCTTAATTTCAGTCAATGTATCGAACCTCGCATTCGATATTGATTCCTTCACGCTCAAATATCGTTTTTTTGATAATGTCTATAAGCTCATAAACGTCCCTTGCGGTAGCACCGCCGCGGTTAACTATAAAGCCTGCGTGCTTTTCAGAAACCTGTGCACCTCCCACGCTGTATCCCTTAAGACCCGCTTCATCTATAAGCTTTGCAGTGAAGTAACCGGGATAACGCTTGAATATACTGCCCGCGCTGGGATATTCAAGGGGCTGCTTTTCCTTTCTTGCCTTTATATGCTCTTCCATAAGAGAAATGCAGGAGGAGGGATCCTTCGCTTTTACAAGCTTGAATGCGGCACGAAGAATTATCTTGTCCGTCCCCATATAGGAGGAATGACGGTAAGAAAATTCATGCAACGGAGCATCGATCCTTTGAACCTCGCCGCTTGAAGGGTCGTAATACTCGCTATATACAAGTATATCAGCTATCTCACCCTCATAAGCACCCGCGTTCATATAAACAGCGCCGCCGATGCTTCCCGGAATACCGCAGGCAAACGCATAGCCCTCATATCCCTGTCTTACAGCGTTTACGGCTATCTGGGTAAGAGGCGCACCGGCATCACAAATAAGAAGCTCCCCGTCAAAGGAATACTCCTTGAGCTGTGTTGTAACAACTACAACTCCGTTATAGCCTTCGTCACAAAAGATGACGTTTGAGCCGTTACCGATAACAACGTATTTTATCGAATTTTCGCGTATATATCCGATTATCTCAATAAAGGCCTCCCTTGTTTTAGGAAAGACCGCAAGATCGCACGGTCCGCCGATACGAAAGGTAGTAAGCTTTTTCATATCGGCGTTGTATTGGATCTCTGCACTGTCTGCGAAATTATTATTTATAAATTCGCACAAATTATTATAATTCATTTATATCTCCGTATTAAAGAGTAAAACGGTGGAAGGTCTTTTTTCCCTTCTTAACGATAAGACCCTCGCCTTCAAAATCGGCAGAGCTGTATTCGCGCGCGAAATCTGTTACCTTTTCGTCGCCGACACTTATACCGCCCTGCTGGATAAGACGTCTTGCCTCACCCTTGGAGGGACAAAGCTTGGAAACAAGAAGCATATCGATCACGGTTATCTTATTGTCGGTAAAGTTGTCGGCACAAAGAACTGTCTTAGGCATATTTTCGATAGAACCGCCTGTTGAGAAGAGAGCGCGGGATGCATCGAGAGCCTTATCAGCCTCTTCCTCGTTATGAACGAGCTTTGTAAGCTCATATGCAAGAACCTCTTTTGCTTTGTTAAGCTCGCTTCCTTCGAGAGCCTCGTACTTTGCGATCTCTTCAAGAGGAAGGAAGGTAAGCATCTTCAAGCACTTGATAACGTCAGCATCGCCTACGTTTCTCCAATACTGGAAGAAGTCATAGGGAGAGGTCTTTTCGGGATCAAGCCAGATAGCACCCTTTTCGGTCTTACCCATCTTCTTGCCCTCGCTGTTTGTGAGAAGCTGGAAGGTCATACCGTATGCTTCCTTACCGAGCTTACGTCTGATAAGCTCAACACCGCCTATAATGTTCGACCACTGATCATCTCCGCCGAACTCAATAGCACAGCCGTAATCCTGATAGAGCTTATAGAAGTCATAGCTCTGCATGATCATATAGTTGAATTCAAGAAATGTAAGACCCTTTTCCATTCTTGACTTGTAGCACTCAGCGGAAAGCATTCTGTTAACGCTGAAATGAGGACCTATATCACGAAGGAAATCTACGTAATTGAGATCAAGAAGCCAATCTCCGTTGTTTACAAAAAGCGCCTTATCATCGCTTGTATCGATAAACTTTGCCATCTGCTTCTTAAAGCATTCGATATTGTGTGCGATAGTCTCCTTGGTAAGCATCTTTCTCATGTCTGTCTTTCCGGAGGGGTCGCCTATCATTCCTGTGCCGCCACCGAAAAGAGCGATAGGTCTGTGACCTGCTCTCTGCATATGAGCCATTATCTTCATCTGCATGAAATGACCGACGTGAAGGCTGTCTGCCGTAGGATCAAAACCGATATAGAAAGTAACCTTTTCATTTTCAAGAAGCTTTGCAATTGCTTCCTCATTTGTGGATTGTGCTAAAAGTCCTCTCGCTTTAAACTCTTCATAAATATTGCTCATTTTTATAAATTCCTTTCAATTATAAACTTTGATTTGCCTGAGATATAAGCTCCTTTGCGCTGGATAAAAGCTTTTCGCTTATCTCTGAGCCGCCCATGATTCTTGCTATCTCATATATTCTTTCTTCTTCATCAAGCTCGCGCACCGAGGTCTCTGTTCTGCCGCCAACCTGGTTTTTTTCTATGTACAGATGCATATCGGCACTTGAAGCAACCTGCGCCGAATGAGTAATACAGATCACCTGTGAATGCCTTGCACTCGATTTAAGCTTGAAGCCTAACTTCTGCGCCGTTCTTCCCGAGATACCTGTATCTATCTCATCATAGATAAGAGTTTCGGTACCCTCCTTCTTCGCAAAGACCGTTTTCATGGAAAGCATTATTCTCGCAAGCTCACCGCCCGAGGCGATCCTTGACAGGGGCTTCGGAGCTTCTCCCGGATTTGTACAAATAAGGAAGCTGCATTCATCAGCACCTCTTGAATTAAGCTCTGCGGGAGCAAGATTAACGTAGAAGGTCACCTTACCCATATCAAGGTACATAAGCTCGGACATTATCTCGTTTGCCAGAGTTTCGGCTCCTTTTTTTCTTATATCGGTAATTTCAGACGCCAAACGTCTTGCTCTTTTTTCAAGCTCATCAGCTTTCTTTGCAAGCTCCTCGCTCTGCTGATCGCTTACTTCTATTTCATCAAGGCTCTTTTTCGTTTTTTGTCTGAAAGCAAGGATCTCTTCAATACCGTTACCGTATTTTCTTTTCAAGCGGTTGATTACGTCAAGCCTTGATTCGATGATATCAAGTGCCTTATCAGGATCGCCGATATCCTCATCGCAAAGATCGTTGCATCTTACCGCAATATCCTCAAGCTTTGATTTTATACCGTCAAGAGTGTCGAGCATATCCTCGCTTTCGGAAATAATATCGGACAAACGCTCGATAGAGGTCTTAGCCATATCGATAAGCTGGGTAGCCGATGCTCCCTTGCCGTTATGATACAGGGCACGGTATATAAGATTTGAGTTTTTGGATATCTTTTCGATATTCTTTATTCTGAGCTTTCTTTCCTCCAAAGCTTCTTCTTCACCCTTTTTCAGCTTTGCGGAATCGATATCGTTGAGCTGATATCTGTAAAGATCTATCATTCTTTGCTTTTCGCTGTCGTCAAGACGAAGCTCTGATAGCCTTTTTCTGACAGAGACAAGCTCGCTATATACCTTTGTGTATTCACTCATATCAAGAGAGCTGTCAAGATACGCATCAAGCAAGGAAAGGTGTCTTGAATCGTCAAGCAACGACTGATTGTCATGCTGACCGTGTATATTGATAAGACATCCGAGAACGCTCTTCAACAGAGAGAGCGGTACAGTACGGGAATTGATCTTGACTCTCGACCTGCCGTCTGCGGTAATATCCCTTTGTACAAACAGCCCGCCTTCATCATCACATTCAACGCCGAGCTCATATATGATATCCTTATTTTCCTTTGATATATCGGTAAAATAAGCGGATACCATCGCATGGTCAGCACCGTTACGGATAAGCTCCTTTGAGCTTCTTGCACCGGTAAGAAGTGAGATAGAGTCAATTATCATCGATTTACCTGCACCCGTTTCACCGGTAAGAATATTAAGCCCGGGAGAGAAATTGATGTCTGTGCTCTTGATTATAGCAATGTTTGTTATATGCAGTGATTCCAGCATATTAACTCCTATACAAGATTAATTATATTTTTAAACTGTTCTGCGTATTCCGAAGCTTTCTTTTCGCTTCTCATAGCAATAAACACGGTATCGTCTCCGGCTATCGAGCCGACAAGCTCGTTCCAGCCGAGTCCGTCTATTGCCGCTGCCGAAGCCTGTGCCATGCCCGGCATCGTCTTCAATATCACAAGATTACAGGCATAGTCAACGTCGGTAACCGTTTCGCGTATGATATATTTATATTTTGAATTATAGTCCCGCTTATCGTCGCCTGTAGGCGCGGCATATTTATAGCTGTTATCCCCCGAGGTGATCTTAACGAGCTTAAGCTCTCTTATATCGCGGGAAACGGTAGCCTGCGTAACGTCATAGCCTCTTTCGCGAAGCTTTATTATTAGCTCTTCCTGTGTCTCAATATTAAATAATTTAATAATATCAAGTATTTCATTCTGTCTGTTATTCTTCATATCTCTATTCCATCTTATTGGCTAAAGTTCTGTAAAAGCCTTCCTTTTTTATTCTTATAAACTTTGTTGATATTCTGCTTTTAAACACCTTAATCGATTCTCCGCTCATAAGCTCGCGTCTGTTTGCACCGTCAACGGTAACGTAAACGGGAATATCTCTTTCGGTGGAATTTTTTATTTCAAGACAGTCTCCTGCCGAAAATATCATTGGCTTCGCCGTTAACGAGTGGGGACATACAGGTGTGGATAATATACAATCAAGTCTCGGATCAATTATCGGCCCGCCTGCCGATAAGGAATAGGCGGTAGAGCCTGTGGGGGTAGCTATAATGACACCGTCAGCATTATATTTACGCACGTGATCGCCGTTATTGTAAAGATCAAAAGATATCATTTTTGATACAGCCGCACCCGAAAGTACAACGTCATTCAATGCAAGAAAAGATTCATTTCCGATCCTTGCATCAAGCATCATACGCTCCTCGATACGGTAATCACCGTTAAAATATCTGCTTATAAGCTCGAATTCATTTATCTCAAGCTCCGCCATATATCCTACCCTGCCAAGATTGATACCAAGAATAGGTATGCTGTATTTAGAGGCAATATGGCTTATTCTCATAATTGTACCGTCGCCCCCGAGAACAACGTAAAGATCGTATTTGTCAAGATCCTCGGAGCGCGGGACAGAATGCTCGGTTATCACCCTGTATTCACAGTTATATTTTTTAAGAACCTCAACGAACATGGACGTATGATGCACGCCCGGGTCTTTGTCCTCGTTTGGTATAAGAAGTATTCTTTTCATAAAGAAGGTTTACTCCTCGGTCATATTTGGTTTGTATTTAAAATATCCTATAAATTCGGTATTTCCGTCACCGCCCTTTATCGGCGATTCAATAATACCTTTAAGCTCAAAGCCGTGAGCAACACAGGAATCGATAACACGTTTTACCGAATCCCTTCTCGCTTTTTCGCTTTTTACTATACCGTTTTTACCGATGTTCTGCCTGCCCGCTTCAAACTGCGGTTTGATCAAAGTAACAAATAAAGCACCGTCCTTCAGCACTCGCGTTATGGCAGAGTGAATAAGGGTCTGGGATATAAAGGAAACGTCGGTTACACAGATATCAGCTTTTTCGGGGATAACCTCGGGGGAAAGCTCTCTTGCATTAAAGCCCTCAATGGAAATTACTCTTTTATCGGCAATAAGGCTTTTGTCAAGCTGTTTGCGTCCGCAGTCAACGGCATAAACCTTTTTTGCCCCATGCTGTAAAAGACAATCTGTAAAGCCACCGGTGGATGCACCGACGTCAACGCATACAAAACCGTTGACCCTGATAGAAAATCCGTCAATGGCTCCTTTAAGCTTTAGACCTCCGCGGCTGACGTAGGGTATGACCTCTCCGCGTATCTCTATAGTCTCGTTTTCAAGATTGCAGGATGGTTTTGTTATAAGACGTGAATCGGCATATACTATCCCCTGCTCTATAAGCGTCTTTGCCTTCTGCCTGCTTGCGGCAAAACCCTTTTCAAAAAGATAAAGGTCAGCTCTCATTTATTTCTATTTAAAAGATAGTCGGCAAATTCACAAAGTATCTCGTTACCCTCAAATCCGCTGATAGCATCCTTTGCTTCATTTGTAAGGCGCTGTGCCTCCTTATAAGCATCTTCAACACTCATAAAGGACATAAAGGTGGTCTTGTTTTGCTCTGCGTCAGAGCCGATAGGCTTACCGAAGACCTCTTCGTCGCCCGTTACGTCAAGAATATCGTCAATTATCTGGAAGCAAAGACCGATGCCGGATGCGTATTTATCAGCCGCTTCATATAATTCGGGAGTACATTTATCACCTGCCGCTATACACCCGAGAGCGGCAGCACAACGGATAAGACAGCCTGTTTTCTTTGAATGTAGATACTTAAGAGTATCCATATCTATAGATCTGCCCTCGCTCAAAAGGTCGATCTGCTGACCGCCGATCATACCATTAGCACCGGACATATCCGAAAGAAGCTTTATGGCATCAACTATCTGTTTAGCAGAAACCTTATCATTTGATGCCGCAGCCTCAAAAGCAAAGGTGAGAAGTGCATCGCCGCACAAAAGTGCGTTTGCTTCACCGAACTTTTTGTGATTTGTAGGCTTACCGCGGCGAAGATCGTCGTTATCCATACAAGGAAGATCGTCGTGAACCAAGGAATAGGAATGTATGCATTCTATTGCAACTGCAAAAGGAATAACAGCTTCATCGCATCCGCCTGCCATACGGCAGAATTCAATAGCTAAAAAGGGCCTTACTCTTTTACCGCCGTCAAGCACACCGTAGCGCATTGCTTCAAAAAGCACGGGATATTTGTCGTCAGTCATCGAAAGATATTTTTCAAGAGCAGCCTCCATAAGCGAAGCATCGCTGTTTATAACGGTTTTAATATCAATCATTTTGATCTCCTTTTGTAAGAACAGTTATTTTCTTTTCCGCTTCATCAAGCGAACGGGTACAGAGACGAACAAGGGCTGTTCCCTCCTCAAAGAGCGCAAGAGAGCGGTCGAGCTCTGCATCAGAGCTTTCAAGAAGCTTTACTATCTCTTCTAATCGTTTGAGGTTTTCCTCAAAGGTCTTTTTATTTTCAGCCATCGCCTTCACTCCTTTTTGATTCAACCGATGCGGATATAACACCGTCGGCCATTTTTACGTTTAAGCGCTGACCCTCTTCAACACCTTCAACGCTTTTTATCAACCTGCCGTCATTATCAAAAACAGCACTGTATCCGCGTGACAGTATAGACATAGGATCAAGAGCTTCAAGCTTTGAGGCAAGCATTATATATCTTCTCTTATCCGCCTCGAGCTTAAGTCTCACCGAGGAAGAAAGGTTTGCGCAGATCTCTGTCAGCCTGCTTCTTTTCGTATCGCATTTTCTTTGAAGATTCATACAGAGAAGCTCGGATATACGGTCTAACTGAAGCCTTCTCTCACAAAGAAATGCGTCGGGGGATTTTAAAAATCTGTTAGATGATACAAGATCAAGCCTTGAACGGTAATTTGATATATTACGATTCAATATATTCTGCATCTTTAAAGTTACGTTATTTAACTGCCTTTTAAGATCGGTCTTATCGGGTACGCAAAGTTCTGCGGCCGCAGAGGGTGTAGGAGCACGAAGATCGCACACAAAATCGCATATGGTAAAATCGGTCTCATGGCCGACAGCGGATACGGTGGGTATTCGGCAGGCAAATATCTCTCTTGCAAGCTTTTCCGAATTAAATGCCCAAAGATCCTCAATAGAGCCTCCGCCTCGTCCGATTATAATAACGTCAACCGAAGAATTTTCATTAAAATACCTGATTCCCTTGCAAAGATCCGTTTCTGCTCCGGAGCCCTGAACAAGACTTGGATATAAAACTATCTCTGCCAACGGGTATCTTCTGAAAATAACGTTTTTTATATCCTGTATTGCCGCACCGGTATCAGACGTGATAACGCCGATACGGCCGGGGTATTTGGGAAGGGGTCTTTTGTACTCACTGCGAAACAGACCTTCTTCGTTAAGCTTTCTTTTAAGCTCTTCAAATTTAAGATACAGATCGCCTATACCGTCAAGGGTCATCTTATCTGCGTAAAAGATAAACTGTCCGTCCCGAACAAAAAGCGAGGCTCTTCCGTGAAGGATGACCTTCATTCCGTTTTCGGGAACAAAGGTAAGCTTTGAAGCCGCCGAGGAGAACATGACACAGCGTACCTGAGCGTCCTCATCCTTTAAGGAAAAATATAGATGTCCCGATTTATAATGATTTGTGAAATTGGATATCTCCCCCCGTATGTTCAAAGAGGAAAGATAAGGATTATTGTCAAATATCCTTTTTGCAAATTCGTTGAGCGATTTAACGCTCAATATATTTTCGTCGGAAAAGGTCATAGTAAATCCTTTTTATATCTGTCAAAGCAAAGAAGTGCAGTTCCTGCCGCGTTATCAGATGAAAATTCGGGTGCGGCAAAATATGCATCATATTTACTTGTAAAGTACGACTTTATTCGCTTATTACTCATAACTCCTCCCGAATAGATAAGAGGAAGCCCGGGATATTCATTTATGAGATTTTCGGTGAGCTTATCAAGAGATGCCAAAATAAATTCGATGGTATAAGCCGCGATCTCTTCCCTTGATACTCCGAGCTCATACTGCTTTCGGGCAAGATTTTCAAGTCCGGAAAGATTGCAGTTAAGCCCATTGACGGAAATTTTAGGCTTTTGAAACGTAGCCGCACTCTCACTTAATCTTTCAAGCTCTGCACCGCAGGGAAACTTTAATCCGAGCATTACGCCGATCCGGTCGATAGCCTGACCGGCAGTAAGGTCGTTTGTTCCGCCGATAAGGTCGATATTGCCGTTTTTAACATGAAGTATCTCGGTAGTTCCTCCCGATAAATGAAAAGCAAGATATTCTGTGCCGAGCAATTTCTGCGCTCCCGATGAATAAAGCGCCGCTCTTATATGTCCTCTCTGATGTGAAAAGGGATATACGGGAAGTCCGAGCAGGGCACCGAGCGATTCGGCATAGGCTTTTCCGCAGAGAAAACAAGGCATATAGGAGCCCTCGTTGTCACGGGGATATGCGCTGTAGCCTACAGCACTTATTTTATATTCGCCAAGCTCCTTTGCCGCAACAGGAAGATTAACGGTATGGGCGAAAAGGGCATCGCTCTGTCTTAAACCTCTTTCCCCTTCCTTGACCTGTAAAAGAAGCTTACAGTTCTTTTCTATTATTCCCTCTTCATTGCATATTGCAAGAGAGGTGGTATAATTGCTTGTATCTACACCTAAAAAGTGTTTCATTTCAAGCCTTTATTATTGGCAACGGTATTAAGAACACCGTTTACGAATTTAGGAGCTTTATCGTCATCATATTTCTTTGTAAGCTCAACTGCTTCATTTATTGATACTGCAAACGGTACGTCCTCCATATATGTCATTTCATAAACGCATATACGCATAACGTTAAGGGAGACCTTTGATATTCTCGACAATTTCCAGCCCTTAGCCGTTGAAGCTATTTCAGCATCGATCTTATCTGTACTGTCTATAACACCGAAAAAGACCTTGTTTAAATATTCATCGTCAGAGATTTCGAGTATCTCAAGTGCTTCTTTGTAAAATTCATTTAAATCTTCATCCTTTTTGAACTCATACTCAAAAAGCATTTTAAAGGCAGTTTCTCTTAAGCTTCTTCTGTCCATTTGAAACCTCACATTCCTATCTCAAGGCATAGTTATAATTATATTTATTGTATAATAAAAAACCGAAAATGTCAACAATTTATGCATGATAATGTATATTTATTTAAAATTTAAAAAAATTTAATACTCTTTAATTATATTATGATATAATTAATATATTATTTGTAACAAAAGTGACGCTACGCACCGGTTAACGCCCGTTTTTGCAACACAGTGACACGACAAAACAAAGCAATATCCTATAAATTTAAAAGGTGGACACATGAAGATTTTAAAATATATATTCAAAGAAATTATATATCCCGCAAGCTTTCTTTTCACTATCTATGTTTTTGCCGTGTATCTGATAGCTCATTTAGTTAATAACCTTATCGACGGCGTTGCAGTTCATCCAACCGTACTGCTCCTCGGATTTGCTTATCTCGTAGTGATCTGTGCAGCAGCAAAAATATTCAAAACGCAGATCGCAATGAAATATAAAATACTCGTAAGCTATGCATCCTTTGCCGTACCGATCATTCTTATACTTGCAATAGCCAATAAGATAAGACAAGGTAACGAGGCATCGCCGATGTCACCTTCCTCTATTTTAATAATTCTTGCAGTCATCTCGGTAATATATGCACTTTTTGCTGTACCCACCTTTATCATCAAGGGTATTATCAAGCGCAAAAAGAATAACGAAGAAGCTTACGAAGAACAGTTTAACAAAATTTAAAAGCAGCGAATCACTTCGCTGCTTTTTTTGTTTCATTTTTATCTTTGTTTTTGTTGTGTTTGTTATTGCCGTAACCATAACCGTAACCGTATCCGTACTTACTCGAATAACCGTATTTATCAGAGTAACCGTAATAACCGTTGCCGTAATAAGCATATCTGCCGTATTTAGAGCCCTTTACCTTGTTAATGTTATTACGAATAACACCGAGGATCTTACAGTTACTCATACGAAGCTGGTTAACGACCTCTTTAGCCTGCTTTATTCTTACTCTGTTACCGCCCATTACAAGAACAGTACCGTCGCAAAGTGTAGATGCTACCGCCGCATCGATAACACGTCCGAGAGGGGGGGTGTCGAGAATTATATAATCATAGCTTTTACGTGCGTTAGCGATAAGCTCCGCAAAATATTTACCGCTTATAAGTTCAACGGGATTAGGGGGATACTGGCCGGAAAAGAGTATCTGAAGGTTTTTAAACTGTGTTGGATACAAGCATTCCTGCAGGGTGTTCATTCCTGTAAGGACCTCACTTAAACCGAGAGTATCCTTTGCGGTGGTGTTTCTGCCCGCCATAACAGACTTTCTCATGTCAACGTCGATAAGAAGTACCTTTTTACCGAGCTCGGCAAAGGATTTTGCAAGATGAAGCGCAACGGTAGTCTTACCTTCATTTTCGTAACAGCTGGTTACAGCTATAACCTTGATGTCAGGACCGCAGAATTGAATATTGGTACGCAATACCTTATATGCTTCCTGAGTAAAGAAATCACTTGAACCGGGTAACTTTAAACTAAGCTCTTCCATTTATTGCAGCCTCACTTTCCTTATTTTTTGCCGTTCTTTCTGTCCTTCTTCGAAGACAGGGTGCTGTTTTTGCTATCAACATCTATCTGTGCGCTGTTATCCATAAACACACCGCCGGGAGTCATAGGCTCCTCCGGAATAACCTCGGGCTTATACTTATATTTATACTTATAGCTGTATCCGTACTTGCTTGAATATCCGTAAGCACCGTACGCACCGTAGCCGTAATACTTGTTCTTTTTACTCTTGTGTCCGTATGCGTTGGGAATATCGCCGATAACAGAAAGCTCGAGATATCTTTCGATCTCTTCGTCGGTCTTTATTCTGTCATCAAAGAGATATCTCAAAAGATATACAGCGTATATAAGAACTGCAACAACAAGAGCTATAAGAATATATGTCATAAGGTTTATCTTGTTACTGGGACGTTCGTCATAAACACCCTTTTCAAAAAGATTTACCTGGTCAAATCCCATAGCCTTTTCTATCTTGCTTTCACCAATCTCGCATATCTGGTCAACCACGAATTTCGCCGTAGCAGGATCGGCAGCCTCAACCGTAACCTCAAGAATACGCGTGTCCTCGGGATTAGAGGTAGATATGCAGTCCTGAAGATCATCATAGGATATATCCAGCTTTAAATTATGAATAACCTCATCAAGAACAACGTGACTCTTTAAAAGATGTGTACAGTCATTAACAACGTTAAGCGCAAGACTGAAGTCCTCGCTTACCTTCTGATCAACCGTTGAATTTTCACTGGACTGTCTTAAAATATACAAAGTTGCGGTAGATTCATATTTAGGCTCAAAGGTAAGCTTGTTGAAAACAAAGAATCCAACGATAACTATTACGACCGCAAGGGCCATGACCCATAGCTTACCTACAAAAATCTTCCACAGATCATTGAACTTTATTTCTCTTAAATTAGATTGCTTTTCCATAATCAGTTCCTTCCCGTGTAATTATTATTAAGAATCGCCAAAGGAATGTCGTGCATTATCCTCTGTGCATATTGTTTTCCTTGTTTTTCCATAATGACTTTATAGCATTCGGTCATTTTCGGAGCCCTGTTATTTGTATCGTGGGAATCTGTTGCTATAATATCAACAAGATGCAGAGAAAGAAGCTTTTTTGCTCTCAGTTTTGCAAAGAAGCCGAACTCTCCGACAACGCTTTGAGCATCTACCTGGATAATAACACCGTTTTCCTTCAATTCTCTTATCAGACGCGCATCGGCTCTTAATCTGTTATAGCGTTCAACGTGTGCAAGAATAGGTATATAACCGGCATTGAGTATGCTGTTCGTGCCGTTTATTATCTCAGAGAGAGGCTGGTTGTCATGAAAATCTACAAGTATGAACGAGCTTTCGTTGACAGGTCTGCATCTATGATCCTTTATCCATTTAACACAGCCCTGATTATACCGAAGCTCGTTGCCGAGATAGACCTTCATATCCGAATATTTTGATCTGACGTATTCTGTCAGCGATCTGTAAGCGTCAATAGCTTTTTTTGAGTTTTCACCGAAATATCCGGGATGAAAATGCGGTGTTACGCAAAGATATCGGACGTTGTCCTTGTATAATGCATCGATAAGCTCATACATTTCCTTATCGGTTCTCGGACCGTCATCCGTACCGTAGAGCGCATGACAGTGAATATCAACGAATTTCATATACTTACCCATCCATCGGTTCTTCATTTGAAACTTTATTTTTGACTTTAAAATCGGAACTTGCGATCCATCTGATCCCAAACAGGAAAAAGAATATTATTAAGAAAAATTCATCAAGAAACATTACGTCCAAGCCCATCCAAAGAGCGAATGTTCCGATAACTAAAACTGTAATAAAGGGAATATGCTTAACCGACATTTTCACCGAACGCAGAATATATTTTACTATTGTAGAGATCCAGAGTATCAAAAGTACACTGCCGATTATTCCGAATTGATATATCATCTGAATAGCAGTATTGTGCGATGCTCGTCCGTAGAGATTTATATCGGTATAACCGCGTCCGATAAACAGTACCTTAGGATCATCTAAGAATAAATTTAAATAGGATTTCCAAAGAGAATTTCTGCCCGTAGTCAGGGTATCAGCATCCAAACCCTGACCGAATCTTATCATTATTACCTCAAGAGAATCAGAGAACAAGGATGAAGTAAATACGAATAATCCTACCAAGAAGACAGAAAGCACAAGCATAAGCTTTGTTGAGATCTTATTCTTGGTAAACAGGAAGACTATCAACCACAGGCAAATGACAAGTACAATTATAATGATAAAAGATTTTGATGCCGCGATAAAACCGCAATATAAAAGCAATACCGCACTTGCGATCAGAACCAATATTCTTTTTCGCTTACGTGTCCTGACCGTAAGAAGAAGCACTGCGGTCAAGGCGGGAGCAACGTGGGCAGAATAGAAGTTTGAATCCCCGTAGAAGCCCGAATAACGGGTTATACCCATCTCCTTCCAGCTGAACACGTCGATAAATCTCGCAATTGTGGGAAAAACGTATATTTGCTTTGCTAACAGCGAGGATGAAACTATTCCAAATACAAAGAATATAGTAATTATATAATAATCGTATCCGTCTATACATTCAAGAGTCATAACGGGAAAGAGTATCAGAAATATAAAGAATAAAATATATCCTTTATCGAGATAATAGCCGCTTATCAGCTTTGAAAATCCCGTGATCACCAAAAGAAGAACCGTAAAGATCGAATAGTTCAATTGCATTCTTTTATAATTATTAGCGAATGCTACAAGACAAACAGCAAAAAATGCAATAGTATATACCGAGATCTGACCCGGTGAGAATTTTAAAAGCGGCGACCAGGGCAGAAAAAAGAGCAGAATAGGAACAGTAAGCTTTTTAAAGGTATATACAATGATAAAAAGGATAAAGATTATGAGAACCAATAAAACCAAAAGAGTATTGCCTATAACCTGTGCAGCACAAAGCATTACTGATATGATAAGACATAGCAGTAAGCACAATTTATAGTTAATCTTTTCTTGAGGTTTGTAAAAATCCATAATCCCTTAATATATACTGTAAATTTGTTAAATAACACAAAATTATATATCTTTATACAATTATATCATAAAAAATTATAATAATCAATAGAAATTCCATTAACAATTAAAAGCCGTACATGAATACGGCTTTTAATTAAAATTGAAAATAGATAAAGGGATTCGCATTAGTATATGCCAGAGCAAGAGTTAATCCGATAAAGGTAAAAAATATAATAAGTGACGAAAGCCTGCTAAGGTCAAGAATCGGATAAAAACCGTGTATTCTGTCATATTTTTTCTTTTTCGAACGTATTACACCAACTATATGCGATACAATAAGAACAAACAAAGAGAATACAAGCCAGGAAAAGATCTGAACTATACCGTCACTCGGAACAAACATCTTTTTTAAGATATCAAGCGCAATATCAAAGCTTTCAGCTCTAAAGAATACCCAACATATACATACAAAAGCATATGTTATAAATATCGACAATGCGTCTCCTATCATACCGAATTTCTTTTGTTTTGTAATGCTTCTCCATATTTTATGTACACAAAGACCGAGTCCGTGTAACAGTCCCCAAAATATAAAGGTGTAATTTGCGCCGTGCCATAAACCGCCGATAACCATAGTCAGAAGCAGGTTGATATAGGTACGGGTCTTCCCTTTTCTGTTACCTCCCAACGGAATATAGAGATATTCCTGAAGCCAAGTAGATAGGCTTATATGCCAACGCTTCCAAAACTCTGTAAGATTTTTAGAAATATAAGGCATATCAAAGTTACGGTTAAATTCATAACCAAAGCATTTTGCGGTACCTATAGCCATATCCGAATATCCCGAAAAATCACAATATATCTGAATTGAATAAGCGATTACGGCGGCAATTACCGAAGCGCCGGAAAATGCATTGGGCTTAGAAAACACATCATCAACAAAAACAGAAAGATTATCAGCAATAACAAGTTTTTTAAAAAGACCTATTGAAAATATCTGAATACCGCAGGAAAGATCAGATATTTTTAATTTTCTGTTTTCGTTTAACTGAGGTATGAATTCATTCGCCTTGACAATGGGCCCGGCAACGAGCTGAGGGAAAAACGCAACGTATAAAGCAACAGATAAAATATCATAGCTCTTTATCTTACTTCTATATACGTCAATAGTATAACTCATAGACTGGAATGTAAAAAAGGAAATACCTACAGGAAGTATTATATTGAGTGTCAGCGTTGAATTTATACCAAAAGCGTCAGCAAATGAATCAACAAAAAAATTATAGTATTTAAAAAAGCCGAGAACTATCAAGGGCGCCGCAACACCAAGGATCAAATGCAGTTTTTTCTTTATTCCTTTATAGATACGGCACGAGCAGTACCAGGCAATTACGGTAAGTAAAAGCATGAGAAAACAGAATCTGTAATCCCACCAGCCGTAAAACACGTAACTCGCCAGAAGAAGTATGATATGCTTCGTCTTTTTACGGATATTATCCTCTATATTGTCAAATAGCTTAAGATCAACAATGAATATAAGGGAATATACAATTATAAAGAATATAACGAAGGTTATGCTCGAAAAAGTCATCCTTCCACCTCCGTAATAGAATCAAACAGTTCTTTTGCTATTACCCTATGACCGTAAACATTTAAATGTCCTGTTCCAACCTTGGTATTTGAAAAGCCGTTGGGAAGACGGGCAGTTTCATTATAGTATTCCGCAAAAGGAGAATACATATCAAGAACTTTAATTCCGTATTTATCGGCAAGCTCAAGGAATATCACGTCTTTTTCGTTCAAGATCTCCTTTTCGACCTTACCGTTATAATCGATAACAAGATCGGGCTTATAGATAATAATAAGCTCTACACCTGCTTTTGCACATATTTCGGCTCCGTTTTCAAGCATTTCTTCAAGATAAACGCGGTACGCATCGATATCTTCCTCTAAAGGAAGGCTTTCAGACGTGTTATCTCCCTGCTTCAACGCATTTTCGAGCTGAGAATACATCAAACGCAAGTAATCGTTCTTTTGCAGTAAAGAGATCAGACCCTTATCGACCGAAACCAGACGTTCGTAATCCCCTTCGCTCAGATCAATAAGCTCGGTCAATGATGTATCAAGGTTCGATGTTTCTATTGTTACGTATTTTGCAGGCTTGAATTCATCAACCGCAGCCTCGAGATTCCGAAAACATCTGACCATAGGATGGCCTGACATTCCGATATTGTACGCAAAGATACCGGCACCGCTTTCATCGAGCATCTTATTAAGTACATATGTATAATTCTCGTCAGTATCAACGTTAAAGCCTTCTGTATGAGAAGAGCCCATAACCAGAACGTCGATATCCTTATTTTCGGCGGTATAAGAATTAACAAAACCGTTTTCGTCAAGCTTTGAAAGCGCAAAGCCTTCGTTACCTCTTATACTGATACCGTTAGAATCCCAGATACGGTCGGTAGAACCGGTTTTTGAAGTATGATGTACGGGTAAATTATAATAAAAATGACAAAATACGGTTAATAATATAAACGATATAAGTAAAGCAAGAACAGCCTTTAAAGACCATAATAATCTTTTTTTCATTTCAACACCCAAAAATATAATCAATCAGCATTTTGAACCAATGAATCAAATTGAGATTCAGCAGCAATATTATTGAAATCATAAGCTGAAAGCTCTTTTCTTTTAGCTTCGATACGGTTGGATGACAACAGCTTAATTAATTCCGACGTTAAAGATCCTTCATCGTTTTCACAAACCCAACCGTACCCCGTTCTCTCTATCATCTCAATTGCAGAGGATGTCCTTGTTGAAAGTATCGGTGCACCGAGAAATGCCGCTTCGCCGATAACCATCGGAGCCGCTTCGCTCAATGATGATATAAGAAAAAGATCGCATTGCTTCATATAAGGATAAGGATTAGCCTTCTCTCCCAACAAAAATACAATATCCGACATTGCTTCCTTTTCGATATATAGTTCGATCTTTTCACGTTCAATACCGTCACCGATAATATAAAGGTTGATACGATCCTTAAAAGCACCGAGAGCATTAACAGCCTTAACAGCTCTCAATACCCCTTTCTCCTTACCAAGACGTGCAACCATAAGAATATTGATCTTATCGTCAGAAAAAGCATCGATCTCGCAGCTTGCAAGCTTTTCTATTTCTGAAAAATCATGAAAGTTCAATTGCACCTTTGTTTTAGCGGATAATTCAGGAACGCAGGAAACAAAGGAATCACGGCACCCCTCCGAGCAAGCGGCGATAATATCGAATTTTGAATACAGCTTTGCATTCAATTCTGTGTCGGCGCCGCATTTTCGGTAATCGCAATGAAGCACACCTGCCTTTACGGGCGCATCCGTATGCTTTATTACAAAATCATTGCATCCGCCGTAAAACATTTTGTCTGCACTGTTCTGAAGATAAGAGATCGCAACATCATATCCCTTGATCTTTTTTTGAAACAGCGACATAAGCGTTACAACGGTATTTCTTCCGAAGGTCTTTGTCAGCGCAGCATAGAAGCAACGTTTTAAATAACGAAAGGGGCGTCCTTTTACGTCATATTTGGTCATTCCGAGATACTTATAATCAGAGTTGACCGAAAGCACCTTAACGTTGGCGGGAATATCCTTCATATACTCACCGTGAGGGTAAAACAGCAAAAGAGTTACGTCGTATTTATCATGAATAAAGGAGAGCAGATTTGCGAGAGCCTTTTGAACTCCGCCGATATGCATATTATTATTTACGATCAAAATACGCTTTTTCATAAAAATCTCCGTTAACGTCTTTTTAAAATTTTACCAACCGATTTGATTTTATCGGGATAAAGAGATGCTGAAAGTATAAATGCCAAAGCTCCGCAGACAGCAATGCCCGCGGCACCGTAGAGCGCCCATACAAAATAATTATTTATAGTAATGTATCCAACCGCCCATATCGAAAGAATACATACTGCAAACAATACGGTAAGGGTAAGTAAAAAGCCCGTAAGCATAGATATAAACTTGCCCTTTAAGATATTTTTTGCAGTAAATATAAGATAGAAGAAGTTCTTGAATACCGACGCAATAAGAGTTCCCACAGCAACTCCTAAAAGCGGATTGTCAAGAATCACCACAAGAATGCAGGAGAGCGTGATATTGATAAATGCCTCGCCGTATGCACCCATTCGGCTTTCCTTAAGCTTGTTTGCGGCTATAGGAAGATTAAAGCAAGGAAGTCCTATACAGTTTATAGCTTCCGCCAAAATAAGTAATATGGCAAATACAGGCTGATAATAATTTGCGTCATCCACACCTGCAGTATAAAGCTTAACGAAAGGCAGAATAAGAAATGCTGTTACACCGAATAAGGTTACTGTGATAAGAGTAAGTATCATTTTAAAGCGTCGGTATGCGGAATAGAGCGCGTCATGCTCATCCTTTGCATACATATCACCAAAGAGAGCTTCCATACCTCCCGTAAATGAAGATGTAATATTTCTGATACTTGATATTACAAGGAAATATACAGAATAAACCGCAACATAGCTGATATCGCCTGCAAGAATCGTCAATACCATTATATCGGTATTATTCTGTATAAAATAAGCCATATGCTGACCCAGACCCGTCCAACGGTTAGGCAGCTTTGTTTTTTCCTTTGATTTGATTATATTATAATTCTTTTTCAGATACAGCGAGTAAAAAACAGGCTTTAATACAAACACAAGACTGCTTCCCAATTTAACCCACAGTATATCACAGCCAAGCTTTATAAGAATAACAACGGTAGCCGCGTTAAGTATATTTGATACTACAATAGCACCGTAAACGATATATTGCTTCTGATCTGCATTGAACAGGGTTATGTTTGTAATACCGCCCATATATTCTGCAAACCTGCCGATACTGATAAATACAACAAGTGCAAAAATATACCAAAATGAAAATTCCTTAACGTCAGCAATATATTTGTAAAGCACCGCAAGAATCAAGGTATAACCGATAAAGGCAACACCCATAATTCTGAAGAAACGCTTTACCGCAAGATACACCTTGCTTATCTCAAGCTCGTTTCTCTGTGCCAAAGGCTTATATAACGCACCTCTCGCAACACGTCCTATACCGCCCTCAAAAAGAGTTATATAAGAGAGAAACTGTGCAACGGAAACAGTAACACCGTAAGCGACAGAACCAAAGCTGTCTATCATTATCCAGGGTATAACAAGTCCGCAGAGGGTTGATACAAGCTGGTGTATAAGCGTTGATGCCGCGTTAATATTAGCTCTTTTGATTCTTTGATCCTTCATTTTACATTCCTTTAAGATAAAGCGTTTTTAAGATACGACAGCGAGCTTTCAACAAGCCCGGGCAGCACCCTGTCTGTAATAGAAAAATCAACATCCGAAGGCTCAAAGACAGTGTCAGGTGACAAAATTCGATCGCTTAAACCTAATGTCTTTGTTATATGCTCAAGGCGTGAATTTGTATATGAAGAGCACTCAAGATAAAAATTCTTTCTGTAATTGATCGAAAATGCCGTTCCGTGGAAAGAATTTGTAACCACATATTTAGCATTATGGATAAGATATAACCATTCCTCGGGCGATATATCAACCGCATAATCAATCATCGGGTTCGTGTTCTTTTTCTTCTGTAAAGAATTTCCGCCGACAATAACGAGCTTATACCCCGTTTTATTCGAAAGATCAATTGCGTGCTTCATAAGGGTACGAGAGGATTTGATGATATAATAGACAATATAATCTCCGCTTCCCAGGGGATGCTTCTTTTCGATAGAATGCCAATAATCAGGGGAGACAAGGAAGGTAGGATCGCAAACAAGTGCCACGTCATCGGTAATGACCTTTTTCAAATACTCTCTTCCCTGCTCCTCACGAACCGATACAGCCCGGAAGGATGATAATTCTTTTTTGATTTTTTCAGTAAAATTATCAGAAAATTCTGTAACACCAAAGCTGGGAGCATAAGATATCTTCTTTGTTTCTGCACCGCAAAAATCAAGGAAATAGCTCATATCCGAATCTGTAATGTCAGGGTTCCATACCTGGTCACTTCCGCAGATAACGGCATCATATCTTGAAGATAACGTGATAAGATCAGAATGTGAAGAGGTTGCCCTTTCGGGATACTTACTCATCATTGATCTTTCAAATCTTAAGAATTCTTTATACAATCTTCTGTGCATAAGTTTTCTCGTAACGTTATTCATACGTGTTTTAAATGAAGGCTTTTTTCCATGCGTTATATGCTTATATGCCTTCATATACGAATTATGATAATTAATAACTTCAGCACTATGACCCAATTCACCAACAGCATGATATAGTGCATACATCTGAAGAACAGCACCGTAGCTTATGGATGATGGAAAAGTTAAAATTCCAACCTTCATTAAAATACCTCTTTTATTCGAATAACACTTTATTCAGATTAGCATGGGAATTTTTATCGCTGATCTGCTTTGCCGGGATACCTCCCCAGGTTGTGCCGGCATTTTCAATAGATTTTGTTACAACGGCATTAGCACCTACCGCTACGTCATCAGCAATAGAAACTGCACCAATGATCTTTGCGCCCGAAGCAACAAATACATTATTGCCGATAACAGCAGCGTCGGTGTTGCCGTTAGTGGCACCGATAGTAACACCTTCGTGTATTCTGAAGTTTTCACCGATCTTTGCGTATTTTGAAATAACTATAGTCCCGTAATGGGCAATAGAAAATCCTTTATCAATAACATTGATCGGTATAGAAAAGGATAGCTTTAAAGAATACTTATGGTATTTATAATTATAATAAAGCTTGTGAAGAACAGAAAGCTTTTTTGCAATTCCCTTTTTATTGGTGAAATACTCAAGTTTTCTGAGAGAAAGTTGGAATTTCCAAATTTCATCACCGCAAAAAGATGCTTTAACAGAACTTCTGCCGCTTGCTGCCGCATCCCTTTTGAGATATTCCTTCAACTTTTCTTTTGAATCTATCATAATTAACTTCCTAATATATATTTTATTAATTATATCATAAAAAGAATTAATATGTCAAGAAAAAACAGGATATCCCTTTCGGAATATCCTGTTCTTCTAATAATTATCTTACAAGCTTACCTTCAGCATTGAAGTAATATGAACCTGAAGGAATACCAAACGCATTACCTGCGGATATCCAAACGTTAGTATCTTTGTACATTGCACCGCTTGAAACGTTAAACATATAAATATCGTCGCCGATCTTAGTCAAGCCCTTTGCAATCTTACCGTCAATAAAGTAGTAAGTATAGCCCGAAGAAATAGTCATAAAGCCGTTCTTCATCATCTTGCCGTCAGCCTCGAACTTATAATAACCGGCCTTTTCAACGAGATCGTTGGTCTTGGAAACCCAGAGAATAGCATTGACTGCGATGGTATTATTACTCTGTACGTAATATATATCACCCTTGTACTCATACATACCCATAGGCTGCTTAACACCGTCGATGGTGAAGTAAAGCTTTCCGTTCTCCTCAACTATAGTCTTATTGCCGTCGGGATCGGGAACATACATCTTACCTTCGGCATCGAAATAGTAGTAGCCTGCAGCAAAGCCGTAAGCATTATCAGCACTTATCCACATATTAACGTCAGCATTCATAGCACCGCTGCTTGTGTTAAAGTAATAATAATCGCCGTCTATCTTTGCAAGACCCTTAAGGAGATGTCCGTTTTCAAAGTAATAGGTATAACCCGAAGGAATAGTCATGAAGCCATTCTTCATCATCTTGGCATCAGACTCAAACTTATAGTAAGCCTTGGGGAGATAATCGTTTGTCTTGGTTACCCATACAACGCTGTCAACTGCAAGCGAGCCGTCAGAAGTTGCATAATAGTAATCTCCGTCAAGCTCATAGAGACCGTATTTCTGCTTGAAGCCGTCGATGGTGAAATAGTACTTACCGTTTTCGTAGATAACAGCCTTTTCGCCGTTTTCAAGGTCGGGAATATAGAGAGTACCGTCTGCCTGGAAATAGTAGTAATCAGGTGCAAATCCATAAGCATTGTCACCGCCGACCCAGAGGGTGATATCGCTGTACATCATACCGCTTCCCGCGTTGAAGTTATAGTAGAAATCACCGATCTTGGTAAAGCCCTTAACTATCTGATAATCAGATCTGTAATAGGTGTAACCGTTAGTTGCGGTAAAGAAACCTGTGGGAACGATCCTTGCCTGTGAATCGAAGAGGAAATTGCCCTTTTCAAGGAGATCGTTATTCATGGAAACATAATATACACAGTCACGGGCGAGTATTCCGTTGGCTTTTGCATAGTAATAATAGCCTTCAACCTCATAGAGACCGTTCTTCTGCATTACACCGTCGATGTAGAGATAGTATTCACCGTTTTCAAATCTTATCTCCTTAACACCGTTTACAAGGTCGGGAATATACATTGTACCGTCAGCCTGGAAGTAGTACGAACCGGGCTCGATACCGTAGCTGTTGCTTCCTACCCATGCATTGATATCGGTGTACATCTTACCGTTAGATGCATTGAACATATAATAATGATCACCGATCTTGGTAAAGCCCTTGGCCTTTTCGTAGTTGGTAAAATAATATGTACCGCCCGAAATGGTTACAAAGCCGTCAGAAACGATATATCCGTCCTTATCGCAGAGATAGTTGCCGTTTTCAAGTCCGCCCTTGGAATCAAGAGAGTCCGAAACGTAGCAGACAGCATTTACCGTAACCTTACCCATAGTACCGCAGAAGATCTTTCTGCCGTCGTCAAGGGTAACTACACCGTAGGTGATATTACCGTTCTTATCACACCAGTAAAGTCCGTCCTGATATGTTATAAATCCGTTGCAAAGTCCCTCGCAAACACCTGTAACCTCATCAAAATGGTACCAGATAGCAGGCTTACTTGTATAAATTACAGGAGAATCGCCGTAGCATACGTAGCCCTTTGCATTAACGTAGATAGTACCCTCCTCGAGCTCGCACCATCTCGCAACAAGATGTCTGCCCGCAAAGTAATATCTTACACCGCCTGAAGTCTTAACGAATACACCGCGTATAAGTACACCCTCATCGTTGAACGTGTATTCAAGACCGTCAACCTTATACTTACCTGTTACCATAGTAAGTGTTTCTTCTTCAAAGTAGTAGTTGAGATTATCAACGTTCTGCCATCCGGAGGTCTTAACACCGAACGAAGAATAGTATGTCTTGCCGTCTTCAACCATGAAGCCTGTGTACTTGTTCTGACCTTCATTGATTCCGTTTTCACCGAAATCGTAGTAGAAGCCGTCAATTTGTGCAATACCTGTGGTCTTTACGTTATCTACGTAATAAGCATATCCGCCTTCTTCAATATACCATCCGTTCTTCTGAACCTCGGAAAGAACGTATGCATCGCTGAAGTTTGCATAGTTATGCTCAAAGTAACCGCCCTTATCATTGCTGTTATCAGGGTTGATATACTCTTTAAGACCGTAAACAGCCTGGTTTTCGGGCTTAGCCGCAAAGGTATAAAGAGCGTTTGCACGCATATATACTTTGTAATCGATAAAACCTGTATTAACGATTTCAAGAGTGTTTGTATCACCCCAATCAGCATCTGCCTTAGGTGTAAGCTTGATACCGCTTACGATACAGTTAGGATTAGCAAGAGATGCATCAATTGCAGCAGTCTGCTTTTTCCAATTGAGCTTAAATACAAGAGTATTAGTAGCTTCGTCCATCGAGCACTCGGTAAGAGTAAAGAATTCGTTAACTATTGCAAGCTCTGAAATGTCAACGTCTAACGATTCATCAAATTTAACCGATGCAGTAATAGAAGTCATATCACTGATACGCTCAGCAAGCTGCATAAGGAAGGTCCATGCAGATGCGCCTTCAACGTCTGAACCGGGAAGCATGGTGATAAGATCGCCGAGAACCTCGGGAATCGGTATCTCTCTCATATCAAGCGCTATTGTGTAAGAGGTTACCATATCCTTATCGGTATCAATTGCTGTATAAAGCTCATTGTCATGAGTTGTAGCATTGGATACCTCACGTAACCAAGCGAGAGTACGGTCACCGCCTGTAACGTGTTCAAAGTCGAAGCTTGCCTCGTCCTTCTCGTAGAGATTGATGGCAGCCGTTGCTGTTATATCGGGATTCTGAGCAAGAGCCGCAGTTAATGTTATAAGCTTAACACCTGAAGCCTGATCACCTGTAAAGGTAAGACCGTCAATTGTACCTGCATCAGAATTGCTGAGAGTAAATACTATATCGGAGGGTACAAACGCCACGTTCTTACCCTGATAAGATAACTTAACGGGAAGCTTGAGATCAACACCGTAAACAGCATTGATATTTGTGTTTGTAAAGTAAATGTTATCGGGATAGATAACGTTGAGTGTCTTTGTTCCGATCACCTTGCCGTCAGCCATAAGGTTTACGTCAACGTTACCGATCATCTTTGCAGTAAAGACACCGTCCTCGGTAATAGTACCTCTGTTATTGTCGGAAAGCTCAAAATACGTACCTTCGGGAAGCTCTGCTTCATTACCTGTGGAGCTTACACCTACAGCATTGATCTTAACAGATGCACCCTGTGTAAGATAATTGGTCTCGCTCTCAAGTATAGCATGGTCAAATGCTGTAGAGCTGGGAGCTGTGGAAACCATGTAAAGAGATGATGCTACAGAACGCTGGATACCGTCGGAAGGACTGTTGACAACAGAAAGCTCAGTGTCGCCCTCCTGTCTTGCAACGAAGGTGGTGGATCCGCCGCCGTCAAGATTGATAGCGATCTCACAGCCTGCATCATACATGATCTGTGCAACCTCATAAAGGGTAGCACCGCAGGAGAAAGGCTCCTGACGTCCGTCGATTACCGCCATTACGACCTTACCGGTCTTGGTGATACCGATAGCGGTTCTTGAAGCTCTGATATCGCTGCCGCTGCTTGTGAGAAGCATCTTGCCGTTCTGTACAAGAGTACATCCGAAGCCTGCAATACCGTCTCTGAGCTGTCCTCTGTATGTGTTGTTATAATCGTCTGTAGTACCGATAATAGGTGTACCGTCATGGAGAATACCAAAGAATCCGTTAGCGTCAACTCCGTGATACTCCTTGCCGTTCATAACAAGAAGACCTGCAGGTTCACCTGTCTGCATATTAAAGCCTGTACCGTTTGTAGAAACGATTACGTTGAAGTTCTCGATATATTCGGGGCTTTCGGGATTGCCGTAACGCTCCTGAGCCGCATTTGCCTGATCAAGAACTCTTGCCATTTCCCAACCGTGTTCGGGATATGTATCATTGTAGTTTGCAAAGAGGTCAACGTCATCTCTGGTAAGATCACCCGTACCAAGGTAGAATACCACCTGCTTGCCGTCAGCCATAGTTGCATAATTTATCTTCTGTGTGATACCGGGAGCAAGTACGGAGGTTGTAGAGCTGAATACGCTGTAATTATCATTTTCGATATTTTCTGTATAGTCACCTGCAAGCTTGCAGAGATAATCGGCAAATGAATAAATTACCGCTTTTCTCAACGTTGTGATATCCTCAGTAACAAACTGCTCGGTAGATTCAAGAGTACTTACTACGTTATTCTTGATATATGCATTGTAGAGAGCTTCACGAACGTCAATTCTTGTAGAAACACCGTTGAATCTTTTCTTAAGGAAGGAGTCTGCACGGTCTTCGTCAGAAAGCTCTTTTGTAAAGTATTCGGTGAAGATCTCTGTTAAAGTACCCATCTCATATTCACGGGTATAGAATTCAGAAACGATATTTATAATATCGATATCCGCTCTTATATCCTGAATACCAAAGCTGTTGTAATCGCTGAACTGCTTTCCGAGATAGTTTTCCTTTACATACTCAACTGTTTCTTCAAAGCCAAGACCCGAAGGAACACCCTGAGCATCGGTGGAATCGAGAAGGTCAACCAAGTCGCCTGCCCAACCCGAAACGTCTGCGTGATTCTGGCTGTTCTTGTTTGTATAAGTTATGTCAAAGGAGCCGAACAAGTGTCCCATATCATATTTGTTGCCGTTGGGAACAGTAAACTTTTTGAGATTCTTAAGAGCAGATACCTTGATCATCTGATCCTGATCTTCAAGCTCGGAGTTTATCATATCCTCGGTTGTAGCAACAAACTCAGCAAAGCCCTTATCCTCGTAGCCTGCCATAATGTTCCATGAACCGGAATTATATGCATCAACACCGGTACGGATATACTTAATAACAAGAGATGCGGTATCCTTACCGGGATTAGCAATTACGTATTCCTGCGCTAACTCTTCGAGGAGAGCAAGATTTGTTATAAATTCTTCATATGTATCGATAGAAGGATCGGGGAGCTTATCTATTTCAACATATGTTGTATATGCACAACGTGTACACTTTTCATAAGCCTCCCAGCCGACACTTGTATAGGTGGGATTCTTTGCTTCTATATAAATTATGTTATGTCCGAGTGCGGGAATAACCTCAACACCTAAGGTAACCTTACCGCAAACGCTGCAGATATAACCCTCTGTTGAACCGTCCTGATCACAGAATGCAGGCTCTTCCTCAACGTAAACCTCTGTATGGGGAAGCGCGGGAATCTCGATCTGAGGTACAAGCACTTCACGGCAGATATCGCAATGTGCACCCTGTGTATAACCGATAGAATTACAGGTAGCCTCAACAGCCTCGTCGATCACAACTGTATGTCCGGTAGAGGTAACAGGAGTCTGTGCAACAAGTATCTCGCCGCAAACCGAGCAATGCTTACCCTCTGTAAGACCCTCAGATGTACAGCTGGGAGGTACTGCCGAATCAACTACCTCGCTGTGGCCTAACGCTTCAATTACAGCTTGTGCAGTAAATACTTCGTTACATACAGAACAGTGCTTACCTTCCGTAAGACCTGTGTTTACACAGTCGGGAGCAACCGCTTCATCAACAACCACTGTATGGCCGAGCGAAGGAACTGTCTCCTGGGCTACAAGCACCGCATCACATACAGAACAATGCTTACCCTCGGTAAGACCTGTCTGTGTACAGGTAGGATCTACAGCTTCGTCGATAACCTCGGTATGGCCGAGTGCAGAAACGATTTCACGGACTACAAACACCTCATCACATACAGAGCAGTGGTTACCTTCTGTAAGACCTGTTTGCGTACAGGTAGGCTTTACAGCAGGGTCGATAACAACTGTATGACCGAGTGCGTCAACGTAATCGTCAATATAACTGTCACCGCAGTGACAGGTATATGTAGTGTAACCTTCATCTGTACAAGTAGGATCGGTTACAGAAGGATCATAGCTATGACCTGTAGCCTCAACCACAGTCTGTGCTGTAAGAACCGCATCACATACAGAGCAATGCTTACCCTCGGTAAGACCTGTCTCGGTACAGGTAGGCTCTACAGCTTCGTCGATAACCTCGGTATGGCCCTTAGCGGGAAGAAGCTGAAGACCTTCGGAATAATCACAGCGTGAGCACTGGCTTCCCGCAGAGATACCGTCCTCGGTACAGGTAGGAAGCTGTGCATCCTCGTGTATCATATTATGGCCGAGCGCTTCGATAACCTCGGTTTCTGTATAGTCACAAGCAGAACAACTGTAAAGCTTTTCGCCTTCGTTTACGCAGTCAGGCTCTGTTATAACAACACCGCTGTCAAGTCTGTGGCCGAGAGCGGAAACTGTCTCCTGCGCTGTAAGCACCGCATTACATACAGAGCAATGCTTACCTTCCGTAAGACCTGTCTGTGTACAGGTAGGTTCTACAGCTTCGTCGATAACCTCGGTATGGCCGAGTGCCGCAACGCTCTGCTGTGCAACCGTTACAGCATTACATACAGAGCAGTGCTTACCTTCTGTAAGACCTGTCTCGGTACAAGTGGGCTCTACAGCTTCGTCGATAACCTCGGTATGGCCGAGTTCGGGAACTGAATCGTCGTTATATGTATCACCGCATACAGAACAGGTATATGTTGTATAACCTGCAACGGTGCAAGAAGGAGGAGTAAGAACCGAATCATAGCTGTGTCCGTTAGATGCAACTACAGTCTGTGCTATAAGAACTGCATCACACACTGAGCAATGCTTACCTTCCGTAAGACCTGTTTCTGTACATGTGGGCTCAACAGCTTCGTCTGTAACCTCGGTATGTCCGAGTGCCGCAACACTCTGCTGCGCAACAGTAACTGCATTACATACGGAGCAATGCTTACCCTCGGTAAGACCTGTCTCGGTACAGGTAGGCTCTACAGCTTCGTCTGTAACCTCGGTATGTCCGAGTGCCGCAACAGTCTGCTGTGCAACAGTAACTGCATTACATACGGAGCAATGCTTACCCTCGGTAAGACCTGTATTAACACAGTCGGGAGCAACTGCAGCATCAACAACTTCATTATGACCGCTTGCGGGAATACTTGCCTGTTCCTTATAAACTATGTTACATACAGAGCAGTACTCCTTGGCGGTAAGACCTGTATCAAGACAGGTAGGAGCCTTATATCCGACGCTCTGCATATCGTGAGCGCAGGCAACCCACTTACCGTCAACAAAGGTATATTCATTCTTTGTACCCGCAGTATCGGTAAAGGAACCGTCATTGTTCTTAAGAACTACGGGCTTAATGGGAATAGCTACGTAGCTCGGCTCGTTACCGCTCTGAGTAGCCTGGTACGCGGTGGTCTGAGTACCGGGATTGATCCTTACCTTACCGCCGCCGTTACTTGTTATGTTAGCACCGCCGTTGGTAGAATATACCTGAGCGTTAAGTGCATCAACGTAACCGTCAACAACTATCTTTGCATCAACAAGATCCTTTTCACCGAACACATATGAAGATCTTGCATAAGCATAATTAAGGGGCTCATATTTCTTTGATCTGGGGCCAATATAACCTCCCCAGTCATCAGCGTCATAAAGAACTATCTTTGCGCCGTTAGCTACCTGACAGGTCGCGCCCTCTTCGATCAATATTTCAGAGCCGGGAAGCAATGCCGCATGCTGGTTAAGATTGATCGAGGAACCGGATTTAACAACTATCGAAATATTGCTGGATACGCCGAGGAAGAATTTCATTGTATTCAATGAAACGTAACTGATGGAAACCTTCATCGAAACAAGAGAGAAGGTACCGTTACTTTCGATAACAAGTCTGTCTCTTTCGGGATCGTAATACTTGGTAACAGAACCGGATTCAATATTAAACATACCGTCGTCACCAATGAAGGTAATGTCTTCTGTTGTCTGAAGAATAGACATATTTACCGCGGTATAAGCCTTTTCTATACAGCCCTTATGGATCGTGAAGGGTACCTCGATGTTCTGAACGTAATAAGCGGATATCGGGAATACCTCGTATTTGTTGTTAGCCATCTGAGAAAGAGCGTTACCGCCGCGGAAGTCCATCATCTGGAAGCATTCATAAACGGTAGAACCGGAAAGAGCTTCAACAGAACCTTCACCAACGATATAACCCAATGCATAGAGAGAACCGCCGCTTGCAACGGATATCTTAGAGTTACCAGACATTTTGATAAATGCACAGGGACCGTGGGGAGAACCGCCGTTGGGGAAGCTGCCGTTTGCCGCATAGATCCTTGCGGGAAGGTCAAGCGTACCGTTTACAGTGATATTTGCTCCGTCTGCCATATAAAGGGTACGGTAGGGTGTGGGAGCAACAAATTCATTTGTAGTACCGGTCTGCTTATAATAAGGAGGCTCGGTTACAACTGTACCTGCCGCATCATAAGGTACAACAAAGGTAACACCTGCAGGGATAGTATAATTACCGGCAGGAAGAGTACCGTCGGTCATAAGAACAACTACCTTGCCGTCGCTTATTGCTGCGTTACCTGCGGCATTAAAGTCATCATATACCTTTGTTCCCACCTTGTAAAAGGGAGCATCTCCGGGCTTTACCATAAGCGCCTTAACAGTCATATCCTCTGTAGGGATAAAGCTGAATGAAGCAGACGAGGAAAGAAGCAAACCTGTTTCTGCGTTTATCCAACCTACAAAAGTAACACCGCTCTGAAGAGAAACAGAAAGGGCGGTCTGGTCAACGGTGGAAACGTTATTCATAACGTAACCGTTAGAAACTTCGGACCCGTTAACGTAAAGAGTGCCGTAATCCTTATTTGCAGCTATAGTAACGTCAGCGGATTCCGCAACGTTGGTAAAGCTTATACTTGTAATAGTAAGAGTAGCAGTAGTATTACTCAAACCGGAATTGGAGGTGAAGGAGTAGCTAAAGCTTGCTCCGGGCTCCATAATGGTATTGATACTGCCGCTTGTAGAGGGGAAGGTTCTTGAATTAGAGTTAGCAATATCATAACTAAAAACAAGATTCTTTTTGTTTGAAGACTGGTTTCTAAAGGTGATGGTATTAGTCTTCTTACTGAAAAGGCTGCCCTTTACCGTTGCAGTATATTTACCGGAGGAATACTTACCTGTATTTGCGGAGTCTGCAAATTCAAGTTCTCCGGAAATAACCGAAACATTGGTATAAAAGCTGATCTGATCATATTTCTCAAGCGCCGAAGCAAATATCGAGAAGGTAGATGCAGATCTTGAGATGAAATCAAGTTCATCCTCGTTTAAGATCTCAAGAGCCTTTTCCTCGAGACAATAGATCTCATATCTTCCCTCCTGGATCATACCCTGATCCATTTCGGAAACGAGAGAAATTACCTCTTCGTCTGAAAGCTCATAAGTACCGAGATAACGTGTGACGATATCTGTCATATCATCGATTATCTCCTGCATGGGCTCAGTTATTTCGATATCGATCAAGGATGCAGAGCTGCCGTCGGCATCGGACTTGACTGTAATACCGTTCAACTGAACGCTTTCATTTGTAATGGTGTTATCATCGATTGCAAAAGCCGAAACAGGAAGGGCTGATACAACCATAAGAACGACCATCAGAAATGACAGAATGCGCTTAGTATTCATGTTTTTTCTCCTTCTTTGAATAAATTTAAATTACACATATTTATTATAATTTATTAATATAACAGCATTTTATAATATAAACTAATATTCCTTACATAAATTGTAAATTTTTAAAAAACTAAGCACTTCAGGAAATACCAAAAACCTCCTGTTCATACAGTTTAATAACGCACACGAAACAGAAAAAATCTATAAATTAAAAATCAAAAAACAAATAAATAAAGGCTCTGTGTCAATAGTTGGGGTAAATAAAAAATAGAATAAAGTAACAAAATTTAATAAAAGCATAGAAAAAGCATCTTGAAGCGAAGCGGAAAGATGCTTTTTCTATGCTTCGCGGCTC
>SVQZ01000020.1 GCA_015065105.1 Oscillospiraceae bacterium | reverse complement strand
TGTACCACACATTTGCAAACTTTTCAATGAAATCGCGCGAGCGCGATGAAATCCTCACTCCGCTCGGATGAAATCTGCTTCGCAGATGAAATTAAATCCGTCCTTATCTCCCGACGAAGTCGGATTTCATCACGAAGTGATTTCATCCCACGAAAGTGGGATTTATCCCGTCCGCAAGGACGGATTTAGTTGAAAAGAACCCACACTTGTCATAGACAAATGTAGGTTCTTTTCTGGCGGAGGGTGTGGGATTCGAACCCACGTGGGCGTGAACCCAAACGGTTTTCAAGACCGCCTCGTTATGACCGCTTCGATAACCCTCCATGAAGCGAACGCATATATAATACCATATCGTTCGCAGTTTGTCAAGTATAAAGGTGTTTATTTTGCGCCTATTTCTAAAAGAAATTTATCAACTGCATCAAAATATTCCTTCTGTCCTATTATAAAGCTTATTCCGTGGTCGGCGCCATGAACTCCGAGAAAGGTCTTTTTTGAAGTGCATTCCTCATAGAGCTTTTCGCTCATATAATAAGGAACAAAGCTGTCCGCATCTCCATGGATAAACAAAATAGGATATTTTGAGTTTTTCACAGAGGACACGGGAGAGGATTCATCAGGGTCAAAACCGCCGAATATTCTTGCGGAAAGCTTGACCAAGGGATAGAAAAGCTTGGGCGGAAGATTCATTTTCTCCTTCATTACCCTGCTTATGATATCCTTCGGTGAGGTATATCCGCAATCCGCGATTATTCCCTTTACATCTGCTTTCAGATCAAGATCGGAGCACATCATAACCGTTGCGGCACCCATAGAAACCCCCATAAGGACTATAGCCGTATCATCGCCGAATCTGTTAGTAATATACTCTATCCATTTCAGAATATCATATCTCTCCTTCACACCGAAGCTTATTGTATGCCCCTCGCTTTTTCCGTGAGTTCTCTGATCGGGAATCAGAACGTTATATCCTCTTTCGGTAAACATACGGTATGCACCGCCGCTGTCGTGGGTAGAATTGCTTCTGTATCCATGTGCCATTATGGCAACAGGAGCACCGTCTGTATTATGATAATACCTTGCATGAAGTGACAATTTATCTTTAGACTCGGTATATACGTCCTCGTATTTTGCATTTATCAGATTATTGTATATATCCTTTATCTCCTCGGAAACGGCATCATATGCGGGAGTATGAAAAGGCTTTCTTCTTTTTTCCTTTCCCTTTGAATTGTAAAACGCGGTATTATATATATATAACAGAATTAAAAAGAATAATATCAATACCGCTAAAATAATAATTATTCCTGTTTCCATATCATTACCTCTTGATATAAAAGCGACAGCCGAAGCTGCCGCTTGATTTAATTTTAAAGAACCTCAAGAAGACTCAAGATCCAGTCTTCATAATTACAGATCATCTGAGCTGCTGTAATTCTGTTTGCTGTCTTCTTTGCCGCAAGGATAAGCTCCTTATCGGACGTACTGTTGATAATACCGTTTTCAACCGCCCAGAGCATACCGTCTCTTGCCCAGTCGCTTACGTCATCTGCATCAACGTAACCTTCAAATTCGGTAATTTCAGGAGTCTTATATACTCCAACGTACTTTGTAAAGTTCATAAAGAAGGTAGCCGCCTGCTCACGGGTGATAGCCTTTGTGGGAGAGAAGGTAGAAGCGGAGGTACCGTTTGTAATACCCTCGCTTGCCGCCCAGGCAACCGCACCGTAGTACCAATCGCCCTCTTTAACGTCTGCAAAATCGCAGGTGTATTCAGAGGTGTCAACACCAAGCCAGTTTGCAAGAACCTGAACGAACATTGCTCTGTTCATGGACTTTGTAGGCTCGAAGGTAGTAGCGGAGGTACCCTTGAAATACTCGAAGTTATAGCAACGGATCAAAGCGTTTTCATACCATGTGCCTGCTTTTACATCGGTAAAGGGGATCTTTGAAACCTTAACTGTTTCTGCGACCTCTCCGCAAACACCGCACACGTAAACCTTAACGCCGTCCTTTTCGAAGGTTGCGAAGTCATCCTCAGAAGCAAAACCGGGGACAAGGAGGTCATGCTCGTGGCAAATATAGAATACCAAGCCGTAGGTATCTATGGAATAACCGTCGGTATGCTGGCCGGGAACACCTGTAAGTGAAGAATCGTTTACCGTGGAGAAGATAGCAGAGGTGTAATATTCACCCGACTCAATATCAAATCCGCGGAATCTGTAGATTACGCTGGAGTTCCAGTCCTTATTGGATAAAAGAAGATCATTATAGGTCTCAGCCAAAAGCTCATCTGTCAATTCAATGCCTGAATTTGCGTACATATCAGCGATAATAACGTCCCAAGCTACAGCCGCTTCAAAGCTCCAGTCACCGTTACCTGCGAGAGTAACAGCTGCTTTGGACTGCTCGTCTGTAAGTCTTGCCGATTTAAGATCGATATCGTCAAACATATTGTCGCGCGCGGAGGGATTTGTATAAAGATTTTCGGCAGAGCTGTCATGGAATACAGCGGCATTTCCCTCTTCGTCATAGGCTACGAAATAACGGGGTGCAAGCTTGTTATAATTTGCAGAATCCTCGGTAAGCTTCCAGAGAGGATCCACGTTAAGGGTAAATACGTCGCCTGTAAAGCCGCGGTCTGCAGAAAAATCGGAGGGAGTAACGAGATATTCATCTTCGATACCGAATTTATCAATAGTTGCAGAGAAGTAGAAATAATCCTCATCATAACCGAAATAAACCTTTGCATCTATACCGATATCAGCAATTGTGGGAGCAAAGTTAACCGCTGTAGTCTTTTCGGAACGGTGTGTGGGATCGGTGGAATCGATAGGCTCGGAATAAACTGTGATATAATCAGCCCATCCCTCATCTTTGGTAATATTACCATCGATATCTGCTACTACGTATCCTGCTTCAACGGGATCATTGGGGAAGATCTGATAATCACCGAAGGATGCCGCGGTAGATGAAAGAGTTAATGCGGGTATTAATAACGCGAGTGTAAGTATTAATGCAACAAGAATCTTTGTGGTTCTCATTCTATACTCCTCCTACTTTAATTTAATATAAAAATTATAACAATTATTTGTTTCTTGTAATCAACGTATATATGAACTTTTTATGAAATATGTCGGATTCAGCCTTCAAAAACGAGCTCTCCGTCAACCATGGTATATTTTACGTTTATATCACTGTCAAAAACTGTTATATCCGCTGCCCTTCCCTCTTTAAGAAATCCGTATTCCGAATCTATCTTCATGGCAAGTGCAGGATTTTCAGTGATCATTTTAACTGCATGAGCTATCGGTACGCAAGCCTTCTTGACCATTGTTCTTACAAGACGGTCTGTAGTAGCAACACTGCCTGCAAACGCAGTTCTGTCCATAAGCTTTGCAACTCCGTCCTCAACAACGATATCATAACCGTTTGCTCTGCTTCCGAAACGGAATACACCCTCACCCATACCTGCGGCTCTCATAGAGTCTGTAACAAGAACGATCTTATCAAGGGGCTTGAATTTATATACCATTTTAAGTATTTCGGGAGGAAGATGGCAACCGTCCGCGATAAGCTCAACAGCCATGGTATCGATATAATATCCCGCCTCAACAGCGCCCGCCACTCTCCATGCGTTAACTCTGTGAGTAAGGGGCATACACGAATAAAGATGTGTCATGAGTGCATAACCGCCCTTTTCATGTGCATCGGCTACAGCCTTGAAATCGGCATCGGTATGTCCTATCGAGGGGATAACGTCATGCTCACGCATGAATACGCCAAGCTCTGCCGCACCCTCGAGTTCGGGTGCTACCGTCATACGCTTGATATTCGAGGAAAGCTTGAAAAGCTCCGAATATTCCTTTTCATCAGGCAAACGAATATATTTTTCATCCATGGCCCCCTTTTGATTCTTTGAGATATAGGGCCCCTCAAGATGTATTCCTATAAGCTTAGCTCCGCCCTTCATGCTCTTAGCTTCTTCAAAGGCACAGATACTTGCCTTAAGCTCCTCTTCGGATGCGGAAACGGTTGTGGGATAAAGAGCGGTACAGCCGTATTTTGCATGATTTACCGCAACGAGATTATACTCTTTTGCAACCGAATCCATGAAATCATAGCCTCCGCCGCCATGAGTATGTATATCAACAAAGCCTGCCGAAAGATATAGTTCTCCCCTGCCGTCGATAACACGGTCGTATGTGATACCGTCACGTTGTTCAAAGGAATCGATTTTAGAGCCGGCCACACTAAGGTCGGTTTGGGGAAGGATCTCCCCGTTGGCAATTATTTTGAAATTGGTAAATAAAGTCTTCATTTTTTCTCCATAACTTAATTTAACAAAAATTGTATTTTAGCATAAAATATACTGAATATGTTTTATAAACAAAGGAGATATTAAATGCAATCAAAACCAGAGGAATTTTTCGCATCCGCAAATTCGGGATACGGTTTTATTAATATGTTTGCCGACGCCTTTAAAGACCTGGAGCATTTATACATAATCAAGGGTGGCTCGGGCACGGGCAAAAGCTCCTTTATGAAAAGGGCTGCAAAATATGCACAAAAAAGGGGGTATAGGGTAGAATACTGTCTTTGCTCAAGCGATCCCGATTCTATAGACGGTATTATCATTCACGGTATAGAGGTAGGAATAATAGACGGCACGTCCCCTCATAACGCAGATACCAAATACCCCGGAGCTTACGATGAAATAATCAATACGGGAGATTTCTGGAACAGCGGTATATTGATAAAGAAAAGGGATAAGATCGAAAAGCTGACAGATTACAAACAAATGCTGTATAAGCGCAGTTACCTTTTTTTAAAGGCGGCTCTGTGTATTGAGTCGGCATACGATTCCATAATTGCCCCTGCCGTAAATCAGGCAAAGCTGCGCTCGGCTGTTTCAAGAATATATAAAAGCATCGACCCAAGCAAAACAGGGGGTACGAGCATAAGGATTTCAAACGCTATTACCATGAAAGGATACGTAACGCTCAACCGTTATGAAAGCTGTAAAAGCATATACAAGTTGGATGACAGATACGGCATATCACATATTTTTCTAAATGAACTCGAAGCGATGCTTACAGAAAACCGTATAATGCATACTGTAAGCCTTTGTCCCCTTGATACAAATAAGATAAACGGTATATATCTTGACGAATGCGATATGCTTTTCACCACCGAAGAATACGGCAATATAAGAAAACGTATAAACACTCAAAGATTCGTTTTTACAGATAAAGCAGATACCGCTGTTCTCCGCAGGCTGAAAAAGCAAAGGAGTACTCTTTTAAACGAAGCCTACGGGGTATTAAAGGAGATAAAGGATATACATTTTACCCTCGAGGGCATATACTCTTCCGCTATGGACTTTGAAGCTCTCAATGCATACACAGAAATGCTTTTACCCAAAATAATAAAATAATATTGATAGTTTGTCAATAATGTGATAGAATATTTTTATCAAAAATTTGGAGAAATATCTTGAATATCACATTATTTGCATTAAATTCGTCATTTACACACACAAATCTTGCAGTAAGATATCTTGCAAACAGCCTTGAAGCCGACGGTTTTTCAGCCGATATTGCAGAGTTTTGCTTAAAGGACAAAAAGGATAATATACTTTTCGAGCTTTATAAAAGAAAAAGCTCGGTATATGCCTTCTCGGTCTATATCTGGAACTATAGAGAAATGCTCGATACAGCTAAAAGCCTCAAGCTTTTGTTACCCGACACAAAAATAATATTGGGAGGCCCCGAGGTAAGCTTTGAAAACGAAAGCTTTTTCAAAGAGCATCCCTATATAGATATACTTATCCTCGGCGAGGGAGAAGCGGTCATAACCGATATATGCCGCAATCCCGATAAATATCTGAAAAAATGTGTTACAGGGAGCTGTACGAAGGAAAGCTTTTCGGCTTTGCCGATACTGTATGATAAATATCCAGCAAAGGGAGACATTCTCTATTACGAGTCCTCAAGAGGATGCCCTCACAGATGCAGCTACTGCCTTTCTTCCCTGACAAACGGAGTATATGCGAAAAGCAGCGAAAAGACCCTTTCCGATCTTCTTGAATTTGAAAAGCTGCCGAAGAAACCGAGAATTATAAAGTTTATAGACAGGACCTTCAATTTCGATATCAAAAGAGCCAAGGAGATATGGAGTGCGCTCCTCTCTTGCGAATATACCCTCAATTATCATTTTGAAATATGCGCAGACCGCCTTGACGGGGAATGCTTTGAGATATTAAAGAAAATGCCGGCAGGTAAGATACAGCTTGAAGCAGGCATACAGTCCTGTAATGAAAAAACTCTTGAGGCAATAAACAGGAAAACCGATAACCAAAAGGCCATAGAAAACCTGAGACGTATCAAAAGCTTCGGTAATATTCATATCCACGCAGATCTTATTGCAGGTCTTCCATACGAGGATAAAGATTCACTAAAAAGCTCCTTTGATAAGACCATTGACTGCTGTGATAAGCTTCAGTTAGGATTTTTAAAAATGCTCAAGGGCTCGTATATAAGGGAAAATGCGAAAGAACACGGATATATATATCAGAACGAGCCTCCTTATACCGTTATTGCAAACAAGTATATGGATTATAATGATATGTACTCTGTTTTCAAAACAGCAGACACCCTCGACAGGATCTATTCAAGCGGACGCTTTTCTTATACAATGGAGTATATTCTGAAAAACGCAGAAAGCCCCTTTGAGCTCTTTTCCGATTTAACAAAAAGGCTTCCGTGCGATATAGAAAAAATATCGCAATACGACCTCAGATCAATTCTCTTTAGGGAATTGAGCTCCCGATTCAATGACAAAGAGGTGCTTGAAAGACTTGCCCTTGATGCCCTCATATGGGAGAACAAAAATCCTCCCAAGGAGTTTAGTCCATATTACGAATTTAAAGGTAAGGAAAAAGATCTTGAGTTATATTCCTTCGGCTTTGATACCGAAAGGATATATTATATCAACAGAACAAAGCATATAATTAAAAGTTAAACGGTGCATCGTCGATGCACCGTTCTGACTGTCGAAAAACTCGGTCGTACGTTTCAAGCTACCCGCAAAGATCGCGGTGATTCGTCATTTAACGGCCGATGCATTACAATAATTAAATAGTATTCAAAAGCGGTGTGAATATAGAATCCACACCGCGTTTTTGTATTATAGAAAACTGCTGCGTTTCCTGTGAGCTGTTTGCACTTGAAACCGGGCTGTATTCGGTGCGCCCGGAGGCTGTAGTCAGTTTGCTTTTTCGTAAGAAACCTCGTCGGGAATATAGACCTTTTTGATAGAAGCACCGACTGCGGCAAGCTTGCCGACAACGTTATCGTAGCCTCGTTCAATGAAGTGAATATCCTCTATTTCGGTTTTACCGCTTGTTGCAAGACCGGCAATTATCATAGCGGCACCTGCGCGAAGGTCAACCGCTCTCACCTTTGCAGGAGAAAGCTTGGGTACACCCTCAACGATGGCAGTCTTTCCGTCAACCTTGATGTTCGCACCCATACGCTTCAATTCCTCGACGTATCTGAAGCGGTTATCCCATACACCCTCGTTAAGAAGGCTGACACCGTTCGCAAGACAAAGAAGCACACACATCTGGGGCTGCATATCGGTGGGAAATCCGGGATAAGGTAAGGTCTTGATATTTATACGCTTAAGCTCAGGGGTCGCGCTAACCATAACGTAATCATCGCCCTCACTTACTGCAACACCCATTTCCTTAAGCTTTGCAGTCATAGATTCAAGATGCTTGGGAATAATATTTGTAATTTTAAGCTTACCGCCTGTTGCGGCAGCAGCGATCATATATGTTCCCGCCTCTATCATGTCGGGAATAATAGCATAAGTACAGCCGTGAAGTTCTTCAACTCCCTTGATCTTTATGGTATCTGTACCTGCACCCTTTATATTGGCACCGCAGGTATTAAGAAAGTTTGCAAGATCGACCACGTGGGGCTCACGTGCGGCATTTTCAATAACGGTAGTTCCCTTTGCACAAGCAGCGGCTATCATAAGATTCATTGTACCGCCGACGGTTACAACGTCGAAGAACACGTTTGCACCGTTAACACCGTTTTCGGCAGTAACCTCTATTCTGCCGTTATCAACCTCAACATCAGCACCCAAAGCGGTAAATGCCTTGATATGCTGGTCAATGGGACGAACACCGAAATCGCATCCGCCGGGATATCCGACAGAAGCAGATTTATATCTGCCGAGCTCCGCGCCTATCAGATAATAGGAGGCACGCATACGGCGTACAAGTTCTGCAGGACTTGATCCCTGAACAGCTTCGGTGGCATCTATTTCAACAACGTCCTTTTTAAGCATCTTAACCTTGGCACCCATACTGCGAAGCACCTCAAGAGAAACGCTTACGTCAAGGATGGGGGGGATGTTTTCAAGAACGACCTTTTCTTTTACGAGCAAGCACGCGTATATAACGGCTACTGCCGCGTTCTTCGCACCGCTTACTTCAATATCGCCGTACAGCGGGTTACCGCCGTTGATAACTATTTTATCCATGCGAAATTGTCACCCTTCTCAAAAATTATATAAACAGTCTTACGACAAAAGATAAATACAAATTTGGGTATTTACATACCTTACCAAAGTATTATATCACATAATTATGAAAAAATAAAGTATTTTAACAAAAAATATATAATTATTATTTTTTGCCATTCATTTTTTAAAAATAACGCTCAATATAAGTATATGCACCACAGTTTTTTTGGTTATCTGCCTCTGTAATAGGCGCAGGCAAGATCTACCACAAGTCCGTAACTTTTCGAGCCCTCACGTTCTCCTGATGCCTTAAGATAGGTATCGTTAATTGTGTTGCTGACCTTTGATGCCGTTGAATCGCGGTATTTAGAAAAGAAGTCGCTGAACGCCATCATTTCCCTTCTGATGCGGAGATCATGAGTTCCGAGCATGGCCATATACCCGGACGGATCGGATTCATAATATGCAGATATTACATATTCGTACATACTGAGATAGGCGCTGTATCTTATATAGGGGTCCTTTGATTCCATACATACGAGAAACGCAATGAAATTTGCCTCATCCTCCGCCGCAACTCCCCTTTGATGCGCCATTTCATGCGCCATCGTATATGGTGCGGTATAATCGGGATAATTGAAATTTACGTTTGCCTCACCGGTATAATAGGTATAAATACCCGAAATATGAGTGTAGGTCATTAAAGGACTCACCGCTATAACCTTTACGTTTGAACGTAATTTAGGAATAAAGGTATATTTTTCACAAGCCTTTGCATAAGCAGAATTCAGCTTTGAATTAAGCTCCTTGTAGCTGTACGGCATAACGGAAGCTCCGTTGCTTTCATAATCAATATCCTTTGCAAGACTCTGAAGCTCGGTATGAAGTATTTCTGCAGTTGAATGTAATTCTTCTGCGGTTACAGGTCTCGCTTCCATTCCGAGACGCTTATCAAGGGAGGTACAGTTATATGCTATACCGAAGGAAAGCATATGGGTACTGAACATAAGCGAAAGACAGGAAACGAGTATAACAAGGAATTTCGTAGCCTTGAAATCGTCCTTTGAAAAGCACTTGAAATATACGGTCATAAGCACAGTAAATATAAGCGGTATCGAAAGAAAAAGGGTCTCACCGAGGGAAAAAGGCAGTATTCCCGTTATCTTTGACAAAACAAACCGTATAGAAGAGCTTATATATCTGTTAAAGAGATCAGCAAAGGCAGGAAAAAGAGATGATATAAAAAGGATCACAAGAGAAACCGCAAAAATACCGAGGGCTATCTTAGAAAACCTTCCTACATAGCTCCTGTAAAAATCTACAACTCTCTTAACGATACTTTTTCGCACCTTTATTTCTTTTTTTTCAATATCGTCGATATTAAACATAAAGCACCTTTATAAATAATCTGAAAATACTTCGGGGGCATCGGCGGTAACAGACAGTCTCTGTCCCGTTACAGGATGGTTGAATGAAAGAGAGAAGGCATGAAGCATAAGCCTATCATCAGCGTTACCGTAAAGGCTGTCTCCCTTTATGGGATACCCGGCTGAGGAAAAATGCACGCGAAGCTGATGAGTTCTTCCCGTATAGGGCATAGCCTTAACAAGAGTATTACCCTTTTTACGGCAAAGCACCTTGTACTCGGTTTTTGCATATTCGGAAGGAATCCCCTCCTTTTCCGAGCATCTGAAAATAATACTGTCCGTTCTTCTTTTGATATAGCTTTCTATAATACCGTCCTTCATAAGCTCTCCCTCCAAAAGTGCATAGTATTCCTTTTGAAACCCGCCCCTTTGCAAAGCCTTGCCCAGAACAAAGGCGCTGTGTCTGTCCTTTGCTATAAGCACAACGCCGCTGGTCTCGCTGTCGAGTCGGTTTACTGCGCGGAATACAAATGCCCTGCCCTTTTCTTTATAATAATAACAAAGAGCATTTGCCAGAGTATCGTAGTGATGTCCGTGAGAAGGATGGGTGGGCATTCCCGAAGGCTTGTTAACACAAACGATGCTGTCGTCCTCATAAAGTATATCAATGGGAATATTGACCGGCTCTATATCGGAGTTGACGTCACCGTCCTTATCCTCGAGGGCAAGAGTCAGAATGTCGCCTTGTACAACACGGCATACCACCGTCACCCTTTCGCCGTTGAGAATTATTCCCTCTTCGTTTTTCTTTAATGCGGTCACCTGACCGTGAGAAAGATGAAGAATAGAATAGAGTATTTCCTTTACCGTCATACCCTGCATTTCCGATTTTATGATTAGATCCATTATTTAACCTGCAATCTCTCACACACTGCCTTCGAGGGCTCGGCCAATGCGGAATAGTTGGTATGGTATATAACAAATCCCGGCTTTGCGCCCGCAGGCTTTTTAATATTCTTAACGAGCGAATAGTCAACCTCAACAGCCGCCTCGCCCTTTGCCTTCGAATGAGTAGCTGCTATAACAGCCGCCTCGGTAAAGTCCTCGGCAGGAGGCTCCTCCATACCGTCGCAGAACATAATAACGTGAGATCCGGGCATATTCTTTGCATGGAACCAATAATCTCCTTTGGAGGCTAACTTAAAGGTAAGTCTTTCATTCTGTGTATTATTCTTTCCGCAAAGGACCCTGTAACCGTTCGTCGTTTTGAACTCAAGAGGCTTTGACTGCTGTTGCTTTACCTGAGTGTAGTTCTTCATTCTTGAAGCATAACCCGATTCATAAAGCTCGCGTCTTATCTCGTTTATCTCTATCTCTCCCTCTGCACGGTCGAAGGATTCAAAAACGCTCCATAGATAGTCAAGCTCGTTTTTGGAAATATCCATCTGCTTTTTAAGCTCGATCTCCGCTTTTTTGAGCTTATTATACCGTTTATAATACCTCTGCGCGTTAGCGGCAGGGTCGAGACGGTAATCCAGAGGTACCTCTACCTCCTTCATTTCGGGGTCGTAGTAATCAACTAAAGTTGCTGTTTTCATGCCTCTTTTAAGAGCATATATGTTTGAAGTTATAAGATCACCGTATCTCTTGAAGGTCTCCTTTTCCGAGCAATTTTCAAGATCCTGAAGCTGCAGGGCGGTCTTTTTTTCAAGACGGGCAATAGAATTTTCGATAAGCTTGAAAAGATCGTTTGCTTTCTGCTTTATACGGTCGCTTCTCTCTCTTTCGCCGAAATAGCTGTCAATAAGATTACCGAAGGAATCGGTGTTTTCGCAGGTAAGAGCATAGCCGTACTGGGTTATGGGGAAGAAGGAGTATTCCTTGGGAGCTCCGTTTTCATCCCTTAAAAGAATAGGGGTAAATTCTTTATTTTTGATAATATCGGTAACATAGGAAAATGCTTCCCAATTACCCATTTTTCCGGCAAGCACCGATATCTCCCTTGCGGTAAGCGAGGATATACCCATATATCTGCCGGTTATGAATTTAGAAAGCTCACCCTCATAGCCGACAAGAGCCTCTTTAAAGCCCATACGTGTCTCTTCAAGAGGATTTAATTTATCCTGAGACGGAGGCATCTCGTACTTCATACCCGGTAATACCTGTCTCTTCTGACTTGTGGTAAGATCAACTATCTTGACAGCGGAAATTATCTTCATATCCGCATCACAGAAGATGATATTACTGTATTTACCCATTATTTCGCATACAAGATATTTCTTGGTCTTGAAATTCATGTCGTCATGTGCTTCAAGCTCGATACGGCAGGCTCTCTCAAAGCCCAACTGCTCTACACCCGTGATCTTGGCACCCTGAAGATGCTTACGGAGAAGCTGTGTAAAGGCGGGAGGTGTTGCGGGATTCTGCAGATCAAGTCCCGAAATATTTATACGGGGTGTATTGGCGCCTGCGGACATCAGAAGCTTCATGGGCTCACGTACGTTCCACATACGAAGCACGAAAACCAGCTCTTCTCTGCCCGGCTGATATATCTTATCGACCTTTGCGCCCACTATTGTATTTTTCAGTTCGTTTACGCACGCAGAAAGCATGCCTGCATCAAATGCCATTTATTCTTCCTCTTTGTAAAAGTTAATATAATATTCCTTGCCTACAGGCTTAAAGCCGCAGGATTCGACCGTCCGTATCGACGCCTCATTGAAGCAGGAGACACGGTAAGTAGGATACTTACCCATCATAAATACCTTTTTCACCATGTCACAAAGCACAGCCTTGCCATACCCTCTGCCTCTGTATCGGCGGATAGTTTCCACAGCAAGCTCCACCTCGTCCTCGTCATCCTCTATGAAATAGTTTGCTGCGGAAATTGAGGCAATAGCGCCATTCTTGACTATAACCGAGGCAGGCTGTCCGTTTTCCTTAATAACGTCGGCTTCAAACTCGGTTTCGTCCTTTACGTATTCTGCATCATAAATATCTTGAACAGGTATATCGCTGTCGCAAAGCTCGCTTATATCCTCCATTGCATACACCAGATAGTACCTGTACAGATCGTCATATCTCACATAACCCTTCGGGCATATTTTCTTGGTGAGAAAAAGCAGCGCCGCATCCGAAAAATAATCATCTTTAAATGTGGCTTCAAATTCCTTTGCTACATCAAGAAATTCCTCATACACGTCTATATTCACCTCATTACCGAATTGCGACACGGTCATGGGTATTATCATATCGTCCTTATAGGGCTTAACTATGTTTATCATTTTATTGCCTTAAACACATCCGCAACCTCGCTTATGGTAACATAGGCACGGGGGTCTGCGTTATGTATAACCTTTCTCATTTTTGAAATCTGGAAACGGTTCACCACGAAATAGATAACCGTTTTATCCAAGTTGGAATAACCGCCCTTGGCATTGATAAGGGTTGTTCCGCTTTCAAATGCTTCTATAAGTGCATTGCTTACTGCCTCGGGCTTTTCGGTAATGATCATCGCCTCCTTTGAACGGTCAAAGCCTTCAACCACAAAGTCAACAGTCTTCAAAGCCGCAAAATAGGTAACGATAGAATAAAGCGGGAGGATCCAGCTTCCGAGAACTATACCGCATATAACGTAAAGAATAACGTTATATATCATAACAAACGTGCCTACGCTTATACCTATCTTTTTTGCAAACATTACCGCCATTACCTCTATACCGTCTATTGCTCCGCCGAATCTAATGGTAAGTCCGCTTCCGACTCCGGATATAAGTCCGCCGAATACGGCACAAAGCAAAAGGTCCTGCTCTGCAAAGGGCGAAGCAAAGCTGACGTCGATGGGTAATACGTCGGTTATAAGCCATGCTCCCAGCGAATATACCGCAACGGCAAATATAGAATATATAGTAAATGCAAGCCCCTGCTTTTTAAGTCCGTAAAGAAAAAGAGGGATATTAAGAACTATAAGAAACACCGAAAGACTTAAATATTCCGGTGTTATCTGGGATAAAAGCATAGAGGTGCCGGATATCCCGCTGTCATAGAGCCTTACAGGTGCAAGAAAAAGGGTTACTCCGCAGGCATTTATACAGCCTGCCAGAAACAGCATTAAGAAATTTTTCCAATTCAGGCTCTTAAGCTCGGATACTACGTTTTCTTTTAATTTCTTCAATGGTTTCTCCTTAAAATATAATAATAATTTATTATACTATATATATATGAATTTTTCAAGGTTCTTTACAGAAAAACAAGAAGGAAAAGCTTTAACGGCTTTTCCTCGCAGTATTAAGGTTTTCGTATAAATAAATTCAGTATCAGCGCCGCAAACGTAAGGACAAGAAGCATAACGAACGTAACGGTATATCCGCCCGTTGCCTCCAACACCTTGTTTGATGCCGCGGCAACCAAAGAACCCGCCATAACGGTAAATGTCATAATAGCCATATTATTCGGAAAATGCTTCATCCCGTAAAAAGATGACGTGAATGCCGCCGTTATGGTAGGACAGGTGCCGTAGGAGATACCTGTCAGGCAGACTCCGGCTATACAGAGAGCCAAAGAATTTACGTTGACCGCCGTAAGGGTGACCGCCGCAGCGCATATAGTAAGAGTATTCGCACAAAGCATGGTTTTGCGCCGTCCGATGATATCAAAGACCGCGCCTGTAATGATACGTCCGATACCGTTACAAACAGAAAGCACACCAACAAGGGATACAGCCAATGCCTCGGGAGCCTTCACCGATAAAGCAAGGTCCTTTGCAAAGCTTATAACCGAGCTGCCTACGGCAGCAAGGAGGGAGATACAAACAAATCCCATCCAAAAGGAGGGACGGCAAAGCATCTGCTTTGATGTGAAGTCCCTTGTCTCGGTCCTTTCAGTTGATTTTTTTGAGGACACGCTCGGAAAAGCAACGTCATTACCCGGCTTTTTGAGTATGACAGCCGCCATCAATAAAACCGCAAAAATGGCAACACCTAAAATTATGTATGCGTTGCGCCACCCCAGAGAACTTTTAAACATAGCATCAGCCGCGTTACCAAGAATAAGAGCCGAAGCACCGAAGCCCATCATAAGACAACCGGAGCAGAGCCCCTTCTTATCGGGAAACCAAGCGCTTACCGTTGAAATAACAACGTTATAAGCAATTCCGATACCTATGCCCGCCAGCAGACCGTAAGTAAGATATAAAATTATAACAGAGAATCCATTCAAGCACGCAGTAAGAGCAAAACCCGCCGCCGACAAAATGCCTGCAGATATTAGAGCACACCTGTGTCCCGTACGCTTTGTGATCTGTGCGCCCAAAAGTCCGCCTATACAAAAAAAGGTCATGGCTAAGGTGAAGTTAAACGCAAGCTCCGAGCTGCCCCAACCGAGTTCGGATGCCAAGGGAGATTTCAGTATAGACCACGCATAAAGAACTCCCGCAAAGAGCATGGCTGTAACACCAACTGCCATATATGCCCAACGGATCGATAAATTTTGTTTTGTTTTATTCATATTTAAACTCCTGAATCAAATTTAAGCATAACAAAATTATTTTACTATATTTTGACAAAAAAATCAAGATATAAACTAAAATTGACAGTTAGCCCCTCTACATAATGACAAGGGCAGTAAATAGTTAAAAGTAAAAATCCCGTCCTCTCACGGGAACGGGATTTTGAAACCGACACTCAAAATGGAACCGGTCTTAAAACCTTAGATTTTCTTAATAAATACATTACAATCTTTGCAATAATGTATGTTTTTAATTTTAGCTACTTCAGACCATTTAGCTTTATCTGAAATTCTCACCTTTTTCTTATCAACTAATGAAATCCATTTTAGGATGAAGGGTGAATTAAAAGGAACATACCCTTCTTCCATTTCTTTTTGACAATACGGACACTTCATACAATATCACCTCTCTTGTAATATAAATTATACCATATATTTGCACGAAGTGCAACATCGTTGGGCGATAGCCCACATCGTTTGTGCGAAGTACAACACTGTTTGCCGCAAGGCAACATCGTTTTGTGTCCGCTGAAGTGGAATGATGTTTTCGCTCTGCGAAAAATAATGTTGACCGCTTGCGGTCAAACGATGTTGTGTCCTGCGGACACAAACACAAAAAAATAAAGCATTTGTCAAGACAAGTGCTTTATTTTTTGGCACCCCCTGCGGGAATCGAACCCACAACTAGCCCTTAGGAGGGGCTTGTTATATCCATTTAACTAAGGAGGCATAGGAGTATTATATACTATAAAAACATATTTTTCAAGTGTTTGAATAAAAATACTTGAAATTTTTATTCTGCTGTGATATAATTGATTTTACTTATATATTAATTACAGATAAAATATTCGATAACGAGGTATAAAATGACTGCTTTTAAAAGAAATGCATTGACCTTTTTTATAACGTTTGTTATATCGTTACTTGTATTTTCCCTTATAGCATGGCCTATTATGGCATTTGTAAGAGGTAACAGCACCCCTGCCAAGCCCAAGGAGACAGCGGCCGAGGAAAAGGAAAAAAAGGAGCCCTCAAAGGATGTTCCCAAGGTTATCGACGGTGAAAGCTTCACTGTTCTTCTTGTGGGTAACGATTACCTCGGAGATTCCTCTCATTCATGCGCTGACGCTATAGTGCTTATGAGATTCTCCTGCGAAACGGGTAAGATAGTATATCTTCCCATCCCCCCCGACACCCAGGTGTCTGCATCAAGCGGCTCCAAGGCTATAAGCCTTTCGGATTATTACAATACTAAATGCAGATCGGATACCGACAGCAGAGATGTAGGCTTGTTCGCAAAAAAGATCGAGGAGCTTATTGATTTTGAGATCGACTATTACATCTGCACCTCACTGAGCGCAAACGCTCTCGGAAAGCTTGTTGATGCAATAGACGGTGTTGAATTCTTCGTTCCCTATGATATGAAGGGCGAGATCGAAGAAGCTGATTTTGAAATAGATCTTGAAAAGGGTACAAGAACTCTTGACGGCGAGGAAGCAACCGCAATGCTCCGCTATCTTGATGACGAGGATTACGAGGCACGTGCAGAGCTCGGACGGGATTTTCTTTCCGCTCTCCTTTCACAATGTACAAGAAAGATCCTCAGCACGGATGCTTTAGAGACCTTTGAAAGCTTCTCAACTAAAACAAATATAGACGAAGAGGTTATAAACAAATATCTTTCTACCGTATATCAATTCAAGGATTTTGACGAGGTATTCCTTTCGTACACCAAAGAGGACGTTGCTTCTCTTGTAAACTATAAATAATATTCAAGGAGATATATAAAATGGACAACAGACAGAAAACAATGGAAAAAATCGTTGCTTTATGTAAAACCAGAGGCTTTATATACAGCGGCTCTGAAATCTACGGCGGTCTTGCCAACTCCTGGGACTACGGTCCTTTAGGCGTTGAGCTCAAGAACAACGTAAAGAAGGCATGGTGGAAGAAGTTCGTTCAGGAATCCCCCTATAACGTAGGTCTTGACTGTGCTATCATCATGAATCCCGAAACATGGGTTGCCTCCGGTCACGTCGGCGGCTTCTCCGACCCTCTTATGGACTGCAAGGACTGTAAGACCCGTCACCGCGCAGACAAGCTTATTGAGGATTATGTTGCCGCAAACGGTCTCGACGTTAACCCTAACGGCTGGACAAACGAAAAGATGGCTGAATACATAGCAGAAAACGGTATTGTATGTCCCGACTGCGGCAGTACAAACTTCACATCTATTCGTAAGTTTAACCTCATGTTCAAAACATACCAGGGTGTAACCGAGGATAAGACCTCCGAGCTTTATCTCCGTCCCGAAACAGCGCAGGGTATCTTCGTTAACTTCAAGAACGTACAGCGTACTACCCGTAAAAAGGTTCCCTTCGGTGTTTGCCAGATCGGTAAGTCCTTCCGTAACGAGATAACTCCCGGTAACTTCATATTCAGAACCCGTGAGTTTGAGCAGATGGAGCTTGAATTCTTCTGCAAGCCCGGAACAGACCTTGAATGGTTTAAGTATTGGAAGGATTATTGTGAAAACTTCCTTTACGGCTTAGGTATTGCAAAGGAAAATCTCCGTCTCCGCGACCATTCTCCCGAAGAGCTTTGCTTCTATTCCAAGGCAACAACAGACTTTGAATACCTCTTCCCCTTCGGCTGGGGCGAGCTTTGGGGTATCGCAGACAGAACCGACTATGACCTTTCCCAGCACGCGGAGCATAGCGGTGAAGCTCTCGATTACTTTGACCCCGAAACCAACGAAAAGTATGTTCCCTACGTTATCGAGCCCTCTCTCGGTGCAGACAGAGCGCTTCTCGCACTTCTTTGCGAGGCTTATGACGAAGAGCAGGTTGGCGAAAACGACACCCGTGTTGTTATGCACTTCCATCCCTTCGTTGCTCCCTTCAAGGCTGCTGTTCTTCCTCTTTCCAAGAAGCTTTCCGAAAAGGCTTCTGAGGTATATGCACAGCTTGCCAAGGACTTCACCGTTGATTTTGACGAAACAGGCTCTATCGGTAAGAGATACCGCCGTGAGGACGAGATCGGTACCCCCTACTGTATCACATACGACTTTGAATCCGAAGAGGACGGATGCGTTACAGTTCGTGACCGCGACACTATGGAGCAGGTACGAATCAAGATCGAGGATCTCAACGCATACATCGCAGATAAGATCAAGTATTAATAACCGCAGGACAGCAGGTTTATACCAGACCTCAGACAAAGCAATTTCCTATAATATAAAAATCGGTGTGAATTTAACGTTCACACCGATTTTATTATAATCATACTATGGCGGTAAAATATCGATCAGTCCGCTTTTTCTATTATACGAAGATCTTGCGGGAGAATACCCGATTCGGTATATACTATCTCCTGTATCTGAGTTATCTCGTTGTCTAAAAGACCGTCGCTTTTCACGACCACCGTTGCCGCCCCGTCGCTGATAACGGCAACACAGTCCTCAAATCCCTTTGATACTACAAGAGATTCTATATTACCTTCATATTGGATGTTCTGGGCTATGGCGTTTATTGAGTTAAGAGCCTCTGTTCTGTCCGCCTCTGCCGCCGCTTCGTTATCAACTATGGTCTGAAGCACCTCCATCGCCTCATCTCTTGTTTTCTGCCTTGATATTTCGGTCATGGCGAAATAGGATTCACCGCTTTCGCTATCTCCCTTAAGAACGCTCTGGGCTCCGCCTATACCGCTTTCACCCTCTGCAGAAAAGTAGTTCCAGTTAAGATATACCGCACCGCCGATTATAGCAACAGAGGCAAGTACCACAAGATTTCGCTTAATGTTTTTTCTTGAAAAAACGTTTTTACATTTTCCTCCCACCTTTTCTCCTGCTTTTTTTAGTGAGAGCTTCGCTTTGCTTATATTCATACCATTACCCCTTTTTGATTTGTTTGTTACATTATATTTAACCAATTATCACAATATGCTATGAACCTACAAAAATTCTGTTTGTAGGTATTTTAAGTACGCCTGAGACAAGTTCTATTATCTCACCCTGAAGCTCTGCATTATCACCTCCGTCACAAATAACGGCTACCCCTCTTATTTGCGGGTCGATCTCCTTTATCAGCACCGGCTCTCTGTCACCGTTTGAAAAATAACTGCTTTTCAGTGAATCGTTCCCTATCTCCTCGTTTTGGGCATATACATATTCTTTACCGCAGTCAGCAGTTACCATCACCGTAACAGAACCGGTACCGTCCATTTCCGAGATTATCGACGTAAGCTTTTTCTCAATTATCTCCTCATAATCGGCAGTTTCGGAATTCACGCTCTTGGTTTCCTTTTTCTCACACCCCGATGCAAAAAGAAGTATAAGAGCGCAAAGAACACCTACCGCAATAAGTATCTCCGTCTTGTATTTTATCAGTATCACACGAATACTATTCACCTGCTACGCCCACCTCGCATTCACATAACAAAAGCTCCTCTACGTACCTTTCGGTATCAGAAAACAGCAATCTGTTGCTTTTATCATATTCCACCCTAACCTTGGTTATAATAACGTTTTCCGGATCCTGTGCATCATATTCAATACTGATATTGCTTATCTTTTTTGAAAGTCTGTTCTCTATCTGTTCCTTGAGCTCCCTTTCCATTATAGAAACCGATTCTTCTATAATAAGCTCACTCTCATCGACCAAGGAGGTTATGACAGATCTTTTATCTTCAAATACAGCTTCGTCAAAAAGCAGGGGCATATCCCGGACTATTGACTGTATCGGCAAAAGCATGGCAAGTGCTACCACCAAGCCCACAAGAAAATGAACATATTTCGAGAGCTTTGAATTATCCGGCGCAAGCATATTTACAGCGGCACATGAAACAGAAACTATCATAAGAGAAAATATATATTCCTTTAATCTGCCCATACTACCCTCCTATGGCGACCGCAGCCCTTGTAAAGAGCGCAATATTTAAAATGAAGAGAATACTTACCGCAGTACTTATGGCAAGAGCAAAGTTTATAAGCTCTCCTGCGGATGATATAAGAGTGCTTTCCCTTTCTATACCGAACACCCCGCATATAGCAGAACCGAGAGAAAAAGCCATTTTATTCATCCAGAGGTCGATAATAATCGGCAACACCATAAGTCCGATAGCTATTATTGCAAGTATTCCGAATCCGCTTTTTATCATGCCGATGCCCTTCGCAACACTTGAAGCCGCCTCGCTTAATGCTCCGCCCACAATAGGTATAGCGGCAGACGATGCAAATTTAACAGTACGCATACCGAGGGAGTCACTTGCCTGTCCGAGCATACTTTGCAAGCTCATAACACAGCCCATAATGCTTATAACGAACACAAGAAGCGTAGTATATGCCGTTCTGACAAATCTTGCAATAGGTGCAAGATTAAGTGAACCCGACATACAGGAAACTATACTGAAGCCAAAGCATATCTGTAATATCGGGCGAAGACCGTAATAGCATATATCCTGAAACACGGTCAGAAGTATAGATGTTCCCGCTTCGTTTACAGCAGCGCTTGTAACGTTACCTCCGAGAGCATATATAAGTGTTATTGAAGGTGTTATTGCATTCATTAACGAATTGATATCCTCAAATAAAAGACTCATTTCGCTCCAGAGAGAATCCAGAATAGAATAAAGTATTACTGCAAAGCATACCGAGCTTATATAGGAAAAGGTCTTTTTGATGCTTTCGCTTTCAAGCGTATTGCAAAGCATATTAAAACAGGCAGAAACAATTGCTAATGAAAGAATGGTAAAAAAGTTCTTCAAAACACCTTTAACAGAGCTTTTGAAGAATTTTCCTATACTTTCAAATATATATTTATAATCGAGGGTATTTTCATTTTCCACAGAATCTATGATACCCCCGGGCAGTTTATCTTCCATTTCCTCAGGAATATACTCCCCTATATTCGGTTCATAACAATAACAAGGAAGAGAAAAAAGGAGAAGTACCGTTGTAATTATAATTATTCTTTTTATCATTTGTTTAATATACTTTCGCTTAATGCCACAAGGCTTTTCACTAATGGCAGAGTTATCACAAGTATCTCAGCCTTCCCTGCAAGCTCGATCCTTGATGCGAGAGCAGACTCTCCCGAATCATGGCATATATCCGCCCCTGTTTGTGTAAGGAGCGCTATACCCAGACCCTTAAGCATAACCGTAAAATACTCACCGTAGCCCCGTTCCTCACAGAGCGTGTAATAATAGCTTACAAAGCCCTCCAGACGGGAAAGTACCATTACCGTTAATATAATACCGCATCCTGCACCTGCTATAGGAGCAAGCGAAGAGTCGATCCTTTTGAGAAAAAGAACAACACAGAGCGAAAGGATGGCTGTACCTATTATACGTATAAGCATTATATTCCGAAAATCTCCCGTACCGTATCCAGAAGCTCGGAAAGCCGTGTTATTATCATAAGAAGAACAATGATAACTCCCGCAAGGGAGACCAGCATCGCCATTTCGTCCCTGCCCGCCTTGTTTAGAATTATGTATGCCACACTCACGAGCATCCCTACACCTGCTATTTTTAAAATAAGGGTAACGTCCATTCAAGCACCGCCTTAAAGTATAAGAATTACAGCCATAAAGCCTGATACTACGCTTATAGCCGAGAATGCCTTTGATTTTTTAGGTACTTCACTCTTCTGCACGTCAAGAACAGCTCTTAATTCCTTTAAGGTATATTCACAGCCCGCAACCTCCTCCTCGGCAGTGCCTGTACCAAGTCGCTTTGAAAAAGAATCGAGAAGAGCTGCCGTCCTTTTATCAAGAAAGCTTCCTGCCCTGCTTTCATAAAGCGCATTCTCCCAATCATTATCCTCTAAAAAGGACAGAAAGCCGTATTTTTCAAGAACAGGGTTTTCGTAATTTGACAATATTTCATCAACAGGGGTGCAAAAAAATTCTATATGATTTTTGATATATTCTATAAGATCGCATATTGCTTCATTCACCAAAAGCTTTTCTTCTCCCTTCTTCTTGATATAATATGCGGTAAAAAAGGATATTCCCAGAACGAATACCACTGCTAAATATTTCAATTCCATTTCATGATACCTCCGTTATCTCATATCTGTATTTTTCATTTACACCTCTTCGGGTTATACCCGCATAACATCCGAACACCGCGTTTTTATAAAGCTTTGCTATTCCCTTTCTCTGAATAAGTCTTTCAAAGGAATCTCCGTGAGCGCTGGCTATAACAGGGACCCCCGAGCTTTGATTGTTAAGTATAGCCTCGCTGTCGTCCTCATTACCTATCTCATCGCATATGATTATATCGGGAGACATCGTTCTTATAGCCAGCTCTATTCCCTTTGCCTTTGGATAGCCTATATAAGGATCTATAAGAGGTTGACCCTGCATTTCCTTTGTATATAATTCCCTTCTTGAATCTATAAGCGCGAGTCTTTTAAAATACGGTCTTTCACAAAGCGTCATGGCAATATCCCTCAAAAGAGTAGTCTTACCCACTCCGGGAGGAGAATATATAAGAACGCCCCTTAAATAACAGCTCCTTTCAAGATATTCACATACGGGAAGACAAACACCCTTTACACTATGGGGTATTCTTACCGAAAGAGATATAATATCACTTATGTTAGTGATCCTCCCCTCCTTTATAACAGCCTTGCCGCAAACTCCTACTCTGTATCCCCCGTCAAGAGAAATAAATCCCTCTATAATATTTGAATGCTGTGAATGATAGGAGCGGTGTAGAAGATTTGAAAGTATCATATCAAACTCATCCGAGCTTGTACTTACCGGCAGGATTCGGTTGACACCGTCCTTTTTAACGCATACAAAAGCATCCCTTTTTATTCTTAATTCGTTGATATATGCGAATTTTTCAAGCTCCCTTGTTATATTATCAGGAAGATATCTTGATAAAAGCTTCACCGCCTCACCTCAAGATATATATATGCGGACAAACTGCCCGGCTATGATAAGATTGACAAAAATCTTAAAGGGTGGTATAATCTAATCTACAAAGCTTACAAGGAGAAAAATAATGAAAAAGATCATTGCTTTATTACTTTGCATACTCTCTCTTATCCCCTTAAGTGCCTGCACCTTTGATGAGGTAGTATCAACGGACCCTGCAGACACCACCGTTGAAAGCAAAAAGAAGGAGCCCAAGGAAATGGGTACTCTTGCGGAGAAAATGGATATAGAGTTATATAATAAAGACGATATAACAATAAAAGCCACCTCCTTTTATGAGGAGGCTGACGGTGATATGGTCCTCGTTTGCAATATCGCAAACCATTCAAAGGACGATATCTTCGTTGCCCTTGAATATCCCGAGATAAACGGCATCTGCTCCCCCATCCAGCTTTGGGCAGACGCAAAGAAGAAGAGCGAGACCGAGGCTTATCTCTATATCTATTCCGATTTTCTTGAGCTTACCAAGATAACCACGGTAACAGAAATAGCCGCACAGTTTAATATCTATAACGAAAACAACAGACCTATAAGCAAGGAGTATATATCCTTCACCATCGGCGCCGAGGATTACGAGCAGGTCATCAACACCGACGGCACCGCAATAATCGACGAGGAAAACGTACAGGTCATCGTTCAGGAAATGCGCGAGGGCAAGGAGGGTCTTGAGGTAGTTGTATGCTATATCAACAATAACGATTATACGGTAAAGTTTGATATAACCGACGTTTCGATCGACGGCAAGAGCTTTGCTGTTGAAGCCCCCTTCGACCTTCCTCAATACACAATGACATATACCGTCTTCTGTGTATATGACAGCGATATGATATACGAGGGTGTTGACAGCGAAAGCGTTACGGAAATGAAGATCACCGCTCATGCCAAGGATATCATAGGTGACAGCGTTGCAAGCTGTAAAGATTTCAAGGTAAAGTTTTAATATTATGAGCCCCCTGTTTTTTAACAGGGGGATTTCTATTGACATTATGAATAATTTGTTATAGAATATAATATGAAGCGAGGGAAATAATTAAAAAGGAGTTCGTTATGAGAACCACATCAAAATTTCTTACAATGCTTTTGGCGGTAATCATGCTATTCAGCATTATTCCTTTCAATGCATTTGCGGCCACCTATACCGTTTATCTGAATTGCGGACCCGAGGGTTGGGGCTCAACTGCATGGCCATTGACCAAGACGTCGGGAACACCCCTTCCCCTCTTACATGACAAAACGTCTATCTATCAGACATACGGTATGCTTCCCGGTAAGCAGGTAACGAATGACCAGCGTACCTTTATCGAATGGAACACAGCATACAATGCCACAACAGGCAGGGGCACCGGTACAGCATACTATGATTACTATACCGCAGATAAAGCAACAACACTTTATGCTATCTGGGGTTATAACATCCAGTTCAATGCTGACGGCGGTGTATATCCTTCAACAGGCAACGGTGTATATCTTACTTACGTTGCAAGCTATAACCTCCAGGATCAGTCTGACCCCAAGACCGACTATTCCTACTGTATGCCCGATCTTTTCAGCAATACTCCCACCAAGACGGGTTGCAGAAGAGTATCAAGCAACGACAGACCTTCATACGCACTTCTGAATGCCGATCTTTCCTTCTTCTGCTGGGAAACTCCCGACCAGAATCTTACCATTCCTCCCGTAGGCGGATATATGGAATGGGAGACCTTCCATTGTACAGATTCCGCGAAGGGCCGTGCACCCGAATTCTTTGCGATCTGGGAGCCCTCCGTAAGCTATAATGCCAACGGCGGTTCCGGCTCCATGTCCACCGATTATCTTTCCTGGACCGGTGACGGACTCTGGAGTTATAACAGCTACACCGCAAAGAGCTGTAAGTTTACAAAGTCCGGTGCAACCTTCATGGGATGGAACACAAAGCCTGATGGAAGCGGTACTGCCGTTCCCGTAGGTACCCAATTAGGAGGCCAGAGAACAAATTCCGATGCTGTCACCCTTTACGCACAGTGGTCTGACAGCACTGTAAATCCCCCCGTTGAAACAAAAAAATATACAGTTACCTTTGATCCCAACGGAGGCACCATGGTTGGTTCAACCACCTACGGTATTAATACGGGCGACAATTATGCCGATATTTTCGGATCAATGCCTACTGCTACCAGAAGCGGATATACCCTTACCGGTTGGTATAACGAAAAGTACGGTTATACTCTTAATATCAATGACAGCTTTGCAGTAGCAGAAAATGTCACCTTCAAAGCACAGTGGACACAGAATTCCACTGAAGATACCTATGCTACAGGCTATTATGAGGTAACTGCAACCTCACTCAATATGCGTTCAGGTCCCGGTACCTCCTACACTCAGGTAACATACCTCTCAAACGGTGCCCAGGTATATATTTCTCAAACCTCGGGCAAATGGGGTTACTGTACCTACAACGGATATTCAGGTTGGATCAGCCTTGCGTATTGCAAATATTTAGGCGATTCTATCGATACGGAAAACAAATACACTCTTACCTTTGATCCGAACGGTGGTACTATGCCTCAAGGATATTCCACCACATATACCTTCGAGCCTGATCAAAAGTTTGTTGATGTTATCGGCGGTTACCCGGTTCCTACAAGAAGCGGTTATGCTTTTGAAGGTTGGAGAAGAACAGACTGGACTCAGGATTTTTGGGTCGACAGTTGGGGAACACAGCCCTTCACATTCGGACATGACATCACAGTTAAGGCTGAATGGACAGCAACCCACACTCATACCTACACTTCTTCCGTTACAACCGCAGCTACCTGTACTTCCGCCGGTGTAAGAACATATAGATGCTCTTGCGGAGACAGTTATACAGAGGCAATAGCGGCTCTCGGACACAGCTATACGTCATCCGTAACAGAAGCAACCTGTACAACCGATGGTTATACCTCCTATATGTGTTCAAGATGTGGTGATTCATATACAGGCGATATCGTTGCGGCTAAGGGACACAGCTACGATGAATTCCGTACCGCCCCTACCTGTACAGAAGAAGGCTACACCCTTTATTCCTGCGGTATTTGCGGCAATTCTTACAAGGACGATATCATTGCTGCTAAAGGTCATAGCTACGGTGAATGGTACACAGTTACCGAGCCTACCGCTTTAAGTGAGGGTATGGAACGCAGAGACTGCGCAAACTGTGATGCATACGAAACAAATACTCTTCCCAAAATTGAAGCTGAACCTACAGAAGAACCTTATATCACTGCAGACGGTGTTACAATGACCGTTCATAATCTAATCGGTGTAAAGGATTACTTTATCGCAGAGGGTGATTATGACACCTACAGAGAGGTTAAGAACAATCTTCTCGTTCAGATAACACAAAATAGGATCAAGGGTGAAAACGAATACACCTATGTTGTTCCCAACTTTGGCAGACACACAGTTTATATCAGATACGAGGATACGACCAAGGCGGCAACCATTCTTAAGGTAGATCTTGAAGGTAACGTTCCCGAAATGAACGCAAACGGCCTCCAGCTTACCGTTGACAATCTCGGCGGAGTTAAGCTTATCCGTACCGCATACGGCGATCATAATTCTGCCTCTGAGATAAAAAAGGCTGCCGGTTCAAGAGCCTTTACATACGTTCTTAACGGTAAGGAAGAATACACCATTCAGTACCGTGAAAACGGACTTGTTACGGTTGCTGTTATCTACAACAACGGTTACGTTCATATTTTTAAGCATGAAATAGAACAAAAGGTCCCCACGTTTGTTCAGAATAATAACACCGTTACCTTTGGAAATCTTGACGGTCTCAAGGTGTTAAGATACGCTCCCGGCACTTATACGACCTCCTCACAGATAAAGGCAGCGGCAGGCTCAAAGGCAATTACACCTGCGTCTGTTGTCAATGGCAAGATCATAATTTCCAAGCTTGCGGTTGGCACATATACCTTCTGCGTTCAGTATGATGATGAATCGTACAATTACTATACGGTAACAATAAAATAACAAATAACATAAAAATATCCACCTTTCGGTGGATATTTTTATGTTGCGTTATTTAGGAAGTTTTATTTGTAAGTCTGATATTATCTGCGATCATTGCAATAAACTCACTGTTTGTAGGCTTACCTCTGTTGTTATGTATTGTGTAACCAAAATAGGAATTAAGAGTATCTATATCTCCCCTGTCCCAGGCAACCTCAATAGCGTGTCGTATCGCCCTTTCAACTCTGGAGGATGTTGTAGAATATTTTTTTGCAACCGATGGATAAAGTATCTTTGTAACCGAATTGATTATCTCGGTATCATCAACCGTCATCATTATCGCAGTTCTCAAATACTGATATCCTTTGATATGCGCGGGAACACCGATCTGATGTATAACCTTCGTTACCTGTGTTTCAAGATCGTTTGCAGGGGCAGATACGGGCTGGGTATAATATTTATAGTCGCATCTCGTCTCGTAAATACGTCTGATCCGTTCGCTTAGGTTATTGTAGTCAATAGGCTTTAATATACAGTAGCCCGCTCCCGCATCGAGCATTTCCTTGAAGATATTCTGATTGTTGAGTATCGAGGTCACTATAAACGTGGGAGGAGTATCGCTGCCGAAATTAATACGGCTTACATTTTTCAATATGGTGATCGTTTCGATCTTGCTCATCCAAATATCGATTATTACAATATCGGGATGGAATTTTTCGATCTGAAACATAGTATCGTCACCGTCACATGACTCCTCAACGTAACGGTAGCCGAAGCCTGCCAGATTATCACGGCAGTTTTTTCTGAACTCTGAATTCTCATCTGCAATTAAGATTTTTACATTATGCTCCATTTTTACACACTCCGTTTATGTATTTTACATATTACCAGATATTGGTAACTTTCCTCTAATATATTACCATATATTGGTATTATTTGCAAGTGGTAAATGGTGAAAAATGGTAACAAATTTATAATACCATTTTTTGGCATTCTGCACAAAGCATTGTCGAACAATGAATTTTTATATAATTACACTGTGTAATTATACTTTATACACGGGAAAATACCGTGTATTTTTTGTTTTATACAATAATAAAGTAAAAAGCGGGCGCCGGCCCGCACCGATAATCGGGCTTGAACCTTACATAAGCTTGTTTCTTCAGTGCCCGAAGTGAAGCAATTTCCTATACATTAAAAAAGCAGGCGCCGGCACGCACCGATGATCGGGCTTGAACTTAACATAAGCTTGTTTCTTCAGTGCCCGAAGTGGAGCAATTCCCTATAAATTAAAGAAAAACGGAAAACGGTATATAAAACCGTTTTCCGCAAAAACATATTATCTCTGTTTATTATTGCTCTTTACATTGACAGCTTCCGCCTTCAAAAAAACCGTGAAGGTCAATAAACCACTCGTTGTTATCGGTAAGCGAGAAGCCTATCATCTTCACAAGGGCTTCTCTTCCCTCGGTATATGCTTTAAAATAAGCCTTTTTAACGTTGCAAAGATCGATAAAGTTAAGAGCCGCTCTGCCCATAACGAAGAGAGCGTCGGTATTTTCAATACCCTTTACATTTTCAATATCGTAGATGTATCCGCAATCTCCGTGAATACCGAATTGAAGAACACCCACAAGCACCCCCTTAACGTAGCCTGCATATGCAAGGGTATCTATATCGTATTTAATACCGCATTTTTCACAAAGAGCCTTCTGCTCTGTTTTTTCCTGAATAGGATATACTTCTAACATTTTTACGTCCTCTAAATTACCATTTTTTTAGGTATTCTATTTCCTCACGGGTAAGCCAACGCCATTTTCCGGCACGAAGATCGGTCATCTCTATATCACCGACCGCAACACGGCGCAGTATCGAGATCTCAAGCCCTACCTGCTCACACATTTTTCTTATCTGACGGTTTCTTCCCTCTTTAAGCACCATTTCGAGCATGGTGTAACCGTTTTTTGCACGAAGCACCTTGCATTCAACAGGCTGTATGGTATAACCGTCAATTTCCATTTCAGAAGAAAGTCTTTTAAGCTGTTCCTTTGTAACGTCACCCTCAATACGAACGTTATACGTCTTTGGTATATGGTGGCTCGGGTGCATAAGCTTATTTGCAAGGTCGCCGTCATTGGTCATAATAAGCATTCCCTCGCTCTCATAGTCGAGACGTCCCACGGGATATACTCTTTCACCGACATCCTTTACCAATGAAGCAACACACTTTCTGTCCTTATCGTCGGACATTGTGGTAACGTAGCCCCTGGGCTTATTAAGCATTAAATAAAGCTTATGGCTGTTACGCTTCTTTAACACAGGTCTTCCCCTATAGGCAACTTTATCTCTTGAGGGATCGATAACTCTTCCCAGCTCAACAGCCTCACCGTTTACCGTAATATTACCCGCTGATATTTCTTTTTCTGCGGCGCGCCGGGACATAAGTCCGCACTCCGCTACAAACTTTTGAAGTCTTATAGGTTCCATTGTTTTTCCCTTCCTTTATTTGAATACGGACAGTATTCTCCAAAAGAAATTTTTGTACTTTAATTCTTTTACTTCCTCGGTTGCAATAATATCGCTTCGAGCGATCTCTTTTTCTCCTTGGTAAAAAACTATGCTCCCGAGCCTCTGACCCTTTTTAATATCTGCATAATAGAATCTCTCAAGCTCGGTCACCGTTTTAATATAACGCGAATCATCTCTTTCGATAACCGCATCACAGGGCTTTGCAAATGCTTTTACCCTTTCCTTTTCACCGTTCACCGTAGGTAAGCTGTATAAAATGCCATCCTCCGAGACAAGCTCTATTCTTTGATATCTTTCAAATCCCGCTTCAAACATTTTTTCATGATCGTTCCAATCATCCGAGGCGTTCAGGGTAACACAGATAAGCTCAACACCGTCCTTTTCGGCAGAGCTGACAAGACAGCGTCCGCAAAGCTTGGTAAATCCTGTTTTACCGCCTGTGCACCATTGATAACGGTCAAGAAGCTTATTATGATTATAAAATACCTTCGACTCATTTCCCTTTGAACTGCAGGTATAAGAGCCCGATGCGGTAACTGTACGAAAGGTCTCGTTTTTCATGGCATAAGCCATAATAAGCGCAAGGTCATAAGCGGTAGAGTAATGCTCCTTCGCATCAAGTCCATGGGGATTTGAAAAATGGGTGTCAGAAAGACCGAGATCGCAAGCCTTATCATTCATGATCTCAGCAAAATCCTCTATACTGCCCCCGCAGCCAACAGCCAATGCTACAGCGGCATCGTTGGCGCTGGAAAGCATCAAGGCATATAAAAGCTCTGTAACAGTATATCTTTCACCTGCCCGAAGATAAGCCGACGAGCCCTCTACCCCTTCGGCCTCCTTTGGTATAGTCAGAGTCCTTGCAATATCGAAATTCTCTATTACCGATATTGCCGTCATTATTTTTGTGGTGCTTGCCATCGGCATTCTTTTGTTCGGAGCACGGGAAATAATGACCTCCCCTGTATCGGCAAGAATAAGCACCGCCGATTCTGCAGATATACCGCTTGCCTCTTCAGCAAAGGAGAATAACGAGAACATCGGTTGTAAAACAGCAACAGCCAGAAATACACTTATGATCTTTAAAAAATTCATACACTCCCCGTCCTTACAGTAGATATTACTAACTATATGACGGGAGTGATGATCTTATTCTGTTATTCTAATATAGAATCGAGATCATCGTCGGACTCATCCTTTTTGGATTCCGACTTGAAAATATCCTTTATCTTTGCAATAAGCTCGGGAGACTTACGGATAAAAGAAACTATAGTTTCAACAGGATCGCTTACGTTGGGGTCTGTGGGGAAGTTAACGCTGAGAAGCTTAACGTCTCCGTCGGGAGCAACAACAAGAAATGCTACGGGATTTACCGTTATACCGGTACCTCCTCCGCCGCCGAAATTATTCACACGGTCGCTCTCCTTTGCGTTCTTACCCTTATAGTCAAGACCGCCTGTCGCTATACCGACGCTTACCTTGGATACGGGGATAATGACCGTACCGTTTGAGGTGGGTACCGCATTACCGATAACGGTATTGCTGTCGATAATATCCTTTGCATTTTCAAGGGATGTTCTTATGATATCGCTGATCTTATTTTCCATTTGTACTTCCTCCGTTTATATTCGTTAATTTAAAATACTTTATCAATGAGCTGAGCAGAGTATAGATCAGATGCCATACTTTTACTCGTATAACTATATCGGTCTCGCAGGAGAATTTTCCCGAAAGATAATCGCACCGGCATTCCATATTACCGTATTTAATTCTCCAACCCGCATTCTCGATCCTTTTTATCATAGAGTTTATGACGTTACATACTGCAGTATGGGCAAGCGCAGTCTTCGCCGCATCCTCGGTGGAGACTGTGATATCAAGATTTCTGATATATATTCTTGCATACTTTACACCCTTGCCTAAAATATCGAAAACGATTCCCGATATCTCCTTCACAAGAGACAGTATATCGTCAAAGCTTTTCGTCCTCTTTTTACCCGAAGCCTTTTTGCTTTTCTTCTTTTCGCCGATTTTAGCCCCTTTTTTATGAAGCTTTTTTCTTTTACGCTTCAGATCCTTTACGGTCATTTTTTGTTTCGGAGGCTTTTCGGGATAAAAGCGGTATTTTACAAATAAATACCTTACAGCCGCATAAAGCCCGTTTTTATCGTATCTGATATTAACGGTAACGTTAAAGCAAAAAAGCAAGGATATAAGAGCAAGAAGGGCAAGTACAGCTAAAAGCATAATTAAAATTACTTTTATAATTACCGTAGCTATCCCTCCTTATACAAATTCTTTAAATATAGGAATATATTCTCATTTCGTATAAACTGTTTTTAGTGCAGAAACGCATGGAATCCGCTTTTATTCCTCTGTTGTGCCCGTATCTTCTTCTTTGGCTTCCCCGTTTACGGTATCTGCAACTTCGTCCTTAATGCTCAATGCATCCACAGAGGGAAGCTCGTTTAATGAGCTTAAGCCGAATACTCTCAAAAACTTCTTTGTAGTAGCATAAAGATTAGGTCTTCCCGGCACGTCAAGACGTCCTCTTACCTCAATAAGCTCTCTTTGTAAAAGCACACCGAAGGCATATGCAGAATCAACTCCTCGCACCTCTTCAACGTAGGTTCTTGTAACCGGCTGATTATATGCGATTATTGCAAGGGTCTCAAGGCTGGATTTGGAAAGCGCCCCGTTCTTTTTGATACCGAGAGCATCCTTGATTATATCCTCATACTGCTCCTTGGTACAGAGCTGACAGGCGGTATCGTAACATAAAAGCTGAATACCTCTGTCTGTGTATCCCTCTGCCATATCAAGAGCTATGCTCTTGACCTGACCGGGCGTAAGCTCTAAAAGCATACCTAACCTTTCATATGCAACGGGATCGCCCGTTGCGAAGAGGATAGCCTCTATAGTTTTATAAATATCGGTGAAATTTCTTTCTTCGCCGCTCATTTTCTCTTTAGTCCTTCCCTGTTGAGTTCAAGTATTACTTCGTCATTTTCATCACTGTATATCTTTACACGTCTTGCCTTTAAAAGCTCTAAAAGTGCCGCAAAGGATGCAATTATATCCGAACGGGTCTTACACTGAAGCATAACGTTATCAAAGCTCTGCTTGCCGTTTTTATGAAGATATCTCATTATACCGACAATTCGCTCGGGTATGGGTGTAACGCGCTTTTTAAGCAGGTTTTCAAGGGTCTTTTCGGGAGGCTGCATGGTCTCCCGCATTTCCTTTGCTCTCTGCAAAAGACGTGCAAATGCCTGCTCCAGAAGCTTTGCATCCTGATCCGAAAGCTCGGGGATCGCCTGAAAGGGTGCTTCATCCATGGGCTTTGCCATTCTTCCCGCAAACTGCATATATCTTTCGTTTAAAATAACCGCAGTTTCCTTTGCCCTCTTATATTCAATAAGCGCATTGGCAAGTCTTTCACGAGGATCTTCCTCTTCTTCCATCGGATTTTTAGGCAAGAGCATTCTGCTTTTGATAAGCATAAGCTCGGATGCCATTGTGATAAACTCACCTGCGATATCCATATCCATCTTTCGCATCTCCTCAAGATAAGCAAGATACTGGTCAAGGATATCGGATATCGGTATATCATATATATCTACTTTGTTTTTTGTGATAAGGGCAAGAAGAAGGTCAAGAGGACCCTCATATACCTCAAGTTTAAAATTCAAAGCCTCGGACATATCACACCATCCAGAAAAGAGACATTGCAAAAAGCTTTTCTATCAATCCCGCAAGCATACTTAAAGGAGTTGACAGAATACCTGTAAATAAAAGTATCATAATTGCAAGAGAAATGTATCTCTCATATTTCATTACTCCGAAATAAGCCTTTGCGGGAAGCAATACGAACATTATTCTCGAACCGTCAAGAGGCGGAACGGGTAACAGATTAAACACTGCAAGATATATGTTAAGCTGAAATGCTACGGTAAAAAACAAGAATAACGCCAATACGATAAAATATGACGTTTCATTTTCAAGTGAAACGAATCTGCCTGCATAAACGTTTATTACGTTTGCAACAACAAAGCATATATAAGAAAGCAAAAGATTCGATACGGGTCCCGCAAGGGCAGAAAGACACATACCCCATTTGGGATTCTTAAAATGCCTTGTATTTATAGGTACGGGCTTTGCCCAACCAAAACCGACTATAAGCATCATAAGGGTACCCATCGGATCAAGATGCTTTGCGGGGTTAAGGGTAAGTCTTCCTAAATTATAGGCGGTAGGATCTCCCATACATTTCGCCGCAAGTCCGTGAGAAAATTCATGAAAGGAAAGCGAAAACATTATAACGGGAATACTTAAGAGGACCATTATCAAAGTCTCTTTCTGAAAACCGCCCTGTATTAAATCAAGTAACATAAATAATTCCTTACTTCAATATAACATTATTGATCTCACTCCATATTTCCTGCTTTCCGTCACCCTTAAGTGCGGAAAAAGGAATCACGGTAGTGTTTTCACGGATAAGCTCATGATTCAAAAGATGCTCAAGAGCTTTTTTCTGATCGCCTTTGTTGAGCTTGTCGGATTTAGTTGCAACTATCATATAGTCCGTTTCGGTCTGATTGAGCCAATCGAGCATCATGCAGTCATCGGCAGTTGTTCCTACCTTCATATCGACAAGCTGCATAACGAACATGGGAGACCGGCGGTTACCCGCCGTCATCATATAGTCATTAACAAGCTTCTGCCATACAGCACGTTCCTTCGGGGGACGCTTCGCAAATCCGTAACCGGGAAGGTCAACGAAATAGAACTTGTTATCAACGTTATAAAAGTTAATGGTAATCGTTTTACCGGGAGCAGAGCTTACTCTTGCGAGCTTGTTTCTGCCAAGAAGGGTATTTATCAGCGAGCTTTTACCAACGTTAGATCTTCCCGAAAAAACAAGGTGAGGAAGATCGTTTTTCGGGAACTGACTCATCATACCCGCTGTTATTTCAAGTTTTACATTCTGTAAATTTAAAGCCATAATTTTTCCTTTTCCTATGCCAAGGCTGATGCCAAAGCATCGTCTAGAGTTTCAAGAGGTATAAAGGTAACGTTGTTTTTCACATTTTCGTCCACCTCTTCAAGATCGCGCATATTGTCCTTCGGGATAAGTATAGTCTTAACTCCCGCCTTATATGCCGCCATTGATTTTTCCTTTAATCCGCCTATGGCAAGTATCTTGCCGCGAAGGGTTATCTCGCCCGTCATGGCAACGTCACGGCGCACCGCCTTACCTGTAAGCTCGCTTGCAAGGGCAACCGCCATGGTAACACCTGCAGAAGGTCCGTCCTTAGGCACCGCACCCTCGGGAACATGAATATGTATATCCATATCCTTATGGAAATCGGGATCGATCCCAAGCTCATCACATCTTGTTCTGATGCAGGTAAGCGCTGTACGTGCCGATTCCTGCATAACTTCGCCTAAAGAACCCGTAAGCTCAAGCTTGCCGCTTCCCTTCATGGAAGCTATCTCGATTTTGAGTATATCTCCGCCAAGCTGTGTATAAGCAAGTCCGTTTACCTCGCCGACAGCATCTCTTTCATCGATTTCTTTCGGAAGGATCTTTTGATTTCCGAGATATTCATTTAAGTTATCTCTTGTAACTCTGCAGCTCTTCTGCTGACCCGAAACTATACGCTTTGCCGCCTTACGGCATATAGACGCTAACTCACGATTAAGATTACGCACGCCTGCTTCAGAGGTATAGAAATCGATAATATCAAATATCGCTTCATCAGTAATTTTAAGAGTTCTTCCGTTAAGACCGTGACGTTCTCTCTGCTTTCTGACAAGGTGGTTCTTTGCAATGCTCAACTTTTCGTGACGGTTATAAATATTGAGCTCGATTATTTCCATACGGTCGATAAGAGGACGGGGTATGGTATCAAGGCTGTTTGCCGTTGCAATAAAGAGGGTATCCGAAAGATCTATGGGTATTTCAACAAAATGATCGCGGAAATGCTTGTTCTGTTCAGAATCAAGAACCTCAAGCAATGCCGAAGAGGGGTCTCCGTGAGCATCACTTGTAAGCTTGTCTATCTCATCAAGAAGCATAAGAGGATTACGGCTTCCCGCCTGAATAAGACCGTTTACGATCCTGCCCGGCATTGAGGCAATATACGTTCTGCGGTGACCTCTGATATCAGCCTCATCTCTTACACCTCCAAGGCAAACACGAACGTATTTACGCTCCATTGCTCTTGCTATAGATTCGCAGATAGAGGTCTTACCGGTACCGGGAGGGCCCACAAGACAAAGTATCTGATTATTAAGCGAGGGATTCAACTGCTTAACTGCAAGAAATTCAAGTATTCTTTCCTTGATCTTCTCAAGTCCGTCATGATCCGCTTCGAGGATATCGGATGCCTTTTTGATATCAAGACGGTCTGTGGTAGTCTTCGACCAGGGTATCTCAAGACAGGTATCTATATAGTTGCGGATAACTGCCGCTTCAGAGGATGCATAGGGCGTTTTGGCAAGCTTACGAAGCTCCTTTAAGAGCTTACCCTCAACCTCCTCGGGAAGATGAGCATTATATATCATCTCATCGTATTCGTCTATTTCGGTATCGGCACCGCCCTCACCCAACTCATTCTGAATGACCTTGAGCTGTGCGCGGAGATAAAACTCGCGCTGATTCTCCTCAAGCTGCTGACGCACCTTATTATGGATATTGAGCTCTGTGGAAAGAATCTTTAGCTCCTTTGCCATTATTGTTGCCAGCTTTTCAAGACGTTTAAGCGGATCAAATACAGAAAGTACAGCCTGCTTGTCAGCAAAGGAAACAAGAATATTGAATGCTATATAGTCGCAAAGCATCCCGGGATCCTTTATACTCTGTACCGCAGAAATAACCTCTGCCGAAAGCTTCGGCATATATTTTTTGAACTCCTCGAACTGCATTAAGACCTCACGCATAAGCGCCTGAACCTTTAAGGTATCGGCATTTATGCTTACAGCCTTGCACATTACCTCGCAAGACCAGGTCTCGCCCTGCTTTTCAAGTGAAAAAATGTTTGCTCTGTAAACGCCCTCTGCCACAAGACGGGCATTGCCTTCGGGAAGACGTAAAAACTGCTTGATACGGCAAACCGTACCGACATCGTGAATATCATCAGCAGAGGGATCCTCCATCGAGGGGTCCTTCTGAGCCACAAGTAAAATATAAGACTGTGTATCGCTTGCTTCTTCACAAAGCTCGATATCCGCATCGCCGATTATTTCAAGGCTTAAGGTCATAAAGGGATATACAAGAGTGTCCTTTGCTAAAATGCAAGGCAAATTCATCATTTCAAGTTTTTCTATAAAACGAGGCATTAGTATCTCCAAAACAATATTATAGTTATTTTACAGTATATCATAAAATGACTTTTTTTTCAATAGTTATTGACGAAATAATAATTATAATATATTATAAATATATATTCTTTACAGAGGTCAGATTTATGAAAATAGTAATTACGGATGCAATGACGGTAACACAGGGTGATATAGATATAAACATATTCTCCAAATTCGGAGAATTACAAGTATATCAATCCACCATGCCGGAAGAAATATCCGAACGAATAAAGGATGCAAATATAGTTCTCTGCAACAAGACACCCTTGACCGAGCCGGTTTTAAAAACGGCAAAGGAGCTTAAATATATAGGTCTTTTTGCAACCGGTTATAATAATATAGATATTCCGTATTGCCAAAAGGCAGGTATCACCGTTTGCAACGCAGGAAGCTATTCCACCTATGCCGTGGCACAGCATACCTTCGCACTTATCCTTGAGCATTACACCAAGGTCGGAAAATATAACGAATTCGTACAGGACGGCGGATGGTCGGCTTCTCCTTGTTTTTCACCTTTTGTATTTGCTACCGATGAATTATACGAAAAAACGATAGGTATAATAGGCTACGGCTATATAGGACAAAAGGTTGCTGATATTGCCCTTGCCTTCGGGATGAAGGTAAAGATTTTCACAAGAACCAAGATCGGTGATCCGAGAGTGGAATTCGTTTCATTTGACGAGCTGTTGCACGATTCGGATATAATCACCGTGCATTGCCCCCTTACTCCTCAAACAGAGAACATTATGAATTACGAAAGCTTCTGTAAATGCAAGCCCTCCGCCGTTTATATCAACACCGCAAGAGGCGGAGTAAATAACGAAAACGATCTCGCCAGAGCGTTAAAGGAAGGCAAGATAGCCGGTGCGGCAATAGACGTGCTCTCTAACGAGCCGATGTCAAAGGACTGCCCCCTCACGGGTATAGAAAACCTCATAATTACGCCTCACGTTGCCTGGGCTCCTCTTTCCACCCGTAAACGCTTGATGGGTATTGTAGAGGGTAATATTCAATCATTTATCAACGGCAAGCCTATAAACGTTGTCAGTTGAAACGCAATTGCGCACAAAAAATCCGCGGTATTTAGCCGCGGATTTTTTTATTCCGTTATGTTATTTCAATTTTAACACCAATTTTCTTACAAGATCCACTGCTATTACAACAAAGCCTAAAGCAAATACGGTAAACCATTGTGTAAGGTTAAGGGGAGCGAGATGCAATAATTTGCCCGTAAAGCTGCAAAGAAGGAATACTCCCGCAAAGATACCGAATGCAATAAGAACAAAGAGCTTGTTTTTATTTAATCCCTTAAAGAGATTCATGCTCGCAGTTCTTATATTAAAACCATTGAGTACCGCCATTATACAGAGCAATGCAAATCTTGCACTCATTGCAACCTCTTCGGTTACAAAAAGATTTTTGATAGGTGAGAACACAAAGAGCAGATAGGTAATAACAAACGCAACGGTACTTACCGCTATCTTTGTTTTTGTTCCTCTTATAAAGAGACCGCTTCCCTTTTTGATAGGCCTTTCGTCCATATATTCCTTTTTGGGAGGCTCTCCGCCGAAGGAAAGCGAGTTGAGTGAATCCATTACTATATTGATTATGAGTATCTGCACAGAGGCAAGAAGCACCGTACCGCCCGTTATCATCGGGAAGAGCATACTGAGTATCAAAAGTGCAATATTTATGGGGAGCTGGAATTCGAGGAACATCATAATATTATGCATAAACGTTCTTCCAAGCTCCACCCCCTTTACTATAGAAGCGAAGTTATCATCGGTAAGAATAACGTCGGATGCCTGTTTTGCAACGTCGCTTCCCGTTTGCATTCCGAACCCGACGTCGGCACGCTTAAGTGCGGGAGAATCGTTTACACCGTCACCGGTCATGGCAACAGACATTCCTATCTCCTGTGCAAGACTGATAAGACGGAGCTTTGTATTGGGGGAGCAGCGGGCTATTACACGAAGCCTTGGGATGATCCTCTTTATCTCTTCATCGGTAAGCTCCTCAAACTCTGCATTAGTTAACGCAAGGTCGCCTTCCTTATATATACCGCATTCCTTTGCTATTGCACGTGCGGTTACAATATTGTCACCTGTAATTTCAATTATCTGTATTCCCGCCTCGTGAGCTTCTCTTACCGCATCGGGAACCTCAGCACGGATAGGATCGGCAACGCCGATAACCGCAAGGAAGGTCATACCTTCGGGTAAAACGTCCTCTGTATGAGGAGTATTTACCATAGCAAGGGCAATACAACGGATAGAACGGGAATTAAGCTCCTCTATTTTTTCGTTTACGGCTTTTGCATCAAATTCAACTTTCTCACCCTTGAAATTAAGAGCATGGGTGCAGTTTTCAATTACCCTTTCGGTTGCACCCTTATAGTAGGTAAGGTCATTTTCATTTGTAAAGGCAGAGAATTTGTTGGTGCTGGTAAAGGTCTGCTTTATCTTTAAAATATTTGAAGAAAGAATAGCTTCCTCCTCCTGCGGAGTAACAAGGGAAAGTATTGCTCTGTCTATAGAGTTACCGCCGGTAATATTACCTTCGGAATCGTAATTTGCGCTGTTATTTAAAACAATATTCTCTTTGAGCACAGAGAAAAGTTTACTTTGAGAATCTATCTCTTCACCGTTAAGATCAATTACTGTTTTGGGAGACATAACACCTGTAGTGAGAGTACCCGTTTTATCTGTACAGATAAGGTTAACGTAAGCAAGCTCGGGTATCTTACCGGGATTCTTTGCAAGAACGTTACAGCGCTCCATGGTCTTGACGTTTTGCTTTGTAACAAGCTTGACTATAAGGGGAAGTCCCTCCGGCACAGCCGCTACAACTATAGTTAAGGCAACGGAAAGGTTTATCGCTATCTTTTGTATAATATCAAGGGCATTGCCGGTAAAATATTCCTTTAAGCCAAGCTCTAAAATACCTGTTACAGTAAGGATAATAAAGGTAACTATTGCGGCACCCGTACCCCATTTGGATATGAACGCGCTTAATTTGTCAAGAGCTATATCAAGAGCTGTTTTCGGAGCTTCAAGGGTCTGCATTTTAACAAGTGTATCACCGTTTACGGTATTTACACCAACGTCGGTAACCATCATTTTACCCTCACCCGACATTACGGTAGTACCTGCAAAGAGACAGTTCTGATTCGTATAGGCATCGGTGGAGGTGGTTCGCCTGTGAACGTAACCCTGAACGGGAGATTTTTTACACTCCTCGCTTTCACCGTTTATTGCGGCGTTGTTTACGGAAACCGCACCGTCTATAATGTAACCGTCAGCAAATATTTCCTGACCGAAGCCCACAAGAGCGATATCTCCGACAACAAGCTCATCCTTATTTATCTTTTGGAGCTTACCGTCTCTTATGACGTCGCAAAATCTCTCCGAGGTCTTTTTTCGTAATTCCTCAGAGGATCTCTGTACCCCCAAGCCTGTTTTGACCGCAATTGCAGTGATGACACCCAAAAGTAGCATTATCATTACAGGCTCCGAATATTCCATAACACCCAATACAGCTAATACAAACTGTACCAAAGCTATCATAATAAGAACCTTTGTAAGATTCTCGCTCAATGCCTCAAGAGCAAAATTATACCATTTTTTCAGCTTGGGCTCGGGTAATTTATTACTGCCGTATTTCTCACGGCTCTCTAAAACTTGTTTTTCGTTAAGACCGTTCATTTTTCCTCCATAAGGATATTAAATTAAAATACAATACTATATTATACCATTATATTTTAAATAATCAACTAAAATTCAATAAAGAATTGCAAAAATGTATCTTATAATTTCTGATTTTTGTCTGAAAAGAGACTGTCGTAAGCCGGAAAATTTCCGGCTTACGACAGCCTTGTTTGTTATTATTTAAGAGTTATCTTAACCGCTTCGCCGTGTGCGGCATCCTCTGATGCATAAATAAGGAAGTCGCCGGGATCGGCATAAAGAGTATTGTCAAAGTGATAGTATTCAAAGGATTCGGGAGCAAGTGCAACGCGGACGCTCTTACGCTCGCCTGCCTTAAGTTCAACCTTTTCAACGTATTTAAGCTCCTTTACGGGACGGCAGATCTCAGCCGCAACGTCATGAATATAGAGCTGAAGAGTAAGACGTCCGTCACGCTCACCGACATTGGCAACCTCAACGTCAAATTCAACACTTTCGCCTATGCTCCATTCATCCTTTAAGGGCTTGGGAGTACCTATCTCAAACTTTGTATAGGTAAGACCGTGGCCGAAGGTATAAAGAGGTTCGCTGGGCATATCGATATAATGGCAAGTGAAATCGGTAGCATAGGAGCTAACCTTCTTAGACATTTCAACGACCTCGCCGCGGTAGGGTCTGCCTGTAATGGGACGCGCATAATAGATCGGTATCTGACCGATATCGTAAGGAAGGCAGGCACAGAGCTTACCCTCGGGCATAACGTCACCAAAGATAACGTCTGCAACACCCTGACCCATAATACCGAACTGCCAGGGATAAAGAACGGCATCACACACCGCATTTTCCTTGGTAATAATAAGGGGTCTGCCTGCGATAACAGCCATTGCAAGAGGCTTTCCTAAGGTCGCAAGGTATTCAATAAAGGCTGTCTGTGTACCGGGAAGAGTGATATCACCTCTCGTATGAGCCTCACCGCTGATATAGGATGCTTCTCCGACAATGGCAAATATCTTATCGCATTCCTTTGCGGCTTTCGCCAAGGCTTCTCTGTCAAAATCTTCACCGTCGAGGATGTTTCCGCCTGCAACGTGGATGATATTATCCGATTTTTCCTTCATTGCCGCAAGAAGGGTGGTACAATCCTGCGCTTCACCCATACCTCTCCACCAACCGAGCGGAGCGTCGATATCATCGGCAAGCTGACCTACAACAAGTATCTTTTCATCTCTTGACAAGGGGAAGAAATCACCTTCGTTCTTAAGAAGAACGGTTGACTTCTGCGCTGATATTCTCGCCTGATTCTTAAATCTGTCGCAAAGGAAGGTCTCCTTTTCGTAATCGATGTCATACTCATGCTTTTCAAAGAGACCGAGCTCAAACTTAAGGCGGAGAACTCTTGCCGCGTGCTCGTCAAGCTCTTCGTCTGTTATCTTGCCTTCGTTATAGAATTTCATTAAGTATTCCTGGAATATAAGGGAACCCGTATCGATATCACAGCCCGCCTTGAAGCCCTTAAGACAAGCCTCTTCTCTGTTATGAGCCGCACCGTGGTTGATAAGCTCGTCTATAGCATTATAGTCTGTGGTAACCGCACCCTTAAAGCCGAGCTCACCGCGGAGCACGTCTTCGATAAGGTATTTATGGGCGTGCATGGGGATACCGAAGGTTTCGTTAAACGCGGGCATTACGGTATCAACTCCTGCCTTAACTGCCGCCTTGAAGGGAGGAAGATATGTATTGCGAAGCTCCTGTTCACTCAAATACGAAGCATCATAGTCACGTCCGCCGTAGCAGGCACCGTAGCCGATATAGTGCTTTGCACAGCTTGCTATACCGCCTGCGTTCTTGATACCCTTTACTCTTGCCGCAGCAACTATAGAACCAAGGTAGGGGTCCTCGCCTGCACCCTCGGAGATCCTTCCCCATCTGGGGTCGCGGGCAATATCCATCATAGGTGCGTAGGTCATGGAAAGACCTGCCGCTTTTGCTTCCTCTGCAACATATTCCATATTCTTTTCTATCATTTCAACGTCAAAGGAGCAAGCCTCTGCAACAGGCTGAGGGAATATCGTTCTGTAACCGCAGATAATATCCGCGCAAAGAAGTGCGGGAATATTATGGGGAGAAGCCGCCATAACTCTTTTCTGTAACCTGTTTGAATTAGCCGCACCGGGATCGTTTGCCACGCTTCCTGCATAGTATTTCTCAATAAATTCAAGCTCTTCACCCCAGTCAAAGGTTCTGGGAGCATTGATGTAAAGAAGCTGACCGATCTTTTCCTCGGGAGTCATGTCTGCGAGCAGTTCTTTTACTTTAATTTCAATTTCCTGTTTTGTCATTTTATATTCTCCTATATTAAAATTCCGGTTTAAACATTGGCATAAGCTGAAGCTTGAAGAGATTTCTTTCGTGAAGGTGATCTATTCTTGCCTTTGTTTTTTCATCATCTATCTCGCCTGTGCGGATATATCTGTCAAGCACCGCATAGCTGAAGCCTAAATTATCCTCATCGGTCTTACCGCAAAGTCCGTCTATCGGCACCTTTTCAACAAGAACCTCAGGGAGTCCGAGTACTCTTCCTATCTCCTTGACCTCGGCAACGGTAAGATTACACATAGGGCTGAAATCTCCTGCGGCATCACCGTAACGTGTGGAATATCCCACCCAATCCTCCGAAAGATTACAGGTATTCACAACTCTTCCGTTACAGCTCTGCGAAACGGCATAAAGGGTCGCCATTCTGATTCTCGGAGGTATATTAGTCCTTGTCTGTGTGCTCAGTTCAAGCTCCTTCGGGAAAGCGGATATTATACCGTCTATAGCATCCTTTACGTTTATCTCATAACGTTTGATACCAAGATGGTCAACCAAAAGATAAGCCATATCAATATCCTGCTGAACACCGCTCGGCATAAGCACACCGATAACTCTGTCCTTACCGAGAGCCTCAACGCAAAGAGCCGCGGCAACCGAGCTGTCCTTACCGCCCGAAATACCAATAACCGCGTTACATCCGGGACCGTTTTCCTCAAAAAAACTTCTTATCCATTCAACGCACTGGTCTTTTATTTTTACTGCATCAAAATTCATCATTCGTTCTCCTTTAGCATTCCCTTCCAGATCCGCATAATAAGGCTGTGGGGAAGTATCTTTGCCAGAATATGCTGCATTTTTGTAAATGCACCGTAAATACTGAGAGCCTTGTTTTTCTTCACATCGCGAAGCGCTCTCCTTACAACGTCGGTTGCTTCGACCATGGGACTGTATTTTTTCGGACTGTACCTGACGTTATCATCGTTAGTATGGTCAAAAAATTCGGTTCTTACCCAACCCGGACATACCACTGTTACGTTAATACCGTCCGGCTTCAGTTCCTCGTGAAGAGCTCTTGTGTAATGGCGCACAAAGCTTTTTGTAGAAGCATAAACGTTAAAATAAGGTAAAGGGTTAAATACCGATGCAGAGCCCATCTCAATAATACTGCTTCCCTTTTTCATATACGGGATACAAATATTTGTAATACTTACAAGAGCTTTAACGTTAAGATCGATCATCTGCATCTGTACTTCGTTTGATATCTCCCGCCAATCGCCCATAGCTCCGAAGCCCGAAGCGTTCACAAGATAACTGATTTGGGGACTTTCAGCCTTTAAAAGACCCTCAAGGTCAGTAAAGCTTTCCGGCTTTAAAAGATCAAGGGATACTATCCTTACTTTGGCACGCAGCTCCTTTGATAAGGCTTCAAGCCTTTCACGGCGTCTTGCCACAAGCCATATCTCGTCTAAAGAGTTGTTTTTATCTATCTGAAGCGCAAACTCCCTGCCTATACCGGAGGATGCGCCCGTAATAATTGCAATATTCATATGCCACCTCAAACTATTACGCTCATTTTACCATATACAAAAGAAAAAAACAAGAAAATATTTAATATTATAAAAAGATTTTCAAAAAAACTATTGAAAAATGTAAAATCATGTGATATACTGTTCAAAACTTAACAATCCCGATGAAATCTTTAGGATAACTGAAGACGGAGGGGACTCTGGAGAATCTCTTAAATGGGTGCCGAAGGTGCAAGGCGGTAAAACGCTGAATCTCTCAGGCAAAAGGATAGAGTTGCAGGATAAAGCCTTGCAGTATTTCCGGAGTTACTCGTTGAGTAACTTTTATTTTTTTATAAGGAAGGTCTAATATGGACAAGATCAATGATTTTTTATTAAACATTGCTGCCAATGTTAACACTTACCTTTCGAATTACATTTTGATAATTCTTTTGGTAGGATGCGGACTTCTTTTCACTATCCGCACAAGATTCGTTCAGGTGCGTTGCTTTGGCGAGGGTATGAAAAGGGTATTCGGCAATATTAAGTTCTTCGGCGGCAAACAGAGTGGAGGATTAAGTTCTTTCCAGGCTTTGGCAACAGCTATTGCAGCTCAGGTAGGTACAGGTAATATAGTAGGAGCCTGCGGTGCTATTCTTATAGGCGGCCCCGGTGCTATCTTTTGGATGTGGATAATCGCATTCTTTGGCATGGCTACTATCTATGCAGAGGCAGTTTTAGCTCAGCACACAAAAAAGGTGAACGAAGACGGAAGTGTTGAAGGCGGTCCCGTTTACTATATCAAGTCCGCATTCAAGGGCGGATTTGGTAAATTCCTTGCAGGCTTCTTTGCAGTTGCTATCGTTCTCGCCCTTGGATTCATGGGCTCCATGGTTCAATCCAACTCAATAGCAGGTGCTTGCGAAACCGCATTTAAAATGGAAGGTTACGGTTGGATAATCGGTATTGCGGTTGCAGTTATTGCAGGTATCATCTTCCTCGGCGGTGTTCAGAGAATTGCTTCTGTAACAGAAAAGCTCGTTCCTGTAATGGCAGTACTTTATATCCTCGGCGGTATAGTAATTCTTGCATTGCGCGCAAAATATATTCCCGAAACCTTCGGTATGATATTCAAGTTTGCATTCCAGCCTCAGGCTATTTTAGGCGGTACTTTCGGTGCGGCAATTGCAGCGGCTATTACACAAGGTGTAAAAAGAGGTCTCTTCTCTAACGAAGCCGGTATGGGTTCCACACCTCACGCACACGCTCTTGCAAAGGTTGAAAAGCCCCACGATCAGGGTGTTGTTGCTATGATCGGTGTATTTATTGACACATTCATTGTGCTCACCATGACAGCTCTTATTGTTATCTCTACTCTCTACACCGGTGATGGTGTACTTGCAGATGTAGTAAAGAACGGTACAACCGATTTCGCGGCTTCGGCAAAAGCACTCGGTATTGAAAAGAACAATATGGTTCAGGCTGCATTCCAAAGTCTCTTCGGTGACGGCTTCGGCGGAATCTTCGTTGCTATCTGTCTTCTCTTCTTTGCATTCTCTACCATTCTTTCCTGGAACTACTTCGGCAAGATCAACTTCCAGTATCTCTTCGGTAAAAAGGCAACTCCTGTTTATACCGTTATTTCTCTTATCTTTATTTTCCTTGGTTCTCTCTTCTCTTCAGACCTTGTTTGGGAGCTTGCAGATATGTTTAATAACCTCATGGTTATCCCTAATGTTATCGCACTTGTTGCTCTCTCGGGCATCGTTGCGGTAGCTTCTAAGAAAATAAAGAAAAACAAATAAAGATTATAACAACATAAAAGTCCGTATTTATAAGTACGGACTTTTTTGATTTATTTTGTCAAATAGGTTTACAAGTTCATTTTTTTATGATACAATACATAAAAATCCGCCCTTAGCTCAGCTGGATAGAGTACCGGATTCCGATTCCGTTGGCCGCAGGTTCAAATCCTGTAGGGCGGGCCAGAAAATAACCCACATTTGTCTATGACAAGTGTGGGTTCTTTTCAACTAAATCCGTCCTTGCGGACGGGATAAATCCCACTTTCGTGGGATGAAATCACTTCGTGATGAAATCCGACTTCGTCGGGAGAT
>SVQZ01000019.1 GCA_015065105.1 Oscillospiraceae bacterium | reverse complement strand
TTGAGCATATCCGAAACCTCCGATGAATGTTTGTCTGTCAACTTCATTCTATCAGATTTTTTCAGATATGCTCATCTTTTTTTGCCTATCTGTTAGGTTTCACCCCAACATTTAGTATAGAACCGTTATTTTTTGTTTATTTATTATTCGGGCACCCGGGAAAGGAGGAAAAAGCAATCTTCATCTCCGGTCATGGGTAAACCGAAAACCGCTCACTTCTGTGTAATATAGTAAACGAAGGAAATTGCGGGCATACCGTAGCTGTTACAGAGGTTAACGTTCAAAGGATATGAGCTTGTAGTTGCTCTGTGGTAGCGTACGCCGTAGATATCGGTGTTGGAGGTAATGGTAACCGTATCTCTGCCCGAAATGATTTCACCTTCAACGGGAACCCAGGTGAGTGTTACACCGTCAAGGGAAACCATAACCTCAAAGCCGCGGATAGTACCGCCGACTGTCTGCTGCTGGAATGCCTGAAGACCTGTGCCTACACGGTCAAACTGTACGGTAACCTGATTACCGTTAAAGGTAACGTCCTTCATAACAGGACCGCAAACGTCATTCACATCGCCAACGTTGTATCTTACAGCGGCGATAACGTCGCGCAGACGATAAGCCTGAAGATGCTTGATGGGGGGATGTGCGTTGTTTACGTGGGTCTGGTCATACCAGAGGTCGGAGGAGGATACTATATAGCTGTTTTCAAGCATGGAGGGTACAGAACCGAATTCACATCTTGCGGAACCGAAGTCCATGTATGCATTAGTACCTGCAGCACCGGGATAGCAGGAGGGGTACTCCATGAGATATACGGGGAAATCGGAGTTACCGAAGGTGCTTCTGAAATAGGTCATAAGCTCGGTGAACTCTTCGCAGAAGGTGTTTGCCTCGTAACCGAGATATTCCTTGGTATTATAGAGATCGCTTTCGCCCTGGTACCAAACGATACCTGCGATAGAGAACTTGGAGAGGGGTGCGATCTGCTGGTTATAAACAAAACGTGTAGGCATCTGTGTATTCTCAACCGAGCCTGCCTTATAGTGATACTTACCTGTAGCTGCGTTGTAAACCTCCTTGCCCCACTTGCTTGCAAGCTCGTTGGGAGCAAATGCCATCAAGGGGAAGCCGGAAGCGTCGATCTCCATAACACCAACGGGAACGTCGGGGTTTGTTTCGGAAAGGTTGAACGCATACATATAACCGAGGGCGGAGAAGCTTTCGGTTGCAACCGCTACGGTATTATATGCCTGACCCTCGTACATTACGGGGTATGCGGTATTGATTATCTGTGTTGCGATATCGGTGGGAACCATCCACTTTTCGCCGTGGTAAACGTCGTCATAAACTGTAGCTGTTCCCTGTGCCATCGTACCTGTCTGGGAAGCATAGTCTGTATTGGAGATACGGAAGAAACGGATGTCACGGTTGTTATCGTAGTCAACAACAAGATTGTTTAATTCGTTTCTCTGATAGAGGTCAACGTAAAGGTCGCCCATGGAATAGAATACGTTGGACTGACCGACGATATAATAAACGTCACCGACCAAAACGTCATTAAAGGTAACTGTTTTGTTCGTGCCCTTTACGGTAAGGGCCGCACCTTCACCGTCTGCCGGGAAGGTCTTATCAAAAACTGCAGTCCACTTACCGTCTGTACCAACCTCGGCCGCAGCGGTCTCGCCCTTGAATTCAACGGTGATATACTGACCTGCACTGAGAAGGCTTGCAGTACCCCATACCGAGAGCTTTTCGTCACGCTGAAGTACCATGTTATCCGAGAAAGCCGCGGAAACTGCGGTAAGCTTTGCAGTAGGCTCGGTCACCGCGGGAGTTTCGGGTTCTTCGGGCTCAGGATCCGGTTCGGGATCGGGCTCAGGAATAACAGGAGGATCCAAAGGATCCTCCTCGCTTTCTTCAACTGTTACTACGTAGTAGTTATAGGATTCATCGTCATACTGAACGCAGAAGGTATAGGTACCTTCATCGAGCTTGATCGTGATGAAGCCGTCAACTATGGCGTTGGACTTAACTACCTGAGAGCCCTCTGCAAGCTTGATCTGTGAAGAGGTCGTATATGTACCCTTCGCATATCTGATAAGGTTAAGGCCGTCAAGCTGGCCGAAGGTTACTGTGTTACCGTTCTGTACAAAGGAAGGAACCTTCTGCTGTACCTCATAGGTAAACATTACCTCGTATCCGTGCTTATAAACTACTGCTATTGTTACTGTGCCATTTTCACGGTACTGGATGGTATAGTTTCCTGTTCCGGACTTCATGACCGTAGCACCCGAGAAGGATCTCTGACCCTCTGCGCGCTTGATCTCACCGGGAGTATTATAGGTACCGTATGCGGTACGTACGACCTTGATATCCTCAAGATTTGTAAGTGTGAACTGGAGGCCGTTTCCGTTAGAACCGGGCTCTTTTACTACACAGTTGGTCTTAAGGATGGTTGCGGGTCTGCTGCTGTCTTCATATCTTATATAGATAGTATATGCACCGGGATTAGGTACTATATAGGTATAATCATGAGCACCGTTGATCTTATTTGCTGTTATAAGAACGATATAGTTAGCCTTGATATCCGAATAGTTATCGTAATCGCCGGGGGCAATAAAGTAATCCTTTACACCGTAGAGATTATGTACGGTGATGGATACTCCGTAGCTGGATACTGTCTGATCCATTACTGAAATATCTGCTGTCTTGATATATTCGGTACCGTCCTTGGTCTTGATCCAGAGGCTGTATAAGCCGCCGTCCGCCATAGTGATGGTGCAGATATTATTTACTGTATAGGATGCTATCTTGGAAGCGTTGAGAGTTACGCAGTCGGGAGCATTCTTGATCGCAGAGGAGGTGGTATATTCACCCTTTGCGTATCTGATATAGGAGATATCTCCTGCACAGGATACCATTACGTCATAACCCGATGTGGTTACGTTGGGAACGGTATCGGTATTTTCAAGCATGGGAAGCTCGTTTATTTCGTATGCACCGCATACAGAGCAGTCTCTGCGCTCTTCGCCCTTTGTTGTAGCGGTAGGCTCAACAGAGGTGTACCATGCACCGAAGCTGTGGCCCTTTGCCGCTGTTTCGTTACCCTTATAGGAATGTCCGCATGCAGAGCACTTATAGGTTGTATAACCGCCTGCAGTACAGGTAGCTTCTGTTACTGTGGATGTATAGCTGTGACCCTTTGCGGAGCCGCTTTCTGTCTTTGTGTCGATAGCGCCGCAGCCTCTGTCGCAGGATGCACTCATTGTGCCGTCAGCGGTACAGGTAGCGTTACCGTCGCTCATATAATCTGTGAAGAGATGTCCGAGCGCCGCGATAGACTCTGTATAGCTGTCACCGCAGGAGCAGTTAAAGGTCTTTACACCTGCAGTTGTACAAGTTGCCTTTGTGGTAACTGTAGCTGTATAGCTGTGGGTATGAGCCTCGGTCCATACTGCGTTAAGGGTTATGTCATAACCGAAGGTGTAGGGCTGAGTTCCCCAGCCGTCATCCCAAAGATCGGAAGCATAATCGGCTCTCTGCCAACCTGCGAAGGTATAACCCGACTTTGTAGGTACAGGGAAGCCGCCGATAACGTCTTCGAACTTCTGATCAGCCTCAAAAGTATAGCTGGTCTCATAACCGGAAGGCATTGTACCGCCGTTTAAGTTGAAGGTAAGAGTATATTTAGCAGTTGTTGCGGGACCAACGTACTCAAGGTAGTTAAGGCTTGCCCAGCCCTCCTGACCATTGAATATGATCTTAGCCCACTTGCCGTCCATTGCAAGAACCTCGTACTGGTCTCCGTTTGCCATAGTACCCAGGGATGCATAAGAGCTGTCGGGACCGGAGCGTACGTTCAATGCGGATGCGGTACACTTATAGATACCGAGAACGGGAGTCCATACTGCCGTAAAGGTTACGTTCTTGTTTGCGGTAAAGGTATCTGAAAGATTAAGAGTATATCCGTATTCCTCGCAGTACCAGCCGGAAAGTGCATAACCGTTTCTGGTTGCGGTAGGCATGGAAGCGATAACGCTTGAATACTTTGCGTTTGCTTCGATGGAGTAGGATGAGGTGCTTGTCATTGTTGCATTCTCACCTGCATCAAAGCTGAGGGTGTAGTATGTGGGAACTACCTCGCCGCCCTCTGCCCACTGTGCGTAGTAGGTCTTGGGACCACTGGTATTAACTGTAGTGCTTGCGGTGATCTTTGTTCCGCCGGAAGCCGCTGTGTACCAGCCGAGGAAGGTATAACCGCTTCTTGTAGGTGTGGGAAGGGTACCGAAGGCTGTACCGAATACACAGTACTTCTTGGTCTGGGAAACGGTACCGCCGTTAGGATTCAATGTCATTGTGAGCATTGAAGGTACCTGTGTCATTCCTGCCGCCTCGGTTGCTGTTTTTGCAAGACGCACACTTCTGATGATTATGTAGTCACCGTCCTGAACGGTAACACCGTTTGCGGGATAGAGATACTGGTATCTTAAGGTGTTAAGTCTGCCTGTATATTTAGCGTTGGAGGCAGGATTGATAACGTACTTGTTAAATCCGTTATTATTATAGGCATTGTTGAATCCGATAAAGGTGTCGGTAGAAACGCCCTTACGAGTACCCGAGGTATGATAAAGCGCCTGGAACTGTACCACGCTTGTGTTAGCGGATACGATAGAGGCATCGATTACCATATAGGGATAATCGCTTGCATTTACAGACATATAACTCTTGCCTGCAAGCACGGAATTTGAGTTATAGCTTGTGGTGTTGGGAAGACCGTAGGAAACGGATACGGTAGGACCGTTTAAGAAATCCTTTACGGTAAGCTTTGCGCCTGTAAGAGTCTTTGCTCTTGTGGACTCTGCATAATCACCTAAGGTAAGGAATGCATCATCGGTCGCAAAGTAAAGATTCTTTAAGTCGAGGGAGGGGTCGGGATATACTATCTCATTCTTACCCTGTGCCGCTCTCTTGGGACCTGCGGAAAGAATAACAGAGTTAACTACAGAACGGGTGGAGCCGTCGGAGGGGCTGTTTACTACCGCATAACTGCCCGAGGACTGAAGCTCGATGAGGTTAGCGGATCCGCCGCCGTCGAGAATGAAGGCGGTATTAAGGTCCATATCGTCTGCGAAATCCCAATAATCATTGAAGTCAAGACCTGTGGAGAAGGAGGACTGACGTCCGTCGTTTACGATAAAGCAAACGCTTCCGTCGTTCTTGATACCGATAATTGTTGTGGGGTAGTTGGTGGAAGTACCGGTTTCTCTCTTAACACCGTCAACTACGAAGGGCATATGACCGCCTACTGCGTTTGTACAGTTCTGCCAGCCCTCGGTGTTTCTGCCGTAACGCTCGGTTACGTTGAAGGAGAGGGTCACGCTGTCACCGACTGCAAAGCTTGTCATCTTGTTAAGCGCAGTACCGCGTGCGGTTAAGATCATGCGGTTAGCCTGCATTGTCGGGTTTGAGGATGCGTTTGCAGAGGAGTAGATACCTGTAACGGTACCTGTCATTGTTGCACCGTGCTTAACTGTATAATCAGTTGTAAAATCGATAACGACCTCGTAAGCATCGGAGAGGGAGTTTGTGGTTGCAACACCCTTGTCGGAATAAACTACAAGTGCATTGTTTGCGGGAAGTCTGTTAAGACCGTCAGCCGCAACTGTTACGCTCTTGGAATTATTCTTAATGGAAATATCAAGATCGGGACGGCCGATCATGGGAACGCTGTCATTTGTTACACCAAAGGACCAGAAATCGCCCTCGTAAGGGGTCTCCTGTCTGATCTGTGCGGAGCAAACGATCTCTCCGTCATAAACGGTATAACCGCGGGGGAGTGTAAGAGCCTTGGTAACAACGGCATCGGAATAACCGTTATAGGATGTACCGGAGCCCTCAACTCTGGAATGAGCGGAGGACATTGTCCAAAGGTCGCCGTTTACCGCAGCGATCGCTACCTTGCCCTCGCCGTTAGAAGAGTTGAAGCTTGTAACGGTATTAAGGGTGGTTTTAGACTGGTTAACGTAGTCTCTTGTGTTTGTAACGTCAACGTAAAGGTCGGTCTGCTTTAAGTCAAACTCAACTATGTTGAAGTTCTGAAGATCGTACTTGGAAGAAGACGAAGTCTTTATGTTGGTGCTTGTTACACCTGTATAAAGAGTCTTTGTGCTTCTTGACGTTTCACCATCAAGCTTGGAAGTGATGGTGCTCTTGCCCGCTGCAGAGGTATCAACAGAACCTGTATCTGCATCTGCAGGAGCGTTTACAACGGGAGCATCGGTTTCGCCGCTTGCCTTGTCGGCAAAAGCAGTGAGGCTCGTTGTAACACACATGGGTACTATCATTACTACGATCAAAAGTAATGACAAAATACGTTTTGCGTTTTTCATAAATTTATCCTTTCTGAAAAATAATATATAACGATACATAATTAGTATATCATGCAAATATGTATTTTTCGTTACAATTTATTCATTTCGGCAATAGTTACAAAAAGTCTTAGTTTTTTTTGGCAATAAGCATTAGAAAACAGAGTTAAATGCCCCCTGATTTCCTTAAAATCAGGGGGCATTAATTCTATTTCTCCAAATCGCCTGTTATCATGTTACTTTCTTTTTCAGGCGCGGTATTTTTTATTAACTTTGCTTTTTTAACGGTTTTTTCTTCCTTTGCGGCTTTAAGGGTTAACTCAACAGAGTCCCCCGCCTCCGCCACAGCAAAATCATGAGAAAGGGTAACGGGAACGGTGTAAACGTTTTCATCATTTTCAAGAAGAATGAAATAGTTTGTATTTCCGTCAATTACTGCCTCGGAGATCCGTTCTATCACACCCGTAACGGTCTGCTCCTCTATATCCTCCGCCTCTATCTTTTCATCCTTGAGCTTTGAAATATAATCCTGTCTTGCGCTGTCAACGCTTGAGCCCGTACCTACTATCTGATACTGCTGAACGTCAACGAAGGCATACATCTTTACAAGTCCCGCTCCGTCCTTTAAGGACATAAAATAGGTGGGGCGGTCGGAAACGTTGAGAAGCAGGGGAAAGGTGGATTCATATTTAAGATGCTGTACCTGACCCTCTGCGGAATCCATTGCCGAATACTCCTCCGCTCCGGGAATAGCATAGTAGCTTGTCTGCTTGGTACGGAGGTTGGTAAGAACAAAGCCGACGTTAGATTCATCGCTTGTCACCGAGGTCATACCTGTATAAAGATAGACGTCGTCGTTTATGGCAAGATAGTTATATCCGTCGGTGGTCTGCAATACTCCCTTCTGACCGAAGATAGAGTTGAAAAAGCCCGAACGGTATTTGCCGTTGTAATTGAGCTGATTCAATACCATATCCGAATCAAACACCTGATCCACCCAGGTAGGTATCTCGTCAAGCTCGTAATATTTTGACTCACCCGTCTGTGCGTTAAGGAGAATAGCACCGCCGATATCCCTTCCGCTAAAGAGTCCTATACGGTATTTTACGGTGGAGACCACCCAATAGGGTGTACCGTTGTCATCTATTTCAAAGGAGGCATTGTCAAATACCTTTGAGGGGTATTTAAAGCGCAGATATCTGTCAACGTTACGCATAAAATACTCTCCTGTGGAATATTTGATCCCGCCGTCCTTAAGACGTACAAGAGAGGTCTCCTGCGTGGCCATGTCAACGGTGATATATGCGGGAACACCCTTTGACTGATTGTTGAACCACTTGATAACGTCACCGTAGATAAGAGGGGTCACTCTCACGGGACGTCCCTTATAGTTTATCTGGGTATAGATATCCATTATTTCAAACTGGGAAACGAGGTCTGACATCTCGCCCAGCTTTCTCTGACCGAGACGGCTCGCGGTATCGCGGTCAACAACGGGTATCTGCTCCTGGCTTATCTCGCTTACGTCGGCAATAAAGTCGCCGTCCTCCGGAAGGATAAGCTTGTTGTATCTTGATGCGTTAAAGAGCTGTGAGCCTGCGGCTGCACCGACAATAAGGAGAACAACTATACATCCGATAACTATTCCGAATACCTTTACAGGCTTTGCTGTTCCCTTAAGATCGAATTTAAGATTAACGAGCCTTCCCTTTTCGGTATGGCTTCGGAAAAAGAGAAAGATCTCTGAAATAAAGTTTATGACCAGACAGATAATTATCGAGGTTATAAGAAAGGTCCAGAAATCGGGGGATCTCAGGTTAAGAGGGGGAAGGATGAACCAGAAGGCAATAAATACTGCCAATGCCGAGAGAAATATCTTTATAATCCTCGGAAATACTTTTGTTTTCATTGATTATTTCACCTCATTTAAAGTTTAAGCTGTTTTGTTCAACTATAGATTAACATATTTTATTCTCAGAGTCAAGGAATCTTGACATAAAATAAAACATACTTTATAATAAGAAAAAACAAAATAAAGGATGCTATTATGATAAATTTTGCAATTATAGGCAGAAACTTCGTAGTTGACGAGATGCTTGACTCTATGCGTCTTTTTGATGATATAAACTTAAAGGCTGTATATTCAAGAAATTTTGAAACGGGGAAAGAGTATGCCGAAAAACATAATATAGAAAGGGTATATACCGATCTTGACAGATTGGCGCAGGACAAGGATATAGATGCGGTATATATAGCAAGTCCGAATATATGCCATGAGGAGCAGGCACTCAAAATGCTCTCCGCAGGCAAGCACGTGCTTTGCGAAAAGCCGATGAACGCCACCCTTGAGGGTGCTCGCCGTATGATAGATGCTGCCGAAAAAAACGGGGTGGTCTTTATGGAGGCGATGATGAGTGCCCACGTGCCGGGAACGGAAAAGATAAGAGAGCTTTTTTCACAGATAGGCAGGATCCGAAGGGTAGATCTTTCCTTCTGCCAATATTCCTCCCGTTATGACAAATTCAAGGCAGGAATAGTGGAAAATGCCTTCGACCCAACCCTTCAAAACGGCTCCTTTATGGATCTCGGTGTTTATCCCGTTCATCTTTTACTGAATCTTTTCGGTATGCCCGAAAAGATCAACGCTGAATCGCTCTTTCTTCCCATGAGTATTGACGGGCAGGGCTCTATGTTATGCAGTTATAAGGAATTTCAGGCAATTCTGACCTGGTCGAAAATAACGCAGGGATATCTGCCGAGCGAAATTCAGGGTGAAGACGGTACGATATTAACAGACAAGGTGTCAAAGCCTACCGTTATTACCCTTATAAAGCGTAACGGAGAAAGACAGGAATTTGAGACTCTTGCGGGAAAGCCTGTAATGTATTACGAGGTAAAGGACTTTTTGGCACAGATAAAGGGTGAGGAAATGTCCCGTTTTAATGAGCTTTCCTTGATGGAGGCAGAGCTTATGGAGAAAGCAAGAGAAAAAATGGGGGTCGATTTTATACCGAAAGCATAATTTTTGCATTTTTTTGAATTTTTTTGCAGAAAAATATTTACATTTTGAGAATAAGTGTGTATAATAAATCTATCTATTATTATTTATATGGAAGGAGAAAGTTAAAGTGGAAATTTTAGCTTTTGCCATATACTTTGCCGCAATGCTTGGTATAGGCATATTTTTCTTTGTAAAATCAAAATCCGCCGGTGAAAAGGAATATTTCCTCGGCGGCAGACAGATGGGTCCCTGGGTAACCGCAATGAGCGCTCAGGCTTCCGATATGTCCGCATGGCTTCTTATGGGTCTTCCCGGAAGCATCGTTGCATTCGGTCTCGGTCAGGCATGGATCGGTATCGGTCTTGCTATCGGTACTGCTCTCAACTGGATAATCGTTGGTAAGCGTTTGAGAAACTTCTCCGCTGCCGCAAACGATTCCATAACAGTTCCCCAGTATCTTTCAAACCGTTTTGCATCAAAGAACCCTGCTCTTCAGATAGTTTGCGCGGTTATCTTCCTCGTATTCTTTACTGTTTACGTTGCATCCAGCTTCGTTGCGGGCGTTACGGTATTCCAGTCGGTATTCCCCAAGATAGCTTCTGATACCGCTCTCATCATCTTCGCGGCTATCATCATCGTTTATACCTTCCTCGGCGGTTACAAGGCAGTTTGCTGGACCGACTTTTTCCAGGGTATATTGATCCTCGTTGCACTCCTTGCAGTGCCGATCGTTGTTGTTTGCACAAAGGATCTCGGCGCAAAAGAATATGCCGCTAACTTAAGAGAGCTTATCAATAGTGTTGATCCCGAAAACGTTCAGACCTTCCCCTTCGCGAAGAGTCTCTTCTCCGCATCCTGGCAGGAGATCGTTTCCGGTCTTGCATGGGGATTGGGTTACTTCGGTATGCCTCATATCCTTGTAAGATTTATGTCTATCAAGAAGGCAAAAATGGTTAAGACAAGTGCTACCGTTGCTATCATCTGGGTAGTTCTCGCACTTACCGCTACAATTTTCGTTGCATACTTCGGCAGAATGCTTATCGGTAAGGAGCTTCTTATCGAAGGCAAGCCTCATCAGCAGATGGTATTTATCGAGCTTTCACGTATGTTCTTCCCCGGTATCCTTGCAGGTTTCTTAATGTCCGCTATCATCGCGGCATCCATGAGTACCGCGGACAGCCAGCTCCTTGTTTCCTCCTCATCCTTCACAAGTGATATCTACAAGCCCGTATTCAGAAAGAATGCCTCCGAAAAGGAAGTTCTTTGGGTGGGCAGAGCGGTAGTTCTCGTAGTTTCGCTTATCGCATTCTTTATTGCAAGAAGCAAGGGAGACGGTGCGCAGGCTATCATGGCTCTCGTTGATAACGCATGGGCAGGATTTGGTGCCGCTTTCGGTCCCGTTATCCTTCTTTCCCTCTTCTGGAAGCGCTTTACATACGCAGGTGCAATTGCAGGTATTATTTCCGGCGGTGCTACAGTTATTGCTTGTATCGCTCTCGGCTTCCAGGGTAAGACCGGTATCTATGAGATCATCCCCGGCTTTGTTATCTGCTTTATCTTCGCTATCGTTGTAACTCTCATCTCCAAGAAGCCCAACGCAGAAGCAGTTGCGGTATTTGAAACAGCAACAACTCCCGGCTACGGTGATAACGACTGATAATTCAAGCGGGTGTATCTAATTGCGACCCTTTCTACAGTGCAATTAACCCGCACAAAATAAAGAGATTCCTATAATATAAAAGAGAAGATTTCCAAATCGTTGGAAATCTTCTCTTTATTTTGTACAATTATTCTTCTGCTTTTCACTGCAGCATTTACAATGGGGACAACCGATGCATTTAGCACCCTTTTTCTTCTGACGGATGATATAGAACAGCACCGAGCCCAGAATAAGTGAAACAACTGCAATTATTATAATATTTTCTGTCATGACTTTGCTTTCTTATTATTTACTGTGATAAGGCTTACGATCACGGCAATTATTGCAAGAAGCGCGATCGAGCCGCCGATAATTCCCGAACCGAAGCGGCCTTCGGTTATAAGAGTACCTATCTGATATACAAGGAATGAAACGGTATAACCGACAGCAAATTGGAAGGCAATACCGCCAAAGAACCATTTTCTGCTCTTCATTTCCGAATTCATGGCACCCATTGCCGCAAAGCAGGGGGGTGTGAAGAGATTGAACATAAGGTATGCGAGAGCCGCAACGGCGCTTATACCGAACTTTTCCGCTATACCGCCCTCGCTTCCCGCCACAAGGGTAAGCTCCTCTGTGTTTATCATATTTGAGATACCGTAGCATACCGCCAACGTACCAACAACGTTTTCCTTTGCGATAAAGCCTGTGATAGCCGCCGCTGTCATCTGCCATGCCTTAACTCCTATAGGAATAAGGAGAACGGATACAGGCTTTGCAACGCTTGCAAGGATGGACGTCTCGGCATCAGAATCCGCAACCAAGGTAAAGCGCCAATCAAAGGACTGCATTATAAATATTACTGCATTGCAGAGAAGGATTATCGTTCCTGCCTTTATTATATATTCCTTTCCGCGTTCAAGCATGGAATAAAGCGACTTCTTCAGGGAGGGGAATTTGTATTGGGGCATTTCGATTATAAAGAAGGAACGTCTTGCCTTGTATGCAGTTATTTTATTTATGATAAGGGCACCGAAAAAGATTATCAGAATACCTGCAAAATACATAAGGGTTCCTACCCAGCTTGCATCCTTGAAGAATACCCCGGCAAAAAGAGCTATAACAGGAAGCTTTGCGCCGCAGGGCATGAAGGGTGCGAGCATTGCGGTTGCTCTGCGCTCTCTTTCATTACGGATGGTTCTGCAAGCCATAACACCGGGAATAGCACAGCCTGTACCGATTACGAAGGGGATAACAGATTTACCCGAAAGACCTACCTTCTTGAATATCGGGTCAAGAACAACAGATACTCTTGCCATATAACCGCAGTCTTCAAGAAGGGCTATAAGGAAGTACATTACCATAACAAGGGGCAAAAAGCCGACAACCGCGGAAACTCCGCCTATAATACCCTCGCAAAGAAGGGCAACGAGGAAATCGTTTCCTCCCGCAAGCAATCCCGCAACCCATTCCTTGAACATATCAATGAGGGTAACAAGTCCGGGAATATCTGTTTTTCCGACGGTAAAGCCCTCGGCTATCCTTGGGCCCACCCAAGCCTGGGATATCTGGAACACAAGGAACATTACAACGGCAAATATCGGAATACCGAGCCACTTGTTTGTAAGTATTCTATCGATGCTGTCCTGTCTGTTCAGATTTTTTGTCAGGACCTTTCTCTGCTCGACCTCTTTAACTATATTATTTACAAATACAAAGCGAGCCTTATCCGCCTCGTGCGCCGCTTCCTTTGTGGTCAGTACCCTTTCCTTATCGGTATAAGGAGCGGTCTGTACCCTGCCCTTGGCTTCGACTGCCTCCTTCACCAAAAGCTTAAGACCCTCGTCGCCGCTGTCTGCCGCCACCGTTTCAACTACAGCACAGCCTAATTTTTCGGACAGCTTTTTTATATCTATCCTTGTATCCGTTTTTTCGTTTATATCGGTTTTGTTTAAGGCAACCACCACGGGAATGCCGAGCTCCAAAAGCTGGGTGGTAAAGAAAAGACTTCTGCTCAGATTAGTTGCGTCAACGATGTTTATTATAACGTCGGGAGCTTCCTTTTTTACGTAACAGCTTGCGATAGACTCTTCGGAGGTAAAGGGAGACATGGAATATGCTCCGGGAAGGTCAACACAGGTCAACTCCCCGCCCATGCAAAAGCTCTTTTTTATAGGCGCTTCATTTTTCTCCACGGTCACGCCCGCCCAGTTTCCCACGTGCTCATGCTTGCCCGTGAGGGCATTATACATTGTGGTCTTACCGCTGTTGGGGTTACCCGCAAAAGCAATTCTCATTCTTCGTCTCCTTTTGGTGAATATCTGCAAATTTGGTTAGCCTTCGCTAACCGAGTCGTAAAAATTAAAAGCAGGCAAGCTCGGTTTTTTAAAATCTACACTTCAATAGCCTCTGCCAGCGCGTTATCTATATTATATCTTCCGTCCTTTATGGAAACGATACAGCTTCCCTTGAGACGGGATATAACGGTTATCGGCTCGCCCGCATAGCATCCAAGCGAAAAAAGAAATGCTTCAAGCTCCGCATCTCCTGTTTTGAGAGCGGTTACGATATATTCTCTTCCGAGTTCTGCGTTTTTTAAGTTCATAGCCGAATATCCTTGAAAATACTGAGTTTTTATTGAGTTAGCCGTGACTAACTGCGTTATACTATAACATCAATTTTCTTTTTTGTCAAGAACTTTTTGGCAAAATTTTTATTTTTTTAAAATATTAGGGGCGGAAGGCAGCCGTAAAAGCTCCTTCCGCCCTTATCTTATTTTAATTCCTTCTTAATAGGTCTCTTGAAAAGACTGTCAAGCGCCTTCTTAGGCTCAACGTTATTGTAAAGTATCTGATATACCGTTTCGGAAATAGGCATTTCAACATTATATTTACTGCAAAGATTATGTAACGCCGCCGCGGTATAATAGCCCTCTGCCAGCTTGCCGTAGGTCTCTCCCTTTATATAGGTCTCACCGAACATACGGTTATGGCTGAATTGAGAGAACACCGTTGCTTCATAGTCGCCTAAATGACAGAGACCGTAAGCGGAAAGCTCATTGCCGCCCATTGCCTTTATAAGACGGGATACCTCGCGGGTACCTCTCGACATAAGCGCTCCCTTAAGAGAGGAAAGTCCCATGCCGTCAAGCATACCTGCGGCAATTCCGATAACGTTCTTTGCCGCCGCGCCTACCTCATTGCCCAAAAGGTCCTCACCGTAATAGAAACGGATAAGATCGCTTGAAAATTCATCCACAAGCTTCTTTTTAAGCTCGGAATCCTTTGAATCGATTATCATGCAGTTTGGAATCCCGCGATAAAATTCCTGAACGTGACCGGGACCTATCCATACCGCAACGTTGACCTTAAAGCGGCTCTGCTCCTCAACCACCTCGGTAAGTCTCATACCGCTTTCGATCTCAATACCCTTCATGCAAAGTATAAAGGTTCGTTCGGTTTCAGAGTCTATGGCATTTATTTCATCGATAAGAGAACGAAGTCCCTGAGAACCGATGGAAATAACGATAACGTCAGCACAAAGCGCCTCTTTGAGATCGTAGCAAAGCTTTGTTGTGTCAGAAAGTGTTATAAGCCCGTTTGAACGGGTGTTTGTAAACGATATCATATCGGGAGTGTCCTTCGGACCGTATATGGTAACGTCATGACCGCTTCTGTCAAGATACCATGCAATACAGCTTCCCCATCTGCCTGCGCCGATAACTGTGATCTTCATAATTTAATATCCTTTCTCAGTATTCAAACATCATTTCTTCTATGTAATATTCATTAAATTTTTTATGTCCCGAAAGCTCGGTATATGAAACCCTTTCGAGAAGGTCCCAAAGACGCTTTTCGTCGCTGTTAAGGGCAAAGCCTACCGCGCCCATTCCCGCAAGATTTCCCGGCGATTCCACCTCGCCCTCGAAATCATAGGGGATAAGTCCTATCTTAAGTGCGCTTTCGGTATTTATATGGGTGCCGAAGCCCCCTGCAATAATTACTTTTTCTATATCCGAAACCTTACATTTTGCCTCATGACAGAGGGTACGTACACCTGCCGCTACAGCCGCCTTTGCACTCTGCAGATTTCTTATATCCTTTTGAGATATATATACCTTTTCGCCGAAATAGTATCTGTCCTGCTCAAGTCTGCCCGTTTCATCCATAAGCTCAAGCTCAAGAAGGACCGCAGCCGCGTCTATAAGCCCTGAACCGCAGATACCTGCAGGTTCGGCATTACCGACGGTATCAAATTTATAGCCGCCGCCGTCTATATACACCCTTTCGACCGCACCGCAGGAGGCTGTCATACCGAATTCGATATTTCCTCCCTCGAAGGCAGGGCCTGCCGCCGCGGAGCAGCAGAGTATCTTATCCCCCCTTTTAAGTGCTATCTCTCCGTTTGTTCCGATATCCATATAAAGGGTGGTCTTTTCTTCCCTGTCAAGCTCTGCCGCCAGCATTCCGAGGGTTATATCTCCGCCGACGTATGCGGCAACACAGGGCGCTATATATGTATTTTTGCAAAAATCAAAGGAATAGCATTTTCCGAAAAGCGTTGCGGGAGTAAAGGGAAGCTTTGCAATTCCCGAGGGATCCTCTCCGCATAAAAAATGCTCCATGGCGGTATTACCGCAGATGACCGCATAGTCGAATTCTTTTTCACAGCTATCCTTTATGGCATTGCATATCTCATTTTTCAGCTCGTTTTTTCCTCCCCCGTCTGCATAAACGAGACGGGAAATAACGTCGGCGCCGTGGATCCTCTGGGGATTCATGAAGCTTTTTTTCTCATAGATATTTCCGTTGTCTATCTTATATACCGCAACGGTGGTGGTGCCTATATCCACGGCTAAAAGGCTGTTACGGTTTTTTACTTTTGTTTCCCCGGCCGAAAAATCGGTTTGTATTTCAGCTGACGTCTCCTTTATTTCCTCATACTCAAAGCTGCCCTGCACCCTTGCCATGCAGATAAGACGTACTCCCTTTTCGTATTCCTCTCCCAAAAGAGATATTTCAAAAGCCGAGGCGGGGGATAGTGCACCCTTTACCCTCATACGGCATTTACCGCAGCTTCCCTTTCCTCCGCAGGGAGTTTCGGGAAGAGCTTCGCCCAAAGAAACAAGTATTTCAAGTATGCTTTTGCCGATATCGCCGGCTCGGCATTTGTAATATTTCATTTTTTTCCTCATATATTTAAATAGATGATTTTCCGAGGTGGAGCTTATGAAAACAAAGGCTTATATAATGATATTTGTCCTCTGCATTCTTTTTACTTCCTGCGTATCCTCTCCCGATTCGGCATATGATATACTTCAAAGACTATATACAAACGGACTTGTACTGCCTGACGGTTATATATACATAAGCGGAAGTGAGCTAAAGGATACGGGGTATATTTCACCCGAGGAGCTGGGCTCTTTATTTTATGACGAAGAAAAGCCCCCCGAGGAGCTTTCGGTGATCGAAAGCTACGCAATATATATATCAAAGGAGAAAAGTCCTACCGAGCTTCATATAATGAAAGCGAAATACCGTTCTGAAAAAGACACTCTTTCGCGTATGCTCAGCCGAAGAAAAAATATTCTCCAAAAACCCGAAATAAACCCCTATTCCTGTGATTTTCTTTGTGAAAAGCCAAAGGAATGCGAGGTTTTTTCAAAGGGGGATTTTGTATTTTTGGTTGCGGGAGAGGATATCTCCCGAATAACTGAAATTATTGAAAAGACGGTTTAAGCCTTTTCGCCCTCGTCCCTGTGATCCTCAGAGCTTGAAAGCCTTTGTCCCTTCTTGAAGATAACAAGCTTGCTGAAAATATAGTTCAATATCGTGATAACGCCTGTAGCGGCAAGCTTAACGAAATATCTTTCACCGAGAGTGAAATCAACGAATACCTTTGTCTCTGAGTTTACGATCCTTGAAAGAAGAATGTTTATATCGTTATCAAAGCCCATGAGAGTACAGCCGATAAAGATAATGAGCTGTTCAACACCAAAGGTAAGAAGACGCGCCGACGTAAATGCCACAAATTCCATCCAGAGTATTCCGGGAAGCATACTTTTACTCTTAAAAACAAAAAGCTTATATGCCCAGAACGCAAAGAATATAGTAGATATTATCCACGCAACGGCTGAGGATATGGTCGCACCCGTTTTAAAATCTCCCAAAGGGGTAAATTCATTTAACAGGGTAAATACCACCCAGTTGATTGCCGTATTTGAAAAACCGATTATAAGATATCGTATAAACTCTCCTACCGATTCTCTTTTTATCTTTTTCATTTTACTAACTCCTTATATTCGTCATAGCTGCATAGTATATTCAAAACGTCAAGCAGTGCCGTGCTTGAAAGCTCCTTCGGCAAATTGAGCCTTTTCTGAAGCTCAAGCCGTTTGCCCGCACTGTTACCGCCGCCCAAAAGTCCGTCCTTATAAAGATCGAGCCTGGTTATCCCCGCTCTTTTGGGGGTCGGAGCATTCTCCGCGTAAGGACGCAGAAGCTCTCTCAATATATCAGCCTCAATGCCCTCCACTCCGAGAGTCCCTGCCTTGGAGGGGGCGGCTTTTCTTTTTTCCTTGCCTTCAATATCGGGAATATAGAGATGTATAAGCCTATTGGGGGGTAAAAAGGACTTTAAATAGTTTCTTATGACCCTGCCTGCTCCGTCGCTGTCGCAAAGAACGATTATCTCTGTCCTTTCGGCAACCCTTTTAAGGAGCTCCTTCGTGTCCTCACTCTTGAACACCCCGAAGCCCTTGGTTGTAATTATATGAGCCTCGCATATAGAGTCAAGCTTTATCTTATCATATTTTCCTTCGACTATTACAGGCTTGTTTATAATAAGCTTTTCTGTCATCTCGCCGCACCTATAATAAGCCTTGAAAGCACCTCGTAACCGTTTTTTGTACCCGATTTGAGCTGTGCATCAGCCTCACGGCAGAGAAGAAGTATTCTTTCAAGCTCGGCGGGAGTACGTCTGCCGAGATTCTTTCTGTAAAGCGAGCATTGATAAGGATTCATTTTCAGCTCCTTTGCTATCTCGTCATCCCTCATTCCCTTCTGTGACAGAAGGGATATTTTATAAAGGGAGGTAAATATGCGGATCATACTGCCTAATATCAGATTGACCTCTTTGCCGCTTTTATCCTCCATTTCATATTTTGAAAGAATATAAAATGACCTTTCAATGTTACGGCCGAGTATTGCATTGCTGAAATCGAATTCGCCTATCTCCTTGTTCTTTGTTGCAAGAAGCTCTATATCGGCTGCTCCGACCTCATTTCTGCCCGACTGCAGGACGTATGCACAAAGCTTTTCGGTCTCACCCGCAAGAGCGTACATATCATGTCCGCAGGTATCGAGAAGAAGCATACTCATTTCCTTTGAGCAGGCAACCTTGTTGTGGTTGAAATGGGCGATTACCCATTTTGCAAGCTTTTCCCTTGTCTGCTTTTCAAATCCCACCGCAACGACCACCCTTGACAGAGCGCTTAAGAGCTTCGAGGGACGGCGGGGGTCTCCCGCATCAAACTCGAAGGGAGCGCAATAAAATATCAGTACCGTTTCGGGGTTATCCTCAAGCATCGAAAGGGTGGAGCAAAGCTCCTCTATCTCCTTTTCCTTCATGGAATTGAGATCTATACTGTGTATCTCCACCAGCTTGTTATCGCTGAATACCGGCAGAGATATTATTGCATTTTCAAGAGCATCGGATGAAAAGCTTTCCCCGTCAAGCCTTATATGATTGAAGGAATCGCCTGTATTATCGCCAAGCACCGCCTTGCGGACAAGGTCGAGGCAGGAGTGCTTCAGGTATTCCTCCTCGCCAAAGAAAAGGTAACCGCCCGAAAGCCCCTGCTTTACCGCCGCTCTGAACTTTACAGAATCTAAAATTTCCATATTAATATACGCGCATTTCGTCAACCTTTATTTCAAAACGGTTGCGCTGGGTCTTTACTCCCTGTACCTCGATGACGTAATCCAGATTCAGAGTTCCGCCCTCAAGGGTTATCTTATTCTCTATCCTTCTCGTATAGATACAGAAATTAAAGGCATATCCCCCAACGTTATAGGAGCAGGGCTGCCTCTTTTCGGTATCGCTGAAGATAAGTCCCGCCGAATTCTCTCCTGTACGCGCCATGGTAAGGGTGTTGGGCTCCTGCTTTTTAAAGACAAGGGCGGTACGGGTATTCTCCATTCCCATGTCAACACTCTCCTCATAGGAAAGCTCAACGGTATCTCCCCGCTCGGTTATAACCCCGTCGGTGGAATACTCTATGATATCGTCCTCTGCCGCGTCTATAGCCGCCTCCTCGCCCAATATTTTTTCGGTTGCGTGAATGGCGGAAATATCGGTTATTCTTGAATATATCTTAACTCTTACTCTTTTCTCGGTCATTTTTATTCCTCTTACCGAAGCATATATTAATTATATAATACCACACTTTGTATTTTATGTCAATTTATAGAGGCTTTTTAGTTATTTTTGCATACTGACGGGGATATTTTTCGGGGGTTGCCGAAATCTTTTCAAAAATGAAAATGCTCCGTTTCTGCTCCTCTTGTGCCGTATAAAGCACCTGTTCGGCGATATTCTTGGTTTTTGCTCCCAGCACCTCGGTGCCCGCCTTTGCCTCGTCATATTCCTCAGCGCCGATAGCCGCCTTACAGGAGATGAAGAGTCCTCCCTTTTTTACCAACGGGATACAAAGCTCGGACAATACGTTGAGCCTTGCCACCGCTCTTGCAACACATACGTCAAAGCTCTCGCGGTATTCCGTTTTTCTTCCCGTTTCCTCGGCTCTTGCAGGCAGAGTTGTTACCTTAAGGGAAAGCATATTTGCCATTTGCGAAACAAACTTTAATTTTTTCTCTGTGGAATCAAGGGCGGTTATCTCTAAATCCTGCCTTACTATTGCAAGGGGCAGGGTGGGAAATCCCCCTCCGCATCCGACATCTATGATCTTTGCATTTTGAGGAATATATTCCTCTATTAGCAGTGAATCGGCAAAATGCTTTGCTATTGCTCCTTCGATATCGGTAACTGCGGTAAGATTTACCTTTTCATTGAAGGCAACGAGCTCCTTGTAAAGGATACCGAATCTTTCGGCAAGAGTATCGGTCGAATATCTCTTATCGGGAAAATTCTTATCCATTATCTCAAAATACTTTTCGCGGAAATCCATTATTTGTTTCCTCCCCAAAGGGTAATGATAAGCACCGATATATCTGCTGGGCTTACTCCGGATATACCCTGTGCCTGACCGATGTTCTTCGGTCTTACCGCATTAAGCTTCTGTCTTGCCTCAAGCCTCAGACCCTTGATCTCGTTATAGTCGATATCCTCGGGGAGAAGCTTTGCTTCAAGGCTCTCCTGTTTTTTCGCCTCTGAAAGCTGACGCTTGATATAACCGTCATATTTAATCTCTATCGCCGCGGTCTCTATTACCTCTTCGTCAAGCTCGGGACGGTTTATATCCAGCTCGCGAAGCGCCCGGTAATCGAGCTGGGGACGGCGGAGCAGCTCCGCTAATTTAACTCCCGATCTTACAGGTGTCGTTTCATATCTTTCGAGCAGGGGATTTGCCGCCAAGGGAGAGATAACGGTGGATTCCATTCTGCTCTTTTCCTTTTCTATCTCCTCATACTTTTTCTGTACGCGGTCATATCTTTCCTTGGGTAAAAGTCCTGTGCGGTATCCGTATTCGCACATTCTCTTATCCGCGTTATCCTGGCGGAGCAAAAGTCTGTATTCGGAACGGCTTGTCATCATTCTGTAGGGCTCGTTCGTACCCTTTGTAACAAGATCGTCTATAAGCGTTCCTATATAGGAGCTGCTTCTGGGAAGTATAAGCTCGGGCTCGCCCTTGATCTTAAGAGCGGCGTTTATACCTGCCACAAGGCCCTGTGCCGCCGCTTCCTCGTAGCCCGAGGAGCCGTTGAACTGACCCGCACCGTAAAGTCCCGAAATATCCTTGAATTCAAGGGTGGGGTAAAGCTGTGTGGGATCGATACAGTCGTATTCTATGGCATATGCAGTACGCATAACCTGTGCATTTTCAAAGCCCTCGAGAGAATGGAGCATCTGCATCTGTACCTCCTCGGGCATTGAGGAGGAAAAGCCCTGAATATACATTTCCTTTGTATCCTTACCCATGGGCTCGATAAAGAGCTGATGGCGCTCCTTGTCCGCAAAGCGCACCACCTTATCCTCTATGGAGGGGCAGTAACGGGGACCCGTTCCCTTTATCTTGCCCGAATAAAGGGGGCTTTTGTCAAGATTTGAACGGATTATCTCGTGAGTCCTTGAATTGGTATATACAACGTGGCAGGGTATCTGCGCGGTCTTTGCAAATTCCTGCCTGTCCGTATCCTTGGAATAGGGACGGATATCCTCGTCGCCGTTCTGTACCTCAAGATTTGTAAAATCAATACTGTCCTTATGTACTCTTGCGGGTGTTCCCGTTTTGAAGCGCATAAAGCGAACTCCCGCTTTTTCAAGGGAGGAGGTGAGATGCGTTGCGGCAAGCATACCGTCGGGACCGGAATTATAGGAGGTATCTCCTGTTATAACTCTGCCGTTAAGATAGGTTCCCGAGCAGATGATGCAGGCCTTTACCCTCCATACTGCACCGAAAGCTGTTTCTACCTCGCAAACTCTGTTGTCCTCTATACCGACACGTACTACCTCTGCCTGAATAAGCGAAAGGTTCTTTTCGTTTTCAAGGGTCTTTTTCATAAGATCCTGATATTTTCTGCGGTCTGCCTGAATACGTGAGGAGTGAACTGCGGGGCCCTTGCCTCGGTTGAGTATTCTTGACTGAAGAGTAACCTTGTCAGCCGCTCTTCCCATTTCTCCGCCCATGGCATCTATTTCATGGACGAGCTGACCCTTACCCGTACCTCCTATAGAGGGGTTGCAGGGAAGGTTGCCCACCGCATCTAAATTTATGGTAAAAACAAGGGTGTTGAGTCCGAGACGCGCACCGGCAAGACCCGCTTCAATACCTGCGTGTCCTGCTCCTATGACCGCTATATCGGCTTCCCCTCGAAAATAACTCATTTTTTATCTCCTTACTCTGTTACTGTCTCGTTTGCTTCTTCCTGTTTTTTCTTTTCCTCTTGCCTTACCGCGAAATTCTTTTTCGCAAGAGCTATGGCGCGGTGCTTCATTTCAAGCACGGGACTTGAAAAGTCGGTGTCCTGTGCCGCGGTGCTGACCTTATTGAACAGGGTCCAGCCGTTTTCCGCCTCAAAGGCTGTTATAACTCCCCCCGACGAGGCAAAAAGCTTCGTGTACATAAGGGGAAGAACGGTGTTTCCCTTTGTATCTATCATACCTAATTTATCGGGACGGTATCCTACCACCGCAAGACCCTCGGAAAAAGGCTCTGCATATCTGTATATAGGCTCTATCACCCATTCTCCCAAATAATTCATATAGCCGTAAATACCCTCCTTTTCAAGAAGGAGCATTCCGTCGCTGTAGGCGATAAGGTTATAATCGGAGGGATAGTTCAGATATTTACCCTCTGCATTGACAAGCACCTTGGTCTCCCTTTTTATCATATATCCGCCCTCGGTATCCACAAGCTGTCTGCGCATCATGGTATATCCGTGGTCAAGGGTAAACATTCCGGTATTCTCCACACCGAAGGTATCGGGAAGTGTGTATATATCTCTTATCTTTTTATTGCCCATTTCGGGAATATAGAGGACGTTATCGTAGGGGTTATATACCACCCTGCCCTTGGTATCTATGGTACAGAGATGACCGTGGATATCAAGCACTACCGCATAGCCGTCATCCGAAAATTCAAATGCCGCTCCAAAAGCAGGCTCGATCACCGTATCTCCCTTTTCGTTCATATAGCCCCAAAGAGTTCTTTCGATGGTAAAATCGGGGGCATATATATTGGTAAAAAAGGGGTAAAGCCCGCTTTTCGGCTTCTTATACTCGTAGGCGGTGGTCTGTGAACCGCGTATAGCGGAGCTATCTACAGAATATTCAACCATTCCCGCCCCCTCGGGCTTTGTTTTGCTTATATCGGTTACGGGAGCCTCTCCCCCCTTTTCCTGCATAAGATAGTTTTCGCTTATATAGGAATCGTACATGAAATGCCAGAAGGAGCCGGGCTCCTTTTGGTCAAGGCCGTCGAAGGTATCCTCGGTTATCTCGTCATAAAAGACAGCGCCCTTTACCGACGAATCATAATAATAGTAATATTTACCTCCCTTTTCAAAAAGGGGCTCTCCCGAAAGCGTCAGGGAATATACGGGACTGTAGCCCGAAAAGGAGGACAAAAGCACCTTGCCCTTTGAATCAAGGAGCTGTACCTTGCCCTTTGCGGTATAGATGATATAGCCGTAATAGGGTCTGAAAAGAGGCGCGTCCTCGGTCTCTGTAACCTTTTTTGAGATATAGCCTCCCTTTGCTCCCGCCTCGGTCACCACCTTCTGTACCTTTTGGGCCGCTTCGGAATATGCCTTTGAATACTCCTGCGTGCTCTTTGCTATAACTATCTTACAGGTATCGTCATAATCGGCTGAGGTAAGCTTGTATCCGTTCTTACTCTCGGCCTCAAGGGTGGAAAACTTCGCCGTTTCCTCTGCATAGATATAATTCGTATAGGGGACCCTTCTTCCCTCGTTTCCGTTAATATTTACGTCGTCGGCAGGCTCGTAATAGACACTTTCGTAGGGATCAAGGGGGTCTGCCGCGGTATTTTCGGGATCAGAGGCAGGCTTTTCGGATACCGCAGAGGAGCTGCAGATAACGGTTGTGACCGATATTGCAACACAAACTATAAAACCTATCAACTGTATCAAATTTCGCTTCTTTGAGTTCATAACTGCCTCCTTTTCAGATTTTATTTATGGTACTTACCGCCCGCATTTATATTCATGGCGCGGTAGAGCTGCTCGAGTAATATTACCCTCATAAGACGGTGGGGGAAGGTCATTTTTGAAAATGAAAGCAGGAGATCTGCCGCCTCCTCAACACTTTTTCCGTAGCCCTCGGAGCTTCCTATAATAAAGGTTATCTCCGAATTGCCCTGTACCTCAAGACTATCTATCTTTTTTGCAAGCTCCTCGCTTGACAGCTGTTTTCCGTTTACCGCAAGGGCTATAACATAGGAGCGCTTCGGAAGAGCCGCCAGAATATCGCTGTCCCGTTCTCCGACCTCGATACATTTAAGCTTACAGTATGCACCGAGTCTTTTTTCATATTCCGCCCAGGCTTCGCGGTAATAGGAATCCTTTACCTTACCTGTTCCCGAGCAGATCAAATTTATATTCAACATATTAAAACCTCGTTGGAAGAAATCTGTCCGCCACAGTTATATCCACGTCGCTAAAGCCTGCGTCGAAAAGGGCTGTACAGCATTTTTTCAATGCCAGCTCGGGCAGATTGTTTTCCTTTGAAAGATGGGCAAGCATTATCTTCTTTACCCCGCGGTCTGCAAGCATACAGCAGAGCTTTGCCGCATTGGTGTTTGAAAGATGGCCGGTATTTGCCGCTATTCTCTGCTTAAGATAGTAGGGGTACGGCCCTTCCTTAAGCATCCTTTCATCATAGTTTGCCTCTACCACAACCCCGTCGCATCCGGAAAGCTCTGAAAGCATCTCCTTTGAGATACACCCCGTATCGGTGCATATACCGAAGCGGTAGTCACCGGGATAGTCGATTATATAGCCGACGCTTCCGTCACAGTCATGGGGGGTAACAAAGGAACGTATCCTCAGATCTCCTATCTCGACATCCTCTCTTTCGCTGTGCAGAGAAAAGCGGGAATATTCGATATCCCCCTTTGCAACAAGCTGTCTTGCGGTATGTAATGTGGTATATATGGGCATGGAGTAATTTCTTGATATTACCGAAATACCCCGGGTGTGGTCTGAATGGGCATGGGTTATGAGTACCGCATCGATCCCGCAGAGATCCTCGCCTATAGAAGTAAGGGCGGATCTTACGGTACGCATCGATTTGCCTGCGTCTATAAGTATGCGTGTATCCCCTGCCTTTACGAAAAGGCTGTTGCCCGACGATCCCGAAAAAAGGGTATATACTTCAAAATTATTTTTCATTTATCCTTTGAACAAAGGCTCAAGATAATAGAGATAGAGGGTATCGAATGCCAACGTTACCATTATACCTATAAGAGGTATCAGAACTATCTTTGCCTTTTTTCTTCTTTTAAGTTCTTTTTCAATTAGTATTTGCTTTTCTTCCTCGGTCATATTCTTCGGAAAAGAGACCTTTTCGGGGTCGAATCCCGAAAAGCCCCTGTTAAGAATACCGTAAACGATAATAAGCACACCCATAAGAATGGCATAGATATACATTACGGCAATAGATTCAAAATATATGCCGGCCTGATAAACGGCAAATAAGACAAGGGTGACGGCTATGGTTATTCCCCAAAGCCGCCAATTTATCTTCTTTACCTTTTCTTTAGTTGTCTGCTTCGGCGTTCTTTTAACCTTGTATTTCTTACTCACAGCATTATTGCGCCCTTGGTACGCACTGTAAGGATATGACAGCTGCCTTCGCCGAATACCTTTTCTATGTAGCTTTTGTATTCATCAACGTATATATTGGGAACGAATGCCTGAATAGTACCCGCAAAGCCTCCTCCGTGTACTCTCCATGCGGCATCCTTGCCCGTAAGAGCTCTCTTTGTGAGATCGAGAGCAAGTGTAAGACCCTGCTCCGCGGGGTTCTTTACGGTAAAGATGTTCTGTAAAAGCTTGAAGCTGGAGTCGCCCGATGCCATAACACCCGCAAAAAATCCCTTAAGGTCGTTCTTTGAAAGGCATTCCACCTGCGCGTCAACTCTCTTGTTTTCATCAATAAAGTGAAGGGAGCGCAATACTGCACGGTCACCGAAGCGTTCGCGGAGAGCGGGAATAGCGGAAACTACCTCCTCCTCGGTGATATCACCCAACACATCTCTGCCGAAATAGGAAGCAATTGCCTTCATTTCTGCAGGAACTGCGGCATAATCATCGGTGAGATCCGTGTGGTTGCCCCCTGTATTTACGATGCAAAGGCTGTAGCCGTAGGAGGTAAGATCGAACTCGGAAGTTCTTATAACAGGGTTTGAGCTGTCTGCAAAATCAATATTTATAAAGCCGCCGACGGCACAGGCCATCTGGTCCATAAGACCGCAGGGCTTGCCGAAGAAAACGTTCTCGGCATACTGGCTTATCATGGCTATCTTACTGTTTTCTATCTTTCCTTCATTGTAAAAATGGTTGAAGATATTGCCTATCATTACCTCAAATGCCGCAGAGGATGAAAGTCCCGAGCCCTTAAAAACGTTTGAGGTGGTATATGCCTCATAGCCGCCTATATTAAAGCCGTTCTTAACAAAGCCGTCCGCCACTCCTGCGATAAGTGCAGAGGATCTTCCGTATTGTGCTTGATTGGGAGAAAGCTCGGAAATATCAACATTATCCGGTTCAAAGCCCTTGCTTGTAACAGAGACCGCGGAGTCACCGCGCTTTGCGGCAACGGCAATGATATCAAGATCGATGGAAGCGGCAATTACTCTTCCGTGGTTATGGTCGGTATGGTTACCCGATATCTCGCTTCTTCCGGGAACAGAGAAAAGGCATACCTCCTTTTCACCGTAAAGCTTTTCAAATTCATTTACGGCATCGATATATCTTTCTCTCTGGAGCTCAACCTTCGCTTCGGTATATAAAGCGGCAAAGGTATCGTCAAATTCTTTATTGCCTATAGCATTTATAAGTTCCTTAGTATTCATAATTGCCTCACTTAATGTCGTTAAGATCAAAGGGTGTGGGCTGATAGATACAATAGTTCAGCCAATTTGAGAAAAGCAGATTTGCATGACTGCGCCATTTGTTGGGGGGGATCTTTGTGGGATCGTCCCCGGGGAAATAGTTATAGGGAATCTCTATTTTAAGTCCCTTATTTACGTCACGAAAATACTCCTTTGAAAGAGTATTGTAATCATACTCGCAATGTCCGGTAACAAACACCTTTCGGCAGTCGGAAGCCACGGCAAGATATACTCCCGCCATCTCGGAGGCGCAAAGAAGCAAAAGCTCGGGTATCTTCTTTATATCCTCGGCAAGCACCTCTGTATGTCTTGAATGGGGAGCAAGGAACTCTTCGTCAAAGCCCCTCACCAGAGGATGTCTGGGAAGACGTACACGGTGGGGGAAAACTCCGAACATCTTGCTGTCAAGATGGTACTTAGGGATACCGTAATGATAGTAGAGCGCCGCCTGCGCCGCCCAGCAGATATACATTGTGGAGAATACGTGAGTCTTTGACCATTCAAGGATATCAACCAATTCAGGCCAATAATCAACGTCCTCGAAACGAAGATCCTCAACGGGAGCGCCTGTGATTATAAGGCCGTCGAACTTCTCGTTCTTAACGTCATAATAGCTCTTATAAAAGGCATCCATATGCTCGGCAGAGGTATGCTTCGGCTTATGGGTTGCTGTGGAGAGCAGAGTAAGATCTATCTGCAGCGAGGTGTTGGATAAGAGTCTTACCAGCTGTGTTTCGGTGGTCTCCTTTGTGGGCATCAGGTTAAGAATAGCTATTTTCAAGGGTCTTATATCCTGATGCTGGGCACGAAACTCGTCCATTACGAATATATTTTCATTTTCTAATATCTGACCTGCAGGCAGACCGCGGGGAATTTTAATTGGCATGAGAGCACCTACCTGGAATTAATTAGTAAACAATAAATAATGAAAAGCGACTAATGAACAACAGAGGATGATTTTTGCCCCGTAAAAGGCAAAAACCACCGCTTCTCTTCACTTTTCACTCTTCAATATGAAGGCTCAGCCTTCGTATAAGGGATATTTTTTGCAGAGACCTGTGATCGTTTCTCTGATGAGGTCTGCAGAGTTATCAAAATCTGTTGCCGCAAGCTTGATCATTTTTGCAACAACTCTCATATCCTCTTCCTTAAAGCCCCTTGTGGTCACTGCCGCTGTTCCGAGACGGATACCACTGGTTATAAAGGGAGATTCGGGATCGTTGGGAATAGCATTCTTGTTAACTGTGATGTAAACCTCGTCAAGCTTCTTTTCAAGCTCCTTACCTGTAATGCCGAAGTTACGGAGATCGAGGAGGATGAGGTGGTTATCGGTACCGCCGGAAACAAGGTCAAAGCCTTCCTTCTTAAGCTCATCTGCAAATGCAGCCGCATTCTTAACTATCTGCTCGCCGTATGCCTTGAATTCGGGCTTGAGAGCCTCACCGAGACAAACTGCTTTAGCCGCGATAATGTGCATAAGAGGACCGCCCTGTGTACCGGGGAATACTGCCTTGTTGATCGCCTTTTCAAGCTCAGCCTTGCAAAGGATCATACCGCCGCGGGGACCGCGGAGAGTTTTATGGGTGGTGGTTGTAACAACGTCTGCATATTCGCAGGGGTTGGGGTGCTGACCCGATGCAACAAGACCTGCAATGTGAGCCATATCTACCATGAAATATGCGTTTACCTTCTTTGCAATTTCGGAGATACGCTTGAAATCTATAATTCTGGGGTATGCGGATGCGCCTGCAACGATAAGCTTGGGCTGAACCTCAAGTGCCAATGCTTCAAGTGCGTCATAATCTATGACCTGTGCTTCATCCGATACACCGTAGGGTACGAAGTTATAATATTTACCCGACATATTTACGGGGCTTCCGTGGGTAAGGTGGCCGCCGTGGGCAAGATTCATACCGAGTACGGTATCGCCGGGCTGAAGAAGTGCAAAATAAACCGCAAGGTTAGCCTGCGCGCCGCTGTGGGGCTGAACGTTTGCCGCCTCTGCGCCGAAAAGCTTCTTTGCACGCTCGATAGCAATATTTTCTACAACGTCAACGCATTCGCAGCCGCCGTAATAACGCTTGGAGGGGTAGCCCTCTGCGTATTTGTTTGTAAGGGTCGTACCCATAGCCGCAAGAACCGCGGGGGATACAACGTTTTCGGAAGCGATAAGCTCAATTCCTCTCTGAGCTCTGTCATATTCAAGCTTAACGGCCGCTCCCACTTCCTCGTCAAGCGATGTGATAAAGTCGATGTTTTCTAAAACCATTTTTTATACGTCTCCCTAAAAAAATAATTATCTATTTTACATTATATATTATAATTTTGAATATTACAAGACCCTTTAGAAAAATTTAAAAATCCGTTGACATTTTTCTTTAGGCAATAGTACGAGCCTTTATTTTCACTCTGCTTTTTCTTTGGTAATTTCCTCTTGATCCATTTTCCAAAATTAAACCGAATAATATTCTTTTTTTCGATCTGCCTTTCCCGACAACAGTTTTCGGTGTCCCGCCGTAAAATCATAGATAAACAATAATCACAAGGATGGATAAAAAAATGGACAACAAAAACTTCAAAACGCATTTTTTGGAAAAGAGCAAGGATATACCCCGGGTATTAAAGCAGGGCTTCTCCGCTTTTTTGGGAAACTATCTTCATATTGAGGGTACAAGAGAGGAAAGACAAGAGGCTGTAAAGCTAAGACTGAATTTTGCCGCAAAGGGTCTTTGCTTTTCGGTCATGGCCTTCTTCTTCGGACGGGCGGAGCTTATGTTTGCGAGCTATCCCCTCGGTACAGCGCTGTTTTGTGCATCGGTCAATTACGTTCCCTTCGTTTATCTGGGGCTCATTATCTCCTCCGTTTTCGTCAACGGTCTTGCAAGTCCGCTGTTTTTGGCTTACACCCTCGGACTTTTAGCAAGATTTACCCTTTCGTACATATCGAAAAAGAGCTATACCGACAGTCTTTTCAGAGAAAAAAAGGCGGCAAGAGCTCTGCTTTCCTCGGTCATGATGCTGTTTGTCGGAGCAATAGGCTGTATTAAGGGCGGATTTTTATGGTTCGACTTCTTCGGACTTATCACAGGCATTCTCGCCGCACCTCTTATTACTCTTCTGATATCGGGCGCTTTGGAGCAAAAGCACCGCTTTACCTCATATCACGATGCAGGCTTTCTTGCTCTTATGAGTCTTTTTGTCTTTTCCCTCAACGGCTATACCCTTTTAGGCTTCTCTCTTTCCGCTATCGCCGCCTTTACCGTGACCCTTTATATTTCAAAGGAATGCGGAATGCTTCGCGGCGGGGCGGCAGGTCTTTTTGCGGGTCTGGCATACGATCCTCTTTTTTCACCGCTTTTTGCAATTTCGGGTATAATCTCGGGGCTTTTCTGGAAGATGGGTACGATATATGCCTCTGCCTGTGCTCTGGGTACGGGTATAATATATGCTGTTTATATGAACGGCTTTTCAACCCTGCAGACCCTGGCGCCCGATCTTCTGGCGGCAAGTCTTATCTTTACGCCTTTGGCGCATCTTGAGCTTTTGCCCAAGCCGAAAATGTATATCGGCAACGGTGCCATGGCTCAAAGCAGAACCGATGAGATAGCGGTAAAGGAAAAGCAGAACGAGGGCGCAAAGGAGCGCTTCTCCGCTATATCCGATTCGCTTTCCTCCCTTGCGGAGATATTCTATAATCTATCCTGCGTTGAAAAGAAGCCGGGAACAGACACGGTATTAAAAAGCGTTGAAAATTGCTTCGATAAATACTGCGGAAAATGTCCGAGGTACCGTATATGCCGCGACGAAAACTATGAGGAAAGCTCACGCTGTATAAAGACCGTTGCCATGAAGGTGTATGAGGGTAAAAGAGCAGGCAAAGGCGATATACCCGAAAGTATTCTCAAAAAATGCAACCGTATGGAATCTATTATAAATGAGATCAACAGTAATTATTCGCTTGAACTGAAAAACGCGCTGGACAAGAGCAAGGCAGAGGTCTTTGCGGGGAATTACGCTTCGATGTCCGCACTTTTGACCGAGGCTCTGAACGAAAATGCGAAGGAATTTGAGATTGACGAGGAGCTGACCGTAAAGATAAAGGGCTGTGCAAGATACCTTAATTTTCAAGCATCGAATCTTTGTGTTTACGGAAAGAGAAGAAAACGTATAATTGCGGGAGGAATAGATCTTGCAAGGGTAAGGCTCGGGGTGGACGAGATCCGCAGAAGCTTTGAACGGGTTGTAAAAATGCCCTTGAAGGCACCCGACTTTTCTATAGACGGCGAACATATCTCAATGACGATGAGCTGTGCAAGGAGCTTTTGCGCCGAATATACCCACGCCTCTCTCAAAAAGGAAAACGAGGATATAAACGGTGACAGCATTACATTTTTTGAAAATAACGAGGACTATTTCTATTCTCTTATCAGCGACGGAATGGGAAGCGGCAGAGACGCCGCCCTTTCGTCAAGACTTGCAGGAGTATATCTTGACAGGATGCTGCGCGCGGGAAACAAAAAAGCCCAGTCTCTTTCTATGCTCAACTCCTTTTTACGTCAGAAGAGCATCGAATGCTCGACCACCGTGGATCTTCTTGAGATCGATCTTTTAAACGGTGAAGCCTGCTTTATAAAAAGCGGAGCCGCACCCTCCTACGTGCTTCGCGGAACGAGTGTTTTCAAGATAGCCTCCAACACCATGCCTGTGGGGATAACCAAGGAATTAAATGCCGAGGAGGTAAAATTCAAGCTTCAGGACAAGGACGTTGTTCTTATGGCAAGTGACGGAATATCCTCATCCTTTGAGGACGGGCTCTGGCTCATGGACACTCTTGCCAATGACTGGGCGAGGGGAGTTTCGCTTTCCGAAATGTGCGAAAAAATACTCGACGATGCAAGAGAGCGTAACGGAGAAAGGGATGATATGACGCTGGGCATGGTAAGAATCAGAAAAATTGTTTAAAATTTCATTAGTTTGTTGAAATTTCAACATACTTATCCGCACTTTGAGGGTATAATTTTGAAAAGAAAGCTAATGTTATGCTTGACCTACGGTCAAAAATATAGTATAATAGGCTATGACCTGCGGGCAAAGAGTTTTCTGAGTTTAAAGGTGCGTTTAAGAAAAGCATAGCTGTAACTATACGCACCCGAACCGGGTGCGTATTTTTGATGAATTGACGTTAAACCGTCATGAATTTCCGCTACGCTCAATGAATTGCAACATCAATGATATTGCATTGAGAAAACCCTTGCTTTGCAAAGATGATCTTTATTAAAATATTTTTGGTCTTCAGACGAAAAATCACCTTAACGAAACTGCAACGCGGTTTCAATTCATGTACCTTCAGGTGCAATTCACGGCGAAGGCAATTCATTTTTACAGGGAGATATTATGAGTACAAGAGTTGCGGTAATGAGTATAATAGTTGAGCGAAACGGCTCGGCAGAGCCGCTTAATTCCCTTCTTCATAATTACGGTGAATATATCATCGGCAGAATGGGAATACCCTACCGTGAAAAGAATATCAATATCATAAGCATCGCTCTTGATGCACCTCAGGATATAATCTCCGCCCTTTCGGGTAAAATAGGAAAATTAGAGGGGATCAGCGTTAAGACCGCCTATTCCGGAGTGATAACAGATGCAAAAAATAATTGAAAAGCTATATAACCAAAGATCTCTTACAGAGGAGGAATACGGCAAGCTGGTAAAGGGCCGCTCAAGGGAAGCTGCGGAAATGCTGGCAGAGCTTGCAAGAAAAAGGGCTCTCTCTGTATATGGCAGCAAGATATTTATAAGGGGTCTTATAGAAATATCGAATTACTGTAAAAACGACTGTCTTTACTGCGGTATAAGAAGAAGCAATAAAAATACACAAAGATACAGATTGACAAAGCAGGAGATCCTCGACTGCTGTGAGGAAGGCTATCCCTTAGGCTTTCGCACCTTCGTTATGCAGGGCGGAGAGGATGCATACTTCAATGATGAAAGGGTATGCGATATCGTAAGCGAAATCAAAAAAAGATATCCGGATACTGCCGTGACCCTTTCTCTGGGTGAACGAAGCTATGAAAGCTATAAGGCGCTTCGCGAGGCGGGAGCGGACAGATATCTTCTGCGTCACGAAACGGCAAGCTGTGATCACTATGCAAGGCTTCACCCAAAAGAACTGACCCTTGAAAACAGAATGAGATGCTTAAACGACCTTAGATCCTTGGGTTATCAGGTAGGCTGCGGCTTTATGGTACAGAGCCCGTATCAAAGTATAGAAAACATCGCAAAGGATCTTAAATTTATAGAGGAGTTTTCTCCCGAAATGTGCGGTATAGGGCCCTTCATACCCCATCTTGACACCCCCTTTAAGGATGAAAAAGCAGGCTCTGCGGAGCTTACCTGCTATCTCTTATCAATAATCAGAATAATGAAGCCGAATATTCTTCTTCCCGCTACGACCGCTTTGGGCAGTATAGCCGGGGACGGACGACTGAAGGGTATCTTATCCGGTGCAAACGTCGTGATGCCGAATCTTTCGCCTCAATCGGTAAGAAGGAAGTATTCGCTTTACAATAATAAATTATATACCGGCGCCGAAAGCGCCCAGGCTCTTGAAGAATTAAAAAAGCAACTTTCCTCTATCGGCTACGATATCGTATGCGATAAAGGAGATTTCAATAAAACAAATATCTAATGGCAAAGAAAATCTGAGCCAAAAGAAAGGAACTCTATAATCATGGCAATCTACGATCCCAAATCATTAAAGGCGGAGGAGTTTATAAACGACGCCGAAATCAGACAGACCCTCGAATATGCCGAGGCGAACAAGAATAATATTGAGCTTATCGATGCAATACTTGAAAAGGCACGTCCCGTAAAGCAGGGCAACGGCTACACCTGTGCAGGTCTTACCCACCGCGAGGCTTCTGTTCTTCTTGCCTGCGATATCCCCGAAAAGGTTGAGGAGATATTCAAAATAGCCGAGGACATCAAGCTTAAATTCTACGGAAACCGTATAGTAATGTTCGCTCCTCTTTATCTTTCAAATTATTGCGTTAACGGCTGTGTTTACTGTCCTTATCACTTGAAAAACAAGGAGATCCCGAGAAAGAAGCTTACTCAGGAGGAGGTAAAGGCAGAGGTTATCGCCCTGCAGGATATGGGTCACAAGCGTCTTGCAATAGAGGCGGGAGAGGACCCCAAGAACAATCCCATCGAATATATTTTAGACTGTATTAAAACCATATACAGCGTTAATCATAAAAACGGTGCCATCCGCCGTGTAAACGTAAATATTGCGGCAACCACCGTGGAAAATTACAGAAAACTCAAGGAAGCAGGTATAGGAACCTACATCCTCTTCCAGGAGACCTACCATAAGGAAAGCTATCTCCGGCTCCATCCCACAGGCCCCAAGCACGATTACGATTATCATACCGAGGCTATGGACAGAGCAATGGAGGGAGGAATCGATGACGTAGGCTTAGGCGTACTCTTCGGACTTGAGCTTTACAAGTACGAGTTTGCCGGTCTTATCATGCACGCAGAGCATCTTGAGGCTGTTCACGGAGTCGGTCCTCACACCATAAGCGTTCCCCGTATCAAGCGTGCGGCGGATATCGACCCCAACGTATTCGATAATTCAATTGACGATGATACCTTTGCAAAGATAACCGCCTGTATCCGTCTTGCGGTTCCTTATACGGGTATGATAATTTCAACCCGTGAAAGTGAAGAGGTGCGCTCACGCCTTCTTTCCTGCGGTATCTCTCAGGTAAGCGGCGCATCAAGAACATCTGTCGGCGGATATACCGAAAAGATAAGACCCACCGATACCGAGCAGTTCGACGTTTCAGACCAGAGAACCCTTGATGAGGTCGTTCGCTGGCTTATGGAAAACGGCCATATTCCTTCATTCTGTACAGCCTGCTACCGCGAGGGCAGAACGGGCGACAGATTTATGAGCCTTTGCAAATCGGGACAGATAATCAACTGCTGTCATCCCAATGCTCTTATGACCTTGACAGAATTCCTCGTGGACTATGCCTCCGAGGAGACAAAGAAGGTAGGCTACGAGCTTATCGAAAAGGAATTAGGCAAGATAACCGCAGAAAAGGTTCTTGCCATTGCAAAGAAGAATATTGAGGATATAAAGAACTCCAACCGTAGAGATTTCAGATTTTGAAGGGTTTCGCCCTTCACCCATCCTTTTCGGGCTTGGCAGGTAACTGTAATTGTTAATTATTTGCCCGAAATAACATACTAAACAGAGGAAAACGAATGAGTTTAAATAATACACCTTCGGGCGAAAGAATACATATCGGCTTTTTCGGTATGCGAAACGCCGGCAAGTCAAGCCTTGTAAATGCGGTGACCGGCCAGGAGCTTTCGGTAGTTTCCGATTATAAAGGGACAACGACCGATCCGGTAAAAAAGGCAATGGAGCTTCTCCCTTTAGGAGCCGTTCTTATAATAGATACTCCCGGACTTGACGATGAAGGAGAGCTTGGCGCTCTTCGTGTGAAAAAGGCAAAGGAAGTATTGAAAAGCATTGACGTTGCCGTGCTTACCGTTGATTCCGAAAAGGGACTTTCAGAGCTTGATAAGGATCTCATAACCGATTTTGAAAATGCCGAAAAGCCCTATATTATCGCATACAACAAAAGCGATATCAAAAAAATAAATTGTGAAAAAGAGAATGAAATAAGCCTTTCCGCCTTAACGGGAGAGAATATAAACGAGCTTAAAGAAAAGCTTGCGTCTCTCACTCCGAAAAAGGAGCTTCGTTATATCGCAGCCGACCTTATAAAGCCTTTGGATACCGTGGTTATGGTAGTTCCGATAGACGAGTCCGCCCCCAAGGGAAGAATAATCCTTCCCCAGCAGCAGACCCTGCGCGAGATCCTTGACGTTGGCGCTATAGCTGTTGTGTGTCAGGATGACGAATTACCCGAAGTCCTTATGTCTCTTGCAAAAAAGCCGAAATTGGTAATAACCGATTCTCAGGTGTTCGGCAAGGTTGCAAAGATGGTTCCCGAGGATATCCTCTTAACCTCCTTCTCCATACTTTTTGCAAGATACAAGGGAGATTTAGAGGAGCTTGTAAAAGGTGCGGCGGCGCTTAAAGAGCTTCGCAGCGGCGACCGTGTGCTTATCTCGGAGGGATGCACACACCACCGTCAGTGCAACGATATCGGAAGCGTTAAAATGCCCGGCTGGATAAAAAATTTCAGCTCTGCCGAAATAGAGGTAACCTTAACGAGCGGCGGAGAGTTCCCAGAGGATCTTTCCCCGTATAAGGTAATAGTTCATTGCGGCGGATGTATGCTTAACGAAGCACAGATGAGATCAAGAATAGATGCCGCAAAAAAGCAGGGTGTCCCCATAGTAAACTACGGTGTGGCAATAGCTCACATGAACGGTATTTTGAAAAAGACTCTTGCGCCCTTCCCCGAAATACTTAAAATATTGGAATGATATACAAAGAAAGGATCATAAAAAATGACAGTTACAAAGGACATCAGATATATAGGAGTAAACGATCACGAGATCGATCTTTTTGAGGGTCAGTACGTTGTACCCAACGGCATGACTTATAATTCCTATCTTATAATCGACGAAAAGATCGCAGTAATGGATACTGTTGATCAGCGCTTCACCCATCAGTGGCTTGATAATATTGAAAAGGAATTAGGCGACCGTAAGCCCGACTACCTTGTTATCCAGCACATGGAGCCCGACCACTCGGCAAATATTGTAAACTTCATGAAGACCTATCCCAACACCACCGTTGTTTCTTCACAGAAGGCATTCGTTATGATGAAGAACTTCTTTGGAACGGATTTTGAGGGTAACCGCATTGTTGTGGGCGAGGGTGACACCCTTTCTCTCGGCAGGCACACCCTTACCTTTGTAACCGCACCCATGGTTCATTGGCCCGAGGTTATAGTTACTTACGATTCCTATGATAAGGTACTCTTCTCTGCAGACGGCTTCGGAAAATTCGGCGCTCTTGACGTTGAGGAGGATTGGGCTTGCGAGGCCCGCCGTTACTATATCGGTATCGTTGGCAAATACGGAGCGCAGGTCCAGGCTCTTTTAAAGAAGGCTGCCGGCCTTGAAATTGAAAAGATCTGTCCTCTCCACGGCCCCGTTCTTACCGAGAATTTAGGCTATTATCTCGATCTTTACAATACCTGGTCATCCTACGGGGTTGAGTCGGAGGGTATCGTTATCGCATATACCTCTGTTTACGGCAACACAAAGAAGGCTGTTGAAAAGTTGGCAAACCTGTTAAAGAAAAAGGGCTGTCCCAAGGTTGTTATAAACGACCTTGCAAGAGTTGACATGGCTGAGGCTGTTGAGGATGCTTTCCGTTACGGAAGGATCGTTCTTGCAACCACCACCTACAATTCCGAGATCTTCCCCTTCATGCGCGAGTTTATCAGCCACCTTACCGAGCGCGGCTTCAAGAACCGTACCGTTGCGTTTATTGAAAACGGAAGCTGGGCTCCCACCGCAACGAAGGTCATGAAGAAAATGCTTGAGGGATGTAAAAATATCAATTATACAAACGCTACGGTAAAGATCCTTTCCGCGCTCAATGAGGAAAGCCTTGCACAGCTTGAAGCTCTCTCGGATGAGCTCTGCCAAGACTATCTTGCACAAAACGAGGACACTGCGGATAAGAACAATATGTCCGCGCTCTTCAAGATAGGCTACGGTCTTTACGTTATCACCTCCAACGACGGCAAGAAGGATAACGGTCTTATCGTCAATACCGTAACTCAGGTTTCGGATAATCCCAAGCTTATCGCCGTTACAATAAATAAAGAAAACTATTCTCACCACGTGATCAAGCAGACAGGCAAGATGAATATTAACTGTCTTACAGTTGATGCTCCCTTCAAGGTATTTGAGACCTTCGGCTTCCAAAGCGGCAGAAACGTGGATAAGTTTGCAGACTGCACACCTCTTCGCACAGATAACGGTCTCGTATTCCTGCCCAGATATATCAATGCTGTAATGTCCTTAAAGGTTGAACAGTATTATGATATGGGTACCCACGGTATGTTCATCTGCTCGGTTCCCGAGGCAAGAGTTATCTCGGATGCAGAGTCGATGACCTACAGCTACTATCACGCTAACGTTAAGCCCAAGCCCGAGACCGAAGGTGTTAAGGGTTATGTATGTAAGATCTGCGGATATGTTTATGAAGGAGCAGAGCTTCCCGAGGATTATATCTGCCCCCTCTGCAAGCATCCCGCCAGCGATTTTGAAAAGATACAGTAAATAAATGAAAATCCGCAGATTTCACTCTGCGGATTTTACATTTTGCTTATAGACTATAGTTTACATCTCCCCGTATTTTTCAAGGGTCTCTTTATAGAATGTCATTGTATCCTCATAGCTTAAGATACCCTCGCTTGCGCCGGGGGCAAGGATGGATGAATTTGCTGTTGCGGTACCGAGGATCATGGCATCCCTTAAGCTCATTTCGCGGTATGCGCCGAGGAGCACGCCCGAAGCAAAGGCATCGCCTGCGCCCGTTGTACCCTTTATCATTTCCTTGGGGATATTAAGTGAGCGCACCTTTTCGACAGCACCGCCCTTTACCATACCCCATGCCGCGGCACGGGAGTGGATGACCACCCATTCTCCGACACCGATATCAAAAAGTGCTTTGCATGCCTTTTCGATATTCTCCTCGATAATTTTACCCTCCTTTTCAAGCGCTATACCCGTTACTCTCTGCGCTTCGCTTTCGTTTATAATACAGTAATCGGTATATTTAAGGGAAGGTGAAACAAGACGGGCAAAACGGTCACCCTCTTCACTTACAACGTCTATAGACGTTTTGATACCGGCCGCCTGAGCTGATGCCAGAACTCTTGCCATCTTTGTTCCGTATTCGGGATCCTCTTCGTCCATTGTGTCAAGGAGAAGGATGTAACCGATATGAAGGATATCACCCTTTATTTTTGAAAAATCAAAATCATCGGGGCCGAAGGTTGCCGCAGAACCGCGGTAGGTAAAGAAGGTTCTGGTTGCATTTTTGATATCGCACATTGCGTCTGTAAAGGAGGTCTCCCCCTCATAACGTATATAGGAGCGGTCTATATTGGGATATTTTGCAAAGGTATCCTCAATAAGCTTACCGTTATCGTCGCGTCCTATAACACCCATTACCTTAACCGGTAATTCGGGATCAAGAATGGCAAGGTCAAGTCCGCAGTTACAAACGAGACCGCCTATTGCCTTTCTGACACGGCGGATGGTGGTAAGGTTGGAGTGGGAGGGATAAACGTCTATATCCTTTAAGGCATCAACAAGCATATTGCCTGCAAGAATGATTCCGTTTTTCATATCAGTTCTCCTCCATAGATGCGTAGAGCATATCAAGAATTTCAATGATCTTCAGGCAGTCCTCGGCTTTTACGGGAACTTCCTTGTTGTTTACGAGTGCATCGGCAAACTCATGTATGCAATGCTTATATTCTCTTTCACGCTTTGTGTTTATCGGAACGATGCGGTAGGGATATTCGCTGTCGGGGAGGATCAGCTTGAGCTCGTCCTCCGTACGCTCTGCGCCCGCCTTTGTACCGTAGATATTGGTAAAGAGCTTTTCCTCCGAAATATAGGAAGCAAAGCTTACCTCCATGGAGATGGACATTCCGTTTTCAAATTTGATAAGAGCCGTTGCCATATCCTCGCTTGAATAATCATAGGAATCCTCTTCACCCGCGGTAAATTTACGGTATCCCGAGGCATGAACGCTCTTTACCTTCGGGAAATCGGTAATATACATTGCAAGGTCCAAAAGATGAACACCGAGATCGCGTAAGACTCCGCCGTAAGCATCCTTGGAGTTATACCAGCTGCGGTCGCACTCGCTTCCGTCCTCCCAGCTGTCCTTCGGGGAGGGCAGGAGCCCCAAGGGACGGCGCCAGCCTGTACGTATATGATATACCTCGCCGAATTTACCCTCGTCATACATTCTCTTAATAGCCTGATTCACAGGATAAAATCGCTGGTTCTGAACTATCATCAGCTTTGCCGGGGAACGCTTTTCGGCATCTATCATTCTTTTTGCATCCTCTGCGTTTACCGCCATAGGCTTTTCACAGAGAACGTTTATTCCCGCATCGAGAAAATCAACGGTAACGGAAGCGTGAAGCTTGTTGGGAAGGCAGATAGAAACCATATCAAGGTCGGGGATATCCTTTATAAGCTCCTTATAATCGGTATATCCCTTTTCTATGCCGAATTTTTTCTGCAGTGACTCAAGACGGGTCTTATTTCTGTTGCAGATAGCTACAAGCTCGGTATTTTCGCAGTCTAAAAATGCGTTTAAGTGCTGATAACCTATAAATCCGCAGCCGATAAGGGCGCATTTAAGAATTTTTTTTGACATATTTGTCTCCTGATTCAAGATCGGGCGCACCATAGTGCGCCCTTTTTCTTTTATAGTTGATTAGTTGAACTTGAAGGAATAGATGGAGGCATCGCTCATTTCGATCTCCATAACTACTTCCTTGCCGGAAAGGTCTGCGGGAGTACCGTTTTCAAAGCCGACGATACGGTCAACCTTATCACCCATGACCTCTCTGGAATAGATCTCGTTGCCTTCATTGTCGCGAAGCTTGAACTTCATGTAACCGAGTGCAGAGGTCTCAAAGTTGATCTCAAGCTCCTTACCCTCGTAAACGAAGGGCTTTGTTACAAGCATCTGGGGCTTAAGAGTAGCTGTTCTGGATACGAAGCCGTCAAGACGAAGCGAATATCTGTAAAGCTTTGTAGGCTCGCCCTCATGGTCTTCCTTACAGAACATGGAAAGATAGGGGTCTGTGCCGGGGATCTCACCGGGAGTTTCGGTAAAGCCAACGCAGGGATAGCAGTCGCCGTACTTCCAGTTGCTGTGATGCTCGGGACCTGCGGTCATGAATGCTTCACCGTAGCGGAACCAATTTTCACCGTCACGGCTTGACATAAAGATAGCATCGTTCAAAGATTTACCTCTGTGTCTGTGGCGTCGTTCCTCTGCGTTGGGAAGCTTTTCGAAGGAATCGATCCATTCGGGCCAAGCAACGTATCTTGTGGGAGTTGCACAGTAGATATGAGGCGCGCGGTAGTAGGGAGCTATGGCATTGGCATAAAGCTGATAATCGTAATCGTCGTTATACTTGAACACCTTGGGATAGCTCCAATGCCAGAAATCGTCACTGGTCATGTAACGGATATCACGAACCGCATCGTCAACGTCGGGATCCGGAGGATAGTAGTCATCGCCTACGTGGAAGCCGCGTACAAATGCAACGTACTTTCCGATCTGGTGATTATAATATACGGTGTTGAGAGAGTCGAAATAACAGCCCGAATCCTTGCCTGAGATAAGAAGGGATTTTTTGAGTATCTCATGGATATCCTTACCGGGATGGAAGGCAAAGTTGATACCGTCGCCTACGTAGCCGTAAAGACCTGTTCCCCATTCACCGTAAACAGCCTTATAGCGCTCGTTTTCGGGGCAGTCGGGGTTGGTATCATAGAATACAAACATATTATCATAATAATCGTAAAGATGTGAGATAACGTTGTTTGTGGGAGCGTTTATACGAATACCGAAGATAGGAGTTTTATCAAGCACGGGGCGGGTCCAGGTAAGACCGTCCTCGCTTTCGATAACACAGATACGGCGCATGGTTGCGTCAGCTCCGTCGGGCTTGATATCCTGATGCATGGACTTGTAGTACATATATCTCTTGCCCTCGGGGGTAACAACAATGTTGTGGTAAGCCGCGCCCTGGGTCTCCCACTCTGCATCGTGAACGAATGCAACGTCGCGCTTAACGGGCTTATGTACTACTGCAGCTGCAGTGGTTTTTTCTTCGTCGATAAGAAAGTTATCAACAAATAACTCTCTTCTGTTACCAATATTGATCATTATTTTTCTCCTTAATTAAGAGTACCGTTTTTGAATTTTTCTATAGTCTCCTCTGCCTTTTCCATTGAAAGAGCAGAGCTTACGGCACCTATTTCACGGATGCAGATGTTAGAGGTTGCAGAGCCGAGCAGAGCCGCATCGTAAAGACTCTTGCCCTGTGTGATCCCGGTTAAGAAGCCGCCCATGAAGGCATCTCCCGCACCGGTGGTATCAATGACCTTATCGCAGTTAAAGGCGGGCATATAGAAATCCTCTATAAATACTCCCTCCTTGCCTAACTTGACACCTGCGATCCTAACTCCCTTTGAATGAAGGAAGGCAACTATCTCCTCGGGCTTGTCTGTGCCGCAGAGCTCCTTTGCTTCATACATACTGGGAATGAAAACGTCACAGTACGGCAAAGCCTTTTCAAGCTTGGGCATCCAGATACCGTCCTTGGGCCAGGTGGTATCCATTGCGGTCATAGTACCCTTTGCCTTTGCTCTTGCAAAGAGGTTATAAAGGGGCTCGCCCTCCATACCGCGAAGACTCATCATGCTTCCTATATAAAGAAGCTTTGCATCTGCCAAAAGCTCATCGGAAATTCCCGTACCGTCAAACTCATTGTTTGCCTTGCCGTAATAAGCAAAGAAACGCTGACCGTCCTCACGGCAGAGAACAACCGAAACAGAGCTTTGATTTTCCTTTGAGGTTACGATGCCCGAGGTATCAACTCCTGCCTTTTGCGCTTCTTCGCGCAGGAATCTGCCGGGCATATCGTCGCCTACCACACCGCCCATACAAACCTTTGCTCCAAGCTTTGCCGCGTCAAGAGCAACGTTCAAAGCATCACCGCCGGTTTTGTAGTTGATGGAATCGATGTGGGTGGTATCGACCTTAAATAAATTCTCATCTACGGGGGAGACGAGTATATCATATACCATCAGCCCCGCAGAGATAATATCAATTTTTCTTTCCATTACAAATTACTTGTCTAATTTGAAGAACTTTCTGTCAACGTCAAGGGTGTCGCGAACGATACCGATAGCGGTGTCGTAATCAAACTGACCCATCTCGATCTTCTGAGCAACGACCTCAGCGTACTGAACTGTGATCATCTTAGCCTTTGCATAGCACCAGTCCATGCAGTAAGCGTCGGTGAAGAAACCAACGATATTGTTGGAGGGGAGCATATCCATTCTCTCGGAGATGATACGGCGGATGTGGGTGGGGAAGAAGTTGTGCCACCAGAAGCCGTCGAGCTTGAGGTTGGGAAGCTCACGGCAGAGAGTACACCATGCCTGGTCAGCGTGGAGGGATGCAACGTGGATCTCGAACTTAAGATCGCTGTACTTGTGAATGATCTTTGCAAGCTCAAAGATGGTCTCGGGTCTCATGTAAGAGCCTGTTTCGTGAGGAAGGGGCTCTGCACCGAGGGAGTACTGAATGATAATTTCCTTACCTGTGGTTCTCTTGATCTCCTGAACCTTGTCAAGGAACATTGTGTTGATATAGTTAGCGTAAACGTCGCGCTCCCATGTACCTGCATTTTCTCTGTTTGCAAGTGCCTTTACCATATCCTCTTCGGTTACGTCATGGTAGTTAAGAGTGGTGGAGAAGTGGGACGCGTTGGAGAATACCTTATCGTAGTCGATGTGGTCAACGTAGTGCTGAACTGCAGCCTTAACGTCGTCAACGGTCTTTATCTTCTTTTCATAGTTGCAGTCAACTGCGGGATCGATACCGATAGGAAGGGGAGGACCGGGGATCTCTTCGTTCCAAGCGTGCTCAAGCTCGAGGAGCGCAGCATCGTTGATTCCCCACTGATCGCGGCAGAAGAACGCCCATTCAAGAGAGTACATGAGCATATCGTCATGCTTGTGGCCCTTTGCTCTCCAGAGCTCTGTGGAGCTCTTTTCGATCTTGGCCATCTTTGCGATCTCCTTTGCACGCTCTGCGCCGCAGCCCTTAGACTTGATGAGCTCGTGGCACTGCCTCCAGTTGTCCTCGTTGAGCTCTTCGGTCCAGCCGTAGAGGTCCTCAAGGATTATACGAACACCCCAATAGCAGCTTGTACCTCTGATGTGCTTAACGTAGGGAATAGCTCTCTCAAGACGGTAGAGCGCTTCTTCCTCTGTGGGCTCCTCGGAAAGTCTTTCTCCGTCAGGACAGCCTGCAGCGTAAAGATCGGAAATTACCATGTGGTAGAGAAGAATGTCATGAAGACCTCTTGCCGCAAGGTGGTCCGCATCAAGATGGGTATGCAAGTCAACTAAAGGCATATCCCAAATGTCGTTAAACAGTTTATTTACCAATTCTCTGTTTGCCATTGTTTTTTCTCCTTATATGTAAATAAAATCATATTCCTATAAATTATACCAAAGCATCATCTTAAAGTCAATGAAATAACGAATTTTTATATGTGTATTTTGAAACAAAAAAGATATTTGGTTACTATTGCTAAAATTGTCTTTCTCACTTGTTTATTGTGCATAAAAAAAGAAAAAATGCCGTATTCTCTTGAAATATTAACATTTATCAAGTAAAATATAATCAACTATCTATGCCCATATACGAGGAGAACTATTATGGAAATGAAAAAAAGAACTATGACGGTTTGCGGACACGACATAAGCGAATTCGTCATCATCAGCGCAGAGGCTTCATTGCCCTCTGAAAAGACCGGTGCAAAGGAGATCCAAAAGTACGTTGAGCTTACTACCGGTGTAAAGCTCGAGATCAAGGATGACAGCGCAGAATATCCCTGCGAGATCATCGTTGGTAAGAGCAGCCGTGAGGAAGGCGCTCTCGCCTTCGACCGTGAGCCTCTTGAAGAAGACGGCTACATAATCAGGACAGCAGGCACAAAGCTGCTTATCGCAGGCGGCAGCCGCAGAGGCGGTATGTACGGCTGTTACGAATTTATCGAAAGATATATGGGTTGGAGATTTTTCACAAAGGATCTCGAGGTTTGCAAGGCCGGCGATGAGATAGTTGTCGGTGAGATCAATGAAAGTTACACCCCTGTATTTGAATACCGTGAGCTTGACTGGAAGTGTGCAAGACCCAAGGAATGGGCTGTTAAGGCTCATATCAACGGCAACTACCGTGATTTCGGTCCCGAGTACGGCGGAGAGCTCCGTTGGGGCGGTGCTATCCACTCTATGGGTCATTATTTCAATGATTCAAGCGACAAGCAGCCCTGCCTTACCGATCCCGAAAACATTAAAATAGTTGTTGAAAATATCAGAAAGGAATTAGAGGAGCGTCCCTGGATCGAGCTCTTTGAGATCTCCCAGAACGATAACCAGAACGACTGTAAGTGTGAGAGATGTCAGAAGATCAACGAGGAAGAGGGCTCCAGAGCAGGTACCACCATCCACTTTATGAATGCGCTTTCCGATGCATTCAAGGATACTCATCCCAACCTCAAATTCCAGACCTTCGCTTATCAATATACACGTAAGCCTCCGAAGACCAAGTGCCGTGATAACATTGTTATCAAGCTCTGTCCCATGGAAATGTGTCCTAACCACGCATTCAACGATGAATCCTGCTGGCAGAACTCGGATTTCAAGCGCGACCTTGAGGGTTGGAACGAAAAGGCTTCCAAGATATACGTTTGGGACTATTCCGTAAACTATTCCTGGTTCCATACTCCCTTCCCCAATCTCAAGATAATGCCCAAAAATATGAGATGGTTCGCTGAGAACAACGTTAAGGGCTATTATCCCGAGGCTAACTATATTTCCAATCACTGTGAGTTCGCTGAACTCCGTTCTTACCTCCACGCAAAGCTCATGTGGAATCCCTATATGCCCGAGGAAGAATACTATGCACATATGTACGAGTTTATGGAAGCATACTACGGTCCCGGCTGGAAGAACATCCTTAATTGGATCGATTTCACAAGCGAAGCGGCAAGCAAGAACCACTGCGACCTCTTCTCGGATCCCTTCGAGGTTATAAAGCTCGAGGATTACAAGGAAAGATACGAGGATTGCAAGAAGTGGTGGGAGGATGCCGAAAATATGGCAAAGGAAACGGGCGACAAGGATATCCTGGAGCACGTTCACCGTTCCTCTATTCAGTGGAGATTCGTAAAGCTCTGTCTTGAATATAATGACAGATTCGTTAAGGGCGACCAGAAGAGCCAGCTTTGGTACGTTGTTGAAAACCAGAACTTCTATAACGATACCGTAAGATATGACAGCTGTTGGAAGGAGGGCTATGCATGGCCTCCCAAGCTCAACTTCCGCCGTCCTCCCATCGAGTGGGCTCACCATCATTTCTACGGCACAGGCGTAGAGTTTGACTGGATATTCACCGAGGCTGCAGACAGAAGACTTATTACAAGAGAATGGCAGCTTTGATAAAAACTATTCCGTATTGATTAAAACAGTAACACTGTTTTTCCAATAAATAATTATTTAAGGAGACAAACCATGAAAAGATTTATCTCAATGATCCTTCTTGCAATGATGCTCTTAACTGTTGTTCCTTTCAGCAGCTTTACTGTATCAGCCGCAGAAGAAAAGCTTCCCTTTACCGACGTAAAGGAGACCGACTGGTTCTATGAAGCAGTTGACTATACTTACGCTAACGGTATCTTCAAGGGTACAAATTCCGCAGGTACTCTCTTTTCTCCCGGAAATGCTATGACAAGAGCTCAGTTTGCAACTACTCTCTTCCGTCTTTCCGGTGCTAATGAAGCTGATTACCAGGGCGAAAGTAAGTTCCCCGACGTTCCTTCCAATGACTGGATGACCGCAGCCGCTAACTGGGCGAGCGAAAAGGGCTACGTTGAGGGTAACAACAAGGGTGAATTTATGCCCTCAAAAACTCTTAACCGCCAGACTCTTGCAACCATGCTTTACAGATATGCAAAGGACGAATATGACACCTCCGTGGTAAGACAGACAGCATTTGACCGTTTCGGTGACAAAAACGACACCGCAGACTGGGCAAAGGATGCAATGACCTGGATGGTAACGGTTGAGCTTATCAACGGTACGGGTGCAAACGTTAAAGGCGCTCCCACTCTTGCTCCTGCCAAGACCGCCACAAGAGGTCAGGTTGCACAGATTCTTATGAACTATGCAAACCTTCAGTATTATGAAGATTATAACGTAGGCGATATTCTTATCGGTGATACCTCTATTTCCGAATATATCATCGTTTATTCTTCAAGTGCCGCAAATCCTGCAAAGGAATTCCAGAAGTATATCAAGATGGCAACAGGCTTTGAGCTTGATCTCGTTCAGGATACAAATTGTGAAATCGGCACAAAGGAGATACTTATCGGTCAGACCAACCGTGAGGGTGTTACCGTTAATATCGACAGATCAAAGTGTATGACCGATAATGAAGCTTTCGTTTACGGTGTACAGAACGGTAATCTCTATATAACCTCCAACGAAAATAAGCTCGGTACTGCTTACGGTACCTACGATTTCCTTGAGCATTACGCAGGAATTAACTTCTTCGGTGTTTTTGAAACCGTTGACGTAAAGAAGACCTTCGAGGTTCCCGCAGATCTCAACTATTTTGAGACCTCCGCTACAAACGAATTCCGCGTATATTATTCTAACAACTACGGCAGTGCCGAAAAGTGGAAGTGTAACGAAGTAAACGGTATAAGAGGCTTCTATCATGCCCTTCCTTCCCTTGGTATGGATCCCTCGGAATTCAAGGCAGACTGGAGCTTCCAGGCTGAGGTTCATAAGAATGCCGATCCCTGCCTTACCACGGCAAAGAGCCAGCAGAACATCATCACAAACGCTAAGAAGCTTGCAGGAGGCAACGGCCTTTGGCTCGGTCATTCCGACGGTGCAGGCTACTGTAAGTGCTCCTCCTGTGCAGCGTATATCCGCGAGCACGGCAGAATGGGTCCCTACTTCAACATCCTTGACGTTGTAGCAGATGCGCTTGAAAAAGATTTCCCCAACGTAAAGATCCTCGGCCTTGCATACAGCCATACATGGAATATGCTTAAGGGCTTTGACCGTAAGGATATCAACAAGAATGTTACCTACGTTGTATGCGGCGACAATATGTGCGGTACTCACTCCATCACATCCACAGGCTGTAAAAACGAATCTAACCCCAACAATACCTATGAAAAGGATTACGGATACAAGGTTGAAACCGTTTACGGCTACAAGGACTGCTTCGATAAGATCGTTGAGCTCTGTCCCACCATTTATATCTGGGATTATATCTACCCCGCTAACCACAACGAGCAGCCCATCCCCCTCTTCCACCGTATGTATGATAACTTCACATACTTCTTCGAGAACGGCGCCTGCGGCTTCTTCCTCCAGAACACTACCGATGATAACGCTTGCTTCGACGTTATGAGATGCTACATGGCAGCAAAGCTTCTCCGTGACGGTGAAAACATGACCGAGGATCAGTATTGGGGCTACATTCAGGAGTTCATGAAGGAATATTACGGCGACGGCTGGACCTACATCTACGAATACATCAACTATATGTACGAGCTTTCTCAGGAAAATGAATGGCATATCTGGTCTAACGAGGATTGGAATGACATTATTACCGAGGAGCAGTACAGAGAAAACTTCGATTACCTCATGGGTCTCTGGGAAAAGGCTGAGTCTCTTGCACAGACCGAAGAAATGGCAACAAGAGTAAGACGCGATTCCACTCAGATGAAGTACATCGAGCTTTGTCTCGCTTACGAGACCTATGCTGACAGCGCAATGACCGCTGAAGATCTTGCAAAATATACAGCGTTGAGAGATGCATACGTTGAGATCCTTGAGACCTACGGCTTCGAGATGCCCAACATCAGCAACCTCAATCCCGCATTCTGGCGTTACAGCTAAGCGGTCGTACCGCGGCTAATTCGGGCTTAAATTGGTTACTGTCTTTGAACCTGTGCCCGAAATAAACCGAATATCACAGAGCGTGATCGTTTCCGATCGCGCTCTGTTTTTTAATTTATAGGAAATTGCTCTATTTCGTGTGAGTTGTTTGCACCGAAGAATCGGGCGGGATTCGGTGTGCCCTGCATCTTTTTAATTTTCGGAATTGCTATATTTCGTGTGGGTTGTTTGCACCGAAGAATCGGGCGGGATTTGGTGCGGGCCGGCGCCCACATTTTTTATTTTCAGAAAATCGCTCTATTTCGTGCGAGTTGTTTGCACCGAAGAATCGGGCGGAATTCGGTGCGGGCCGGCGCCCGCTTTTTTGCAATTATTATTTACTTTTGATAAAATTTATGGTAGAATTGAAGCAATAAAAGATACAAAGGAGACAAAACATGAAAAGATTTATCTCAATTCTTCTTCTCGCGATGATGCTCTTGACTGCAGTTCCCTTCAGCAGCTTCAGCATATCTGCCGCAGATAAAGCTCTCCCCTTTACCGACGTAAAGGAAACAGACTGGTTCTATGAAGCGGTTGACTATACTTACGCTAACGGTATCTTCAAGGGTACAAACAGCGCAGGTACTCTCTTCTCTCCCTCAAACGCAATGACAAGAGCACAGTTTGCAACTACTCTCTTCCGTCTTTCCGGCGCAAATGAGGCTGACTATCAGGGCGAAAGCCTCTTCCCCGACGTTCCCTCCAACGACTGGATGACCGCCGCTGTTAACTGGGCGAGCGAAAAGGGCTACGTTGAGGGTAACAACAAGGGCGAATTCATGCCCTCAAAGACTCTTAACCGTCAGACTCTTGCTACCATGCTTTACAGATATGCAAAGGATGAATATGATACCTCAAAGGTAAGACAGACAGCATTCGACCGCTTCGGCGATGCTTCTGACACCGCAGACTGGGCAAAGGAAGCTATGACCTGGATGGTAACTGTTGAGCTTATCAACGGTACAGGAGCAAACGTTAAGGGCGCTCCCACCCTTGCTC